>UREC01000015.1:0-55316 GCA_900546755.1 uncultured Collinsella sp. | reverse complement strand
ATTTCCCGATGTCCAAGAAATGGGAGGCAGTTCACAGGCACCTTTGTGGTGGTTTTGGAATTAAGCCTGAAAGGTGTCGCGGTCGGGGGCGAAGGACTGCATGGCCGCGATGGTACGGTCGAAGAGCTCGGGGAGCTCCCAGCCCAGCATCTCGGCACCCTGCGTAATCACGTCGCGCGAGCAGCCGGCGGCAAAGCGCTTGTCCTTGAACTTTTTCTTGAGCGACTTGGTCGTAAAGTCCATGACGCTCTTACTCGGACGCATGATGACGGCAGCACCGATCAAGCCGGTGAGCTCGTCGCAGGCAAACAGGATCTTTTCCATCTGCAGCTCGGGCTTGGGCAGCGAGGTGTTGAAGTCCGACGTGTGCGTCTGAATGGCGCGAATGAGATCGGGAGAGGCGCCCTCGCCTTCAAGGATCTCGGCCGCATAGATGGTGTGGTTCATGGGGTCGTCCTCATGCTCCTCCCAATCTAGGTCGTGCAGCAGACCGACGATGCCCCAAAACTCCTCGTTCTCGGGGTCGAACTCGCGCGCAAAGTAGCGCATGGTGCCCTCGACCGTTTCGCCGTGGGTGATGTGGAACGGGTCCTTATTGTGCTCGTTGAGCAATTCGAACGCACGGTCGCGGGTGATTCCGGCGGAAAGTGGCTCTGCCATAAAAGACTCCTTGTGCTCGCAGGTATCGCTAAGAATGAATACTACTAGAACGACTAGAACGAAAAAACCACCACAAAGGTGCCTGTCCCCTTTGTGGTGGTTTTTGGCGCGGATGGGTTAGTTGAGGGCGGCTTGGGCTAGGCGGGCTTCGGCGGCCTCCTCGGTGACGCCCAATGCCACGGCGAACTCCTCGATGGAGCGGCGCTTGGCTTCCTTGAGTACACGCATATAGTAAGAGCTGGGCTTTTTATCGGCTTCCTCGGCCTGGCGAATGCGGTGCATCATGGTCTTTGCCACGCGGACCGTCTCGGGCGCGCCCAGCTTGAGCTGCTGCTTAAAGTGTGTCTCTTCAAGCGAGCTGTTGCGCTCGGTAAAGGTGTCGCACTCCAGCTCGTCATAGTGGCTCAGCAGATGCTCGGCATCTTGCTGAGAGATGGCGGCATGCAGACGGTCGGCCTGCGCCACGGGGTACATAAGGATTGTCTGCGCATGCCCTTGCTTGGCCTCGAGCAACAACATGGGCTGCGGCGTGTCGTCCCTAAAACCGACGACGGTGCAGACTCCCTGACCCGGATGAATGACGTGTTGACCGATTGAGAACATGCTACCTCCAACTTATACGAATTTACGTATGTCTAGAATAACACGCTGACGTGCGCAAATCCTCGCTTTATGCAGGAAAAGCACACAACTCTGATAGGTAAGAGTATTCGATAAAAGACACAGCTCATTCACACCTTTATGCATTTTCAACGCGTGCATAATCTGCAGGCAGACCGGTATCTTTGAGTGACTCCATACAAGCTGTAGTCAAATTTGTGCATATGCAATTTCGATTGGCTTTACCCTGCGACAGTGCCCCTCGCTTGTGATAGAGTGCTACAAACTCTGGCTTTTGCCCTACGAGTGACCAAGAGCTCGGGGGCTTTAACACAAGGAGGATCTATGCCCGAGAAGATTGAAGAGCTGGTACGCGCTGCGCTTGCTGCGGCCCAGGAGGCCGGCGACCTTTCCGCATTTGAACTTGACGATTGCGCTATCGAGCGACCGGCTGACACTTCTCATGGCGAGTGGACCTCTACCATGGCCCTGAAGTCCGCCAAGCTGGCCCACTGCGCCCCGCGCAAGATCGCCGAGGCCATCGTTGCCCATATGCCCGAGGATCCCGCGATCGAGAAGGTTGAGATCGCAGGCCCCGGTTTCATCAACTTCTACCTCTCCGTTGCCGTCAAGAATGCCATCTTTGGCGAGGCTCGCGAGAAGGGCATGGACTTCGCTAAGTCCAACGTCGGTGGTGGCCTGAAGACCCAGGTCGAGTTCGTTTCCGCCAACCCCGTCGGCCCCATGCACATTGGTCACGGCCGCTGGGCCGCTCTGGGCGACTCCCTTTGCCGCGTCATGGACCACGCCGGTTACGACATCCAGCGTGAGTTCTACATCAATGACCACGGCTCTCAGATGAACACCTTCGGCAACTCCATCAGCACGCGCTATATGCAGCTTGCCGACATCATCGCCAAGCAGGGCGTTGATATCGACGAGGCTCACAAGCTGCTGATCGCCGACCGTGACGCCTTTGTTGCCGACGAGAACGACGAGCACCCCGAGACCCATCCGTATCAGGACAACTTTGCCGAGACCTTGGGCAAGGACTCTTACGGCGGCGACTACATCATCGACGAGGCCGCCGAGTTCTGGCGCACCGACGGCGACAAGTGGGTCGACGCCGATCCGCAGGAGCGTATGGAGAGCTTCCGTGAGCGCGGCTACGTGAAGATGGTCGACAACATGCGCGACCTCTGCCACGCCGTCAACTGCGACTTTGACCGTTGGTACTCCGAGCGCTCGCTGTATGTGAAGGACACCGAGGGCGAGACCGCCGGCACCTCCGCCGTCGACCGCGCTTTTGAGAAGCTCGACAAGATGGGCTACCTCTACACCAAGGACGGCGCCCTGTGGTTCCGCTCCACCGATCTGGGCGACGACAAGGACCGCGTCCTGATCAAGTCCGACGGCGAGTACACCTACTTCGCCTCCGACGTCGCCTATCACTGGGATAAGTTCCAGCGCGTCGACCACGTCATCGACATCTGGGGCGCCGACCACCACGGTTACATCGAGCGCGTCCGCTGCGTCTGCGACGCTCTGGGTTACCCCGGCAAGTTCGAGGTTCTACTGGGCCAGCTCGTCAACCTGCTGCGTAACGGCAAGCCCGTCCGTATGTCCAAGCGCAAGGGCACCATGGTGACCCTTCAGGAGCTCGTCGACGAGGTTGGCTCCGATGCCGCTCGCTACACGCTCATCTCCAAGAGCTCCAACCAGATGGTCGACTTCGACATCGAGGCCGTTAAGAAGCGCGACAACTCCAACCCGGTCTATTACGTGCAGTATGCTCACGCCCGCGTGTGCTCCATCCTGCGCCGTGCCGCCGACGTTACCGCCGAGCAGGCCGACGAGATGGGCATGAAGGCCGTTGCCGCCAAGGCCATCGGTGAGAACGTCGATTACTCGCTGCTGACCGACCCGACCGAGCTCGCCCTTTCGCGCAAGCTCAACGAGCTCACCGACCTGATCGCCAGCTGTGCTCGCGATCGCGCCCCGTTCCGTCTGACCCACTTTGCCGAGGAACTCGCCGGTGACTTCCACAGCTTCTACGCTGCCTGCCAGGTGCTGCCGAGCGAGGGCCGTCCCGTCGACCCCGAGCTTTCGCGTGCCCGTCTGGCCGCTTGCGATGCCGTCCGCGTGACGCTCGCCCTGGTGCTCACCCTCGTTGGCGTTTCCGCGCCCGAGCAGATGTAACCTGCGGGTCATTTGACCGTGTAGGTTTGGTTTAACTGAGGCCTATAAGCCCGATCTCCCACGGAGGTCGGGCTTTTTTCGCAAACGCCGACGTATTGATGAATTTGGAGCTGCTAGAAATACGAAACTATGCCGGTTTACTACGATGAATTGAGGAATTCTAACCACGCCGGCTTTTTGCTAAAAAGTGCAAGGCATCTACCTGCGGTTTTAGTTCAACAAGTTTCGGAGTGGTCGCGGTTGAGCGATTCATCGTAGTAAACCGCCATAGTTTTGGCGGAGGCAGTCAGATTTGTGGGTGGCAAACAAAGAGTGTCCCTTTTGACTAGTCGTTTAAGAACGTCCCCAATGACTAAGTTGCAGGTGGCGGCGGTTGTGTTACACTAACGCTGCGTAGTTGACGCAATCATCTCGATACAGATCAATGATGTCCGTCGTTTTGAACGGAACTAGACTGTTTAGCCGCCCTGAAGGTTTATGCAGGGAGCATGTGATCACAGGGCTTGAAAAGAAAGTTGAGCAAACACTGTGTCTGATCAACAGCAAGAAAACGAAATAACGACGACGCAGGCCGCTCCCGCTGCACCGGTTGCGTCGGACCAGGTCGCGGCGCCCGCGCAAGCCTCGGCTCCCGAGACGCCTAAGGCTGCTTCGACGCCTGCGCCTGCAACTGGTGAGGAGGCTGCTCCGGCAAAGCCCAAGCTCGCGCGCCGCACGGCCAAGCCTGCCGCTGACGGCGAGGAGGTCACCAAGCCCAAGCGCCGTACCACGCGCACGACGCGCGCCAAGCGCACCGTTGCAGCTGACTCCTCGGCGCCGATTTCCGATGAGGTCGCGCAGGCACGTGCGTTGGCGCAGATTAGCGAGGCTCAGGTGGTGCGCGCCCGCCGTCGTGCTGCCGAGCGCGAGGCCGCGGCTCTGACCGAGCTTGCAGCTCCGTCTGTGCCCGAGACGCCTGCCGCCATCGAGACCCCTGCCGCCGACCTGCCGACCGAGAAGCCGGCACCGCGCACACGCCGCCGCACGGCTGCTAAGGCCGAGCAAGTTGCGGAACAGGTAGCCCCCGAGCTCACTGAGGCTTCGGTCCGTTCCGCGGCAGGGGAGGGCACATTGCCTGTTGAGCCCGCTGCGCCTGTCGAGGCCAACGAAGTTCCCGTTGTCGATCCGGCTTTGCGCCCGCACCGTCGCGGTCGCAAGCCCAAGGCCTTTGTCGAGGCAGAGAAGGCCGCAGCAGCAGCCGCCGCCGCTCGGGATGCTGCGGCGACCGCCGAGTCTGCAACCGCTGCCGATGCACCCGTCCAGGATGCTACGACTTCCGAGGCCGCTCCCGCCGATGCCGAGCCCGCCGACGTCCGTCCCGGTCGCAGCCGTCGTACTGCTGCTAAGCGCACGTCCAAGGCCAAGGCTGCCAAGAAGGGTGCGTCCGAGGATTCTGCCGAGACGACCGCCGATGCGTCGACTGATGTCGCCAAGGCCCAGGACGTCGAACAGCCTGCGTCCGAGAAGCCCAAGCGCGGTCGTAAGAAGTCCGTTAAGGCCAAGGCGTCCGAGCAGCAGGATGTCGAAGCGCAGGTTGATTCTGGCGCCGAGGCCAATGACGCCGCCGCGGCCAATGTTGGCACCGCCGCAACCGATGGTGCCGCCCCCGCTGAGGGCGAAGACGGCACTCGTCCCAACCGTCGCCAGCACAAGCGCAACGACGAGCGCAACGAGCGTAAGGACGACCGCAACAACGACCGTCGCAACCGCCAGCGCGATCGCAAACAGCGCAACAAGGAGCGTAATGCCGCTCCCACCGAGCCCACGCTTTCGCGCGAGGAACTCGCGGCCATGAAGGTCGCTGAGCTGCGCGAGAAGGCTAAGGAGTTCGAGATCGAGACGACCGGCAAGAAGAAGGCCGAGCTCGTCGAGGAAATCTACGTCACCGCTGCGAAGGCCGAGGGCTTCCGCGACATCAAGGGCATTCTGCAGATTCGCCCGGACAGCTCCGGCATCATCCACGCCCATGGCTACATGAAGTCCAACGACGACGCCTTCGTGCCCGCCTACCTCATCCGCTCCGCGCGCCTGCGCACGGGCGACGTCATCGAGGGCTCGCTGCGTCCTTCGCGCGGCGGCGACAAGCGCGCCGGCCTCGCCAAAATCACGACCGTCAACGGTCTGGACCCCGAGCAGATTCGCAACCGTCCCAAGTTCGGCGACCTCACCCCGGTCTATCCCAACGAGCCGCTGCGCATGGAGCACGGCAAGGACTCTATTACCGGCCGCGCCATCGACATCGTGTCACCGATCGGCAAGGGCCAGCGCGGCCTGATCGTGTCCCCGCCCAAGGCCGGCAAGACCACGATCCTCAAGAAGATCTGCCAGTCTATCTCGATTAACAACCCCGAGGTGCACCTCATCTGCCTGCTCGTCGACGAGCGCCCCGAAGAGGTCACCGATATGCAGCGTTCCATCAAGGGCGAGGTTGTGGCGTCGACCTTCGATATGCCTGCCGACAACCACACCCGCGTGGCAGAGCTCGTCATCGAGCGCGCCAAGCGCATCGTAGAGCTGGGTGGCGACGTCGTGGTGGTGCTCGACTCCATCACGCGCCTCGCCCGCGCCTACAACTTGGCGGCGCCCGCCTCAGGCCGCATCCTTTCGGGCGGCGTCGATTCGGCGGCATTGTATCCGCCCAAGCGCTTCCTGGGTGCAGCCCGCAATATCGAGAACGGCGGCTCGCTCACCATCCTGGCCTCTGCCCTCATCGACACCGGTTCCAAGATGGACGAGGTCATTTTCGAGGAGTTCAAGGGCACCGGCAACATGGAGCTTAAGCTCGACCGCGACCTGGCCGACCGCCGCATCTTCCCGGCTATCGACCCCGTTGCCTCCGGTACGCGTAACGAGGATCTGTTGGTCGACGAGCAGATGCGTCCGTTTGTCTTTGGTCTGCGTCGCATTCTTGCCGGCATGAACAACACCGAGCGCGCGGCCGCATCGTTTATCAAGGGTCTTAAGGGCACCAACACCAACCAGGAGTTCCTGGTGCGTTCGGCCAAAAAACACAGCGACTACGAGCAGACGTTCTAGGTTGTCATCCACACGCAGCGATAGTCATCAATGCGATAAAGGGTCGGGGCTTTGAGCCTCGGCCCTTTTCTATAGCGCCGCTCCGCGCTTATTTTTGACCGTAAGACCGACGAGCAGCAGGTTTCCCGTTTCAATCCGACATCGTCGCTTGCAATCGGCAGGGCGGTTTCGCATAATAGCTTTTAAGCTTCGCGACGGAAAACGCAGATGAAACGAACCATATACCGTTGCTTTGGGGCATAGCCCCGCTTCATCTTCTCTCGCGCAGCCAACTGAATGATGCGATTTGGGTGCTGGAAGATGGGGAGAGCTCATGGCTTCTTCTGATGCAACACAACGAGCAGTCCTTGCCGGACTTTCGTGCGGGATCGGCCTTGCCGCTCCCGTGGTTATGTATGCCGCGACGCTGCCGTTTTCGTCGGTGAACGAGACGGTCGTGGCGGGTGCGGTTCCCTTCGCCGTGGGCGCGGTGGCGGGCGTGGGTATCTATGCCGCCTCGCTGGGTATCTCCGAGTATCGTGCGCAGCGTGAAGAGCGTCTGTTCCAGCCCGATGCCATGGGCGGTGCCGCCAATCTCAATCAGCATCAAAGCGAGTTCAAGACCGCCTCGATTCCAGCTCAGCAGCAGGATGCGACTCCATACGCTGCGGCTTCTGCTTTTCAGGCTCAGTCGGAGCAGTCTACCTCGGCATTCCTTTCCGGCCTGACTGGTGCGTTCCAACGCCGTCATGCCGACGATGGTGTCCCTACCATCGCTCGAGCCGCAGATGCTATGGACGAGGCCGAGGCTTGGTCCATGATCGACAGCATGCTCGACGACGATTCGCCGGTTAGCTGCGACCCTGCACACTCGCGCGACGTCTATCAAGTCGCCATCGACGAGCTCACCAACGGCGGGCAGTCCGGCTCCTTCAATCGCGACGACATCGCCGCCGCGGCACGCGCCGTGTCTGGCTCCCAGGCCGCCCCTGCGGGCAGCACGGCGGCTTTCGTGGCACTCGTTGCCAACGCGGCAGCCAATAACGCCTGCAGCGCTACCTCGGCGGACGCGAACGCTTCTGCCGACAATTCGTACGTTGATGAAGCCATGGCCGCGGACGAGGAGGCCGTTGCCGCCCGCCGCGCCGCCGAAAGCTCGCTTTGGGGCGCTCCTGCCCGGCAGCAGGCGGCCGAGGCTGCGCCGTACAACGCAAACCTCGCCAGCATGCCTATCATCTCCGGTGTCGCGGACATCGATCTCGATGACCTCGATGAGCCTGCAGCCATCACCGCAACGATTGATGCCCAAGATCGCATCGACACCGGCGACCTTCCGGATGCCTCGCTTGAGGTTGATGTCCCCATGGCCGATTACTCGGGCCACGAGGACATGTGGGCCGCCGCCACCGCGATTCTGGATGAGATTGACGAGCCTGCTCCTGTTGCAGCTCCCGCTCCCGGCGCTGCCCCTCAGCCTGCTGCCCCCGCCTATGTCGGCCGTCACAGCGCTGTGTTCCCCGAGGATACCGCCCGTATCTCGCGCGAGGGCATCGAGCGAGCCGAGGCTATTGCCGCCGGCATTATGGAAAATCGTCGTCACGAGCGCGTCAATCAGATCCTCGAGGAAGAGATCGAGCGCCTGCAGTCCTCAACCGCCAAGCGTACGGGCCGTGCCTATCTGAGCGTTATCGAGGGCGGTACCGCCAGCTTCGCGCCGCTCCGCGCGGAGGCATAACTTCTGCATGGTTAAGATCAATCGAAAATGGGCGGTCGTGACCTGCCTGATGGCGCTCTTGATCTGGGGCAATTCGCTGGTTCCCGGCTCGGGGTCGGGCTCGCTGAGCCTAACGGTCATGGAAGCTATCCGCGATTTCCTGCACGGCGTGGGACTTCCATATGCATGGGTGACCAACTTTGTTGTTCGCAAGTGCGCGCATTTTACCGAGTATATGGTGCTCGGCATCCTGGCAACGCATGCCTTTGATTATGAGGGGCGGCGCACCTTTGACGTGCTGCTGCCCACGGCGGTGTTCCTGCTGCTGATTCCCTCGATCGACGAGACGATTCAGCTCTTTGTACCGGGACGCGCCGGCATGATCACCGATGTGATGATCGACTGCTGTGGAGCGGCAACGGGCGTTGTGCTCCGATATCTCTTACGGCCGCTGATGCGCGCCAAAAAAGCCGCCTAGGACGTATTGTTTGGTCCTAGGCGGCCTTTTTTATTTGAGGGCTTATATGAGGCGTGGTGGCGTCGTTCCGTAGGTCGGATTTGCCGGGCGCGCCACGCCCTGTGGGTGCGTCTGCTACTGAAGCGCCTGAGCGCCCAGGGCCAAGCAGCCCTTAATGCCCTGTTTGCCCTCGAGGCTGTTGTTGACGATATAACTATCAATGTCGGCCATCTCGGGCGTGACGATATAGCCGTTGAGCATCTCGGCGCACTTCTTGCGCGCGAGCGGCACGATGGGGGTGTGGTCGGCCACGCCGCCGCCGATGACGATCTTCTGCGGCGCATAGCACAGGATGTAGGTCATGAGCGCCTGCGCCAGATAGCCGGCGAGCAGATCCATGGCCTCCGGGTCATCGGCCATGTCTCCGGCGCTCTTGCCATCCCAGCGCCTTTTAACGCCGGGGCCGGCGATGAGGCCCTCGAGGCAGTTGTCGTGGAAGGGGCAGGCGCTGTGCTCGCCAATGGTGTCGCGCGGGTCGCGCGTGATCAGGATGTGACCGGCCTCGGGATGCATCATGCCGTGCACGAGCTTACCGCCCGAGAGCACGCCAGCGCCCACGCCGGTACCGATGGTCAGATACACCACGTCCGTGAGGCCCTGGGCGCAACCAAAGGTGACCTCGCCCAGGCAGGCGACGTTGACGTCGGTGTCGTAGCCGCAGGGAATATTGAGCTCGTTTTGGATGGTGCCCAGCAGGTCAAAGTAGCGCCATGCCGTTTTGGGCGTCTCCAGGATCTTGCCGTATTGGGGCGAGGCGGGGTTGACTGCGGTGGGGCCAAAGGCGCCGATGCCCAGCGCGGCGATGCCCTTGTTCGCAAACCATGCGTTGACGGCCTCGACGGTCTCCTGCGGGGTCGTGGTCGCGATCTGCTCGCACTCCAGGACCATACCGTCTGCATAGCCCGTGGCGCAGACCATCTTGGTGCCGCCGGCCTCGAGCGCTCCGATAAGCTGCTCTGCCATAGTATTCCTCTCTGGGACGAGTTGCTCCGTGACTAAAGTATAGCGCTCAAAAAAATAAATGAGGTCGCTATAAAAAGAAACATCGTGGCCCAACGGGTTCACGAGGTTTCTTTAGTGCCTTTGGTTACTGACCGTCCTTACCCGCGCGGTTCGATTTTATCACGCAGAGACTTGAGGTTCTCCAGTGCCGCGTTAAGCGTCTCGTCTCGTTTGGCAAAGTGGAAACGAATCAGATGGTTGACGGGCTCGCGGAAGAAGCTCGAGCCGGGCACGGCGCCCACGCCCACCTTGGAGGCCAAATCCTCGCAGAAGTCGAGGTCGCTGTTATAGCCAAACTCCGAGATATCCATCATCACGTAGTAGGCGCCCTGCGGCACGTTGTGCGTGAGTCCGATGCTGTCGAGTCCCTGACAGAATAGGTCGCGCTTGGCGGTGTAGAGGTCGAGGACCTCCTGGTAATAGCTGTCGTCGAAGTTGAGGGCGGTGACGACGGCCTCTTGCAGGGGAGCGGCGGCGCCCACGGTGAGGAAGTCGTGAACCTTTTTGATGCGCTCGGTGATTTCGGCAGGAGCGATGGTGTAGCCCAGGCGCCAGCCGGTGATGGAGTAGGTCTTGGATAGCGAGCTGCAACTGATGGTGCGCTCAAACATGCCGGGCAGCGTGGCCATGTACACGTGCTCGTGGGGCGCGTAGACGATGTGCTCGTATACCTCGTCGGTAATGCAGTAGGCGTCGTACTTTTTGCAGAGGTCGGCGATTAAGGTGAGCTCCTCGCGCGTAAAGACCTTGCCGCAGGGGTTGGAAGGGTTGCACAGGACGATGGCCTTGGGATCGTTGTCGCGGAAGGCCGCCTCGAGTGTCTCGCGGTCAAAGTCGAACGCAGGTGGGTTAAGCGGCACGTAGATGGGCTCGGCACCCGAGAGGATCGTGTCGGCGCCGTAGTTCTCGTAGAATGGCGAGAAGATGACGACCTTGTCGCCGGGGTTTGTGACCGTCATCATGGCGGCCATCATGGCCTCGGTGGAGCCGCAGGTGACCACGATGTTCTCGTTGGGGTTGATCGGCATGCCCATAAAGTGCTCCTGCTTGGCGGCAAGCGCCTCACGCATGGCCTGGGAGCCCCAGGTGATGGAGTACTGGTGATAGAGCGGCTTGGGGTCGCTGGCGATGGCGCTCAGGCTGTTGAGCAGCTGCGCCGGGGGATCGAAGTCGGGGAAGCCCTGCGACAGGTTGACGGCGCCATACTTATTGGAGATGCGCGTCATGCGGCGGATGACCGAATCGGTAAACGTTGCCGTACGGTTGGAGAGTTCTTTCATGCTTGTCCTTTCGAGCATTTGCAGTGGGGCAAGTTTACTCCTATGAAACCGGTGGGAATTGCTCGAAATGGTCTCGAAAAACTCTTTTCAAAATTCTTGAAAATTGGGGCTTGCATCGCGTGGCGTTCCTTGCAATAATAGTCGAGCGCGAAGCGCACAGGACACGGTGGGTGTAGCTCAGTTGGCTAGAGCGACGGGTTGTGGTCCCGTAGGTCGAGGGTTCGAGTCCCTTTACCCACCCCAGTTCTTACTTCGTGTTGATATCGGGTCGTTAGCTCAGTTGGTAGAGCAGGGGACTCTTAATCCCAAGGTCCAGGGTTCGACCCCCTGACGGCCCACCCAAAGTATGTTAAAGCGACTGGCTTAGGCTGGTCGCTTTTTTTGTTGACCTCGCATGGGGTCGAACCCGTCGGGGCGCGAAGCTGAGGAAATGCGTAAGCATTTACCAGCGCAGCGCGCAAGGCGCAAAGCGCCGAAGCGGCCGCCTGCAAAGCAGGCTGACCCCCTGACGGCCCACCAAAGATTGTTAAGACGGTCAACTTCGGTTGGCCGTCTTTTTTATTAACCTCGCATGGGGCCGAACCCGTAAGGGCACAGACGCTTTACAAGTCGAGCCTGCCCTGGGGGTCGGTGAATCCGTCTGTACCCTCCTTGAGCTTTTTCTCGTCTGCTTTCACGCGACGTTCGAGCTTCTTTGTATCTTCGGCAGGCGGTAGGTTCTCGGGTACAATTCCGCGGTCGATGAGGCTGCCACGCACGCTTGTGTTGTTCTCGACGTGCTCTTGCTTGATCTGGTCCAGACCGTACAGGTCGTGTTCCTCGGCGTTGAAGGCCGTCATCGAGTTCGTAAGGTCCTTTGCTTTGATGAGAACATCGGCTAGCCTGTCCGCCAATGCCGAGCTCTTGGATACGCCGAGCTGTTGTTTCATTTCCGCCGTGCTTCTGCCGCCGAATAACGCTTCATCGCCCTTCGACTTGATGATCGCGAATCCTTTGGAGTCCACGCCGCGTTTGAACGCAATACCCGAGAGCTGTTTCTCTGAATCAGATAGCGAGTGGCGCGCCTGCAAGCGCTGAATCTCTGCGAAGCGCTGCTCTATGAGCTCTTGGCGGCGCGTCTGCACGGCGAAGTACGCCTGTGCGAGCGCGATTTCTTGCTTGTTTGAATCTCCGTTCTGGGCGATTAAATAGCATGCATAGCGCGTAAGTTTGTAGTCTTTAACCGCGCGAGCGGCGACACCGGCAGTTACCATTTTCGTGGTGTCACGAAAATGGGAATCAACTGGAGTTTTGTTTGTTTCGCACGAGACTTTTGCCCTCTTAACAACTTCGGCAAAGTTCTCCCATCGAGTGTACCCCATGGGTTCCATTAAATCGCGTGCGAGCCAATACTCAACGCCGTCTTCTACATTGGCGTAGCTATCAAGTTCGACACGCCACTTCTCGATATCTCTACTGTCCATATCTCCTCCTCGCTGGCCTATTGTCTATGCGGGCTTTGCCCGCTCCGTATTCAGAATAAGGATACGCTGCCGTACGGACACGAATGGACCCCGTGCCACTTCGAGCTCACGGGGCCCATAGATATCGATTAGTTGTGTTCTGCTTTAGATGGGTATTCGAATTAGTCTGCTCGATAGTGCGATCCGAGACTTTCGGTTCGCTTACGCATGGCTTTGATCATTTCCTGTGCTAGTTGAATCTGCGATTGCAGGCGGGCGAGGGCTGCGACTTCGCTGTCCTGGGCTTTCTGTGTGCTCAAGGTCGTTGCCTCCGTCTTCAAGCCCTCAAGCTCGTGTAGTGCCTCGGATAGGCCTGTTTCGGTCCTGTTGATCATGCAATAGGTGCTCATCGTGTGCCTTAGGCTGTGTGTCAGGCGTTCGGCATCTGTTGCGGCTATACCGTACTGGGGGAGGGCGATATCCGCCTTCAGGGCTGTCTCGGGCTCTTTCTGTGCTGC
Organism: uncultured Collinsella sp.; assembly: GCA_900546755.1. GTDB lineage: Bacteria > Actinomycetota > Coriobacteriia > Coriobacteriales > Coriobacteriaceae > Collinsella. Next base: position 42,330 of record UREC01000015.1, on the reverse strand, counting down.
TTGGGCTGCCGATGCGCCCGCGATGCGCCCAAACACGATGCCATTGGCACTCGACAAGCCGCCGATGCGGTCGGCGCCGTGCATGCCGCCTGTTGCCTCACCGCAGGCGTAGAGGCCCTCAACGCCCGTGTACGCGGTCTTGTCGATTTTGATACCGCCGTTGGCGGCGTGGGCATACATCGCCACGCGCATCTCGTCGGTCGGCGCGATGCCGTGCTCGTCTTGTAGCCAGGTGGCAAAGGTCTGCACAAACTCGGGGACGTCCTCGCGGGGGAAGTCGTAGTGGAGCGCCATGCCTTCGGCGCCTGCTTGATCGATGGCAAGATCGATAGCGCGAGAATCCAGACGCGAAGTGAAGGGACCATATCCGGAGCGCTGCTCAAGTAGATCGTCCAGCTTGTCGGCCTCAATATCGACTGGCTGGTCAACATGTGCGTAGCGCCAGGTTTTCTCGTTAAAGACCAAGTTGCGCCTGGGCTCGATGAAGCCTGGCATCATTTGCATGAACTCTATATTAGTGAGGAATGCACCGTGCGCTAGCGCGATGGCCTGCGAGGAGCTGAGCACGTCGGCCGAAGTGAGGCTGCGCTCGAACAGGCCGCCTGTGCCGCCGGCGGCGATAATCGTAGCCTTTGCCGCAATGGAAACGATGCGTTCGCGTGTAAGGTCGTAGAGCAAGGCGCCGTTAATCCTACCGGTCGAGTCTTCAAGAAGGTCGATAAGCTCGTGGCGGGGGAGCAGGCGAATGCCGAGCGACTCGATCTGGGCCATACACGCGTCCTCAAGAGGCTTGCGGGTGAGGCCGCGCCATTTGCGTGTCTTATGGTCAAAGCAGGGGATAAATTGCTTTTGCTGAGCGCTCTCAGCGCTTTGCGGACGCTGGAGCTCAACGCCCAGGTCTTGCTCGAGCCATTCAATTGCCTGGGGAATGCCGTGGACAAACGTCTGGACAAGCTCGGGGTCGGCGACGCCGCCACCAACGGTCTGGATGGTATCGATGAGGTCTTGTTCGTCGTCTTCGTTAACGGGTCCGATAAGCCCCAGGCCCCAGGTTCCGGGGAAGAAGCTCGATCCACTCATAGTCTTGCCGGCGCTTGCCACAGTGACGGTCACGCCCGCGCGCGCCGCTTCGATGGCGGCGCAAAGGCCCGCAATGCCAGATCCAATTACCAGTACATCAGTCGATTCCATCGGATTCCTTTCTCGTCCGGCGCATTGTCGCACGGGTGATCGGCAATGGGGCCGCAAAGACTCGGCAAATCGGTAAAGGGCACATATGGCAGGTGGGCGTCATGGGCGTTCTGATGCTCCATCTCATCACATCTCGTATATCGCCCCAACTGATATATCGGCATTAGCTACCCTGCGACAGTGCAAACAAAAAGAGCCGCCACCTTAAAAGGTAGCGGCTCTAAAGCTCAACTATATGAGCATCGCGCGGGCGCGATTAGGCCTTGAGGGCCTCCTCGACGGCGACAGCGCAAGCGACGGTGGCACCGACCATGGGGTTGTTGCCCATGCCGATGAGACCCATCATGTCGACGTGCGCAGGCACGGAGGAAGAACCAGCGAACTGGGCGTCGGAGTGCATACGGCCCATGGTGTCGGTCATGCCGTAAGAGGCGGGGCCGGCGCCCATGTTGTCCGGGTGCAGGGTACGGCCAGTGCCGCCACCAGAAGCGACGGAGAAGTACTTCTTGCCAGCCTCGAGGCGCTCCTTCTTGTAGGTGCCAGCGACGGGGTGCTGGAAGCGCGTGGGGTTGGTGGAGTTACCGGTGATCGAGATGTCGACGTTCTCGTGCCACATGATGGCAACGCCCTCGCGGACGTCGTCGGAGCCGTAGCAGTTAACGGCAGCGCGGGGACCATCGGAGTAGGGGATGGTCTCGACGACCTTGAGCTCGCCCGTGTAGTAGTCGAACTGGGTCTTCACGTAGGTGAAGCCGTTGATGCGGGCGATGATCTGAGCAGCGTCCTTGCCCAGACCGTTGAGGATGACGCGCAGCGGCTTCTTGCGAGCCTTGTTGGCGTTCAGAGCCAGGCCGATAGCGCCCTCAGCGGCAGCGAAGGACTCGTGGCCGGCCAGGAAGGCGAAGCACTCGGTGTCGTCGGAGAGCAGCATAGCGCCCAGGTTGCCGTGGCCCAGACCGACCTTGCGGTCCTCGGCGACGGAGCCGGGAACGGTGAAGGCCTGGATGCCCTCGCCGATGATGGCGGCAGCCTCAGAAGCGGTCTTGGCGCCACGCTTGACAGCGAGAGCGCAACCGAGGGTGTAGGCCCACTCGGCGTTCTGGAAGGCGATGGACTGGGTGTTGTTGACGATCTCACGCGGGTTGAAGCCCTTGTCGGTGCAGATCTGCAGAGCTTCCTCGAGGGAGGCGATGCCGTTGTCGGCGAGGCACTTGTTGATCTTGTCAGCGCGGCGCTCGTAACCTTCGAACGTAACAGTCATAGTTATTTCCCTCCCTTTCTACTCGTGAACCGGGAACACGCTGGCGACGGAGTGAGTCTCCTCGTCGGTGCGCGGGTCGATGTACTTGGCAGCGTTCTCCCACTGACCATAGTGGCCCATAGCGCCAGCGATGGCCTCCTCGGGGGTCTTGCCGGCCTTGACGGCGTCGGTGAACTTGCCGAGGTTCAGGAACTCGAATGCGATGATCTCGTTCTTGTCGTTGAGAGCCATGCGGGTGACGTAGCCCTGAGCGAGCTCAAGGTAACGAGCGCCCTTGGCCTTGGTGCCGAACATGGTGCCGACCTGAGAGCGAAGGCCCTTGCCGAGGTCGTCGAGGGAGGCGCCCACGGGCAGGCCGCCCTCGGAGAACGCGGTCTGGCTGCGGCCGTAAACGATCTGCAGGAAGATCTCGCGCATAGCAACGTTGATGGCGTCGCAGACGAGGTCGGTGTTGAGGGCCTCGAGGATGGTCTTACCGGGAAGGATCTCGGAAGCCATGGCAGCAGAGTGGGTCATGCCCGAGCAGCCGATGGTCTCAACGAGGGCCTCCTCGATGATGCCGTCCTTGACGTTCAGCGTGAGCTTGCAGGCGCCCTGCTGAGGTGCGCACCAACCCACACCGTGCGTAAGACCGGAGATGTCGGAAATCTCCTTAGCCTGGACCCACTTGCCCTCCTCGGGGATGGGTGCGGGGCCGTGGTATGCACCCTTGGCAACGGGGCACATGTTCTCCACTTCCTGTGAGTACTGCATGCCTCTCCTCTCTATCGTGTTGGCGTCCCGTCTGGGGGTCGTGGCTGGCGATTGCCGGGCGACCCTTCGAAAGGGACATGACATGCAGCCCCTATAATACCGCGAAATGCACGGAATATTCGGCGAACGGCTCAGTTTTCGTAGCGAGAAGTCCGGAAGTTTTAATTGAAACGGTTTAACTATATGTTCTGTGGTCGCGAACTTCCGTAGAGGGGGTTCGTCTTGGGCAAGCTTTTGGTCAGCTCTTGTAAGCGTTGCAGGGGTTGACCTGTTGCAACGGTGCCGTTCGCCGCCCGTTTACTGCCTTTGGCCGCGCGAGTGTATTGTTTTGCGTGAATGTTTTGATGGCACGCTTCAATCGTGCTGTATTGGATGGCAATCAGATCCCGGCGAAGGGAGCGCCATGCAGCGCGTTTGGAGAACGGTTACCGGCTTTTACCATGTCTGTGCCCGCGGTGTGGGCAAGCAGCTCATCTTTGAGGGCGATGAAGACCGGTGGGAGTTTTTGGAGCTGATGCGCGAGTGCTGCCGCGAGGCGGGCGTGACGGTTATCGCCTGGTGCCTTATGGGCAATCACGTGCATCTGGTGCTTGCAGATTACGAGGACGCGATGAGCGCGGCGATGCACCGGCTGCTTTTGACGTACGCGCGGCGGTTCAATAAGCGCACGGGGCGCACGGGTCATCTGTTCCAGAACCGTTTTGACCGGCGCTCGCTCGATACCGACCGTTATCTAATGGCTGCCATTCGCTATGTTCACGCTAATCCGCAGGAGGCGGGTATCGCCCTGATCGAGCGTTATCCCTGGAGCAGCTTTGCCGAGTATCTGAGAGCGTATGACAACGATACGACGAGGGGATTTTCGGACCCTTCTTGTGTGCTTGAGCTCTTTGAGTCTGCCAAGGGGTTTCTGGATTATTCTCTGTCGATGCCCGATGGTTCCGATCCGGTGATTCACGATATGGATGAGACAGAGTGGGAGCGGCGTGCGTTTGCCGACAAGATGGCGAAGCGCCTGGGCGTGCCGCTCAACGAACTCAAGACCGTAGCGCCCTCGCGGCGAGACGGAATCATTTTCGCCCTGCACGATGTCGGCTACACGGTGCGCGAGATCGAACGATATACGGGAATCAGCAAGAGTACCGTCTCTCGTATCGTGCGCGCTTATGTTCGGGTGAATGCTCAGGCTGAGGGCTCGGAATAGAAAATGGCCGAACCACTCTTGTCAAGCGATTCGGCCAACAAAATTCTTAAGATTTGGGACAAATACTACTGATTATTTTGTCCCGTGAGCATGCCGTCGAGGGTGCGCCAGGCGAGCTCGGCGCATTTGACGCGGGCGGGCATGTGCGAGATGTCCTGGAGCTGGGCGGCCTCGTCCAGATCTTCCAGGTCCTCCTCGGAGAGCTGTTCGCCGCGGATCATGGCGAGGAAGAGCCCTGCCAAGCGACGCGCTTCCTCGACCGTCTCGCCGGTGATGAGGTCGGCCATGATGTCGGCGCTGGCCTGACTGATGGCGCAGCCGTGGCCGGTAAAGGAGGCCTCCTCGATCACGCCGTTCTCGACACGCAGCTGCAAGGTGAGCTCGTCTCCGCAGCTGGGGTTGATGCCGTCGTGCTCGTGCGTGGGAGCATCCATCTCGTACTTATAGTCGGGGTGCGAGTTGTGCTCCATAAATGTGGTGGAGGTGTACAGATTACCCATTGAATGTGCTCCAAACGTGATGCAGGCCGGCGATGAACTTGTCGATGTCGGCCTTGTCGTTGTAGAAGGCCACGCTGGCGCGGCAGCAGGCAAGGTTCTCGACGCCCAGCCAGGTGAGCAGCGGCTGCGCGCAGTGGTGACCGGCGCGGATGCAGACGCCGTCCATGTCCATGATGCTCGCGACATCGTGCGGGTGGATGCCCTTGACATTAAAGCTCACGACACCGTGGTGGTTATCCCAATAGATTGAGCCGATGATCTGGACAAAGTCGAGCTGCATGAGCTCGCCCATCAGGTAGTGGACGAGTGCCTGCTCGCGTGCCTGGATGTTTTCGTAGCCCACCGTGTTGACGAGGTAGTCGAGGGCGGCGCCTGTGGCGAAGATGCCGGCGGCGTCCTGCGTGCCGGCCTCGAACTTCTCGGGGACGGGAGCCCAGACGGCGTCCTGCTCAGTAACCGAGTCGATCATCTCACCGCCGGTAAGCATGGGCGGCATGGCGTTGAGCAGGTCCATCTTGCCCCACAGCACGCCGATGCCCATGGGGCCCATGGCCTTGTGCGCACTAAAGGCAAAGAAGTCGGCGCCCAGGTCGGCCACATCGACCGGCATGTGCGGCAGCGACTGCGCGCCGTCGACGACCAGGTAGCCGCCGTACTTGTGCACGAGTTTGCCGAGGTTCTTGACCGGGTTCTCGACGCCCAGCACGTTGGAGACCTGTCCCACGGCTAGGATCTTGGTCTTGGGACCCACCTTGGCAAGAACCTCCTCGGTGGTGAGCTGGCCGGTCTTGGTGGGGTAGAGGTAGACGAGCTTGGCGCCGGTTTCGCGGCAGACCTGCTGCCACGGAATCAGGTTGGAGTGGTGCTCCATAATGGTGATGACGACCTCGTCGCCCGGTTCGAGCACTGTGGGCGCAAAGCTCTTAGCGACCAGGTTGAGCGACTCGCTCGTGTTGCGGGTGAAGACGACCTCGTTGGCCTGTGAGGCGCCGATGAGGTCAGCGATCTGCTGGCGGACCTTCGCGATGGCGTCGGTGGCCTCGACGGACAGCGAGTACAGGCCGCGCAGGGGGTTGGCGTTCATGCGCTGGTAGAAGTCGCGTTCGGCGTCGAGCACACAGGCAGGGCGCTGCGCGGTGGCGGCGCTATCGAGGAAGGCGATCTCGGGGTGCTGCTGGAACAGCGGGAACTGGCCCTTGTAGGGGTTGGTCTCGATGTCCACGGTGGGCCAGCAGCGCGAAGCCTCGTCGCTGGCGTCGAGCTCCATGGGCTCGGGGACAGTACAGGTATCGCATTTAACGTGCTCGGTGTCGATCATGCGAGCTCCTCTTCAAAGTTGTCGATCAGGTTGTTGCCTAGGCGGACGACGGCGGCGCGGGTGCGCTCGTCGGTGGCGGAAAGCGCGGCGTCCTCCAGCTTGGCGCGGATGAACAGGTCCTCGGCGGCGTTTTGGTCAAGGCCACGGCAGGCGAGGTAGAACAGCTGCTCGTCGCGGACGTGACCGATGGTGGCGCCGTGGTTGCCGGCGACGTCGTCCTCGTCACAGAGAATGACGGGAACGGTCTTGTTGTCGACGCCCTTGTTGGCCAAAAGCACCGTCTCGCGTTCGGTGCCGGTTGCACCCTTGCAGCCGTGCACGAGGTCGATGGTGCCACGGTAGACCTTCTTGGACGTGCCGGTCAGCACGCCGTTGGCGTCGATCTCGCACTCGGTCTTGCGACCGCGGTGGCGCAGCTCGTAGTTAAAGTCGCGCACCTGCTCGCGGGCGCCCAGGTAATCGGTATCGATGGTCACCTTGGCGGTGTCGCCCAGCAGGTCGCCGGCAAGGCCGGTGGCGCTGGCGCCGGCACCCAGGACGGTGTGCTGCACGTTGACGCGCGCGCCCTCGTCCAGGAACAGGCCGGTGTCGTCGAGTGCGATCCAGCTGTCGTCGAGTGTCTGCGTGCAGGTCACGTTGACGGTGGCGTACTCGTGGGCGCACACGCGTAGCACGGAGCCCACGACACCCTCGCCGGTAACAGGAGAGTCTAGGGCAATATGCAGGTCGAGCGTTGCCTGCGGGCGAGCGACGACGTCGATGGCGGCGATGGCCGCGGCGGCATCGACACCGCTCACACGCACGGTAACCGTGGCGTGCTGGTATGCGGGCACATCGATGACGATGCGCTTGGTAGCGTGCTCGGCCAAGTAGGCGTAGGCAGCCTCGCCCATGCCGGTTTCGAAGGCTTCAGCAGGGGAGAGCTCCTCCTCGAGCTTGATGGCGCCGGCCTGGTAGACGGAGGTGGCGGGCACGTCGAGCTCGGTCTCGGGCGTGATGCGGGCGCGGTCGGCGGCATCACCGGGGGCGGAGGAGCGGCGCTCGGGGAAGCGCTCGGCCATGGCGTCCATGGCGGCGTCGAACGCGTCTGTCACGCCAATAAACTGCTCGCCCAAGCCTTCGACCTCAACGGCCTCCGCGGGAGCGGCGGCAAGCTCGTCAGAGAGCTCGAGCTTGGTCTGATTCATCTTCAGCCAGCCCCAAGTGGCAGCCGGCATCGCGTTGACCTGCTCAAGGGTGGTAGCAGCGGTGTTGGTTTCCTGTTTCATTATCCGATCGCTCCTTCCATCTCGAGCTTGATCAGGTTGTTCATCTCGACGGCGTACTCCAGCGGCAGCTCCTTGGAGACCGGGTTGGCAAAGCCGTTGACGATCATGGTGCGGGCCTCTTCCTCCGAGATGCCGCGGCTCATCAGGTAGAACACCTTGTCGTCGCCGATGCGGCCGATGGTGGCCTCGTGGCCGATGTCGACGTTCTTGGCGCGGATGTCCATGGCGGGGATGGTGTCGGAGCGGCTCTGGTCGTCGAGCATGAGCGACTGGCAGCTCACGGTTGCCTTGGAACCCTCGGCCTTGGGCGTGGCCACGATGGAGCTGCGGAAGGTCTGAATGCCGCCGCTCTTGGAGATGCCCTTGGTCTCGACGGTTGCCGAGGTCTCGGGGGCGTTGAGCACGACCTTACAGCCGGTATCGAGGTTCTGCCCGGCGCCGGCAAAGGTGATGCCGGTAAAGCTCGACCGGGCGCGGCGGCCGTTGAGCACACTCATGGGGTAGAGGTAGCCCACGTGGCTGCCGAAGGAGCCACTGATCCACTCTATGTCGCCATCCTCGTCCACGCGCGCACGCTTGGTGTTGAGGTTGTACATGTTTTTGGACCAGTTCTCGATGGTCGAGTAGCGCAGGTGCGCACGCTTGCCCACAAAGAGCTCGACGGCGCCGGCGTGGAGGTTGGCAACGTTGTACTTGGGCGCGGAGCAACCCTCGATGAAGTGCAGGTCGGCGTCGTCCTCGACGATGATGAGCGTGTGCTCAAACTGGCCGGCGCCCTTGGCGTTAAGGCGGAAGTAGCTCTGCAGCGGGAAGTCCAACTTGGTGCCCTTGGGCACGTAGACAAACGAGCCGCCCGACCATACGGCGCCGTGCAGGGCCGCAAACTTGTGGTCGGTGGGCGGGATGAGCGTCATAAACTTCTCGTGGATGAGCGGCTCCCACTGCGGGTCGTGCAGGGCCTCCTCGATGCCGGAATAGACGATACCCATCTTGGACGCGGTGTCCTGCATGTTGTGGTAGACCAGCTCGGAGTCGTACTGCGCGCCGACGCCCGCCAGGTAGCTGCGCTCGGCCTCGGGGATGCCCAGGCGCTCAAAGGTGTTCTTGATGTCGTCGGGCACCGACTCCCAGTCGTGCTTTTGGTCGGTGTTGGGCTTGACGTAGGTGACGATGTTGTCCATGTCCAGGCCCTCGATGGAGGGGCCCCACGTCGGGTCGGGAAAACGATTGAAGATCTCGAGGGACTTTAAGCGCAGATCGAGCATCCACTGTGGCTCGTCCTTCTTGGCGCTGATCTCGCGCACGATGTCGGGCGTGATGCCGGCGTCGAGGCGCTCGAATCCCTCCTCGCCGTAGGTGAAGTCGTAGAGGCTGCGGTCGATGTCCGCGACCTCGGTGCGGTTCTTGGTCATTGCGTCGCCCCTTTACGCCTGCTGCTCGGCAGCGGCGGCCTCGGCCTGGGCGCGCTGCTCGGCGGCCTCGCGCTCGAAGGTCTCAAAGCCGTTCTTGTCGATCCAGGGGATCAGCGAGGCATCGTCCTCGCGCACGATGTGGCCCTTGACCATAACGTGGACGCGGTCGACATCCAGGTGCTCCAGGATGCGCGTGTTGTGCGTGATGATGAGCATGGAGCCGTCGCAGCTCTTGCGGTAGGCGTCCATACCGTGGCTGACGGTGGACAGGGCGTCGACGTCCAGGCCGGAGTCGGTCTCGTCCAGGATGGCGAGCTTGGGCTGCAGCAGCAGAAGCTGGAGCATCTCGACCTTCTTCTTCTCGCCGCCCGAGAAGCCCACGCCCAGCTCGCGGTTGAGGTAGGCGGTGTCCATGTTGAGCTCGGCCGCGAGCTCCTTGACGCGACGGCGGAACTCCTTGCCCTTCATCTCCAGGCCGGGGCGGCCGGCGATGCTGGCGCGTAAAAAGCTCGACAGCGGCACGCCCGGGATCTCGACCGGAGCCTGGAAGCTCAGGAACAGGCCGGCGCGTGAGCGCTTGTCGGTGGTGAACTCGGTGATGTCCTGGCCGTCAAAGACGATGCGGCCGTCGTTGACCGTGTAGACGGGGTCGCCCATGACCAGGTGGCCGAGGGTGGACTTGCCGGCGCCGTTGGGGCCCATCAGCACATGGGTCTCGCCGGCGGCGACGTTGAGGTTGACGTTGTGGAGGATGGTCTTCTCGTCCACGGAGGCGGTCAGACCTTCGATGGAAAGCAGCGGATTTGCGCTCATGCTGTCCCTCTCTGTATATGGTGTACTCATAGGTGTGCTAAACCCTAGGAATCTTCTCGGAATAAAGTTACTATGGGTTCGGCGTTAGTCAAGGGAAAACCCGACTAATCCACTCGACTTTTCAAATTCTGGGACAAAATAACCTGTTGTGTTTGTCCCACTTACTTAAGATTTGGGACAAACAAACTTGGTTATGTTGTCCCAGATGCAATGGGAGGGTAGGTATGCTCATTTCTTCCAAGGGCCGCTATGCCCTCCGGCTGATGATCTATATCGCGGCGCTGGGCGACGCCGAGGGCAAGATTGCCCTGCGCGAGGTCGCCGACCGCGAACATATCTCGCAAAAGTATTTGGAGCAGCTGGTTCGTCCGCTTATGAAGGCGGGCCTGCTTAAGAGCGTGCGCGGCAAGGGCGGCGGCTACATGATGGCCAAGGATCCCTCCGAGGTGCGTGCTGGCGACATCCTGCGCGCCGTCGAGGGCAGCACGGCTCCGGTGGCGTGCGATGGCATCGACAACAGCTGCGCCCGCAGCGATCTTTGCTCGACCGTCAAATTCTGGCGCGGTCTGGACGACGTGATCGAAAAGTACGTCGACGGCGTGACGTTGGCCGACCTTGCTGCCGTCCCCGAGATCAACTTCGACATTAAGCTGTAGGGCTGCAAATGACATCTCTCGACAAGGTGTATAAGCAAATTGAAGTTTTTGCTCGGGAATGTGACGCCGAGAAGGTTGTGCTGTTTGGTTCCCGCGCTCGAGGTGACAACTTGCCTAAGAGCGATATTGACATCGCCGTAGCAGGTTGCCGGGATTTCGGCCGGTTGTCATATTTGATCGAGGAGCGTCTTGATACTCTTTTAGATGTAGATGTCGTCAATCTCGACGAGTCCTTATCGCGTCAATTGCTCGATGAAATTGCCAGGGATGGTGTGATTCTGTATGAAAAAATATGAGAACTTTGTCAGCGCCTTGGCGAATCTTGAGGATGCGCCCAATCAGGATCTCAACAATGATTTTGTTCAGAGTGGTTTGATTAATAAGTTCAATCTTCAATTTGAACTGAGCTGGAAGCTCCTTAAGCGTCTGCTCGAGTATGAGGGCGCCACGCTTGCCGCGTCGGGGTCTCCTCGTGCCATCTTGAAGGAGTCCTACCGATTCTACGACTTTATTGATGAGGCGGCCTGGCTAGATATGCTCAAAGACCGCAATACGAACGTCCATATCTATGACAACAAGCTCGCTCAAGATTTGATTCAGCGCATCTTGAACGTATATATTCCCGCTTTTTGTCAGTTGAGGGACGGGCTGATGGAGCGATACGGCGAGCTTCTGATGGCGCCCGACGACCAGTTTGTTTAATTCCTTAAGATTTCGCGGAGGGTTGTTGCCGTTTACCGAGGGGTTGTTGTGCAACAACGGGCGAGCTGCAATACTTATTTTTATCTTTGCAAACTGCACTTTAACTACATCAATGCAGGGAGGATCTTATGCAGCCCAAGCATTCTGCGATTGTCGCGGGCCTGACGCTGGCGCTTTCGTTTGGCGCCGTTTCCGCGCCGGCACCCGCCGCTGCCGAGGAGCCCACGCCGGGCGTTGCCTCGGATGCGACCGATATCGATAAGGGTCTCTATACCCAGCAGTCCTTTTCGGGCGTGCTGAGGTCGGTCCAGGGCGTTTCGTTTGTTAACGTGACTCCCGAGATGAAGTACTTCACCAAATATGAGAGTCACGGCAACTATAACCAGGGCTTTTCGTACGGTGACGGTTATAACGCGCTGGGTTATTACCAGTTCGACCGTCGTTGGTCGCTCATTCCGTTTATGAAGCAGGCCTACAACTACAACCCCGAAAAATACAGCATGCTCAAGGATGCGATTGATCGCGGCAGCGAGATTTCCAACATGAGCAATGCCATGTACGAGAACGGCCAGCTCACCGAGTTGGGCCGTATTGCGCAGGAGGCCTTCCAGGGCGCTTATAACATCGATCCTGTTGAGTTCTCAGCTCTTCAAGATGCCTATGCGTACAACTCGTACTATGCGGTGACCGAGGCGTGGCTCAAGAGTGGCCTGGGCATTGATATTTCGGGCCGTGCCGATTGCGTTAAGGGCATGGTGTGGAGCATCACCAACATGTGCGGCACCGGTGGCTGCAGGGACTTCTTCCGTTGGGCGAATCTCTCCAACGATATGTCCGACCGCGAGTTTGTGACGGCGCTTTCCAACAGTGTGGTCAATAACGTGGCGACCAAGTATTCGAGCCAGCCCCAGTATCATGAGGGCTGGAAGAACCGCTACCGCAATGAGCTGAAGGACTGCTTGGTTTATATCGCCGAGGACGAGGCCGCTGCGACGCCCGTGCAGCCCGAACCTACGCCGGCGCCCTCGCCGACGCCTGATTCGAATGACGACTCGAGCGACGATGCCAACGATGACAGGATGGATGCGCCCTCGACCGGTGCTGACGGTGATGGCTCTGCTGGTGGCACTACCAACAACGGCTCTACCTCGAACGGTTCCGATTCAAACGGCTCTGCTGCGGGCGATTCGTCTTCAAGCTCTGCCGGCAATACGGACAGCGACGCTTCTGGTTCGACCGGCGCTGGCACCTCTAACTCATCCACCGGCTCGAGCGATTCGTCCATTGGCACCGGCTCTAACAACGGCTCCGGCTCTGACGCAACCCCTGGTTCCGATGCTTCCAAGGATGACTCGAATAAGGCGCCGGACGTTCCCGTTGCTTCGCCGGACAAGAAGCCTTCTTTCTCCGAGCAGCTTGGCTCTACGCTGGGCTCTTCGCTGATGGCTGGCGTCAATAACGGCTCGACCCAGAACAAGGGCAACTCTGATCAGGTTTCCACGGAAAAGATCGAAGCCGCAAAGGGCGACTCCAAGGACAAGGCTTCCGAGAAGACCGAATCCGATAAGGGTTCTAGCTCTGAGGAGAAGAGCGACAAGTCCGAACAGAAGAAGGACGAGGATAAGAAGTCTGAATCTGAGGAGAAGGACAAGAGCAAGGCCGAGGGCGAAAAGAAACAGTCCGAAGACGACGACAAGAGCGGTGCTGACAACCAGGTCCAAGAGCAAAATGACTCCAAAACGGTGACCACCACGACCACGACGACTACAACTACCAAGTCCTCGGGCGGCAACATGCCCAAGACGGGCGATCTGATTGTGATGGCGAGCCTTGCCAGCGCGAGCTTGGCCACACTGGGCGCTACGTCTATCGTAAGTGGTAAGCATAAGCTCGATCAGCAGAAGAAGGCTTCTGGGGAGGACGGCTCGGAGGAGTAATCTTCTAGATCGTTTTCTATAAGAGTTTGGGACGGGGTCCGGTGCGGCGGCATCGGGCCCCGTTTTTGTTGTGCAACGATTTGTTATGCCCCCTCGGGGGTCTGCTGCTACCGTTGCCCGAAACGTTTGCATGTCGATATTGTTGCGCTCTACCCGCTCGCTACAATGGGCATCGTGCTGCGTTAGAAGGAGAGTTTACGGTGTCTGAACAGGCGAATTATGGTGTTGCTCATGCGTTTGGCGCACGGTTGCTCAGTTATGCGGATAACGCAGCTCTGCCGGTTGATGTACACGACTTTTCCGATGCAATCAATCGGTGTTTACTCGTCGATAAGACTATGTTTATTGCCGATATATTGGACAGCGAAGCACCTGTTGCGGTTTGCTGTCGGCCCAAGGGTTTTGGCAAGAGCATGAATCTATCGATGCTCAAATGCTATTTGGAACGACCTGATCACCGGCGGCCGGATCGAAGCCCGTTCGTCGGCTCCCAGATTTGGCAGGCGGGCGGCGGTCACTATCGTGATGAGTACGCGTGTTATCCGATCATCACGCTCGACTTTTCAGCTGCCGCTGCGGGGCGCGACGCCGATGCTGCGGCGGCTATTCGCAGCGCTGTCGCGAACGAGTGCGCCCGATTGCTGCCGCTGCTTGCCGCACCTGATCTGTCAAGACGTGAAGTCCGTCTTATCGAGAGGGCGGCGCGTGGGGTGGCCAGCGATAAGGAGATCGATGCGGCGCTTGGCGTGCTTATCAAGCTGCTCCAGGCAGCTTTCGATGAGCAGGTTGTTCTTCTGATAGACGACTACGACGCGGTATGTCCAAAGCGTTTGGACGCTAAGGACGACGGTAGCGTGGATTCCCTAGAGTCGCTCAGCCGAATGTTGTTCGACACCATTGCCGATGCCGGCGACTCGTTGCGATTGACGTGTCTGATGGGCGAGCGCCCCGGTCATGCCGAGTTTGCGTTGTCCCAACGTGGGGTTTCCTATCGGTCGGCGACAGCGTTGTCGAGTTGGTGTGATCGATGGTTCGGTTTTTCGGACGACGAAGTCCAAGTGCTGTTGGATTGCATCGGTCGCAACGGCTGTCTGGATGACGCGCGTGAGTGGCTCGAGGGCTATCTGTTTGGTGGTTTTTATTGCTCGAGCCCGGAGCGCGTGGTGGACTACGCACAGCGCGATTGCGTCGCGCCCGTTCGGGCGGATCTGTATGGTTACGCCGACCGTCTGAGCGCATGCGTCGGTGACTGGAATCTCATGCGCCTGTCCGCATTGTTCGGTTTGGTTGAGCCGCATGGGTTTATTGAGGCGCCAGTGCATGTGCATGCCGAGGAGGTCGATGCCGCCAAGCCCGAAGATATCTGGACTGCGCTGTATCTGTCTGGATTTCTTACGACGGACATGACAGGGCATTCGGAGGACGGCGCGTGCCTTCGTTCCCTGCGCCTGCCTAACAACGAAGTGCGTCAGGCGCTCCGTCTTGTAATTCTGGAATGGTTTGAGTGCGCCGTTGAGGACGTTGGAGTTATCGACTCGTTCCATGACGGGTTGTGTCGAGGAGACGAGGACGCTGTAAAGCAAGCTTTGAGCTGTGCTATCGGCGATCTGGGCATCGATGTGGACAAATCAGATATGACGACAGCCTATCATCTGGCGCTGCAGGGGCTTTGCTTTGGACTGTCCGGCTATTGCAATCCCAGCTCCAAGCGAAGTGGCGTCTCGGATCGCTGGGATATCCAGGTGATTCCCACCGGTCGGGTGTTTGACGTGGCCGACACGCTCGGCATGCTCGATGAGCGACCGCTCATTACGATCAACATGTTGTATGACCCTGGCGTCGATGCCCTGGGCCTGGAACTGTTAGCGGTTCAGGCGCTGCTCGACATAGAGCGCGACGGCATCGATGATATCCGCGTGCCGCGCCCCGCCGTCGGGCGCATGCGTTGGGGCTTTGGTTTTGACGGTCAGCGTGTGTCCGTGGTGTGTCAACGACTGTAGCGGCGGGCGAAAGCCCTTTACTACTCGGCGTCCTTCAGGGGCGGCATGGGCTTCCAGTTGGGATCCTTAACGATCTTGCGGGCGTCCTTCATGCCGCGACGCAGCGCCGGAATGCCGGTCTTAAAGCATTTGTCGACTGCTGCCAGACGAATGAACTCCTTGCAGAAGGTCGCGGCATTGCCCAGACGGAACAGCACGGGGTGGTAGTCGCCGTAGATCTGCATGTAGCGTGCCAGATAACCGCGGTTGCGCATGATGTAGTAGCGGTTGGTGTCGCTCGTGGAGTTGAGCTGGCGCTTGCCGGCGATATCCCAGTTAGAGACGGCGCGGGCGCGCTTGAGCACCACGTCGGCAACCACGGCGGCGGGGAAGTGCTGGCTGGCCACGTAGCCGTAGCAGGCATCGTCGCCGTAGATAAAGAAGCGCGCGTCGGGCAGGCCAATCTTGTCGACCACGCGGCGCGAGAACATGCCGCCCTCAAAGCACAGTTGGTTCATGGTGCGGTAGCCCTCGGGTCCCAAATCCCACTTGGCGATGGGGTTAGGGATGCCGAGCGAAAGGATGAGCTGGTACTGCCAAAAGAAGGCGCCGCCGTCAAAGTCCAGGCGCGAACCCTGAATGACGTCGTAACAGTCGGTCCACTTGGCCAAGCGCTCGATGCCTTCGGGGATGACGAGCACGTCGTCGTCCATCACCCAGAACCACTGGGCGCCCAGGTCGTAGGCGCATTTGGTGCCGGCGGAGAAGCCACCCGCGCCGCCACCGTTTTCAAGCTGCGGCGCGTATATAACGCGGTCGGTGCCACCCTGTGAATCGGGCTGGTCGGTGTCGATGCCCCACAGGTTGGCGAGGCGCTCGTTAAATGCGGTGCACATGGCCTCGGTCTCGCGCGAATTCTCGTTATCGACAATCACGATGCGCCAGGGCGTTGCCGTGAGCTCGGTCATGGAGTCGAACAAGTTGGCCAGGAGTTCCTGGCGCTTGTACGTGACGACAACGATGGCGAGCTTATCGATGGGGGCGGGAAGGGTTGAAGGCATGGGGCAATATATCCTTTCACGCGCGGCGCGCGAGCGCTGCGCGGAAGCTATCGAATACGTCCTTGGGACTGTCCTATTGTAAAGGCTCGGCGCACCTTGACGGCAAGCTTTGAATAAAACGCAGGAACCTGCTACGGGCCCGCCGCATGACGTGCGGCTACTTTGCCCGCAAGAGGCTCCATAGATTATATAAACGTCCGCTGGCGCGCTAACCCTTTGATACCATGAAACGACAGGTATTTCCTAAGGAGCACATTTGTCTACTAACGCCTCTGGCAGCCCTGTTCTGTCGCTGCTTATTCCCATTTACAATGTTCAGCGCTACCTGCGCGAGTGTCTCGATTCCGCCCTGGCGCAGACGCTCAAGGATATTGAGATCATCTGCATTAACGACGGGTCGACCGACAACTCGCCGGCGATTATCCGCGAGTATATGGAGCGCGATGGGCGCGTCAAGATGATCGACAAGGCCAACAGCGGCTACGGCGACTCGATGAACCACGGTCTGGAGATGGCGCGTGGCAAGTACGTTGGCATCTTGGAGTCCGATGACTTTATGGCGCCCGACGCACTCGAAAAGCTTGTCACGGCCGCCGATAGCAATAATGCCGACTTTGCGAAGGCGAACTTTGATTTCTACTGGTCTAAGCCCGAGGAGCGCCGTTCGCTGCACGAGATGTTTAAGGCAAGGGATTGTGGCAAACCGGTGCATCCCAGCAATACGACGCAGTTCTTTAAGCAAAAACCGTCGATTTGGTCGGCCGTGTACCGTCGTGATTTTCTTGAGCGCAACGGTATCAAGTTCCTGCCGACTCCGGGGGCATCCTTTCAGGACACGTCATTCGCCTTTAAGGTGATCGCGTGCGCCGATAAGGCTGTTTACCTGCATGATGCCGTGTTGTCGTATCGCCAGGACAACGAGAATTCCTCGGTCAATTCTTCGGCTAAGGTCTTTTGCGTCAATACCGAGTATGCCGAGATTGAGCGTTGGATTCGAGAGGATTATGCCCGCGACCACGCAGGTGATGACGTCGCGCGCATGCTCAAGTTCAATCAGCTCATTAAGTACGATTCGTATATGTGGAACTATGTGCGCTTGGCGCCTAAGTTCTATAAGGAGTTCCTGGTGCAGATGGCCAAGGAATTTCAGGCGGCCTTGGACGCGGGGGAGTTTTCGCTTGACGATCTCAAGCCGTGGAAGCGCGCGAATCTCGCTGCCATCCTCAAAGATCCTGAGGGCTGGGTTGACGAGCATCCGAGCTTTGCGACGGATGGTGCCTTGGGGCGTGCTAAGTATTACGCCTCGGTTGGAGGCCCAGGCGTGGTCGCCGCCTTCCTCATCGAATCGCTGAGGGGGTAGGTCGGCATGGGAGAGGCCTCGGGTCCTAAAGCTACCATTGTCGTCCCCGTTTACAACTCTGCGCGCTCCATTCAGCGATGCCTCGATTCGCTGCTGGCTCAGTCCGAGCGCTCGATTCAGGTTGTCTGCGTCAACGACGGTTCGACTGATGATTCGTTGAACGTGTTGCGCCAGATCGCGCAGGCCGACGATCGCGTACTGGTGATTGACCAGGAAAACGCGGGCGTCTCGTGTGCTCGAAATGCCGGTATCGATGCCGCCGAGGGCGAGACCGTCTTTTTTGTGGACGCCGACGATTACATCGATGTCCAGACGGTCGAGCGTGTGCTGCATGCCATGGAGTCTGCAGATGCCGAGGCCGCCGTTTTTGGCGGCGTCTGTGAACCTGCCGATGCTGCCCCCAAACGCGTCCATCAACTCATGAGCCCCAAAGCTGGTACCTTCGGCGCCCGTGATTCCCAACTGCTGTTCCATTCGAATGCGCAGCCCTATGCCTGCCGTGCGGCTTTTTCGCGCGAGCTGCTTAATCGCGAAGGCATTCGCTTCGCCCCCGGTTTGGCTTTGGGCGAGGACGTCGTCTTCCAATTTGCGGCTTATGCGCTTGCCCGCAAGACCGTTGTCATGCCGGACAAGTTCTACCACTACGTGATGGAGAGCGAATCGGCGACGCACGAGTTCAACAGTGCCGAGGCTCGCGCCAAAAAGCTTGACGCCCACATGAGGATGCTCGAGGAGGTCTTGGAGGACTGGTCGGCCTACGGTCTTTTGGACCTGTGTCCCGGTGAGCTGATAACTTGGTTTTTGGACCTCATTGTGTTCGACCTGGCGCGCTTGGATGCCGATGACTTCCATCGCGTGGCGGCTCGCGTCAACATGGATCTCACGACGTTTTTGGGAACGGAGTGGGCGGATATGCCTGCTAAGGGCGCCGTTCGCCGTGTTGCCCACAAGCTCGTTGCGGCGACCACGGGCGTTTCGATGGCAGACGCCACGCTGTTTTATCTTTCGACTCGCGGTCTCAAAGCCTGCCTGGAGCGCTTTCTCTAA
This sequence comes from uncultured Collinsella sp., assembly GCA_900546755.1. GTDB lineage: Bacteria > Actinomycetota > Coriobacteriia > Coriobacteriales > Coriobacteriaceae > Collinsella. Next base: position 23,868 of record UREC01000015.1, on the reverse strand, counting down.
TTCCAAGCGCTGCCGCCCGCCGCAACTCGGCTGCTAAAATAACCCTGTTACACGCTATTCAACAGGAGGTTCTCTTGCAGAACTCTGATACCCCTAAAGTTTCGCTGCTTGTTCCCATCTGCAATGTTGAGCGCTACCTGCGCGAGTGCCTCGATTCCGCCGTGGCGCAGTCGCTCAAGGACATCGAGATCATCTGCATCAACGACGGCTCCACCGATAGCTCGCCAGATATCATCCGCGAGTACATGGAGCGCGACCCCCGTGTAAAGATGATCGACAAGGCCAACAGCGGCTACGGCGACTCGATGAACCGCGGCCTGGAGATGGCGCGCGGCGAGTACGTGGGCATCCTTGAGTCCGACGACTTTATGTTTGAGGATTCGCTCCAAAAGCTGGTCGCCAAGGCCGATGCCGAGCATGCCGATGTGGTAAAGGGCGACTTTTACCTGTATTGGTCCACGCCCAGCGAGCGCCGTGAGCTGTTTGGGATCATCGACGAGCATATGACGGGCGCCGCGTATCGCCCCGTCGATCGTCCGGGCATCTTCTACCGCAAACCTTCCATTTGGTCGGCTATCTATCGGCGCGAGTTCCTCAACGACAATCAGATTCGGTTCCTTCCCACGCCGGGTGCTTCGTATCAGGATGCGGGTTTTAACTTTAAGGTCTGGGCATGCGCCGAGCGTGCCGCGTTTATCGCGGACCCCATTTTGTGCTATCGCCAGGATAACGAGAAGAGCTCTGTTAATTCGCCCAACAAGGTGTTTTGCGTGTGCGACGAATATGCCGAGATGCAGCGCTTTTTGGATGAACGCCCCGAGCTTAAGGCTCAGCTTCAGGGCATTTTAATGCGCATGAAGGTCGATACGTACCGTTGGAATGATGAGCGCCTGGTCGATGAACTGCGCGAGCAGTTTTGGGAGAAGGCCTCTCCCGAGCTCAAGGCCGACTGGGATGCCGGTCGCTTTGACCTGTCGCTGTTCGATCCGCGTGGCGAGACCGACTTGCGCCTGATGGTCAAGTCGCCCCGCGCCTATATTGATTCGCGCTTTGGCTTTAAAAAGCCGGGCAAGATCAATACGTTTAAGCACTACTTTAAGATTGGCGGGCTGCCGCTGGTCTGGCGCGTGCTGACGTATCAGCGCACCTACGGTGATAATCCGCACCCCGATGACGTTCCGGTCGCACAGTAGGAGCACTTGACTATGGCTACCCCCAAGATTTCCGTTGTCGTTCCCATCTATAACGTGGAGGAGTGCCTGGCCTGGTGCCTGGACTCCCTGCTTGCGCAGGACATGCCCGATTGGGAAGGCGTGCTGGTCAACGACGGCTCGCCGGACGGTTCGCGCGATATTGCGGCTGCCTATTGCGAAAAGGACGCGCGCTTTAAGCTTGTCGATAAGCCCAACGGTGGCCTGTCGAGCGCGCGCAATGCAGGTATCGCCGCGTCCACGGCTCCTATCATCGCGTTCTTAGATTCCGACGATCGCTTTACGCCCGATGCATGCCGCGTGATCGTCGATGCCTTTGAGCGCGAGGGCTGCGACGTTTTGACCTTTGGCGCGAATCCGTATCCGCTGGAGGCGGGGTATCCGTGGCTTAATCGGGTTTTGAGTCCGCGGGACGTTTCTTTTCATGGATATAGTTTCGAATTATTATTTAAAGAGGATTCGCGTCCCTTTGTGTGGCGGACTGCCTGCAGACGTGATTTTCTGGCGAATAACGCTATTCGGTTTGATGAATCTATCTGCTATGGCGAAGATCAAGTTTTCGAAATGGCGATCTATGGTCGTTCGCGAAAAACAACGCTGATTTCGAATAAATTGTATGACTACCGTGTGGCGCGCAAGGGCTCGCTCATGGACACCATGCGCTACGACGACGAGACGCGTCTGCTGGAGCATGTGAAAATATATTCCGCGGTGTTGGCCGACTGGCATCGAGATGGCCTTGACACGCAGCATGTCGATGACCTGGCATACTTCCTGTGTGATTTGGTGCTGTACGATGCAATAAGGTTGCTGGGTACGGGCTGCGGCAAAGTGTTCGACGCTGTATCTACGGTGCTCGCTGGTTCCGCTATGGGGAGCGATGCCGCGCTTACGCGATGTGCTCCTTCTGTTGCTGCTATGGTGCGCGCAGCGCGTGCTAACAAGGCGCCCAGCGTCCGTGCGTGCAGGAGGCTCATGTTTGAGTACGACGTTTTTAGGTCTGGGCTCCTTCGGGCGTGCAAACGCATGGCCGCGAATATCCTGGGAAAGAGAGATTTGTAGATCGGAGCGGCCATGTCTGTTGTCTTGCTAGACCATCGTCGTCACTACATTCTGTTCGTTGCTGTGGCCTGCCTGAGCGTTTTGTTGGGCGGGCCTTCTTATCCCGGGTGAGAGCGGGGCTCTAGCCATATTTGAATGTGGAGGCGAATGGGGCTAGTCAAATATATATTTCGGTTTCAGACTTGAAAACGCTTGAATTCACCAGTTGTTAGTTTAAAAATAACATATAGATTCCGCCGGATTCGTGGAAAGGATGTTCTATGAAAGACGTTCGAAGGAGATGGCGCGGGCTAAAGGCTTTCGGGTTGGCCGCATTTGCAACTGCCTGCCTTACTTGTGCTCCATTGACCGCAAAAGCAGGTCTTATTGGCGGTGTTGGAGGGGGTAGCGCCTCGGTAGACGAGCCCACGGAATGGTGCGTTGGCGATAACCGTCCGATTTCTTACTGGGAATATGACGGTTGGAACGGCACTCAAAATGAACCGATGTCTGGCCCTCTTACGCGGTATAGCGTCGAGTGTAATGCTGGGGGGACTGCTCACAGAGATTTTCTAGTAGGTTTAAACTCTATTGATCAGAGCGCCTCGAGGACCGATCCTTCTGGAGTTACATCATGTCCCGCAGGTACATACTATTTCAACAAAGATGGTTTGATGCAGACCGGACTCGTTCGGTGCGAGGACGGCAGCCTTCGCTATTTCGATCTCGAAACTGGCGCCATGGTCACGAACCAGTGGCATAACGAATACGAAGCTGTCTGGTACTATTTTGGCGCTGACGGGACCGCGGTGTCGGGCTGGCAGTCTATCGGTGGGGACAAGTATTACTTCTATCCCGAAAGCCATGATATGGCATACGGCCGAGTTCAGATTGATGGCAAGAACTACTTCCTGAACACCCCTGGCGCCAACGCCGACGGCCGCATGCAGCATAGTGGCTGGTTCTACGACTCCATCTACGGAAAGTGGTCCTATGCGACCTCCGACGGTGAGCTATTAACCGGTTGGCATAATCTCGACGGCACTTGGTACTATTTCAACGAATCTGGGGTCATGCTGACTGGCTGGATCAACGATTCGGGTACTTGGTACTACACCAATGCATCCGGTGCGATGGTCACTGGCTGGCTCAACATCGGCGGTACGTGGTTCTACCTCGACGGCTCGGGCGCCATGGCCGCTAACAGCTGGCGCAGCCTCGGCGGCTCCTGGTACTGGTTCGGCGACTCCGGTGCAATGGCCACTGGCTGGTTCTTGGCAGGCGACTCTTGGTACTATGCGAGCGGTTCGGGCGCCATGGCAACCGGCTGGCTCAGCAATGGCGGCACGTGGTATTGGCTCGGAGGTTCGGGCGCTATGGCCTCTAATTCTTGGGCCAACGTTGGTGGAGTTTGGTACTGGTTCGACGATTCCGGCGCGATGGCCACCGGCTGGCGTCAGGTCGGCGGCGCCTGGTACTACTTTAGCGGTTCCGGCGCTATGACCCACGACGCCTGGGTCGGCGACTACTATCTTAAGTCTTCCGGCGCCATGGCTACGAACGCCTGGGTCGGCTCCTATTATGTCGGCGAGGACGGCAAGTGGATTCCAGGTTACGGTTTAGTTTGGTATAAGAACGGAAGCGATGTTTACCATACGCATAAGTGCCGTACCGTTGGCAAGGACGCAAAGGGCTATTCGCAGATCTCTATTCAGGAGGCCCAGAGGCGTGGCGCTTCACGAGAGTGCAAAAACTGCCAGCAAATTGGCTAGCACATTATTGAGTTAGTTTTGATTGAGGCCCCGTTGCCCTGAGGTGACGGGGTCGCTGTGTGATTGGATACCGTGCCGCTATGATGAAATGCTCATTCGGGGAGCTGGTCTTTTCGGGCCTGGTTTCTTTGGGGCTCCTTTTGGGTTCGTCCTCGATGTTATACGCCCTTGATTCGAATAACACTGACGAAGGTCCCGCATCTAACGTTACTATTGCTTCTGTCGAGTCAGGCGTTGATGCTCAGCGCGAATCGACCTTCGCTGTCGAGCAGAACTCTCAGGTGGATAATGAGACCCCTTCTGAGGTCTCGAATCAAATTATTTGGCATCAGGGGTGGATATCACCCGAAGAAGGGGCTGGTTTTTGGCGTTGGGGCTTGTCCGACGGAACAATCGCTGTTTCTTCTTGGAGACATATAAACGGTAGCTGGTACTGGTTTGACGACGAAGGTCGAATGGCTCAGGATGGGTTGGTTCAAGTCGGGGGTGCGACGTATGCCTTCTCCTCTTCGGGCGCAATGCGTGTCGGCTGGTACCTAGATTCTACGGGCTCCACTTCTGCTTGGCGTTATTTCTCCGGTTCTGGCGCCATGGTAAAAGGCTGGCTTTCAGACGGCAGCAACTGGTATTGGCTGGATCATGAGGGCAAGATGGTCCACGACTCGATGCTGCAGATCGGGGGAGCCACGTATGGATTCTCTTCTTCTGGCGCAATGCTTATCGGATGGCATCTTGATGCTTCCGTTTGGCACTATTTCTCAGGCTCTGGCGCCCTGGTAAAGGGCTGGCTCTCGGATGGGGGTCGTTGGTACTGGCTTGATCCTGCAGACGGTTCTATGGCCACCGGGCTAAAAGAATGTAATGACACCCCTTATATCTTTAACAGTTCAGGGGCCATGCTCTCCTCCCAGTGGGCGCTTATTGACAACAACTGGTATTACGCTGACTCCAACGGCTTGCTGCATGGAGGCTGGTTACTTCTGGGGAATTCTTGGTATTACTTGGATCCAGGAAGCCATATTATGCTCACGGGCTTTATGCAAGTGGGCTCGTCCACCTATTTCCTTACGAGTTCAGGTGCCATGGCAACAGGCTGGGCACTTGCTGATGGTACTTGGTATTACGCCGCATCAAACGGAGCTATTCAACGAGGGCGATGGATAAAGTCCGGAAACGCCTGGTATTACCTTGATGATGTATCCGGCGCAATGCGTACTGGTGAATTTGCGGTAGGAAGCACGCGCTATTTTTCTTATGATTCCGGTGCAATGGCATCTTCGTGCTGGATCAACTTGAACGACGGTATGGCATGGGCGAATTCGTCTGGAGCACTGAGCGAGCCGTTGCCTACTTCATCTGATGGATCTCCCGTAGTCGCTGATCGAGCCGACTTGTCTTCATTGCCAGGTACGATTCATATTGGAGATGCGGTTTTCTATGTGGATGCAAGCGGTGCCGTCAATGTAGCATCTGGTTGGATTATGTCGAAAGACGCTTCTGACGAAAGCGGCAATACTTGGTATTACGCATCTTCCAATGGTGTCCTTAAGTCTGGTTGGCAATATGTTAACGGTGCGTGGTATTGGATGGATCCTTCCACGTACAAGATGAAGACCGGATGGCTCAATGACGGCGGTACGTGGTACTGGCTTCAGCCTTCGGGTGCCATGTTTGCTAACAGGTGGCTGAAAATCGATGGCGTTGACTATTACTTCAATGCAAGTGGTGCATGGTTGAATACGTCTGGCTCTGTTTTGGGGGTTAATAGGTCCAGTCTGGTCAATTGGCTTATGAGCCACGAAAACGACGGCTATTACCGTGGAACACGCTACGATACGCATCTTAGCCAAGAAACATGCATGTATCCAAAGGGTGATCCTCGTTGGGACGGGTATACCGGTATGAACTGCGGCGGATTTGTATCGCATGCATATATGAAAGCGGGCGGTAATTTAGCTCCCATTGCCGCCGAGCAGAGCCATTCCCCTTGGAGTGGAGGTCCCGGAAGGGGCGGCTGCGTTAACGCTTATCGTTGGTACGGCTACGCTATCGATACGTGCGCAAACGTGACTTATTTCAACTCTATTGATGAGTTGTTACGTAGCGGTTTGGCTCGTAAGGGGGACATTGTGTTCTTCAATCCTTACAACCCATATGCGGACGATAGCCACATTGGCTTTTTCTGGGGCAATACGCCTAGTGAAAACTTGTTTTGGCATAGTGACGGTTATGGAAACCGTATTTCTGGTTTGACTGCTTTGAGTCCATCGAAAGTAATATTGATTCGTTAGAATTCCGAGTTGTAGGGGACTCTCTGGGCCCCCTACCTTTTTGACATCTGGTTTGAAAGCTAACTGATGTCGGCATTCTTTGGGGCTAAGAGTAGGGACTAAGAGTCCTTGGTTTCACCCTGCTGGGAAGTTCTTGTTTACATTGTGGTATTGCGTGCAGTTATTTGTCGTCCCAGATGGCATCTTGTCCAGTTGGATGTTCGGAAATCTTTCACAGCCATGCTGTAAGCTAAACGCAAACAAGAACGAATGACGAGGTTTACATGAGCAAACATCTTAAGTTATTTTCGGCATTGTTGGTGCTGATGGTCCTTGCGCCCATTTCTGTGTTTGTTTTCCCCTCGAACGCGGAAGCTGCGCGGTCCCTAGTTGAGAATTCCTGGCGTTATGAGGATGGGCAATTGGTCGCAGAGGATGCTTCTTCCGAAGAAGATGGAATAGCCTTATTGTCCATGGACATTCTTCCCGATGGGGCTACGGCGCAGGGCATCGATGTCAGTGAGCATCAAGGACGTATTGACTGGAATGCTGTTAAGGCTTCTGGTATCGATTTCGCTATTCTGCGTGTTGGGTTTGGCGCTCCATCTTGGGGCGGTCGAGTTGACTATCAATTTAATCGAAATATTTCTGAGTGCGAGCGACTCGGAATTCCCTACGGCGTCTATATCTATTCATATGCTTTTGATAATCAGCAGGCAGCTGATGAGGCATCAATGGTGATCAATTGCCTTTCTGGGCATAATCCAAGATTGCCGGTGTATTACGATCTTGAGGATAATTCGATAATTGCAAATGGACGTCAAACCGGAATTGCATCGAGGGCGCAGGTTTTTTGTAATAGGATTTCTGCCGCAGGATATGAGCCTGGTATTTATGCAAATTTAAATTGGTTTAACAACATTTTGACCGACTCTGTTTTCAAGAGCAGCTCTTGGGACCATTGGATCGCTCAATATAATTCAAAGTGTGACTACATCGGTAATTACAGTATTTGGCAGTATAAGAGCAACGGAAAAGTCCCTGGAATCAACGGCAACGTTGATATGAATTATGCGTATGTAGATGTTTCTCTCTATTATTGGCAGTTAAAAGATAATGCCTGGTATTACGCAAACTCTGACGGTAAGGCATATACCGGATGGTTGTACCTCGGCGGCGCCTGGTACTGGCTCGAGCCCGACGCGGGCGGTGCCATGGCTACCGGCCTTCACGAGTGCAACGGCTCCCTGTACTGGTTTAATTCGTCCGGCGCCATGGCGACCGGATGGGTCCTCGACGGCGGGACCTGGTACTACGCGACTGGCTCCGGCGCGCTGGCGCGCGGCCCCGTTTCCGTCGGCGGCGTGCCCTACTGCTTCGACGCCCGGACGGGGGCCATGCTGACGGGCTACCAGACGGACGCGCAGGGCGTCCGCCGCTACTTCGGCAGCTGCGGCCCCCTTAACGGCTGGGGCCTCGTCGACGGCTCCTGGTACTGGTTCGCTGACGGTATCGCCTCGACCGGCTGGATTCGCACCGGCGGTTCCTGGTACTGGCTCGATCCCGAGGCGGGCGGCGCCATGGCGAAGGGCCTCCATGTGTGTAACGGCGCAGCGTACTGGTTCGACGCCTCCGGCGCTATGGCGACCGGGTGGGTGCTCGACGGCGGGACCTGGTACTACGCGACGGGCTCCGGCGCCCTCGCCTCCGGCTGGCTCAACCTAAACGGCGCCTGGTACTGGCTCGATCTCTCGACGCATGCCATGGCTACGGGTGTTCAGACTATTGGATCATGTGAATACATATTTAATAACTCTGGCAAGATGATGGCTAATTGCTGGTCAAACGGTGATGGGTCTTGGATGTATCATTCGTCATTCAGCGGCGCAATTGACCTTAAAGGCATCATGACCGATTCGGGAATCCAGTTGATTGACGATGGCGGGAATGTTAGAACTGGCTGGATTGAGAGTCAGGGTTCTCGATATTATTGTTCTGCTGATGGGGTAATTCTGACTGGATGGCAGCAAATAGCTGGGTCTTGGTATTACTTTAACTCGGATGGTCGAATGGCGACCGGCTGGCTTAACGATGGCGGTAACTGGTTCTGGCTAGATTCCGCTTCTGGCACAATGAAAACGGGATGGCTTTCCCTTGGGGGCACATGGTATTACCTTGATGCCGCACGTGGGGGAGTAATGCTGAGCAGTGGTTGGTATTGGATCGGCTCTACTGACTACAAGTTCAGCTCATCCGGCGCAATGGTTGGCGCTTGGGTCGATGTCCCGTGCTATTCGCAGTACCCGGAACTTCCTACTGGCTGTGAGTCGGTTGCCCTTACAAACTTGCTTAACTATTATGGTTTCGGTTTAGGTAAGACGATTATTGCGGATTATTACTTGCCCAAGGGAAGCAACGGCAACTTTGTTACCGCCTTTGATGGCAACCCAAGGCGTAGCAGCGGGGGTCTCATGGGATGCGTCGCCCCTGCGATTACTATTGCTGGCAATAACTTTCTGCGTGCTGCTGGAAGTGGCAAGCAGGCAAAAGACGTCTCTTTCTCGTCAATTTCTTCCATTAAGAACAGACTGACCTGTGGTCAACCTGTTGAGATGTGGAATACCGAGTGGGGAAGTTGGCCAGGAGGCCGTTATGCTGCACGTTGGTATAATGGGCATTCTTATGGCCTGTGGGGCGGTAATCATGCCGTAGTCCTTAAAGGCTATGATGACGAGCAGGGAATTGTCTATCTTTCGGATTCGATTAACGGCAATGTTACGCGAAATGCCCAGGTGTTCTTCGGCACGTGGCAACAGATGGATAGTCAGGCCGTGGTAATTGAATAGCCATGATGCTAAAAGGGGAGAGCTCGACGAGCTCTCCCCTTTTACTACATTGTTAATCAAGCTAAGCCGCCTTATTACGTCCAAATAGTTCGTCCCAGTTACTGGCTGCCAAAACTGTTCCGCATACGATTACAACGCAGCAGATTACGGATGCCATGTCGGGAATTGTTCCAAGTAAGATCAGGCCAAAGACCACCGACCATGCCGAATAGGAGATATTTAGAGCCATCGCTCGCGCTGCTCCGATTGCCGCAATGCCCTTGTAATAGAACAGATAGGATGCAGTTCCTGCGAGTCCGGCGAGTGCAATAATCAATGTGGGCATGCTCGGGATAGCGCCCAGCGTGAAATGCCATGCTCCGAAGAGGGGGAGTACGAGCACTCCATAAACAAGCGCACTTGTAGTTTCGCGGATTTGCAAAGCCGTTTCGTCATCAACGGCATCATCTTTCATTCCCCATGCGCACAGCACCGCTTCGGATCCCCATCCGATAACGGCAAGCACCGCGCCGAGTAAGCCGAGAGGGGCATTTGCAATCTCGCTCGACCCGGCCGATAGATAGCCCATCGTCATTACGCCGCAAAGAGCAACGAGAAGGGAAAGAATCTGTCCTTTGCCCATTTTCTCCTTCAGCAGCACGAAAGAAAGGAATGCTCCGACAGCGGGATAGAAGGCGGAGATGATTGCCGTATAGGCAGCTCCAATGTTATTAATTGCCAATACGTAGCCGGTCATTCCAATAGGTCCACCGAGCAGTGCGCCGGCGATGACGACCTTGCCCGAACGAGTTTTAAGTGCAGCGAGCGTGTCTTTTAATCTGCCTCTAACTCCCATGTAGCCAAAGAGCCAGATTGCACAGAAGGCATCATGGAGAAAGGATCCCGCAATGGAGGCGCATGCAAGCGCTTCCGCCGATCCAATATAGGGCGCAAGCGCCAAGCCGATTCCAAGAATGACTGTATCAAGGCCCCAAAGAAGACCGCTAAAAAAGCCGAATTGCATCGTTATTCACCTTTCCGATAGATCTCCAGTGCCTTTTTAAGGTATTTGGCACCGTAATTGAAGTAGATATAGAGCCATTCGCCCACGAAATCGCCTTCGGCTTCTTTCAGAAGAGACCAGAGGTACCAGCACCATCCAGCAAGGGCAATGTGCGCATAGTTATGCGCAACTTCGTTGTTTGTTGCCTTGCGCCCAAAATATGCGTCAAGCGCGCGGTCGACTTCGTCTTCGGAAAGCTCACAGCAGACACTGCAAGTTCCAAAATCGTTCGCGTAATCGCTCATGCCAGCATATTCCCAGTCAATGAGATAGTACTTGTCGTTTTCATCGATAAGAAAATTGAGGTAGAAGAAGTCATTGTGACAAAGGCATTTTGGCGCATTGTCGGCCTGAACAAAGTGCTCCAATTCATCGATTTCGGCGGCCATTTCCCTGTAGCCCGGAATGTCGATGGGACCTTTTTCCAGAAGAAGTGATTCGTAGCGCTTCGCTTCGAGGTAGAAGTCAAATTCGGTTTCGACATTTGCACCGCTCTCGTGAAGCGAACGACACATCTGCATCATTCGCTTCATTTGGGCAGTATCATGCGGATCAGGCTGCTTTGCGTTGGGTACAAACTTCGAAATTTTCCAACCACGCTTTGGGTCCTCATGAATGAACGTGTCGTCAAGGCCGAGTTCCTTGGCCTTTTTAAGTGCGGCTACTTCTCCATTTCTGTTAATAAGCAGTTCGGTCCCGACTCCCGGATGGCGGTAAACGTACTCTCCGTCATTGGTTCTAAAGTGGCACGATAGATTCGTAAGACCTTGTTTAAGGGGATAAACGTCGTGAATCTCTGATTTGGAGCAGCCGAGCACTTGCTCGATGTTATCGAAAATGTCGGAGTCAACGTTTTCGATAAAATGTGGATCAAAGGCACGCAGCTCATCAAGAGAATCGAATTCGTTGATCTCGCCCTCAGGATACTTCTTGATAACCATATCGAGCTCCTTGATGTGCTCGATATATAGATCTTCCCAAAGCTTGTCCGTTGTCTCGGGCTTGTTATATTCCGTTTCAAGAATCTGCTTAAACGCAAGCGAGAAGGCTTTATCAAAGTAAACATGTCCAAGCATATACCATGCATCGGAACCACCGATCGTAACATTGGTGATTCTATCCATTGCTCCCGTTTGAATGCACCATTCTTTGGTGGCGCCTTCTGCATATTGAGCAGAATAAAATGCTTTCCAAACGTATGCTTCAAACGGATTGTTTAGAAGGTAATCATCGCTTGAGCAAATGTAGGTGTTGCCAAGTCGCTCTTTTACGCACATAAGCGATGCGTGGTTATTTTTGGATGCGTATTCGTTGTTGACGACAATCGAAACGCCGAACTTGCTTTCAAGATAGAAGAAATACTCTTTTTTATAACCGACAACGACGGTGATATTGCTGATACCCGCGTCTTGCAGCTGCCTAATCTGACGCTCAATGAGAATCTCACCGCGTACTTTTAAAAGGCCTTTGGGCTTTTCATACGAAATGGGAGCAAAGCGGCTTGAAAGCCCCGCGGCCAATATCACTGCGTTTTCAACCTTATAGGGATGAAGTGCTTCGTAACCGTTGTCGGTTAGGCTGTCCGATTCGAGAAGGCCCTCATTCGTAAGCTCTTTATTTGCTGCGTTTACTGATCCAAGTGAAAGGCCAGTGCGCTCGGCAACTTCTCGCTGGCTGGCATATGGGTTCTTTAGGTATTCGTACAGAACTGTAAAGTTACGCTTGGTCAGTTCCACTGCAGGCCTCCAATTAAGATGTTCATTGCTTAGGAAAAGAATAGAATGATTGAACGATATGTTCAATCAATTGTATTTAGCTACATAGACTGAACAGAAAGTAGCGAAAATCAATCTCGAAAGGTGGATTAAAATAACTAAATAGGATATCTGGGAGGGTTGATTATGTATCGATTCGAAAAGAAGGCTGCGCTTGTCTGTGCCGCTATATCAATAATCGCTGCTTGCTGCTTGCCCTTGAGTGCGAATGTCGCGCTTGCACAGGATTCCGTTGAGGCTCAGAGTATTGAGTCAAAAGCGGTTTTTTCTTCTGTGGTTTCCGATGATTTGCAACCTGATATTTCTTCCGTCATAAAAGATGGCTGGCAACGGGATGAGTCGTCTGGAGTTTGGTATTACGGAAAAAACGGTAAACACCAAACTGGCTGGCTGCAAAGCGGGGGCTATTGGTATTGGCTTGATCCAGCCAATGATGGTGCAATGCAGACAGGATATTTCAATGTGACCGATGCTGGCGGATCGACTGCTTCGTTTTATGCGAATGACGGCAATGCCGCAACGCCTTTTGGCGCGCTATATCAGAACTGCTGGCTACGTAACTCAGATGGAAATTGGTTTTATGCCAATGCTGGAGGCGATTTAGCTGCTGATTGGTTTTATCAAGACGGCACATGGTATTACCTGGATCCTGTCACCCATATAATGCAGGTTGGTTTTGTCGACCTCGGGAGCGGGAAATACTATTTAGATGCCACTGGTGCTATGAAAACCGGCTGGATTCTCGTTGACGGGAATTGGTACTGGGCTTATTCATCGGGTGCCCTTGCTTCGTCATGGCAAACGATAGGTGGGGCTCGCTATTATTTTGACCCACAGACGTTCATCATGTTTAAGGGTCGTCAAAAGATTGATGGAAGAACCTACATTTTTGGTGACTATGGCCTCGCAAATGGATGGTACAAAGACGGAGCAGATTGGTATTACTGCTCTAACGGTATTGCGGCCACTGGCTGGAAACTCGTTAACGGCGCTTGGTATTATCTCGACCCAGCCTCCGATGGTAAGATGTCCGTTGGGTATTTAGACCTTGGCAATGCAGCTTATTATTTAAAGCCTAACGGGGCTATGGCTGTTGGTTGGGCTCAGGTCGAGGACGGCTGGTATTTCGCCTCCCGATCTGGTGCACTAATTTCTGGCTGGTATAAAGAGGGCACGAGCTGGTATTACCTGGACCCTGTTAGCCATCTCATGAAAACGGGCTTATTTGAGGTGGGCGGCAACGATTGTTTTGCAAACCAGAGCGGTAGGCTTGTGGTTTCAAGCTGGGTTACCGTTAATGACGGCGATCAAAGATACGCCGATGATAATGGATATCTTTGCAAGAATGTGATTCGCGAAAACGGCACTATCCTAAAAATCGCTGGAGCTGATGGTTGGCAGGTTGCTTCCGGCTGGGTTGATGTCGCAAATCTAAGGTTTTACGCTGAGCCCGGAACGGGTGCCATTCATCGTGGATGGCTGCAGATTGACGGCGATTGGTATTGGCTTGATGCCGAATCTGGCGTGATGAAGACCGGATGGGTTTTTACTGGCGGTGCATGGTATTACCTAAACGCTGACGGAAAAATGGCAACTGGTTGGAAATGCCTGAATGGAACATGGTATTACCTTGAGTCCAATGGAAGTATGCATGTTGGCTGGCTTAAAGATTCGGGTAAGTGGTATTGGTTAGACGGCAGCGGCGCTATGGCAACGGGCGCAAGGACCATCGATGGCGTTCGTCGAATTTTCTGGAGCGATGGCCAGTGCGACAAAGTTGGCTGGCAAAATCCATCCCAGTATCCTCAGGTCAGTTCTTGGACTGTTCGGCTGCCTAGCTATTGCACCGGATACTTTACCTATGTGACCCCTTCTCGCATTTCTGTCGAAGCAACGCGGGAAGATTGCGTGAACGCCTTTATCCAGCGCGCCTATGAGTATATTGGTACGCAATATATTGAGCCTTGGTCTACCGCTCCCGGTGGAGCTGTTGATTGCTCTGGTTTTGTCTTGCAGTGCCTTTATGCTACTGGCATGGATATGGGTGTTTACAACCCTTATAACCATCGCTGGGATCCAAGCCAAACCTACAATTCCATGAATTGGTATCGAAGCAATATCTTTATGCCCGTGAGCACGAACTCAATTCAGCGTGGCGATGTGATTTATTATCGCGGGCATATCGCAATTGCACTTGGCGGCGGCTTGATGATTGATTCCTGGCCTCATCAAGGTGTCGGAATTCATCCTATTAGCGCAAGGGGAAATGTAATCGGCGCAGCTCGTCCGTTTATTTAATAGATTCCCTGCAAGACAGTCGGTACCGGTTGGGGGCCTGAAATGAATGCTCGGATTGATCATCGAATTTGCTGGCGAGTAATTGGCTTGATGCTATTTTCCGCCTTACTCTCAGTTACAGCCCCCGCATTTTCTTGCACTGCTTATGCCGTGGAAGAGGGGGCGGATAACGGTGTCGTAGAGCGCGACTCGACAGGAGGGCCGGGAGCATTGGTCGGTGGCGGTTGCTCTCAAGACTCCAGCGATTGTGCCGGCAAAACAACGGAAGATTCGAGCCTACAGGTTGTCGAAAGCCATGACCCGTCGACTACAGAACAACTATCTGGATGGCAATGGAACGGTTTGTCCTGGTATTACTATCTAAATGGCTGTCGTTTGACCGGAATGCAGAATATTGACGACTCGCTGTACTACTTGGACCCCGCTCGTGACGGTGCAATGAGCTGCGGCTGGATTTTTACTGAAAATAAGTGGTATTACGCGGGTCCGTCAGGCGCTTTGGCAAGTGGCTGGCAGTTTATTGGAGACCAATGGTACTGGTTTGACTCCCTTAACAGCTGTTCTATGGCTACTGGTCGACGTGTTATTGATGGGCACCCTTATCTTCTTGGAACCTATGGACTGATTAATGGATGGTGCCTTGATAACGGTTTATGGTATTGGGGTAGCAATGGTGAAGTCTTAACCGGCTGGCTTCAAACTGGCAATAACTGGTATTGGCTTGATCCCGCCAATGATGGTGTTATGTCTAGAGGAATCGTTTCTGTCGGTTCGTCTCGTTACTATTTATCGGATTCCGGTGCAATGGCTGTTGGTTGGGCGTTTGATGGGACGGACTGGTATTACGCTGACGGTTCCGGCGCACTTGCATCGGGCTGGCGTTTGGTGAATGGCGTTTGGTATTGGCTCGATGTCGCAAATGACAATAGAATGGCTACCGGCTTTTTTGTCATCGGATCCAATCAATATCATTTTTCTTCAACGGGAGCGCTGTCACTCGGCTGGTTTATGAGTGATGGAGACTGGTATTACGCTGAGCCTTCTCATGCGTCGGGCATTGTGAAGACGGGATGGCTGAAGGACAATAGCCAATACTATTATCTCGATCCTGCCGCCGACGGTAAAATGCTGCTAGGTCATTTTTCTGTAAATGGGAAAAGCTATTATGCAAAAGCTTCAGGCGCTGTTGCTTGTCGTGAATGGGTAGATGTCCAGGACTCGGTCCAGGATGAGCCGTCTAAGGCTTTTGCTGGTTCTGATTGCTCATTGTGTGGAGCGTTGCGTAGTGGAAAGCTATTTACAACAAACGGTGATGGCGAATTAGTCGAAGCTCACGGGTTTGTGACGCTTGGAGGGTGCAAGTTCTATGCTGATCCAACCGATGGCTCCCCCTGGGCTGGATGGAAGAACGTTAACGGAAAATGGTATTTCTTTGATGAGACTGCTGGCTATGCACGATCTGGCTGGCTGTACAAGGATGGCTCCTGGTTCTATTTGGACCCATCTACCTACGTTATGAAAACCGGCTGGGTTGCCGTTAACGGATCTTGGTATTACTTGAATTCGTCTGGTTATATGCAAACAGGGTGGCTTAACCTGGGGGGTACCTGGTATTGGCTTGACACTAGTGGCGCCATGGCTACTGGCTGGCGCGTTGTGGACGGATTCTGGAATTACTTCATGGCCAACGGCGCGTGGGTGTCAGACTATATGGATGCTAAGGCTCAAAGTTATTCAAGCAATACAAATTGGCTGATACTTGTCGATACATCACGTTGCGTTACGAGTATTTACACTGGATCCTGGAATAACTGGTCCTTAAACCGTCGATATGTATGTTCGACGGGAAAAGCTAGCACGCCCACGGTGATAGGGGAGTATCAAGTCTACGGTAAGGGATACTCCTTTGGGCATGGATATACTTGCTATTACTACACGCAGTTCTATGGTGATTACCTATTCCATTCTTCGCCCTACTATGTCAACAGCAATCGCGTGATGGATCCTACGATGGGGGTCCCGTCCTCTGCCGGATGCGTGCGTCTTGAGATTCAGAACGCAAAATGGATTTACGATAATATTCCTTATGGAACAAAAGTCGTTACGTATTGATTATTTGGTTGATGTAACTACTTTCGCCTAATTGGCTTAACCGTTCGAGATCAGGTAAAATCTAATTATGAGAACGTGGCCCTAGCGCCCGTTTAATGAAGGGAATTCGTCCTAGAATCTGATATATGCACGACAACGCTTTAATGCGACAGAAAGAGTGAAATGTCGGGAAATCGCTATTTCAGTTTTATCAGTGCGGTTTGCATACCATTAATTAATATCGTTCCCCTTTTAAGCCCCACGGTTGCCTTCTCATTAAGCGAAGATTGCGTTGTTGAGGGTGCGATGTCTCTTTAGCTCAATCGGGGCAATAGGCATTTGTGTCATCGTATGGCGATCGCTTGGCTTTAGATTCAGCTGATTTCAAAGTGTTTATCGATTCGTCAACATATGAATACACCGGTGATACGATTTCTCCAGAGGTTTCGGTTTTTGTCGTTAACGGGTCTGCGCTGACAAGCGGAATCGATTTTGAAGTTATTTATTTGAATAATATTGCGCCTGGCCGTGCCGCTATAAGTGTAAATGGACTAGGGGATTATGCTGGCATTTTCGCGCGGCTTTCGTTTCAAATTGTTCGTTCCCCTGACAATAGCATCGCTCTTCCTGGTTCTTGGGCCTATCAAAATGGCAAATTGTGGTTGAGATATGAGGCCGATGGTTGGCCGTCAAACTGTTTTTTGACTATCGGGGGAGCGGAATATTATTTTGATTCCGAAGGCTACGCAGCTACTGGCTGTAGATATCTGAGTGATGGATGGCACTTATTCTCTGAGTTCTGTGCACATTTGAAGGGCTGGGCTTCCACCGGCGGTTACTGGTCCTACCTTGACGAAACATCAGGTTCAATGAAGACCGGCTGGGTTTTAATTAATGGTAGTTGGTATTACCTGGACGGTTCTGGTGCTATGAAGACCGGATGGCTGCTCCTTGGCAATACTTGGTATTGGCTTGAGCCTTCTGGATTAATGGCTACAGGCTTTAAGCTTGTTAACGGCGTGTCGCACCATTTCTCTCAATCTGGATCCATGAACACTGGTTGGTTTGTTAACAATGGGACATGGTATTGCGCCAATGCCTCTGGAGCGATTCGTACAGGGTGTTTTTACTTCGATTCTAACTGGTATTTGCTTGATTCCAATAATAATAATAATGGCGCCATGCTCGAAGGATTTCAGTCCGTAAATGGTAATTGCTACTATTTGGATTCGGATAGTGGCGGCGCATTAGAGTGCAACGCCTGGGTCTTCTCACAAGATGCATACGCATATTATGCGTGCAGCAGTGGCGCAATTGTATTAACGGGTGTCATGGACAGCGTGGGCTCAATTAGGCTCAACGACGCCGAAGGAAAGCCCCATAGCAGGCTGGACTCATACGCATACCAATGCGGGGGCTCGCTGGGGACACGTTGCTATTTACGTCGGTAACGGTATGGTTATGGATAACATCGGCTACATTGTGACGACATCGCTGGCCTGGTGGCTGAACTACTACCACACTACTGCTATGCCTCAGCGGGACTGGGTTTTAAATTCGCTCTTGGTATGAGATAGTCTCTGATCAGCGTGCGAAAATCGAACTCGAGGTAGTGTCGCGAAAGATGGTTTTATGGACTAATTTGCCCCTGTGTCCAGAATCCGGAATCTATCGATATCCTAGGTCGAATCCACCCTGTCGGCAAGCTCAAAGCTGGATTCGACCATCTTCCTGGCGGTCTCTTCCAGCTCAGCCCAGTCATGACAGCCCGAGGCGCCCTTCCGAAGCTCCGCGTTGTGCATCTCGGCCATCTTCCTCTCCGAGAAATAGTGCGAGTTGGACCATGCCTCAGCCTGGTCGCACAAGACGGCGCCCACGAGCCTGAGCAGCGATTTCTCCGACGGGAAGACCTGCACCACACGCGAGCGGCGCTTAATTTCCCTGTTGGCGCGCTCCTGCACGTTGTTGGTGCGCAGGCGCTTCCAGTGCGACGTCGGGAAGTCAAGGTACGCGAGCGCGTCGGGCTCTGCCTCCTCGAGCACCCTTTCCGCCCTCGGGCAGCACCCTTCCAACATCTCGCACGCTGCGTGGTACATGACCACGGCGGTGGTGGCGTCCCCGGCGTGGAAGACCGACGAGCTGATGTGCCCCACGGGGCGCATCAGCTGCCAGGAGCCGACCTCGCGTATGCAGTTGCGCACCAGGTGTACGGCGCATCGCTGCTAGGCCGCCTCCTGGAAGACCTCGCCTTCCTGCAGGCGCCGAGCACCTGCCTCCAGCCGGACTCGTCGCAGCCTATCGCCGTGACCACCGCGGTTGAAGCCATGCGGCTCCCGCGGCGGCACTTGACGTAGGTCGCGTCGAGCCAGATGTGGGGATGTAGTTTCGTCGTCTGTGTAGGAATGCCGTTCCACATCGTGTTCTGGAACGGCATGGGCGAGTCTAACATCTGGTGGCGCCGCGACGCCGGATGTTAGGATTAAAAAGTACCGAGGTCCATGTCGAGCCCGGTGGTCAAGCGCGATATCGGCC
Organism: uncultured Collinsella sp.; assembly: GCA_900546755.1. Taxonomy (GTDB): domain Bacteria; phylum Actinomycetota; class Coriobacteriia; order Coriobacteriales; family Coriobacteriaceae; genus Collinsella. The sequence goes on along the minus strand of UREC01000015.1, from coordinate 4,990 downwards.
GTGATGTTTCGCGATATTCAGCAATGCTCAAACGTGCAAATGCCCATCTTGAATTCAAATGAAAATTTCCAAGTCTAAAAGACAAAATGATTGAGATAAAAATTGGAAAGCCAATCGGCGGTGTCTTTTATGTCGAATCCTGCAGCCTGAGTATCGAAATAGGCTTTAGATCTTGTTGTGGCATCAGATTCGCCAAGAGCCCTAATGGCCTCAGTTGCCCATGTGGCGGTACCGCAAGATAGATCGAGGAACCTAGTCTGTTTACGAACTTTCACCATTTCAGATACTCCTGTTGATACGATACAAGGTAAACCGGAGCACTGTGCTTCCACGACAGCAAGTGGCAGACCTTCGGAAATAGAGGGGAATATAAATACATCTATTGCACTCAGAATCTTTGAAACGTCATTTCTCACTCCAAGAAACCTCACTGAGTGTGCTATTCCAAGTTCCTCGACTTTCATTTTCAGGTGTTTTTCTAGTTCCCCTCGACCGCATATAAGGAGAATTGCGTTTGGCAATTTATCCGCAATGATTTTAAAAGACTCTAATAAGAAACGATGATTTTTAACCTCAGTTAATCTGCCCACGTGACCAAAGACTGGTGAGTCTGGACTGATACCTAGTTCAGCTCTGATATTGGAGCGAGATATTGGGTCAAAGCGTCCTTTTTGAATATCTATTCCGTTATTTATGATTTTAAAGTCTGCTCCTTGCGTGATTTTAGCGCCAAAACGATCGATGCCAGCTTGTTCGGAACATGCCATGAAGTAATTGGCTACAAATCGGACTGGGGTAGAGCAAGCTCTAAACGCAATCTCTGCGGGTGTTATCGGAAACTTCATTCGATGACTATGGGCAATCGTGTAAGCGCCATTGTGTTTGGCGATATTAAGGTAGATTGCGGCGGGCAGCCCTATATGTCCATGAACAATGCTGTAGTGATGATTTGAAAAAAACTCTCTACATTTCGCTTTGTAGTGAAAATAATTGAATATTTTGTATCTAGGAATGTAGTAAATCTTGCCGCCAAGTTCCTTGATTTCTGAGTCGAAATCGCATTCCCGTTTTTCGTTGACTAGAAAGTCGAATTGAATTCTACTTCTATCGATATTGCGGTAAAGGTTCATGACCAGCGTTTCGGCTCCGCCACGGTCCATTGCACCTATAACTTGTAATACTCGGATTGGTTCTGCGGTTGACTTCATTGGAATCTATTCCTCTATAGTTTCATTTGGGATTTCTTGGGTTGTTTCGTTTCTTTTTAGCGCGTAGAACAAGTAACAAACGCCTAAACCACATGAAACTGCTCCTGCGATGCTTACTCCATTCATACCCCAGTTGTTTATGCAAAATACTGATAAGGGGATAACGGAAATGAAGGCAATCAGATTACCAATAAGGTTGGCCTTGAAATCTCTAATAGTAATGAGAAGATCGCTGAAAAACCAAAGAAATGCTGTCATTATTGTTGAAATAAGAACAGGCTGTAGTAAGTAAACGTATGGTTCGATGGTATTTCCAAATACCAGCATGAGTAGCGGTTTGCCTAAGAACAATAGGGCAATGCAACACAGTGCGGCTACGGTTAAGATGGAAATTACTGTTCGAACAAGAAGATTGTCGAAAGCCTTGCGACCCTCATTGAAGTATTTCTTTGGAAAAATATCCAATAGCGGTACGTATAGGTACTGTGCTCCCATTTGGACGATGAGGGCGGGGGCTGCAATTGAGGAATAGATTCCCAAAGCTGCATCGCCGGAGACGCTTAGCAAGTATTGCTTGGGAATCGTAAATAGCGCGCTCGCAGCCACTGATGCAATGACGGCAGGCAGAGAGGTTTTAAGGAGATTTAGTGCCTTAACTATTCCAATACGCGCGCGAAAATCTTGAAATTGAGATGTTTTTTTGCGATCGAAAAACAGGAGAACGAGTGTTACACCTAGGGTCATTCCGATTATTGCCAGGTTTAGATTTTGAGTGGCAATAAATACAACTATAAAAGCTCCAATGGAAAAAGCGCCCTGCAGGATAAAAGACTTGCCAATGTAGTCCATACGACGATTGAGCTGATTTTCTCCGTGCAAGATATCAATTATTAGGCCAACAGCTTTATAAATGTAGTAAATAATAACCGTCGCTATTGAGTAGGCGGGGCATGTTATGACTGCATAGATCAGGCATGCAATGAAGGCCAGGGCTAGAGTGAACACCCTGAACCCCATATATTCGGAAAAAGAATACTGTCGATTAATATCGGAGACTTGATATGTGCCAATTTTATAGTTTGCAAAAGTTCCGAACGTATTTACGACAGACGTCGCTAGTGAAAAAAGCCCTGCAGCATCAAAGCTCGTTGACAGTCTTACTACAAGAACCGTAATAAGCCACTGACAGCCAAGGTAGAACATCGACCCCAAGGAGTTCCAAAGCATATTTTTCTTTAGAGACAGTGGTTGGACAGTGTCGGTCACATCTACTCCTCGTCTTTTAGAAAAGCATTGGGAAAATGGACGGCTCGCTTATCCTCAGGCGGCACCTGCTTCCAGTTGCCGTATACCGTCGCAAGGTAGTCGTCAGGGTTTGCGGGGCATGGAAATGCTCTGCCTTCAAATGTTCCTGGTTTTGCGGGGAATATAGAGCTGCGTTTATAAATAATTCCTCCTCCGATGCAGTCAATGAGATAGGGTGACATTTCGGAGTTATGGGTTGAAAAGTCCCGTGCAATGGCATCGAGCTTTTCGTTCATTTTTTTAACGTTAAGATGCTTTGCAAAGGGGCAGACGAGTTTTTTAATCAGCACGATCATTCGCGTTGAGCCCGTATTGGTGTCGGCAACGGCGAAATTGCGCCATAAGTTATAAAAGCTATTCAGTTTAAGCGTCTTCTTCAGTTTTTTATCGTTTATTGAGTCCAGTGGTTCAAGAGGAAAAATGTCAATCCAGAGTCCAATGGAACGGCTAGGGCCAACAAATGTTTCGTATGCTGTCGTTTTTTTATCGACAAGCTTAGCAAACTGATAGATAGATGAATCGTCTCTATATGAAACAAGATCACAGCTTGATTTTAGTCCTTCAGAAAACAGATCAAAGAGGCGCTCGTAATCTTTTCTAGGCATGTGTACATCGATATCATCATCCCAAGGAATAAAGCCATTGTGCCGTTCGGCTCCAAGGGCAGTGCCGTATGCTAAACAATAAGTGAGGCCGTTGTCTTTACAAATGCGGTCGAATTCGATCAATATTTCGTATTCAATTTGTTTAATCTGGTCTGCAGCTAGGCGTTTCATGGGGCTCCTTAAATAATCAATTATTTATCGAATGTATTATAGTTTGTAATTTAAGAAGAACTTGAATACGCTGAGTCTTTCAACCTTGTCCACAGTTTTTTATCGCTTGAGATTTGATTGGTTTTGCATGGCCGGTAGCTTTGTTTTATTTTCTGCGCTGTATCCGCCTCATATGGGTGGCATTGAAAACTTCACCTACGGTTTGGCACACGCACTGGTTGATCGTGGCGATGAGGTGCTGGTGGTTACGAACGATACAAATGGTTTAGGTGCCGGTATTACAGATGAAGATGGAGTGTGGGTTCTTCGCCTGCCCTGTTTTCCCTTTTTTTCGGGACGCTTTCCCGTTCCTAAGTTAAATGCTTTATCACGTAAATTGTGGAAGCATATTGAGCGCCAGCACTTCGATGGCGTTCTTGTAAATGCTCGTTTCTATATTCACTCGCTTTACGGCATTAGGTTTGCAAAGAGCATAGGGATAATGCCTGTTGTCCTTGATCATGGTTCGGCTTATCTTTCATTCAGTAATCCAGTGATAGATCCCTTGGTCCGTACATATGAGCGCCTAATAACGGCCTTGGGCAAGCGGTTCCATCCAGACTATTATGGCGTTTCGAGCAAGAGTGTTGAGTGGCTTAGGTCTTTTGGTATTGCAGCAAAGGGAGTTATCCCCAACTCAATCGATGCTAAGTCATTCAGAGAGATGTCGTCGGGACGAGACTTTCGTAATGAGCTTGGTGTAGGCGCTGAGTCCTTCTTGGTCTGTTTTGTAGGGCGGCTAATTCCTGAAAAAGGCATCAAGGCCATTCTTGAGGCTTCGAGAAGCCATAGGCTTGTCGAAGCTGGCGTCGTCTTTGTTTTGGCGGGTGATGGTGCATTATCAAAAGAAGTTGATGATGCTCAAGGTGAATCGCTTAGATGGGTTGGACGCCTTTCATCTTCCGACATCTCCTCACTCCTTCAGCAGTCCGATCTGCTGTGTCTCCCTACACGGTCGGAGGGCTTTGCTACAACTTTGCTAGAGGCTTCTTCGTGCGGGTGTCCTTCTGTTGTTACGGATGTGGGCGGGGCGCGAGAGCTTTTTCCAAACGAGCATTTCGGAACAATTATTAGCTCTATGGATTCCGATAATGTTGAGCAGGCCATCTATTCGCTTGTCAAAAACCCTGATAAGTTGGCTGAGCAGTCTCGTTTATGTCGACGCATGGTTGAAAATGAGAGTTCATGGGATAAGACGGCGTCTTTGGTTGAAAAAGTGCTTTCTGGAACTAATGGGTAAAACGATCGCATGTCACCATTGCTTCTCAAGAACATCATCGTCACGGGCGGCTGCGGCTTCATCGGCAGCAACTTTGTGCACTACGTCGTGAACAACCACCCGGGCGTCCACGTCACCGTCCTGGACAAGCTGACCTACGCCGGCAACCCCGAGAACATCGCGGGGCTGCCGTCGGACCGCGTGGAGCTCGTCGTGGGCGACATCTGCGACGCCGCTCTGCTCGATGAGTTGGTGCCGGGCCACGACGCGATCGTCCACTACGCCGCGGAATCCCACAACGACAACTCCATCGCCGACCCGGAGCCGTTCCTGCGCACCAACGTCGAGGGCACCTTCCGCCTGCTGGAGGCCGTGAGGAAGTACGGCATCCGCTACCACCACGTCTCCACCGACGAGGTCTACGGCGACCTGGCGCTCGACGA
>UREC01000014.1:0-55692 GCA_900546755.1 uncultured Collinsella sp. | reverse complement strand
GCTCGCTGCGCACTTCGTGCGGCGAGCCTTTTTGCGTCCTGCGGAATGCGCTGGGAAGTTACCCCATGCGGCCAGCTGCGGGATCTTTGCTGCGCTCGAGCAAGCAACCCAACATATATCTGAATTTGGATGGGAGGGGCTTGTTGCTGATAGGGGCGTTGAGCTGTTGTTGACACTTTGGGATGCGTGGCGCCCTAGGTTGGGGTGATGCTTTGGGATGAGCTTCTTACTTAGCTGAAGAGGGGCTGTATGGCTGAGAGGTAGTCTTTGGCTACGTTGGATTTGTTGGCTTGGAAGTTGTGCCAGGCCCACCATTGGACCATTCCTACGAAGCTTGAGGCTATGTGGTGTAGTAGGAAGCTTCGGTCCATGGTGGCGGCGGGGCCGTTTGGGTCGGTGGGGACGGTTTCGGCTGCTCGTGACATGATGGTCTTGCGTAAGCAGTCGGCGAAGACGCGTGAGCCGGCGCCGGCTACGAGGGCTCGTACGCCCTGGCGGCGTTCCCAGAGGTTGTTGAGGATATGCTCGACTTGTACGAGCGGATCATCGAGCGGTGTGCCATCGTCGTCGAGGGCGTGGGTGCAGATGTCGCTCACGAGTTCGGACAGTAGGTCATCTTTGCTCTTGAAGAGGCCGTAGAACGTGGCCCGACCCACATGGGCGCGAGCGATGATGTCGCCGACGGTGATCTTGCCGTAGTCCTCCTCGCGAAGGAGCTCGGAGAATGCTGCAACGATGGCGGCGCGGCTTTTTTCCTTGCGGGCATCCATGGCTATGCGTCCGCGTGAACGAGCAGGCAGCGGAGCGTGCCGGAGCAGCCCTCGTAAGGGCGCTTGCCGGCGCCGTAGCCGACGGCCTCGATGTGGTAACGGACCGGCAGGTGCTCGGACGTGCGCAGTGCGGCGACGACGGCAGCGCCCGTGGGCGTCACGAGCTCACCAGCGACCGGTGCAGGCGTGAGGGCGATATTGCCCGCCTGACACAGGTTGACGACAGCGGGGACGGGAATGGGCATAAGGCCGTGGGCGCAACGGATGGTTCCGTGGCCCTCGGAGAGCGACTCGACCACGATATCCTCAATACCCAGATCGTCGAGGCAGATGGCAACGGAGCAGACGTCGACGACGGAGTCGACGGCGCCCACCTCATGAAACAGGACGGTGTCGGGCGTTTTGCCGTGAGCCTTTGCCTCGGCATCAGCGAGTACGGAAAAAATGGCGAGGGCGCGACGCTTGGCGCCATCGCTTAGCTGCGAGCCATCGATGATGGCGGTGACGTCCGCCAAAGAACGGTGGTGATGGCCGTGGGCGTGATGGTGACCCTCGTGGCCATGACCGTGGGCCTCATGGTCATGCTCGTGGCAGTGCTCGTGCTCGTGCTCGCCATGATCATGATGGTGGTGCTCATGCTCGTGTGTGTGCTCGGCAGCCGCTTTGTTGCCGTAGAGCCAGGCCATATCGTGATCGTGGTTCTCGAGTTCCTCTGCAAGCTGGACGTCAAAGTCGCAGGCGTCGATGCCATGCTTGCTTACGCGTGTGACGGCGATCGTAAAGCCGTCGACCGGCAGCGTGGCGAGCTGCTCGCGCAGGTGCTCCTCGCTGGCGCCTAGGTCGAGCAGGGCCGCGACGGTCATATCGCCGCTGATGCCCGAGGTGCCGTCGATGATAAGCGTGTGCTGATGATTGGACATGGAATGCTCCTTAACGGGCGCAGGGCGTGCCGGCGCCCAGATGATTGATAAGACTTGCCTGGTAGGCGGCACCAAAGCCGTTGTCGATGTTGACGACCGAAACGCCGCTGGCGCAGGAGTTGAGCATGGCGAGCAGCGCGGCTACGCCACCAAAGCTCGCGCCGTAACCCACGCTGGTGGGAACGGCTATGACCGGACAGCTTACCAGGCCGCCGACAACGCTCGCCAGTGCGCCCTCCATGCCGGCGATGGCGATGACCACCTGCGCCTGAGCAAGCTCCTCGGCATGCGCGAGTAGGCGGTGCAGGCCGGCGACACCTACGTCGTAGAGGCGGTCGACCTCGTTGCCATAGAACTCGGCCGTCAACGCGGCTTCTTCGGCGACGGGCAGGTCGCTCGTGCCGGCGCAGGCGACAACGATGCGTCCGTTGCCGGTGGGGGAGGGCTTGCCGCCCACGAGGGCGAGCTGTGCGTCCGGGATATATCCCAGGTCGATGCCGTTGTCGAGGAGCTCCGAGGTACGGGTTGCCTTCTCGGCGTCCAGGCGCGTGACCAGGATGCGCTCCTGGCCGGCATCGCGCAGCGCTTTGATAATGGCGGCAATCTGCTCGGCGGTTTTACCGGCACCGTAGACAACCTCGCCGGCTCCCTGGCGCACCCCGCGCGAAAGATCGAGCTGCGCAAAACCCAGATCGGCGGTTGGCGCCGTCTGGATGCGCGTGAGGGCGACTTCCGGGGCGACTGCTCCGTCGGCAACATCGCTCAGCAATTGCTCAAGATCTCGCTTATCCATTTATGTTCCCTTCGACGGTGCAAAGTCTAGCACGTGAAAGGTAGTTTCCGAACATTAGAACAAAATTGTTCGGAAACTAGACATAGAGGAATTGATTCTGTTGTTAGGCGGATCGGCTAGTCACGCAGGATGATGTCCATGGCGAGCATCAGGTTGCGCTCGTCGATGGCAAACGGGGCCGCCTCGCGCGTCTTGGGCTTGGCGCAAAACGCGATACCCGTGCCCGCGGCCTGAATCATAGGGATGTCGTTGGTGCCGTCGCCGATCGCGACGGTATGGGCCATGTCGACGCCGCACTCAACTGCCCAATCCAGCATCTGGATGAGCTTGGACTCCTTGGTCACGATGTCTGCCGCCAGCTTGCCGGTGAGCTTGCCCTCCACGACTTCCAGGCGGTTGGCCAGGCAAAAGTCGATACCCGCGGCAGCCACGATCTTGTCGGCGACCTCGTGAAAGCCGCCGCTTACCACGCCGACCTTCCATCCCTTGCTGTGCGCCGAGCGCACAAGCTCCAGCGCGCCGGGGGTAAACGTCACGCGCTCAAAGGTGCGCTCGAACACGCTCTCGTCCAGGCCGGCAAGCAGCCCCACGCGCTCCTCGAGCGCCTGCTTAAAGTCAAGCTCGCCGCGCATGGCGCGCTCGGTGATCTGTGCCACTTGCTCGCCTACGCCGGCCTCCTCGCCCAACAGGTCGATGACCTCCTGGTTGATGAGCGTGGAGTCGATATCCATAACGATGAGGCGTGCGGTCATGACGGGCCTTTCCGAGTGCAGTTGTATTGGGGCACATTGTCGCACGTGACGAGCGCGGGCGGGTGCCGCGGCGCGTCAATTGTTTCGTCTCCGTCAAGTCTTTGGGCAGGAGCTACTTTTCCGCGGCACATCGACACAGGTGCGATAAGATAGAACGCCATGTCTGGCTGCGCGGTTTACGCAGGCCGGGCAAATCTGTACGACGCCGCCCGGAACGACACGGGGCGGCACAGATCCATAAAGGAGGATCACTGGTATGAGCCAGACCCGTCCCATTGACGAGCATTCCATGCACACCCGTACCTGCGGCGAGCTTCGCCGCGAGAACGTGGGCGAAGAGGTCACCCTCACCGGTTGGGTGAGCCGTCGCCGCGACCACGGCGGCCTTATTTTCTGCGACCTTCGCGATCGCGAGGGCATCACGCAGCTCACCTTCGACCCCGAGCATTCCGACGGCGATGCCTTTAAGATCGCCGAGACCATGCGTCCCGAGTGGCCCATCAAGATTCACGGCGTCGTGCGCGCCCGTGGCGAGGAAACCACCAACACCAAGCTCGCGACCGGCGAGATCGAGGTCCTGACCGATCATGCCGAGGTGCTCAACACTTCCGTCACCCCGCCGTTCCAGATCGAGGACGGCATCGAGACCAGCGAGGACACCCGCCTGCGCTATCGCTATCTGGACCTTCGTCGTCCCGAGATGATGGCCAACCTCAAGCTGCGCTCCGACTTTACCTTTGCCATTCGCGAGGCGCTGCACAACCGTGAGTTCATGGAGGTCGAGACGCCCTCCCTGTTCAAGTCCACGCCCGAGGGCGCCCGCGACTTTATCGTCCCCAGCCGCATCCAGCCGGGCAACTTCTATGCCCTGCCGCAGTCCCCGCAGCTCCTGAAGCAGCTGCTTATGGTCGGTGGCGTCGAGCGCTACTATCAGGTTGCCAAGTGCTTCCGCGACGAGGACTTGCGTGCCGACCGTCAGCCCGAGTTCACCCAGGTCGATATCGAGATGTCCTTCGTGGACCAGAACGACGTTATGAGCGCGCTCGAAGAGGTCCTGTCCGACGCCTTCGGCCGCATGGGTGTCGAGATGCCCACGCCGCTGCGTCGCATGGACTATTGGGAGGCCATGGACACCTATGGCTCCGACAAGCCCGATACTCGCTACGGCATGCACCTGGTCGACCTGACCGACATCTTTGCCAACTCCAAGTTCAAGGTCTTTGCGACTGCTGCAAACGAGGAGGGCTCTGTCGTCAAGGCCATCAACGCCAAGGGCGCCGGTGCTTGGGCCCGTGCCAAGATCGATAAGCTCGCCGGCGTGGCCTCCACGTTTGGCGCCAAGGGCCTGGCCTGGATCGCTTTCCGCGAGGACGGCTCCATCAACAGCCCCATCGTCAAGTTCTTCTCGGACGAGGAGATGGCTGCCCTGCGCGAGCGCATGGACGTCGAGCCCGGCGACCTTGTGATGTTCGCCGCCGGCCCGCGCCTGCTCTCCGACGAGATCCTGGGCGGCATGCGTTCCCACATGGCCAATGCGCTCGAGGTCAAGCGCGAGGGCCACGACTTCCTGTGGGTCGTCAACTTCCCGCTGTTCCACTGGGACGAGGATCGCAAGGCCTATGCTGCCGAGCACCAGCCCTTTACCCTGCCGACCGAGACCGACATCGCCAAGATCGAGGCCGACCCGCTGGCAGCCGGTTCCTGCACCTACGACTTTGTCATGGACGGCTTTGAGGCCGGCGGCGGCGGTATGCGTATCCACAACGCCGAAATGCAGATGTCCATGCTCAAGCTCCTGGGCTTTACCGAGGAGCGCGCCGAGTCGCAGTTCGGCTTCCTCATGGAGGCTCTCAAGTTTGGTGCGCCCCCGATGGGCGGCTTCGCCCTGGGCCTGGACCGCGTGTGCATGCTGCTCACCGGCTCCGACTCCATCCGCGACGTCATGGCGTTCCCCAAGACGGCCAGCGGCTCCGACCTCATGTCGGGCGCCCCGAGTGCCGTTTCTGGCGCCCAGCTCAAGGATGTCAGCCTGCGCTTGATGTAAGCGAGCGGCTACATATTGCCCGTAACGAGGGAAGGACACGTGCCTTCCCTCGTTTTTTATACGCCGAGATTGTGGGGGCATGGGATGACCGGGCGTTGCGGAAAGTACGTCCCGGAATCTGCGTCCAGAACGGGTCGCGCTTTCCCAAAGGGGGTCCTCTGGGAAAGCGCGACCCAGAATTCGGCAAAATAATGGGGCACAGTTTCCGGTTGAGCGGTCTAACGGAAACTGTGCCCCAGAATGAGCACTCAAAACGGGGCAGGCTTTCCGCAACAACTGTCTGGCGGAAAGCCTGTCCTAGTTTCTTATAGCGAGTCTCTCTGGATTAGCTGCATGTGCATCACGGAGGTGGTGGGCTCGGCGCCCTTGATCATGTCGAGCGCAATGTTGGCGGCCATGTGGCCTTCTTCGCGCAGGGGCTGGCGGACGGTCGTGAGCGCGGGGACGCAGCGCGCCGCAATCTCGTGATCGTCGAAGCCGACGACGGAAACGTCCGCCGGAACAGATAGGCCTGCCTCGTTGAGTGCGGTGATGACGCCAGCCGCGATACGGTCCGATCCGCAGAGCACGCCATCGAAAGCAATCTCGCGCGCGAGGATCTGGTGCATGGCCTGATAGCCGTCTCCGCTGTTCCAGCCGGTATAGATAACGTTTGCGCCTGGGAGGTCTTCGCCCAGGACGGTGCGGTAGCCGCGCAGGCGGTCGACAACAGCGGGGTTGTCTTGCGGTCCCAACACGGCGACGATATCTTTGCGCCCGCGCTCTTTCATAGCGAGTGCTGCAAAGCGTCCGCCCTCTTCGTCGTCAGAGTAGACTGTCGAGAACACGTCGCGATAGGGGTGGCCCTCGAGCTGGCCGCACAACACGGTGGGTACGCCCAGCTCGCGCAGCACCTCGAGCAGCTCGCTGCCCTTGTAGGGGGAGACGTCGATCACGGCGTCGAACGAGCGGCGCTCAAAGTGCTCGCGTGCGCGGTTGCGCTCATGCGTAGAAGACGCCTGCAAGATAACGGGCAGATAGGATGACTCCGACAGTTCCTCGGTAATGCCGCTCAAAAACTCGCTATAGGTGGGGTCGCTGAAGAGTTCACTCAGGGGCTCGGTCACGAGCACGGCGATGATTTCCGTGCGCCCGACAGCGAGCGCTCGGCCACGAGCGTTGGGGACAAAATTGACTTTCTTGGCCGCCGCACGGACGCGCTTTTTGGTTTCCTCGCTAATGCGGGGCGAATCGTTGAGGGCGCGCGATGCCGTGGAGCGCGACACGCCGGCAGCTGCGGCAACCTCGGCAAGCGTAGGTGCGGTGCGAACTGGTTGGGTCATGGCGTCTCCTGGAAAATGCGGTCGATGTTGTCACTGATACGGGCTGGTGCGGATACAGCTTACTATAGTGCACCTGAACAGCGTTCATGATATCCGGTGACAGGTGTCGTTTTGCAACCAAGCCGCAATCGAATACGTCTCGTGTGGGTGAGATATCAGCGGGCGTGGCGGTTGCCTACGAGCTTAAGAATGATGTTTTGCGCTGAGTTTCGATACTCAGGGTGACATAAGTGAGGCGGTTGTACAACCGGTTGCACCGTTAATCCGGCAGAATCGACCGTTCAGCGGACAACCGGTTGCACAGGGTTTTGCATCGCCCGTAAGATAAGGACAACCGGTTGCACAAGAATCACTACGATGACGAAGGAGCATCACCATGGACGCCATTAACGATTGGGAAAACCAAGCGCTCACCCACAGGAACCGCCTGGCACCCCATGCGTACTTTATGGGTTACGAGACCGCCGATCTCGCCGCTACGTACAGCCGCGAGCTGTCGCGCGGGTTTGTCCAGCTGTCCGGCTCGTGGCAGTTCCGCCTCTTTGAGGGGCCTGCTGCCGTTTCCAACGAGGAGCTCTCTACGTACGAGCCCGAGTGGGATCACGTGGAGGTTCCGCACCTGTGGCAGGTGGATGGCTATGGCAACCTTGCCTACACCGACGAGGGTTTCCCGTTCCCGGTGGATCAGCCGTTCGTTCCCTCCGACGACCCCACGGGCGTCTACCAGCGCATCGTCAACCTTCCCGCCGTGCCTGCCGGCGCTCGCGAGATCATTCGCTTTGACGGCATCGAGAGCTATGGTGAGCTGTACGTCAACGGTCAGTTTATCGGCATGACCAAGGGCTCGCGCCTGTCTGCCGAGTTCGACGTGACCGACGCGCTCGTCGAGGGCGACAACCTGTTTGCGGTCAAGGTCCTGCAGTACAGCGATGGCAGCTATATCGAGGATCAGGACATGTGGTGGGCCTCGGGCATCTTCCGCGATGTGTACCTTATGCAGCGTCCCGCCGCGCACCTGGTCGACTTTAGGTTCCGCACGCACCGCGAGGGCGATGCCGCTCTGATCACGCTCGATACGGTGGCCGAGGGCGCTTCCCGCGTCGTGTTTACGCTCAGCGATGGCGAGAACGTGGTCGCTACGGGCGAGTGCGTCGATGGCCATGCCGAGTGCAGCGTTGCCGATGCCCACTTCTGGAACCCCGAGGACCCCTTCCTCTATGACCTTACGTTTGAGGTCTACGACGGCGACGAGGTCAGCGAGTACGTTCCGCATCGCCAGGGACTTGCCGAGGTGACGGTCGAGGGCAATCATATCTACCTCAACGGCACTTACTTTAAGATGCATGGCGTCAACCGCCACGATCACGACGATCACAAGGGTCGCGCCGTGGGCCTCGATCGCATGCGCCGCGACCTGGAGCTCATGAAGCGGCACAACATAAACGCGGTGCGCACCTCTCACTATGCCAATGACCCGCGCTTCTACGAGCTGTGCGATGAGTATGGCATCATGCTGGTCGCCGAGACCGATATGGAGAGCCACGGCTTCGAGAATATCGGCAATATCGCCCTGGTCACCGACGACCCGGCATGGGAGCCGGCCTACGTCGACCGCATTGAGCGCCTGGTGATGCAGGAACGCAACCATGCCTGCATCATTATGTGGTCGATGGGCAACGAGAGCGGCTATGGCTGCAACATCCGCGCGATGTACGCCAAGGCTCACGAGCTCGATGATCGTCCGGTCCATTACGAGGAGGACCGCAACGCCGATACCGTCGACGTCATTTCCACGATGTACTCCCGTGTTTCGCAGATGAACGACTTTGGTGAGCATCCGTTCCCCAAGCCGCGCATCAACTGCGAGTACGGTCACTCCATGGGCAACGGTCCCGGAGGCCTGTCCGAGTACCAGGAGGTCTTCGATCGCTGGGATTGCATCCAAGGCCAGTTTATCTGGGAATGGTGCGACCACGGTTTGGCTGCTGTGACCGAGGACGGCGTTGCCTACGATATGTATGGTGGCGACAACGGCGATTACCCCAACAACAGCAACTTCTGCATCGATGGCATGGTGTTCCCCTGGCAGCAGCCGAGCCCGGGCCTTACCGAGTACGGCCAGGTCATCTGCCCGGTCCGCATGGCTTATGACGCCGAGGCAGGCGAGCTGACCGTCACCAACAAGCGTTGGTTCACCACCCTCGAGGATGTCTGCCTGTCGGCCGAGACCCTGGTGGACGGCGACGTGGTCTGCCGCAAGACGCTCATGCCCGGCGCGGTTGCCCCCGGCGAGTCCGTCCAGCTGCCGCTGGTGATTCGCGAGGCCGCAGTGGGCGAGACCCTGCTGACCGTGCGCGCCTACACCATGGCCGCTCACGTCTGGTGCGAGCCGATGTTCCAGCTGGGCGCTAGCCAGTTTGCCATCGCAAACCATCCGGCGCCGGCCATCGTAGCCCCCGCTCGTCCTGAGCTTACGGTTGAGGAGACCGAGCAGGAGATCCGCATCCACTCCCTCAACGGCGAGCTGACCTTCAGCAAAGTCAACGGTACCGTGAGCGAGTGGAAGGCATCCGGCCGCGACGTAATGGCCTCTGGTCCCCAGGTTGGTTTTTGGCATCCGCTCGTCGATAACCACGCCCAGGAGTATGACTCCCTGTGGAAGGACAACTTCATCGATGTGATGCAGACGTCTACCCGCAAGGTTTCTTGGAAGCAGGACGGCAATGCGGTCGTCGTTACCGTGAGCCAACGTATCGCTCCTCCCGTCCGCGCGTTCGGCATGCGCGTCGAGCTCGTCTACACCGTGCTTCCGAGCGGTCGCGTCGACCTCAAGGTTTCCGGCGAGCCCTACGGCGATTACTCGGATATCATCCCGCGCATCGGCATCTCCTTCGAGGTCCCCGGTTGCGATCGTGCCGTCGAGTGGTATGGCCACGGCCCGGGCGAGAACTATCCGGACTCGCTGCGCGCCAACCCGGTCGGTCATTACCGCACTACGGTCGACGACATGTTCACGCCCTACGTTATGCCTCAGGATTGCGCTAACCGCGAGGGCACCCGTTGGGTCGCCCTGCGCTCTAGCCACGGTGACGGTCTGGTCGTGACGCGTCCGAGCGACGCCGCTTCCAACCCGTTCTCGTTCTCGGCATGGCCCTATAGCTGCGAGGCCATCGATAACGCCAAGCACGTCTACGACCTTGTCAAGGGCGACACGGTTACGGTCAATATCAACGACCAGCTGCTCGGCCTTGGTTCGAACTCTTGGGGTTCCGAGGTGCTCGATTCCTACCGCACCCGTTTTGAGAGCTTCAGCTTTGAGGTGTCCCTGCGACCGCTGACGTCTGCCGATCTGGCTCAGGCGCTGGCACCCATTAAGGAGGCATAAGTCATGCATGTCTTTAACTCGCGCGCCGATTTCGACGCTCAGATGAAGTCTGTCAAGAAGTGGATGCGCACCGGCCAGGCGCTCGATGGTGTTGCCGACCTGCAGCACGACGTGGCGTACTCCATCGGCGACTCGTTGGTGTACTGGTGGGTGAACGCCCACGAGGCAGCTACCGCCGATCTGGTCGGTCACCGTCGCTACCATGCCGTGCTCGCCCCGCTCGATGGCGACCTGACCGTCGAGGTGGCTTCCAAGACGGATCTTACCTGCACGCGCGCCTACAGCGATATCGACGATCGCGAGCGCTTTGAGGGTACGGGGGAGACCGTGACGATTCCCGCCGGCGGCGTTGCCGTCGTCGAGATCGACGAGGCCTACCGTGTCGTGGCCGATTCCGCGGATCCCCGCGTCGTGGTACTGCACGTGACGGTTGAAGGTTATTCCTTCCCCAACAAGTAGTATTCGTCCGTTTGGACGTTTGCTTCGCGCCGTTAAGGGGGATGGCTTTGTTGACTCCCTTTTCCCCATTCCCCTTAGCAGGTGCGCCGTCCACGATTGCGCTTGCAGTCCGGACGGTTTTAGATGAGATATAACAGATGATTGGGAGGGCTTATGAGCTCTGAAAAACGAGGAACGATCGGTTCGTTCGCTCTGCTGGGCATGACGGTCGCCGCCGTGTTCGGTATCAAGAACATCATCAACAACAACGCGGCCATCGGCTTGGCAGCTGCGCCGTCGTTCTTCTTCGCCACGCTTTTGTACTTTGTCCCCTATACCCTGGTTACCGCTGAGTTCGTCGGCCTCAACAGGGACTCCGAGTCTGGCGTGTACGCATGGGTTAAGACCTCGATGGGTGGTCGCTGGGCGTTCCTGACGGCATTTAGCTACTGGTTCGTTAACCTGTTCTACTTTGCGTCCGTCCTGCCTAACGTCATCATCTACGCGAGCTACGTGTTCTTTGGTGCCAATGCCGAGCTCTCGCAGCTGTGGATCACCATTATCGAGATCGTCGTCTTTGCTATCGCCACGTGGGTTTCGACCAAGGGTGCTAAGTGGATCGGCTCCATTTCCTCCTTCGGCTCGACCGCGGCTCTCGGCCTGACTGCCGTGTTCATCTTGCTGTCCCTGGCTGCTGCCTTTGGCGGCGTCGAGTTCGCTACGGCTCCTACCCCCGCTAACATGGCTCCCGACACGAGCAACTTCGCAACTATGTGGGGCTTCTTCGGTACGCTTGCCTGGATCATCCAGGGCGTTGGCGGCGCTGAGTCTGTCGGCGTGTTCCTTAACGACCTTAAGGGTGGCGTCAAGGCCTTCGTGCGCACCGTCGTTATCGCCGGCCTGACCATCGGCCTTCTGTATGCAGGCGCTTCGCTGCTGGTCAACCTGTTCATTCCCGAGGGCGGCGTTGCCATCTCCACCGGTATCTTCGACGTATTCGGCGCTGTCTTTGCCCACTTTGGCATTCCCATGGAAGTGTCCACGCGCGTCATTGGCCTGATCCTTCTTGCCGCCACGCTGGGCTCCCTCATGATGTGGACCTCTGCTCCCATCAAGGTCTTCTTCACCGAGATCCCCAAGGGCGTCTTTGGTAGCAAGATCGTCGAGCTCAACGAGCACGGCATTCCTGCCCGCGCTGCCTGGCTGCAGTTCGCCATCGTCGTCCCCATCCTGATCATCCCGGCCCTAGGCTCCGGCAACCTAGACGACCTGCTCATGATCGTCACCAACATGACGGCTGCCACCGCTCTGCTCCCGCCGCTGCTGATTCTGCTTGCCTACTTTATGCTGCGCAAGAACTTCGACGCTGCGCCCCGCGACTTCCGTATGGGTTCGCGCACCTTCGGTCTGGTCATTGCCGCCTTCCTGCTCGTTGTCTTCTGCTTCGTGCTTATCTGCGGCACCATTCCGCTCGATCAGCCTCTGTGGCTGACGCTGGTCTACAACGTTGGCGGTGTAGTTGTCTTCCTGGGCCTTGCCGTGATGTGGTACAACCGCTACATCAACCGCCTGCGCGAGACCGATCCCGAGGCCGCCGAGAACGAGCTTCGCCCCTCCGTCCTCGACATGATGGAGTAGCGGCTAGGATTAATCTACGGCTGTGGAATAAATCGATTCCCTTTCCTAAGGAGGGGCCTTACGAGGCCCCTCCTTTTGTGTTTTGGGGCATGGTTTTGGACCCCGTGGTCAAAAAATGCCAAATATGAGTACTGTTGCAAAAGAGGTGTCATATTTTTCGGCCTGTTCTGAGCAAAAACGGGCTCAAAATCAATTTATCTAACCCCCTTTAAAGGGCGTTTGACGGCTTTCAACCTCTTCGAATCGCTCAAAGCAGGCACTTTGCTCGCGATTTTGCTGCTACTAAATCGGTGACAGTACTCATATTTGCCACTTTTTGCCCACGAGGTGTTCAGAGGAGCTCTCGACAAGCATCTAACGCTACAATAACTACCACGTGGTTGGGTTTGCCGGCCGAATGTGCGATGCCGCGGGAGGGGACATGGTCGAGTTTACAAAGACGATTAAAGATCCGTTGGGACTGCATGCCCGCCCGGTTGCGCTGCTTTACGACATCATTGCCAAGCATCGTAGCAACGTATCGGTCAGTATCGGCGATCGCCATACCGACGGCCGCGATGTAATGGGGCTCATGGCTCTCTACGGCGAGTGCGGCGAGGACATCATCTTCCGCGTTTCGGGCGTAGACGAGGCTTCCTGCGTCACATCGATCAGAAACCTCTCGCTCTAAGCATGACAGGGCGCGGCAAAGGACAGCTCTTTGCCGCGCCTTTTTGTTTCGT
Organism: uncultured Collinsella sp.; assembly: GCA_900546755.1. Taxonomy (GTDB): domain Bacteria; phylum Actinomycetota; class Coriobacteriia; order Coriobacteriales; family Coriobacteriaceae; genus Collinsella. The sequence continues at coordinate 42,908 of UREC01000014.1, read as the reverse complement.
ATAGGAAACTTTTTCGAAATCTAAATGGGGACCCTTTCCAAAAAGTTAACCACGTGCTAGTTTACTATAGCGAACATAGACGTGGTTAACTTTTGCTGCGTCGATGTTGAGGACGAACTGACGTTAGGAGCTCACTCATGTCTTGCGGACCGCAGATGCCGGCTATGCCGCTTTCGATGGTAAAAGCGGGCGAAACCGTGCGCGTGTCTCGCGTAAAGGGCAATGAGGATATGAAGCACCATCTCAAGGACCTCGGCTTTGTCGAGGGCAACGAGATCCACGTGGTGAGCTCGAGTGGCGCCAATATCATCGTCACGGTGCTGGGTGCACGCTTTGGTATCGATTCCAAGGTTGCCATGCACATCATGACCGTCGGTTAGTTCGCAGCATTTCGCAAAAAGCTGAAAGGGGGACAAGTACATGAAGACGTTGGGTGACGTCAAGGTGGGCGAGAGCTCTACCATCGTCAAGCTTCACGGTGAGGGTGCACTGCGCCGTCACCTTATGGACCTGGGGCTCATCAAGGGCACGTCGTTTAAGGTCGTAAAGGTCGCACCGCTCGGAGATCCGGTCGAGATCAACGTGCGCGGCTACGAGCTTTCCATCCGCAAGGAGGAGGCTGCCGTCGTCGAGGTCCAGTAAGGGCCAGCGGCATGTATTCTTGCAGGTAAAGTTAGGTTTTTCTAACTTAGCAATGCAACGTTGAAGCACAATATCCAGCCCGCTCGGAGATGACAGCGCGGGCACACAAGGAAGAAGGATTGAATGGCGGATTCTCAGATCCATGTCGCGCTGGCGGGTAACCCCAACTGCGGCAAGACCACGCTTTTCAACCTGATCACCGGCGCCAACGGCTACGTTGGCAACTGGCCCGGTGTCACGGTTGAGAAAAAGGAAGCCAAGCTCCTAAGCGACAAGAACGTTACCATCACGGACCTCCCCGGCATCTACTCGCTTTCCCCCTACAGCCCCGAGGAGCAGTGCTCGCGCGACTACCTCATGAGCGGCGAGCCCGATGTCGTTGTCCAGGTGGTCGATGCCACCAACCTCGAGCGCAACCTGTACCTGGCGCTTCAGGTTATCGAGACCGGCCTGCCCGTGGTCGTGGCCCTCAACATGGCCGACCTCGTGGAGAAGAACGGCGACAAGATCGACACGGACAAGCTTTCCAAGAAGCTTGGCTGCCCGGTCATGATGATCTCGGCCCTTAAAAACAAGGGTATCAAGGAGCTGTTCGAGCAGGTCAAGAAGTCTGCTGCTTCCAAGGGCCAGGTGCCGGAGCACAAGTTCGATTCCTCCATCGAGGACGTTCTGGACCACATCGAGAACAACCTGCCGGCGAGCGTTCCCGCCAACAAGCGTCGCTACTACGCTGTCAAGCTGTTTGAGCGCGACGCGGACGCCTGCAAGCTCATCAACCTCACCAAGGAGAAGGCCGCTCGCGTCGAGCAGCTGGTCGCCCAGTGCGAGCAGGATTGCGACGACGATGCCGAGTCCATCATCACCGGCGAGCGCTATGGCGTGATTGCCCACATTATCGACGAGTGCATGACCAAAGCTCCGGCCAAGATGAGCGCCTCCGAGAAGATCGACCGCGTGGTTACCAACCGTATCCTGGGCCTGCCGATCTTTGTGGTCATCATGTTCTGCGTGTACTACATCGCCGTTTCCACCCTGGGCGGCACGGTGACCGACTTCACCAACGACCAGCTCTTTGGCACCGACGGTTGGTATGTGCTCGGCCAGGGCCGCGACGCCTACGACGCAGCTGTCGAGGCTGCGGGTGACGCCGCCGACTCGGTCGACCCGGCACAGTACGGCCCCTATGTTCCGGGTATTACCACCGTGGTGCACGATGCCCTTGTGGCGGGCGGCACCGAGGACGGTGGCCTGGTCGATTCGCTGGTCTGTGACGGTATCGTCGGCGGTCTGGGCGCCATCTTCGGCTTCGTGCCGCAGATGTTCCTGCTGTTCGTGATGCTGTCTTTCTTGGAGGACTGCGGCTACATGGCCCGCGTCGCCTTCATCATGGACCGCGTGTTCCGCCGCTTTGGCCTGTCCGGTAAGTCCTTCATCCCCATGCTCGTGTCCTCGGGCTGCGGCGTCCCCGGCGTCATGGCCACCAAGACCATCGAGAACGAGAAGGACCGCCGCATGACGGTCATGACCACCACGTTCATTCCCTGTGGCGCCAAGCTGCCGATCATCGCTCTGCTCATGGGTTCCATCATCGGCGATTCTTCCACCACCGCCGCATGGATCAGCCCGCTGTTCTACTTCTTGGGCGTCTTTGCCGTCATCGCCTCGGGCCTCATGCTCAAGAAGACCAAGCTCTTCGCCGGTCGCCCGACGCCGTTCGTTATGGAGCTTCCCGCCTATCACTTCCCGGCAATCCGCTCTTGGGCGCTGCATGTATGGGAGCGCTGCTGGGCCTTTATCAAGAAGGCCGGCACGGTCATCTTCGCGTCCACCGTCGTGGTTTGGTTCCTCTCCAACTTTGGTAGCTACAACGGTTCCTTCGGCTTCCTGCCTGCGATGGACGGCATCCCTGAGGAGTTTATGGACTACTCCGTGCTCGCCATGCTGGGCAACCTGGTCGCTTGGATCTTCGCCCCGCTCGGCTTTAGCACCTGGCAGGCCACCGCGCTGACTGTCTCTGGACTTGTCGCCAAGGAGAACGTCGTCGCCACCGCCGGCTCGCTGCTGTCCGTTGCCGACGCCGCCGAGACCGACCCGAGCCTGTGGACCGCGTTTGCGGGCATGTTCCCCACCATGGGCGCTTGCGTTGCCTTTGGCGCCTTTAACCTGCTGTGCGCCCCGTGCTTTGCCGCCATGGGCACTATCCGCAACCAGATGGACTCCGGCAAGTGGACCGCGATTGCCATTGGCTACGAGTGCGCCTTTGCCTGGGTGATCGGCCTGTTCATCAACCAGTTCTACAACCTGCTTGTCCTTGGCCAGTTTGGTATTTGGACGGTTGTAGCCATCGTTCTGCTGGTTGCGATGCTCTTCCAGATCTTCCGTCCCATGCCCAAGCACGCTTGGACCGACGAGGACGAGACCAACACCGCTTCCGCTGCAGTTTCCGCTTAAGTCCGAATAAGGATCAGCCCCTTTCCACGAGCCCGGGTGTCCCAGCGACACTCGGGCTTTTTGGTGAGGGAGATATGGCGTTTCCGCAGATAAAACCGACCAAAATATACCTGTCCCTTATTGGCAGGTGGAGAATGGGGTAAAGTAAGTGATGGTTAACTAGAGGAGGCTTGCTATGGCACCTATCGATATTGTTGTACTGGCTATTATCGGTATTGCGTTTGTCGCCGTGTGCGTGCGCATTTATCGCAAGGGCACCTGCGCCGACTGCGCTCAAGGTGGCGTTTGCACAGGACATTGTTCCAACAAAAAGACCTGCGCCGCACTTAAGGGCGTGGACAAAATTGCCGAAGACTTGGGCCGCGGTATCAAGTAAGGTCCGTCATCCAAGCGCCCCGCGAGCATCCGTTCGCGGGGCGCTTTGCACATTTGGGGGCGAGCGTGGCGAGTTGAAGGGTGATTTTGGGGTATCGTTACCTGTACTGTTAATTGGCAACTTATCTATAACGGAGTAACCCCATGAGCGCTCGCGTAACCATGAAGGACATAGCCGCCGAGCTTGGCGTTTCCATCAATACCGTGCATAAGGCCCTGACGGGCAAGGCCGGCGTGAGCGAATCCGTGCGTGCCAAGGTGAATGCCAAGGCCGAGGCCATGGGTTACCACCGCAACACAAGTGCCTCGAGCCTGCGCCGCAAGGATATCAACTTGGTGTTTTGCCTGCCCCGCGCATCGCGCGAGGGGGCGTACTTTTTCCGTTACCTTTGGGAAGGCTGCAACCGCTTTGAGCAGGAGGTCATCGATCAGGGCATTACGGTTGAGCGCGTTGAATTTGGCGTGGGTGGCTACGCCGATGCGCTCGAGCAGATTGATGAGCGTCTGCAGGTGGGCGAGAAGATTGATGGCCTGCTTGCCTATGTTCCGGGCGATGACCGCGCAACCGAGCTCTTGAGGCAGATTGCCGAGGCGGGCGTGACAATCGAGCTCGTAGACGGCGACCGCCCGCACCTCGATCGCCTGGGTGCCAGTCTGGCGGACTATTCCGCGGCGGGCAGTCTTATGGCGGAGCAGGCGGCAAATCTGGTCCACGCTTCTGGGGCTGACGCCCGCGTGCTCCTGTTGGCGGGCGACCCTTATACCGACTCGCACTATCTGACCGCCCGCGCCTTTCATAATTACCTGCGCGAGCACGATATTCCATGGCGGGTTGAGGACCTTGCCGGTGCCCATGCGCAAGTCAAACAGCTCGAGCGCGAGCTTGAGCAGCGCTTGAGTGCGCCGGATGCTCCCGAGCTCATCTGTAGCGTTTTTGCCGTTGGTTCCGAGGTGGTCGCCGATGCGCTTGTTTCGAGCGGCAAGGCCGGCAAGGTCATGGTGATCGGCAACGACCTGTTCCCCGAGAGCGCCCTGGCCTTACGCCGTGGCATTTTTACCAATATCGTCTATAAGGACCCGGTGAGCTTGGCCTACCGTGGTGCCAAGACCTTGGGCGAGTATTTGCTGTGGGGTAAAACTCCGGCGGAGCCCGTGCAGAAGGGTGCTGTGGAGATGGTGTTTGCCAGCAACGTCGACCGCTACTGCGAGCTTGCGGGAATTTAGCCGTTTGGTCAGGTACCCCCTCTTGCGGCGTGCATTTTTTGGAGTATTCAGCAATGGCGTGTTCCGAAAGAGGCTCAGAACGACTGTTTTAAGTGCCTCCGATGGCGTAAATCGCCATCGGAGGCACTTTTTTATGCCGATCGGGCGCGATATGCGCATCAAATAGGGCGTCGAGGACGGTGCGCAGTACGCCCCGATGCTGAATATTCCCAAAAATGTACGCCGAGACATGACCCACCTGAGCAAAAACGCCCAGGTTCGGTGTTCGGGGACGTTAGTCCATCCGCAATGCATGCGTGTCACGGCTCCAACAACCGTTGAACGGACAAAATCGACCGTTCACCCCATGGTGGTTAGGTGAACGTTCACCTTTTAAGTCGTACTGAATTAGTATAGTGAACGTTCACCTAGAGGATAACGAGCGCATCGTGTGCCCGCTCCGCCAACAAAGGGGTTGTTTGATGAAAAACTTCATGGACGATCAGGATTTCCTGCTGAGCACCAAAACCGGCGAGGAACTGTTCCACAACTTTGCCGAGGGTATGCCCATCGTTGACTACCACTGCCACATTTCTCCCAAGGAGATCTGGGACGACAAGCGTTTTGAGAACATTACCGAGGTTTGGCTGGGCGGCGACCACTACAAGTGGCGCCTAATGCGTGCCAACGGCGTCGACGAGCGCTTCATTACCGGCGATGCCCCTGCTCGCGAGAAGTTCCAGAAGTGGGCCGAGACCCTGGGCCGCTGCGTGGGCAACCCCGTCTTTGAGTGGAGCCACCTGGAGCTTAAGCGTTACTTTGGCTACGAGGGCGTCCTGAACGGCAAAACCGCTCAGGAGGTCTGGGACCTTGCCAACGCCAAGCTCGCCGAGGCCAGCTTTACCTGCCGCAACCTCATCAAGCAGTCCAACGTCCGCATGATCTGCACTACCGACGACCCCGCCGACAGCTTTGAGTGGCACAAGAAGATTGCCGCCGACGACAGTTTTGACGTTCAGGTCGTTCCCGCCATGCGCCCCGATGCCGCCCTGCGCATCGAGCGTGGCCAGGAGTTCGCCGACTACTGCAAGCATCTCTCCGAGGTTGCTGGCGTTGAGATCAGCGACTTCGAGGGCATGAAGGCTGCCATCTCCAAGCGCTACGACGTTGCCCACGAGCTGGGCTGCCGCGCTTCCGACCACGCGCTCGACTACGTTATGTACGTTCCGGCTACCGCCGACGAAATCGAGACTATCTTTGCCAAGGGCCTTGCCGCCGAGCCGCTTACCGAGGACGAGGTCCTCAAGTACAAGACGGCCTTTATGCAGTTCGTCGCCGGCGAGTATGTCCGCCTTGGCTGGGCCATGCAGCTGCACTTTGGCTGCAAGCGTGACAACAACCGCGCTATGTTCGCCAAGCTCGGTCCCGACACCGGCTACGACTGTATCTCCAACTACACGCCGTCCGACCAGCTGGCCGATTTCCTCAACTCCATCCAGGAGTCCACGGGTCTGCCCAAGACCATCCTGTACAGCCTGAACCCCATCGACAACACCATGATCGATACCGTGATAGGCTGCTTCCAGGAGGCTCCGACCGCCGGCAAGATCCAGAACGGCTCTGCCTGGTGGTTCAACGACAACGAGGTCGGTATGCGCGAGCAGCTCACGGCTCTGGCTAACGAGGGCGTGCTGGGCAACTTTGTGGGCATGCTTACCGATTCCCGCTCCTTCCTGTCCTACCCGCGTCATGAGTACTTCCGTCGCGTGCTGTGCGGCGTGATCGGCGAGTGGGTCGAGCAGGGCAAGTATCCGGCCGACATGGAGCTGCTGGGAGCCATCGTGCGCGACATTAGCTACAACAACGCGGTCCGCTACTTTGGCTTTGACCTGGATACCGTCGAGGCCTAAACCCGCATCGAATCACACCGAACTCGGGAGCGCCGTTGCCACACGCGGCGCCCCCGTTTTGCCTGCACGCTAACAGCAATCTAAGGAGAGACATCGATGGAGAACATCAGCTACGAGACGCTCGAGAAGATCGGCTACAAGGGCTACCTGCTGCCCAAGGACGCGCCCGAGAAGGTTCTGCAGTTTGGCGAGGGCAATTTCCTGCGCGCCTTCGTCGACCGCTTCTTTGACATGGGCAACGAGGCAACCGGCTGGAACGGCAAGGTTGTCATGGTCCAGCCCATCAGCGGTGCCTTTGGCTTTGCCGACGGCATTAACGCTCAGGATGACCTGTACACCGTGCTGGTGCGCGGCAAGGAGAGCGGCAACACGGTCGACGAGTCCCGTGTGATCAGCGCCTGCAGCCGCTGCCTCAATCCGTATCGCGAGGACGACTACCGCGCCATGATGGAGGTCGCCGTCTCCGACGATTTGGAGATTATCGTCTCCAACACCACCGAGGCCGGTATCGCCTACGATCCGTCCTGCAAGGCCGACGACATGCCGCCCGCGAGCTTCCCCGCCAAGCTTGCCCAGGTGCTCCACACCCGCTGGGCCGCCGGCAAGCCGGGCGTCATCGTGCTCGCCTGTGAGCTCATCGATCACAACGGCGAGGAGCTGCTGCGCATCATGAACCAGTACGTGAGCGACTGGGGCTGGGAGGACGAGTTTGCGCAGTGGATGGCCAACGACTGCACCGTCTGCACCACGCTCGTCGACACTATCGTCCCCGGCCGTATCCGCGACCCCAAGGAGGCCGCTGCCGTGGCCGAGCGCCTAGGCTACGAGGATCCCTTCCTGGCCGTGCGCGAGCCCTTCCAGATGTGGGGTATCCAGGGCGATGAGTCGCTCAAGGAGCGTCTGCCCTTCGTGAAGGCCGGCCTGCCGGGCGTCTTTGTGACCCCCGATGTCACCCCGTACAAGAAGCGCAAGGTCCGCATCCTCAACGGCGCCCACACTGCCTTTGTTCCGGGTTCCTGGGTTGCCGGCTTTGACATCGTGCGCGATTGCATGCATGACGAGACCGTTCGCGGCTTCATGAACACCATGCTCTACGACGAGGTCATCCCGACGCTTGCCGCCGATCTTGATGTCGAGGACTGCAAGGCCTTTGCCGCCGCCGTCGAGAACCGCTTCGACAACCCGTTTATCGACCACGCGCTGCTCTCCATTTGCCTCAACTCAACCGCCAAATGGCGTGCTCGCGACCTGCCCACGCTCAAGGACTATGTTGCCGAGACCGGCAACCTGCCCAAGTGCCTGGCGACGAGCCTCGCTACGCTCATTGCCTTCTATACGCAGGAGCTCGTTGCTCGCGAGGGCGATGGCCTGCACCTGCGCCGCGCCGACGGCACCGAGTACACCGCTCAGGACGATGCCTTCGTGCTCGATTTCTACGCCGCCCACGCCGGTGCAGACGATGCCGAGCTGGTGCACGACGTGCTCAGCAACGAGCAGATGTGGGGCGAGGACCTTACGCAGATCGCCGGCCTTGAGGAGTTTGTCGTCAACGCGCTTGCCGTTGTGCGCGCCGAGGGCGCCAAGCAGGCATTTGCCAACGCCCAGGCCTAAATCCTTCTGTGCGCCCGCCGGGCAACTGGCGGGCGCCCGCTGACTTCTGCTCAACCTGTAGGGTTAGGACCATTTGTAATGAACACTATCCAGATCAATCCGGCCGATAACGTGATCGTCGCGCTGTCGCCGCTTGCCAAGGGCACCGCCGTCGCGGTTCCCGGGGTGGGCGAGGTCGTTGCCGCGGAGGATATTCCGCAGGGCCACAAGATGGCCGTGCGTGCCATTGCGGCGGGGGAGGACGTCGTCAAGTACGGTCTTCCTATCGGCCACGTGACGGGCGACATCCAGCCCGGTCAGTGGCTTCATACGCATAACGTCAAGACCAACCTTTCGGGCGAGGTCGAGTACGCTTACAACCCGACGCATCCGGTCGTTGAGCCGGTTGAGCCCGAGACCTTTATGGGCTTCCGCCGCGCTGACGGCCGCGCCGCCACGCGCAACGAGCTGTGGATCATCCCCACGGTCGGCTGCGTCAACGAGGTCGCACGTGCCATGTGCGAGCAGGCTCAGGATCTGGTCGAGGGCTCGCTGGAGGGCGTTTACTACTTCCCGCATCCCTTTGGCTGCTCACAGACCGGTGCCGACCATGCCCAGACGCGCCGCTTGTTGGTGGCGCTCTCGCGTCACGCAAACGCTGCGGGTGTGCTGTTCCTGTCCCTCGGTTGCGAAAACTGCACGCACCAGCAGGTACTCGACGAGCTCGGTGACTTCGATCGCGAGCGCGTTCGATTCCTCGCCTGCCAGGATGTAGCCGACGAGCAGGTCGAGGGTCACAAGATCCTGTCCGAGCTTGCCGACCTGGCCAAGCAGGCCAAGCGTGAGCCCATTCCTGCCTCCGAGCTGGTCATTGGCCTTAAGTGCGGCGGCTCTGACGGTCTTTCGGGCATTACCGCCAACCCCACGATCGGTCGCGTGAGCGATATGGTCGTCGCCCGCGGCGGCACGTCGGTGCTCACCGAGGTTCCCGAGATGTTTGGCGCGGAGAGCATTCTGCTCGATCGCTGTGAGAGCCAGGACGTCTTTAACGCAGCTGCCGACATGCTCAACGGCTTTAAGGACTACTTTATCAGCCACGGGGAGGTCGTCTATGAGAACCCGAGCCCCGGCAACAAGGACGGCGGCATTACCACGCTCGAGGACAAGAGCTGCGGCTGCGTGCAAAAGGGCGGATCTGCCCCCATCGTCGACGTGCTGCCGTATGCCGGTCAGGCTACCAAGCATGGCCTGAACATGCTGTGCGGCCCGGGTAACGACATGGTATCCACCACGGCCCTGACGGCTGCCGGCTGCCACGTAATCCTGTTCTCGACCGGCCGCGGCACGCCGTTTGGCGCACCGGCGCCTACACTCAAGGTGTTCACCAACCAGCGTCTGTGCGACCACAAGGCCAACTGGATGGACTTTAACGCCGGCGTGGTCGCCACGGGCGAGCGTACGCTCGACGAGGCTGCCCACGACCTGTACCAGCTGGTGCTAGAGACGGCGAGCGGCAAGCTTACGAGTGCCGAGCGCCGCGGCTGTCACGAGATCAGCATCTGGAAGGACGGCGTCTGCCTGTAGCGGTAAATGGGTTCGCATAGGGCGCTATTGACCATGGCCCCGTCGGGAGTGTTCCCGGCGGGGCCATGTTTGTTCTGTCTGTTCGGGCGTGTCTTTCTGAGGGTACGGGAGCGGCGAAAACAATAAACGTTCACCTAATCGACCTCAAATTTAAACCCACTCAATACCCATGTAATCGTGATTTTTTTCAAGTCAGATGTCCGTTTAACGGCAAAAAACGACCGTTCAAGGATAATATAGAAGTGAACGTTCACCTATCATACGCAATCGCGCATAATCTAGCTAAACGTTCACCCTACGAGTGGGCGATATGCAGACAGACATCGGTATGGACTCCAATGTCTTGTTACAAGACAATCGAGAAAAGAGAGGGAGCTCGATGACTAACAAGATCGGTAAAAAGCGCAAGATCACATTCTGGACGCGCTTGGGCTTTGGTATGGGCGGCATGCTCAACTCCGGTGCCCTGAGCTTTACGCACAGCTACATGGTGCTGTTCCTGTCCACGGAGTGCGGTCTGTCCGCAGGCGAGGCTGCGCTGATCAGCTCGTTCGCCATCTATCTCAACGCCATTCTGTGCCCGCTCATGGGCTTTGTGGCCGATAACTTCTACGCTACTAAGATCGGCCGCATCTTTGGCCGCCGCCGTTTCTGGATCTTGCTGGCTATCCCGATGATGGTCGCCGAGCCGCTCATCTTTGTGGCTACGCCGTTTGGTTTCCCGTACTACTTTGTGTTGTACCTGATCTACAACGTCGCGTACACGTTCTGCACCGCCAACCTGTCGCCGCTTACCATCGAGATGACCGATGACTTCAAGGAGCGTACGTACCTCACCGGCTACAAGCACCTCTTTGGTAACGCCGCCGGCTTCCTGATGGCAGCACTCGTCGGCTTTGGCTTTGGCACCTTCGGCGAGACCAACCCGTTCAGCTACTTCATTATTGCTACGATTAACGCTTCGGTCATGGCAATCTCGCTGCTGTGCGTGTACCTGTCCACGTGGGAGCACACCCCCGAGGAGGTCGCTCAGGAGAAGATCGAGAGCGTCGGCGAGGGTATCAAGAAGTTCTTCATCGACGTTGTCTCCACCTTCCGCAACAAGTCCTTCCGCAAGGTCCTGTATGCACAGGTCTCCACGAAGCTCGCTGCTGCCTGCTGGTCTGCCTGCCTGTCCTTCTTCATCGTCTACTGCCTGCAGATTCCTAAGTCCTACGAGTCCGTGATGGAGATGCCCGGCAAGGTCGTCGCTATCGTCTGCACCGCTATCTGGGTCGCCCTCATGGCCAAGAAGGGCTTCCACAAGTCTTGGTACCTGGCCAACGTCGGTTGCGCTGCGTGCATCATCGCCTACAACTACTTCGCCTTTGGTCAGATCAACGGCACCTCCACGGTCGCCATCGCCATGATCGCCTACCCCATCATCTTCGCCATCTGGAAGTTCTTCTACGTTGGCTTCCAGTATCTGCCCGATGTTCTGCTCAACTACATCCCCGATGTCGATGAGCTCATCACCCTGCGTCGTCGCGAGGGCATCTACAGCTCCGCACAGCAGCTCTGCCAGCAGATTGCCCAGGCTGTTGCCGTCAACGTATGGGCTATCGTCCTTGCTGCCTCCGGCTTCATTCAGACCGCCGGCAACAGCGACGCCGTGACCCAGCCCGCCACCGTGCCTCTGTACATCTGCGGCTACATGCTCATCGGCTGCGCCGGCTTCTTCCTGCTCGCGGCCGTCCTTGCCCGCGGCATCAAGATTGACAAGGAGCAGTGCGACATCCTTTGCGACGAGATCCACCGTGTCAAGGAGGGTGGCAAGATGGCCGACGTCAAGCCCGAGGTCAAGGCGCTTTGCGAGGAGCTCTCCGGCTTTAAGTACGAGGACTGCTTTGCCCACAACAATGTTGGCTTCCAGGACGGCAGCGTAATTCCCGCCGAGTAGGGCAGGCGCATCGTCCAAACCACAGGGCCGTGCCACCGGAGATCCACCGGCGGGTACGGCCCTTTTTTAAAAACGAGTAGTATGAACTTCTGATTACATTTGAGGGAGAGACCCATGGAGACGAACGTTATCTGGCGCAATGCCCGCGCGGCCGTTATCGAGCTCGACGATGGCGGCTACTTTACCTGTGCCGATACGTGGGAGATCTTTGTCAACGATGAGCCCGCCGGTACCACGAATACGGTCGAGACCTATGTCGATGGCCTGACCCCCGGCAAGCGCAACCTGATCCGCTTTGTCTGCGGCGAGCGCGAGTTGAGCGTAGGCGTCACCACGCCGGCGGAGCCCTTTACCATCAACGTTCGCGACTGCGGAGCCAAGGGCGATGCCGAGCACGATGACACCACCAACATTCAGGCTGCCATCATGGCCTGCCCCAAGGGCGGGCGCGTGCTGATCCCCGCCGGCAACTACCGCATCAAGTCCCTCTTCCTTAAGAGCAATATCAACATCGAGCTTGCCGAGGGCGCGGTGCTGCTGGCCCGTCACGAGCGCGCGGCGCTTGCCTACATTCCGGGTACGGTCACGGGCGACGAGGGCGCCGGGTATGCCGGCACCGACATGCTGCCCCTGGGCCGCTGGGAAGGCGAGAGCTTTTCGACCTACTGTTCGACCTTTACGGGCCTGAGCGTGCACGACGTGTGCATCTATGGCCGCGGCGCCATCGACGGCCAGACCGATTTTGCCGAGGACAACTGGTGGAACAAGGACTTTAAGAACATCTTCCGTCCCGAGGAGGGCCGCGAGGTCGCCCGCCCGCGCATGATCTTCCTGTCCGAGTGCGAAAACGTGAGTCTTGCCGGCTTTACCGTGCGCAACAGCCCGGCGTGGAATATCCATCCCATTCTGTGCGAGCACGTCGATGCCCTGTGCCTGTCCATCGAGGGTCCCAAGAACTCCCACAACACCGACGGTTTCGATCCCGAGAGCTGCAGTTTTGTCCGCATCCTTGGCTGTCAGTTCTCGGTGGGGGACGACTGCATCGCCATCAAGAGCGGCAAACTGGGCATTGAACCCGAGCTCCGTCCCGCCACGCACGACGTGCTGATCTCGCACTGCTACATGCACGACGGCCACGGCGCCGTGGTGCTGGGATCCGAGGCCGCCGGCGGCATCAAGGACCTCACCGTGAGCAAGTGCCTCTTTGAGCGCACCGACCGCGGCCTGCGCGTCAAGACACGCCGCGGACGCGGCAAGGACGCCGTCAACGAGGGCATCACCTTCGAGCACATTCGCATGGATAAGGTGCTCACGCCCTTCGTGGTTAACTCGTTCTACTTCTGCGACAAGGACGGCAAGACCGACTACGTTCAGTCTCGCGAGGCGCTGCCCGTCGACGACCGTACGCCCGGCTTTGGCGCCACGACGTTTTGCGATATCGAGGCCACCAACTGCCATGCGGCCGCGGCCTATATCACGGGCCTTCCCGAGAGCAAGGTGACGCGCCTGACGTTCCAGGATGTCCATGTGACCTTTGCCGCCGATGCCGAGCCCTTTGTGCCGGCCATGGCCTGCGGCGTGGAGCCCATGGTGCGCCAGGGCATCATCGCGCAGAACGTGAAAGTCCTCGACCTGCAGAACGTGCGCATCGAGGGTCAGGATGGCGACGAGCTGCAGCTGCAAAACGTCGACAAGGTTATCCGCGCGTAGGGTAGTGCTCCTGCACAAGTGAATACGGCATGTTGAGGCGTGCGACGGTCGGGTCTGCCCGGCTGTCGCACGCAATCTATAGGTGCCGGTATTGCACGGTGGGTGTTCTGTGACAGAAAGCGTAATGACAGATGAGTGGTAAAGAACAGCTCTTTGAGGTATCGCTCGAACGCGAAGGCGCGTATCGCAGCATTTCGGCGGCGCTCGAGGCGGCGGAGCGGTGTGTGCCCGATGCGACCGTGCCGGTGCGCGTGCTGGTGGCGCCGGGTGAGTACCGCGAACGGGTCGAAATTCGTCGTCCGCATGTGACGCTCGAGGGCGAGACGGCCGACAGCGTGCGTATCGTGGGAGGCCTGGGTGCCAAGATGCCTTCGGAAGATGGTAGCTGCCAGGATGGAAGACTCGGCACCTTCCGTACGTACACGGTGCTGGTCGATGCCGACGACGTGACGCTTGCGGGTCTAACAATCGAAAACAACGCCGGTGATGGGCGCGAGGTCGGCCAGGCGATTGCCCTGTATGCCGATGGTGACCGCCTGGTTGTCGATGCCTGCTGCATTAAGGGACACCAGGACACGCTCTTTTTGGGGCCGCTGCCGCCGCGCGAGGCCAAGCCGGGCGGCTTTATAGGCCCCAAGCAGTTCGCCCCGCGCCGCGTGGGGCGGCAGTATTTTCGACGTTGCCGGATCGAGGGCGATGTCGACTTTATCTTTGGCGGCGCGCGTGCCTACTTTGAGGGGTGTGAGATTCGCTCGCTCAACCGCGATATGGATGTCAACGGGTATGTAACGGCAGCCTCCACGCCTCAGGGCGAGCCGTACGGATTTGTGTTTCATGGCTGTTCGTTTACAGCCGATGAGGGCATTGCCCCCGGATCGGTCTATCTGGGTCGTCCATGGCGCGAGTGGGCCCAGACCGTTTTGCTCGAATGCTGGCTGGGCCCCCATATTTCACTCGAGGGCTGGTGGGATTGGAATAAGCCAGCGGCACATGACGGCACCCTGTATGCCGGCGGTGCCCTGTTTGGCCCGGCGGGTGATACTGCCGCTTGGGTGCCGTGGGCGCATTGCCTGACCGGTCAGGATTCCGAACGCTATGCGCGTGACCGAGTGCTTGCCGGCACGGATGGTTGGGATCCCGAGGGCGGCGACGGTGATGCGGTAGAGACGGCCGGGCTATCTGCCAATGGCCGCACCGTGCACATCGAGACGTACTACGAGGACGAACCTGCGCTGCGCGCCCGACTGAAGCGCGAGGGGCGCTCGGCCGCATTTACGGGCAAGACTCCCACAGACTTTGAGGCATGGAAGGCTGCGACCAGGACTCGTCTGTACGATATTTTGGGTCTTTCGCTTATGGACCGCGCCCCGATTGAGATTCGTGAGCTCAATCGCGTGCGGGTTGCCGGCAGCATCGTGCGTACTCATGCGGTGTTGCAGGTTGAGCACGATGTGTGGATGCCGTTTTACCTGTTGGAGCCGTCCCACCCCAAGCTTGACGAGCGGGGACTCAAGCGCTGCTATATCTGCCCGCATGGTCACCAGGGGGCGGGTGCTGCAAGCATAGCCGGCGTTGCGGGCGTGCCGGCGGTCGACGATGCCGTGCGTAAGTTCAATTACGACTACGGTCTGCGTTTGGCGCGCATGGGTTACGTGACCGTCTGCCCCGATGCGCGTGGTTGGGGATACCGTCGTGACTGGAAGGGTCAGGGCGACGACGAGAACAGCTACCTGCGCGGTACGTGTCTGAATCAAGCACGTATGGCCGAGCCGCTGGGTCTTACGGTCGCGGGCCTCAACGCCTGGGACAACATGCGCTTGATTGATTACTTGGAGACACGCGGTGACATTGCCATGGACGACCTGGGCTGCTTTGGTTTTTCGGGCGGCGGTTACATGACGTTGTACCTGTCCGCGCTCGACCCGCGCGTGCGCAAGGCGTTTGTCTCGGGCTATCTGTACGGCGTTGATGATTCGCTACTGCACCTCAACGGCAATTGCAGCTGCAATTACACGCCTGGACTCTGGCGTCTGCTCGACATGGGCGACATTGCATCGCTTGTCGCGCCACGGCCGCTCTTGGTTCAGAGCTGCGAGAAAGACCATCTCAACGGCGCCCGCGGGCTTGCGAACGTAGACGAGCAGCTCGATATCGTTCGCGACGCCTACGCGCTGCTGGGCAAGGACGAAAACCTTCTGCACGAGGTCTGCCCGGGTGGACACCACCTGGGCGTGGCGCATCTTGCCGAGGATATCGAATGGCTCGATTCGCAAGTTGCGGAATGCGCCCACGCATAGCCCCTCGGATGTTGCGAATGAACGGTATGTACCTGTATGACCGCCGGTGTGCGGGTGAGGAGAAGAATATGGAAACGAAAAACTTGAGCGAATTGACCATCTGCTGCTTTGGCGATTCGACCACCTGGGGCGATAACGGATGCGGCGGGGGAGGCAACGATATCTCCTGGACTTCGCACCTGGGTGCGCTGCTGGGCGGCGCTACGATCGAGAACTTTGGTATTAAGGGTTCGCGTATTGCCGTCAAGGCCGACCGTAGCGATTCGTTTGTCGAGCGCTTGGACGGCATCGATCACACGGCAGATATCTGCATCGTCTTTGGCGGCGTTAACGACTTTAGCCGTAACGTGCCGCTGGGAGAGCTGGGCAGCACGGACGTGCACGAGTTCTACGGTGCGCTCGACTACCTGATCCGCACCATCACGGCGCGCTCGCCTCAGGCAAAGCTGGTGTTTATGACGCCGTGCAAGACGAGCGGCAAACACGAGAAGGATATTCCGGCAAGCAACGAGGCCAACCATCTGGGCCTGACGCAAGACGCCTATGTGCAGGCGATGCTGGAGGTTTGCGACCGCTACTCGGTGCCGGTGATCGACCTCTATGCGCAAAGCGGTATCAGCCCGTTTTTGCCGGAGCACCGCGAGCTCTACATGCCGGACGGTCTGCATTACAGCCCTGCCGGCTATGAGCGCCTGGCGCATCGCATCGCTGCGGGCCTCACCGCCGTTTGCCGTTAAAAGTTTGCCGTTCACGGGGATTATAGGGTTAACGTTCACCCTATAATCCCCGTTCGCGTTACACTAGGGGAAACGTTCACCCGTCAATAACGTCAGAGGGGACAGTAATGGGTTGCAATCAGATTCTGGACCGTTATATCGAGCAGTTGATCGAGACCTCTACGCCTCAGGCGCCGGCCTGGAATATCGAAAAGCTTCGCGCCGGCAAGGAGAACACCTGGAATTACATTGACGGCTGCATGATCAAGGCACTCATCGAGCTGTACGAGATCACCGGCGAGCAGCGTTACCTGACCTTCGCCGACGACTATATCGACTTCTTTGTCCAGGATGACGGCACCATCAAGCATTACGATCCCCAGGAGTACAACCTCGACAACGTCAACGCGGGCAAAACCCTCTACAAACTCTATGACCTGGTGGGCAAGCCCAAGTACCGTGCCGCCATGGATACCATCTATCGTCAGCTCGAAACCCAGCCGCGTACCAAAGAGGGTGTGTTTTGGCACAAGGCCGTCTACCCCAACCAGATCTGGCTCGACGGCATGTACATGGCGCAGCCGTTCTACATGCAGTATGAGCTGAGCTTCCACAACCGCCGTGCCTGCTCGGATAGCTTCCATATGTTCCAAGTGGTGCACGATTTGATGCGCAACCCCCTCAACGGCCTGTACTATCACGCCTACGACGCGAGCCGCAAGCAGTTCTGGTGCGATCCCGTCACCGGCCTTTCGGCCAACTTCTGGCTGCGCGCCGAGGGCTGGTTCGCCATGGCGCTCATCGATACCTGGGAGCTCATGCCGCCTTCGATGTCGGCCGAGAAGGACGAGATCCGCAAGATGTTCCACGACCTGATCGACGCCATGCTGCCGTATCAGGACGAGAAGACCGGCATGTGGCACCAGGTCATCAACCTGCCCAATATCGCCCCCAACTATCTGGAGGAGTCGGGCAGCGCCATCTTTGCCAACGCCATCATGAAGGGCGTGCGCCTGGGCGTGCTGGGCGAGCGCTACTACCAGTACGGCCGCCGTGCGTTTGACGGCATCTGCGACACGTGCCTGTCCGAGCGCGACGGACAGCTGGCGCTCGACAACATCTGCCTGGTGGCGGGTCTTGGCAACGCCGCGCACCGCGAGGGCACGTTTGGCTACTACATGAGCGAGCCCGTCGTCAAAAACGACGCGAAGGGCGTGGCGCCGCTGGTGCTCGCCTATATCGAGACCATGCATCATGACAAGCTTGCCGGTAGGCGCGATCCGCTTGCCCCCTCGGGCGTGTGCTCCATCGACGATCCGTTTGGCGGATACACTCCGGGCATCAACGCTCATAAGGGGCGTGAATAGCGTGGGGGCCATTACTCCGGGCGTACGCTTGCACGATCTTGTGCAGGGAACCGTCGAGGAACGCATTCGCATGGCAGGAGAGCTGGGCTTTTCGTGCATCCAACTGCCGAGCAAGGTGCTCTACGCATCGATGGGGATCGATCGGGGCGGCCTGACTCGCGAGCTTGCCGAGCACCTGCGTGCGGTGCTCGACGAGGCGGGCGTTTCGGTCGCCGTGCTCGGCTGTTATAAGAATCTGGCGACGACCGATCGACAACAGCTCACGGATAACTTTGCCGAGTACGAGGCGTGCTTGAACTTTGCCCAGATGCTCGGCGGCTGCCCGGTTGGCACCGAGACCGGTCGTCCCAATGCGCAGAACCGCGTTGCTGACGACCGTATGACCGACGAGGCACTCGATGCGTTTATGGACGGACTCGCACGTGTCTGCGAGCGCGCCGAGGCCGTTGGCGGGCAAATACTGATTGAGCCCGGCTGGAACGAGACGGTCAACACGCCGGATCGCTGCCGTGAGGTGCTGGAGCGCGTTTCGAGCCCAGCGCTCGGCGTGATCTACGACCCGGTGTCGCTGCTGCACCCCAGCGTCGTTAACGAGGCGCAGGAAATCACAGCGCGTATGCTCTACTTGTGCGGCAGCAAGATTCGCGTGCTGCACGCCAAGGATTTTGAGGTCGTCGACAACGAGGACGAGGCTGGTTGGTGCGACGGTACGGGTTCGCGCCTGGTGTGCCACGGTGTGGGCGAGACGGGACGATATGACTTTGAGCCCGTGGTGGCCTGGGCGGCTGCCGCCTGCCCTGGGATTCCCTGCGTGGTCGAGAACAGCGTGCCGGCGACGGTGGCTGGCTGTCTGGCGACGCTCGAGCGTATGTCCGCCCGCTGCGGGGCTTCGCATCGCGAGATATAGCCTTGGCTTTAGCCGTGGCAGCCGATTGAGTTTGCCTGACGGGGGCGGCGGTGAAGGATCTTTATCGTCGCCCCATTGGATTACATCAAAAAGGGGAGTTGCATGGCTATCCACATTGTCGAAGAAGCGAATCGTTGCCTTGGGTGCAAGAAGGCGTTCTGCCAGCTTAAAGGCTGCCCGGTTCAGACGCCTATTTCGCAGGTCATCGACCTGTTTAAGCAGCGCCGTCTTGAAGAGGCGGGCGAGTTGCTGTTTCAGAACAATCCCATGAGCGCGGTCTGCTCCATGGTGTGCAACCATTCGGGCCAGTGCGAGGGCGCGTGCATCCAGGGCCGCAAGGGCGCACCGGTGCATTTCTCGAGCATCGAGAACTATATCCCGACAGCGTATTTGGACCGCAAACAGTGGAAGCCCGCGCCGTCGTGCGGCAAGCAGGTTGCCGTGGTCGGTTCCGGTCCTGCCGGCATTACCGTGGCCATTAAGATGGCCCAGCTGGGCTGTGCCGTCACGGTGTTTGAGCAGCGCCCCGAGATCGGCGGCGTGTTGGAGTACGGTATCCCCGAGTTTCGCCTGCCCCGTGCTCTCGTGCAAAAGTATCGTCACGTGATGTGCTCGCTTGGCGTGCGCGTCCGTCCCTCGACCACCATCGGTGGCGCGCTGCATATCGACGACCTGCTGCGCGACGGTTACGATGCGGTCTTTGTCGGTACCGGTACCTGGCGCGCCCGCAAGCTGGGTATTCCCGGCGAGTCGCGTGGCAACGTGCTGTTTGGTATCGATTACCTGGTCGATCCCACGAGCGTGGCGATCGGTCAGAACGTGGCGGTTATCGGTGCCGGCAACGTGGCCATGGATGTTGCCCGTACGGCCCTGCGCTCAGGTGCTCGCAAGGTTACCGTGTATGCCCGATCGCGCCATATCTCGGCCATCGATGACGAGGTGGAGCTGACCGAGCTTGACGGTGCCGAGATCGTGCGCGGCAAGGCGATCTGCGCCATCGACGATAACGGTCCGGTGTTCGAGACGGCTATCTTTGACGAGGACGACAACGTGGTGGGCTATGAGGAAGAACTTGACCATGTGCCCGCCGACACGGTTGTGATTGCGGCCTCGCAGGTGCCTAAGGACAAGCTGGTGCTTACGACGGGCGGTCTGGAGACCGACCATCGCGGCCTTCTTTCGGTCGATGAGCACGGCATGACCACCGTGCCGGGCGTCTTTGCCGCCGGCGACGTCGTTAACGGCCCGCTCACCGTGGTCCATGCCGTAGCGGGCGCCAAACTCGCCGTCGAAGGCATGACTAACTACCTGGGCCTCTAACCCATCCCATCCATCAGTTGCGGTGAAATACGGACTGTTTTGGCTGTCAAAGGCCTTATCTACTCCGTATTCCACCGCAACTTTTTGTGGGCTGAGTAAAAGCCGGGGGAGCGTGCGTGTCGGGTACAGCGCAGGTACTGATACGATAGGTGTGTCAGTAACTGCCGCCGAGCGGCTCAAACGAAAGGAAGCCTGCATGGAGTCTTCTGCCTACCCGATGCTCTTTAGCCCGATCAAGGTCGGTACGACCGAGGTCAAGAACCGCGTCTTTATGCCGCCGGTATCCACCAACCTGGCCGATCATGGCTATGTGACCGACGACTTGGTCGATCATTACCGTGCCCGCGCCAAGGGCGGCGTGGGCCTGATCATCACCGAGGTCGTGACGGTCGAGCCCACCTATACCTATCTGCCGGGTGACATGTGCTGCTACGACGACACGTTTATCCCCGGCTGGGAAAAGCTCGCCGCGGCCGTCCACGAGTACGGCTGCAAGATCATGCCGCAGCTCTTCCACCCCGCCTACATGGCCTTTAACATTCCGGGCACGCCGCGCCTCATCGCTCCGTCTTTTGTGGGCCCGTCCTATGCCCGCGAGGCGCCGCGCCCCATCACGGTCGATGAGATTCACGAGCTTACGCATCAGTTTGGCGACGCGGCCGTGCGTATGCAGAAGGCCGGCGTCGATGGCGTCGAGGTCCATGCGGCGCACGCCCACGGTATGCTCGGCGGCTTTTTGACTCCGCTCTACAACAAGCGTACCGACGAGTACGGCGGCTCGCTCGACGCCCGCATGCGCTTCCTGCTCGAGGTCATCGCCGAGATTCGCGAGCGCTGCGGCAAGGACTTTATCATCGACGTCCGCATCTCGGGCGACGAGTATACCGATGGCGGCCTGACCCTCAACGACATGATCTACGTCTCGCGTCGCCTGGAGAAGGCCGGCGTCGACATGATTCATGTGTCGGGTGGTACCACCATCAAGCGCGGCTCCGCGATTCCCGCCGCCGGCACGCAGCAGGCCTCGCATGCCGCCTGCTCGCGCGAGATCAAAAAGCACGTCAACATTCCCGTCGCCACCGTCGGCCGCATCAACGAGGCCTGGATCGCCGAGGAGCTGATCGAGGACGGCGCTGCCGACATCTGCATGATGGGCCGCGCCAACCTGTGCGATGCCGAGTTCTGCAACAAGGCTGCTGCCGGCAACGCCGATGACATCCGCCCCTGCATTGGCTGCCTGCGCTGCCTGAACGGCATTATGTTTGGCAAGCGCATCTCCTGCACCGTCAACCCGGACGTGGAGCGCGACGAGGCCGGCTACGAGCCTGCCGCCGAGGCCAAGAACGTACTGGTTGTGGGCGCCGGTCCCGCGGGCATGGAGGCGGCGTTCATTGCCGCCAAGCGCGGTCACAACGTGGTGCTCGTGGATAAGCAGGACGAGCCGGGCGGCGAGATGCGTATTGCAGCCGTTCCGCCGGCAAAGCAGGAACTCACCCGCGTGATCAAGTATCAGTATCGTCGCCTGGCCGAGGCGGGCGTGAAGTGCATATTTGGCACCGAGCTCTCGGCCGAGGACATTCAGCGCGACTACGCCGGCCACGAGGTTGTCCTGGCTTATGGCGCCGAGCCCATCGCTCCGGCCTTTATGCAGGGCTTTAAGCAGGTTATGACAGCTGACGACCTGCTGGGCGGCAAGGCTTTCCCGGGCAAGAAGATTGTCATTGTGGGCGGCGGCACCGTTGGCTGCGAGACGGCCGATTACCTGGCCCCGTTGGTCAACGATCTGTCGCCGGCAAACCGCGACGTCACCGTTATCGAGATGACCAAGACGCTCGCCGCCAACGAGGGCGGTGCCGGTCGCGCGGTGCTCATCACGCGCATGCTCTCCAAGGGCGTTCACGTGCTGACCGAGGCCAAGGTGACCGAGATTACCGAGGACACCATCAGTTACGAAAAGGATGGCGAGATCCACACCATCGCCGATGCCGATACGCTGGTGCTTGCCATGGGCTATCGTCCCAATACCAAGCTGGCAGACGACCTGGCTGCAGCCGGCGTTGCCGCCCACGTGCTGGGCTATGCCCAGAAGTGCGGTAACATCCGCGACGCCATCGGCGACGGCTACAAGATCGCCTGCGAACTGTAGGCTCTTGGCAAATAGGGAAGCGACCGCCTTGCAGTGGCCCAAGCGATAGCCAATCAAAAAAAGGCGCCGCGACACATGGATTGTCGCGGCGCCTTTTGCTTGGCGGTTTGTTGGGGTTCGGTGCGCCCCGTGGGCCTTATTACAGGCCCAAGATCTCCTTGACCTTGGCGATGATGGCCTCGTCGGTGGCGTTGGCAAAGAAGTACTCCTGGAAGTGCTCGCCAGCGAGGGCGCCCTTCACCAGGTCCTGGTCGATCTCGCCCAGGACGTCGACGAGCGGGCGCATGGTCACAGCGCGAACGCCATCGAGGATCTTCTTGTTGCGCTGCTCGGGCTCAACGCGCTCGGCCGGGTAGCCGTTGCCCGAGCCAAAGCCAAAGAGTTTCTCGAAGGTGTACTCGAGGTTGAGCTCCTGGCCCCAGCCGTTCTTGAGAGCGAAGGGCATGGCGACGGCGTTGCCATCGTTGACCTGGGCAAAGGTGTAGGCGTCAAGCGGGTCGGCAACATGGCCGCACAGCACGCCGGGGAAGGAGTTGCAGGCGAGCATGGCGCCCTCGCCGGTGCCGCAGCCAGTCACGACGTAGTCGGCGGCGCCGGAGTTCAGCAGCACGGCGGCAAGAATGCCGTTCTGCACGTAGGTGAGAGGCTTGGAGTCGGCATCGGCATACATGCCATAGTTAAAGACGGTGTGGCCCATAGGCTCAACAACCTTCTTAAGCGCAGCCTCGATCATGGGGTTCTTGGAGTTCTGAGAATTCTCGTTGATCAGAGCGATCTTCATTTGAGTTAACCTTTCAGTTTTTCAGTTTTCTTACTGCGGCTGTTTGCCGATATAGGCCAGAATGCCGCCGTCCACGTACAGAATGTGCCCGTTGACAAAGTTCGATGCGTCGGAAGCCAGGAACACGGCGGGGCCCTTCAGGTCCTCGGGCGTGCCCCAACGGGCCGCCGGCGTCTTGGCAATGATGAACTGGTCAAATGGGTGGCGGCTGCCGTCGGGCTGCGTCTCGCGCAGCGGTGCGGTTTGCGGCGTGGCGATATAGCCGGGCCCAATGCCGTTGCACTGGATGTTGGCCTCGCCGAACTCGGAGCAGATGTTCTTGGTGAGCATCTTGAGTCCGCCCTTGGCGGCGGCATAGCCGGCGATGGTCTCGCGACCCAGTTCGCTCATCATCGAGCAGATATTGATGATCTTGCCGTGGCCCTTGGCGATCATGCCGGGCAGGCAGGCCTTGGACACGATAAACGGTGCGTTGAGGTCGATATCGACGACGCGGCGGAAGTCCTCTGCACTCATGTCGAGCATCGGGGTGCGCTGGATGACGCCGGCGTTGTTGACCAGGATGTCGGGCGTGGTGCCAAAATCTGCCTCGATCTTGGCTATGAGCTCGGCGACGACGGTCTCGTCGGTGACGTCGGCAACATAGCCGTGAGCATCAAAGCCCAGCTCACGGTAGTGTTTTTCGGCCTCGGCGACTTTGTCGGCGTGACGGGCGTTAAAGGCAATCTTGGCCCCGGCCTCGCCGAGTGCCTCGGCAATGGCCATGCCAATACCGTAGGTGGCACCGGTCACGAGCGCGACTTTGCCATCTAGGCGGAAGCTGTCCATAAGATCAGACATAGCAATCCTTCCTAAAGAAACGTTCATCTTTATGAGTCCTACTTTTAATACAAGCTCAGTATAGGAGAAGCAGAGGAATTTACTCGCAGCTTTTCCTAGAATCAGGTGAACGTTCACTTTTAAAAGGCGAACGGTTGTGGCCGATTGTCGCGATGCCCGCCATTCGCTCTGTGCCTGTGCACTCTCCGCAATCATGTTGCGGTTGTAGGGCAGGTGCAAACACATCGCATCGTGTGCCGCGGTGGGCTTGCGCACTTTGTGCCATGCTTGCCATCTGCGGATCGAAGGGGAGGCGACATGCTCATAACCTGTGCGGGGAGCGCCGCAGGATGCGATAGTATTACGTGGAGAGATATTCGACAAACCGTGGGCTTCATCCGAGGGCTTTATGGAACAGCACCAGCATTATCAGAGCCTGCAAGATCAGGCATACAACGCACTGCGCTCCAAGATCATCTATGCCGAGCTCAGGCCCGGCACGCGTCTTTCGGCGATTGGTCTGGAAAAGGAGACGGGGATCGGGCGCACGCCCATTCGCGAGTCTTTTGTGCGCCTGCGCGAGCAGGAGCTGGTGGAAACGCGTCCCAAAAGCGGCACCTATGTCTCAAAAATCAGCATGGAGCACGCCGAGAACGCCTGTTTCTTGCGCGAGAAACTCGAGAGAAGCGTGCTTATTAAATGCTGCTCTGCCGCCACGCCCGAGCAAAAGCAGCGGCTCGAGCAGATTCTTGCCGAGTCCGAATCGCTCGACCATAGCGAAACGCGTCGCTTTTTCGACCTGGATAACCTGTTCCATGAGACGTGTTTCGTGATTGCTGGCCGTCACATGTTGTGGGATTGGATGAAGAGCGTCAACACGCATTTTGAGCGATACAACTGGTTGCGTATGGTGTCGCAGGATCTGGATTGGGAGCCGATTCGTCGGCAGCATCGCCGGATTCTCGAGGCCATTAAGAGGGGCGATACCGACACGGCGAGCTATCTGGCAGAAACGCACTTGCACCTGATGCCCGAGGAGCAGGGCCCGGTTATCGCCCTACATCCCGACTATTTTGAGCTGTCCAAAGACTCGGACATCTAATCGTCTCCCCCATAAGTCGCGATGAAATAGGGGTTGTTGTGCTGCCCAGGTGGTGCAGACGCCCCCCCAGTTCACTCACGAGCTCGGAGCCTTTTTCGTCCGGATTGTTGACGTATTGCCGAACGAAAATAGTTTGCGTTCGGTAATAAGCGTACGAAAGCGCAGTTTCCATTCTCATTCCGTACGCAAATCAAGACGAAAACCATTTGCGTTTTCTATAAATCAGTACGCAAACGGTTTTCGTCTTATAATACGGTTATGAATGGTATGAAACGAGGGGTTGTGCATATGGTTGTTAGAGAGAGCCCTACAGTCGAATACAAGGAAAGCGTTACGCCGACGTTTCTTAAAACGGTGAGCGCCTATGCAAACTACGGGACGGGCAAGATTGAGTTTGGCGTTGATGACGAGGGCGTGGCTGTCGGCCTTGTGGATCCGGTTGCAGAATGCCTGCGCATCGAGAACATGATTAACGACAGTCTTGATCCCGCGCCTCGTTACTCGCTTGAGCCCGATGAGAAACACGGGACCGTAATCCTTACGGTTTATGAGGGACAGGACAAACCCTATCGAAGCAAGGGAAAGGCCTACAGGCGAAACGATTCGGCAACGGTGGAGGTCGACCGGTTTGAGTATGGCAGGTTGACGCTCGAAGGCAGCAACGTAACGTTCGACACGCTCACGTCGACTCGCCAGGACTTGAGTTTTTGCACGCTCGAGCAAAAGTGTGTTGAACATCTCGGCATTTCCGAGCTAACGTCGGATATTATGCGCACGCTTCGCTTGCTCGGTAAGGACGGCTATACCAACGCTGCGGCGATTTTGGCGGATAAGAATGATTTTCCTGGCATCGACTGCGTCCGTTTTGGTGATACCGAGGATGTGATCTTGGATCGTGAGTCGGCGACAAATGTATCCGCAATTGAACAGGTGGACAGGGCGGTGGCTATGTTTGTACGCTACTACCGTTATGAACGTATCGAAGGGATGGAACGCGTCCAAACCGATCGAATTCCTCTCGAGGCGTTTCGCGAAGCCGTTGCAAACGCTTTGGTGCATCGGACGTGGGACGTTCGAGCGAATGTTCAAATTGCCCTGTACGACGATCGCGTCGTTGTCACTTCGCCCGGATCGCTGCCTGCCGGTTTGACGACGGAACAATACCTGTATGGGCAGATATCCGTGCTCAGAAACCCAATTGTCGCCGAGGTCTTTTTAAAGCTGGATTACATCGAGAAATTTGGCACGGGAATCGCGCGAATCAGGCGTGCGTATCGAGATTCTTTAAGCCGACCGGTATTTGATGTTCGCGGCGGCATGGTGACCGTCACATTGCCCGTTATCGATGCCTTTGAGGGGTCTGAGGAAGAGGCCCAGGTTCTCAAGGCTTTGTCGGTCGGACGAATAATGTCGCGGGGCGAGATTGAGCAGCAGACGGGGTTGAGCCGCGCGCGTGCGTTGACGGCGCTTGAATCACTGATTGGGCGAAACGCGGTTGTAAAGCGGGGAACTGGGCGTTCCACGAAATACGAGCGCGCATAGGCCAAAAGAACCATATTGCAAGACAGGCCCCAAGCCTTTGCCCGCTTGAGGCCTGTTGTATGTTGGCTGACAGCGGTAGATTTTATAGCAAGATATAGCAACGTATAGCGCTGTTCGCGGGCTCTTACGGTGGTGCTATTATCCGAATGCCGCGCGGATAAAGTGCTGGGCGAAGAGCTTGTTGGCGACGTTGATGACGTGGCCCAAGAACAGCGCCGAGATGGCTGTGGTCACGCCAAAGCCGCCTAGGTTGCGCATGAGCGCGAGCGACAGAATGAGGGACACGGCGACATGTGAGCAGTCGAACACGACTTTTACGTCGCCAAAGCGGCGTTTAAGCTTTTCGGCAATGACCTGCACCAAGCCGTCGGGCGCGTTGGGGACAACGCCCATGTTAACGACGAGACTTACGCCAAATGCGGTGACAGCGAGGGAGAGCAGCATGGTCGCAACCTGTGCGGGGAGTGCCGTGGGATGCAGTGGGTTGACCGCCATGAAGAAATCGGTGAAGCCGCCGATGAGCGTCGAGAAGCACAGCTCGAGCAAAATGCGCGGCTGGAACTCGCGTCGCAAGATGGCCAATTGCGCCAGGATGTAGGCGACATAGGTAGCAGTGATCCAAAAGCCGAGTGTCTTGCCGGTGAGCATGGATAGGGTTGTGGCAAAGCACGTGAGCGCAGCGACTCCCAAGCCGGATGCCGTCTGGAGACTCATGCCGAGTGCCAGTACTGCAACGCCCATCAGATACATCAGCATTCTGATAACGGTATGGAACCAATCGATAGTCTCGCCATTCATTACGATGAGTGGCCGCATGTCGTGACCTTCCTTTCGGAATTTGGGAGATGCAGTAGAGGCTGCGGCGCCGCTTGGAGGAAAAGACCGGAAGCAAGGGTCCATTCCTCCAGACGACGCCGCAGCTGTTTTGGTGGCTCGGCTTTTGTCGAAGTGGCTTAGTTGAGCGCGACTGCCAGCCGAGTAGGCAAAGCGGCTCGGAGGCGTGTCGCTTCCGTCACGTTCTATCAGCATGCAAGACGGTTTCGCTTCTTGCTCGTGACGGAAACGGCGCGCTTCCGAGCCGTTTTAAAAGAAAGGGGGGAGGTCTAGGGCACGCCCCCTTTCACGATAGAGAGCTAAACCTAGCCGCGGACCTTCTTGACAACGTCCATAGCCTCGCGGGCGATCTGCTCGACCTTGGAGAAGTCGCCGTCGGCGAACAGGGCGGGCTTGACCATCCAGGTGCCACCGCAGGCGATGATGGCGCTGGAGCTCAGGTACTCCTCGACGTTGGCGGTGCTCACGCCGCCGGTGGGCATAAAGCGATGGCCGACAAACGGAGCGGCGAGGGCCTTGATGGTGTTGAGGCCGCCATACTGAGCCGCGGGGAAGAACTTGGTGACCTTGAGGCCCAGGTTCTCGGCGGCGGTGACCTCGGAGGGGGTCACGGTGCCGGGCAGCACGGGCAGGTCGATGTCGATGCAGTGCTTCACGACGTCCTCGTTGTAACCCGGGGAGACGATGAACTTGGCACCGGCGGCGCGGGCCTGCTCAACCTGCTCAACGGTCAGGACGGTGCCGGCGCCAACGCACATCTCGGGCTCGGCGGCGGCCATAGCGGCGATGCACTCGGCGGCGCAGGCGGTGCGGAAGGTGACCTCGGCGGATTTCATGCCGGCTGCCATAAGGGCGTGAGCGAGCGGAGCGGCGTCCTCGACTTTGTCGAGGACGACGACAGGCACGATGCCCAGGGACTCAAGCGTGGTGTAGAACTGATCGAACATGATGTTCCTTTCGATGTGCGGCGCACGCGGGCGCATGATTGCCAAATGTGCTGGTCAAGAGCCGGTTTTGGATTGGTTATCGGAGGCACTGCTTGGGGTTCAAGCAATTCCAAAACCGGCTGCGCGACCAGTCGTATAGGGAATGCCAGACAAAACCGGAATGGGACTAAGTGGTTCTACCTGGCCGGAGGAATCGGGGAGCGGGCTGCAGAGGTATGGGTATGGAAAGCTGCAGTCCGCGGAATGGGGAACGAATTAACGGGCGACGCGGGTGCCACCGTCGGCGGCGTTGGCCACAGCGGCGATCTCGTCTGCGGTCACCAAGTTGGAATCGCCCTTGATGGTGAGCTTGAGGATCGAGGCCGCAATTGCGTAGTTGACGGCGTCCTGCGAGTCAAAGTCGTTGATGAGGGCATGGACGAGACCGGCGTTGAAAGCGTCGCCGGCAGCAACGCCCTCGAGCACGTGTACGTCGTGAGCAGGGGAGAACCAGTGCTCGCCGCTCTCGGCGTCAAAGAGCATGCCCATCCAGATGGAGCGCTCGACGCAGGAGATGTTGCGGACGACCGAGGCGACCTTCTTGCAGCCGTACTCGGCGCAGATCTGACGGGCCATCTCGACGTAGGTGTCACGCTCCTCGATTCCGTGGGCAAGGGAGCCGGAGACGCAGGTCATACCGAGGCCGGCAGGCGCGTCCTCGTCGTTGGCGATGCAGATGTCGACGAGCGGCAGGAGCTCCTTCATGGTTGCCTGCGACTTCTCGGGCGACCACATCTTGCCGCGATAGTTAACGTCGCACACGGTGGTGATGCCCTTGGCGCGGCAAGCGGTGAGGGCATCCTTGCAGGCAGCGGCCATCTCGTCGGACACGGCGGGAGTCACGCCAGAGAAGTAGAAGACATCGACGCCCTTGAGGATTTCGTCCCAATCAAAGACGTCGCGCTTGGCCATGTTGATGGCGGAATACTTGCGGTCGTAGACGCAGCCGTTGCCGCGCTGCGAGGCGCCAACCTCAAACACATAGGAGCCAAGACGGTCGCCCTGGCGCACGACGCGCGTGGTGTCGACGCCGTAAGCCTTCAGCGAGCGAAGGGCGCACTCGCCCAGGCGGTTGGCCGGAACAACGGAGACGTAAGCGGCCTTGTCGCCCTGATAGGCCAGGGAAAGCGCGGTGTTGGCCTCGGCGCCGCCGTAGCGGACATCAAACTCGGTCGCCTGCTCAATGCGCAGATGGTCTTTGGGCGAGAGCCTCATCATGATCTCACCGAAGGTAAGAACCGTTTTACCCATGGTCGCGCAGCTCCTTCTTGCTCGTGCGTACACCTTTGATATGGCGTTGGCACGGAGGTGCCAAGACGGTAGGGTGCATCTTTGCACCTCCGTGCCAACGCTCGCCGAAATCGGTTTACGAAATCGGTTTCGTTTCGAGTTGTAGTATACTCACCTACAGCGTTTTGCAAGCGAGATTTTTAAAAAAATGCCTAAAATGGCTCAGACTGTCGACAATTGGGAAACGGGGTGCGCTATGGCGCAGATGAGAATCAAGGACATTGCCGCCGAGGCGGGCGTGAGCCCGGCCACGGTCTCGCGCTATCTCAACAACCGCCCCGGGCAGATGACCGAGGAAACCCGCGCTCGCATCGCGGCGGTTATCGAGCGCACTGGCTATCGCCCACGTGCCGCTGCACGCAATCTACGCAGCTCACGCACCAACCTCATCGGCGTGATTCTGGCCGACATCACCAACCCGTTCTCCAGCGCCATGCTCGAAGGGCTTTCCGCCAGTGCCGCCGCGCGCGGCTGCTCGCTTATGACGGCCATTAGCGGCAATGACCCCGCCAAGGAAGCAGAGTCGCTCACTAGACTTATCGATGCCGGCGTGGACGGCCTGGTCGTCAACACCTGCGGCGGCAACGACGAGGCAATCGTCGCGGCAGCGGGACGCCTGCCCGTTGTGCTGCTCGACCGCGATGTTGCCGTCGGCGGTGTCGATCTGGTGACCTCCAACAACCGTGAGCTGGTCGCCGGCCTGGTAGACGCCTTGGCCGCTGCGGGCAGCGAGCGCCTGTGCCTGCTCACCGAGGCGAGCGACGACAGCCCCGTGCGTCGCGAGCGCGCCGAAGCCTTTGCCGACGAGCTTTCGCGCCGCGGCCTGGCCGGCGAGGTAGTCACCTTGGCGGACGGTGGCGTCGAGGGTGTCAGTCGCCTGGACGAGACCATCCGCGGCTATGCGGGTAAAAAGCTCGGCCTCATTGCCGTCAACGGCCTGGTCTTCCTGCGTCTGACCGAGGCGCTGGCCCAGCTCGGCCCCTCGTTGCCGGCGGGCCTTAAGATTGCAACGTTTGACGACTATCCCTGGAACCACGTGCTCTTTGGCGGTGTGACCACGGCCGCGCAAGATACCCTCACCATCGCCGAGCGCGTAGTCGAGCGTCTGTCCGAGCGCATCGATGTCGTTACCACTACGGTAGGCGAGGCCGCAAGGCTGGCTCCCAAGCGCATCGAGATCCCCGGCCGCATCGAACACCGCGCTTCGACCTCGCGCTAGTCTGTGTGATAATATATAGACAATGTCATACAGGAGGTATCCATGGCTGCGTCTGTGCTGAGTGTGCGAGTGGACTCGTCAATTAAAGATTCATTTGCCGAGCTGTGCGAAGAACTTGGCATGACTTCGTCTGTTGCAGTCAATATGTTTATGAGACAGATGCTGCGCGAGCGTTCGCTGCCGTTTGTCCCTTCACTCGGTAAAAGCTCTGCGAGCGGAAGCGTCGCGGCGGGCATTTTGGATACCGCTCAGATTGAGTCCGCTGTCCGTGAGGCGGCCAGCCCGATTCCCGCCATCAAAAGCGTGATTCTTTTTGGCTCGTATGCTCGTGGCGACGCGCGTGCCGATAGTGACATTGACTTGCGTCTCGAAGTCGATCGCGATCAGGGCTTTGGCCTTTTCGCGTTGTCGGCATTCGGCGAGGCGGTGCGCAAAGAAACTGGGAGGCAGGTTGATCTTGTCTCGAGCGACCATCTTGATGCCGATCTTGCCGCGGTAATCGAGCGCGAAGGAGTGATCCTTTATGATCGCGCGTAAGTCAGACGGCCTCCGCGCCCAAGAGGTCTTGGACGCCATCTCTGAAACGAACGAGCGCATCAAGGCTTTTGATATCACCGAGGACCAGTTTCTGCATGCGAATGACGTGCGGACGAGGGCGTTGGCGGACTCCCTTTTGATGTGCGCGCTTAGGGTGACGGAAGAAGCGGGCAAGTTGTCGGAACGCTCGCAGCGGCTTCATCCCGAAATTGAGTGGCGTGGAATTATCGGCATGAGAAATTACCTCGCGCATGATTACGGCAATGTCGACCGATCGGTTGTTTGGGATGCGGTGACGATGGAGTTCCCAGCGCTGGAACGAGCGTGTAGGCAAATTGTTTCCGAATCTGAACGCTAGCCATTCGTTCGTGACCGCCTGTTCGCGCACGTTTTTTGAGCGCTTGATACGCTTTAACCCTGCGGAAACATTTTTCTGCGATAGTATCTGCGACATAGACCAGTCGAAACCCGCCCGAAAGAAAGGGGAGCGACATGAACCAGCAGAACATCGATTACGTACTCCGCTCCGTAGAACAGCGTGACATCCGCTTTGTGCGTCTGTGGTTTGTCGACATTCTCGGCCGCCTCAAAAACTTTGCCATTAGCCCCGAGGACCTCGAGGTCGCATTTGAGGAGGGCATTGGCTTTGACGGCTCGGCCATCGAGGGCTTTGCCACGCCCGAGGAAGCCGACATGCTGGCGTTCCCTGATGCCTCGACCTTCCAGATTTTGCCGTGGCGTCCGAGCCACAACGGCGTCGCCCGTGTGTTCTGCGACGTGTGCACTCCCGATCGCGAGCCCTTCGCCGGCGACCCGCGCGCTGCGCTGCGCCGCATGTTCCATAAGGCCGAGAAGGCCGGCTACCTGCTCAACGTTGGTGCCGAGCTGGAGTACTACTATTTCCCCGACGAGCGCACGCCCGAGCCGCTCGACAACGTGGGCTACTTCGATCTTTCGGTGAGCGACGCCGCGCGCGACCTGCGCCGCAACACGGTCCTTACGCTCGAGAAGATGTCCGTGCCCGTGGAGTACACCTTCCACGCCGCCGGTCGCTCGCAGCACGGCATGAGCCTGCGCCACGCCGAGGCCCTGAGCATGTCCGACGCCATTACCACGGCCAAGCTCATCATTAAACAGCAAGCTTACGAGAGCGGTTGCCACGCCTCCTTTATGCCCAAGCCGTTGGCGGGCGAGGACGGCAGCGCCATGTTTTTGCATCAGTCGCTGTTCGACCACGACGGCAACAACGTCTTTTGGGGCGAGGCCGACGAGAGGTACCATCTCTCCGACGTCGCCAAGCACTACATGGCCGGTATCTTGGCGCACGCGCGCGAGATCAGCGCCATCACCAACCCCACCGTCAACTCGTACAAGCGCATCACCACGGGTGGCGACTCCGTGCCGCAGTACGCCACGTGGGGCCTGCGCAACCGCGCGAGTATGGTCCGCATCCCGGTCTACAAGCCCGGCAAGCCGCTGTCCACGCGCATCGAGCTGCGCAGTCCCGACCCCATGGCCAACCCGTACCTGGTCAACGCCGTCACGCTGGCGGCTGGTCTGGACGGCATCGAGCGCAAGCTGGAACTCCCGCCCGAGGCCACGGCCGAGACGCTCAAGCTTACCGACCGTCAGATGGTCGAGGCCGGCTACGCGCCGCTGCCGCGCTCGCTCAAAGAGGCGCTCGACGTGTTTGAGGACTCGCAGTTTATGAAGGATGCCCTCGGCGAGCACATCCACAGCTTCTTCCTCAAAAAGAAGCGCGACGAGTGGCATAAGTTTGAGTCTACGATCACCGAGTGGGAGATCAAGCACTACCTGGCGAACTCCTAATCGCGCTGGCTTGTTCCAGTACGATTGAGCTCATTTCTTTGGAGGCCGATATGTCCGAAAAGAGTGCCCTGTTCATGGCGCGCACGACGCGCTTCCACGAGTTTGCCCGCAGCTTGACGACCACCCTGGGTGTCGAGGTGAGCCTGGCCACCCCCGATTCGCCGACTGCGGCGCACGACTTTGACCTGCTGATCCTCGATTCCGATGGCATCCGCAGCGACCGTATCGATCAGATTGCCAAGTGGCTTGACGACCGCGGCGGCGTTCCCATGTTGGTGATCGTCGACGACGAGGCACTCGGTACCTTGCGCCTGCCGAATCATGCGCATGCCGACTTTGTATGTCCCACGGCGACGCCCAACGAGCTCAAGGCTCGTGCGCAGCGTCTGATGGGCGAGGAGGAGCCCGTCGCCTCCGATGATGTGCTCAACATCGATAACCTTGAGATCAACCTGGCCACCTACCAGGTGACACTCGATAGCGAGCCCATTGACCTGACGCTGATGGAGTACTCGCTGCTGAGTTTTTTGGCGACGCATCCCAACCGCGCCTACAGCCGCGAGGTACTGCTGCACCGCGTGTGGGGCTTTGAGTACTGCGGCGGCACGCGCACTGTTGACGTGCACATTCGACGCATCCGCTCCAAGGTGGGCCCGCAGATCGCGGCGCACATCACTACCGTCCGCGGCGTGGGCTATCTGTTTAAGGACTAGGGATAACCAGAAGACGATACAGGGCACCGGAGTTTTTCGGTGCCCTTTTCTCGCTTGTGGCAAGAATCATACCTTTTACCGACTGAAAGTGCGTCAGTAAAAACAATATCAAGCGTATAGCACTATCTGGCGAATAACATTTAGTTACTTGCCATGGATTTGTATAAATGGGATTACGTTGTTGATGCGAGCAAAACGATTTCGGGAATGATAACGCCAACGCAGGCGAAAGTTATCAAAGAGGCAAAAACCTACGCATGCGCGTTTCGGCAATGTTTTCTCCGGGGGGCTCCGGTCAAATGGCAGCGGGCACGCAATGGCAGTTGTGGGCTATGTGGCAATGTATAATACATACTCAAATGCCAAGAAGTACCTGCTTGTGGTTTGGAATGGATAGACAAACCGGCTGCAGTTTCTTCCATATGACGTATCAATTTACACGGCTCACGACGGAACATATTGCAAGGGGTGATTGTGCTCGTGAACGGCGACAAGTTCATTCGAAGGGCAATACCCCTATTGGTTCTTTTCCTTGCCTTGGTCGCTGCAGTGAGTTTGTCCCTGCTAGGGGCGACTAATGGGGGAGAAAACGACACGGTTGTTGCGATCGAAGTTCGCACTCTATCGGATGTTCATAACGGGCAATTTGAGGCGTTGATGCCAAGTGGTTGCCATAAAAAGATCGATATGCGCCGCAAGTCAAGTTCCGGATATGTTGCAGGGTTGAAGGCAGGTGAAAAATGGATTCTAGTTTTTGTGGAAGATAAGGAACTTGACGGGACTGTTCTATATCCCCATTCAGCCGAGAAAGCCAAATCAAGCAGACCAGGGGAATGAAGAATGATTGATGGAAAACAGTTCTTAGGCCTGATGGCAGGAGCTCCCATTTTGATGCGAGCTGGGATGGCGGAAGCCTTGGAGCTGCCGGACGCTCGGAAGCGATTGGCGCTCGTGGTTGGCGCGGTGGTCAGAGATGAAAATGGCAATGAAAAAACGCGAACAAGAAGCAGAGAGACTATTTTCACGCCAGAGAGCGAAGCCGTGGGTTTTGCTATCGACTGTTATATCGAATAGACATGACGGCATAAAACGAATTGGCCTATAAGCATGTCACTACTTAAGCAAAGCTGAAATCTTGGCATCTAGTGCTCGGGACTGCCCAGCTTGGGGTACAACTCAACGTGAACAATGATGGCCCGCCACATGTTTGGCGGGCCTTTGGTTATTTGACGAAAGGATCGCAGCTATGAGCGAGAACGATTCCCAGCGTCCCCAGGATGCGGGCAACGCCGGCGAGACCCAACAGCAGCCGCGTGTGCAGGTAGAGTCGACGCCTGCCGACAGCAACATTCCCTACGTGCAGGCCTACGACACGCAGACCGGAAAGCCGCTGGGCAGCCAGCAGGTTGTAAACAAGCACACAGTGGTCAAGACTAAGACCAAAAAGCTGCCGATCTTTATTACGGCGCTTGCCGGTTGTGCCTGCGGCGCCCTGCTGGTCATTGCGCTCATTATGAGCGGCACGCTCAACATTGGCGGCGGAAAGAATGCCGTGACGGCGGGTGCTTCGGGTTCATCGACGCAAAAGATTACGATTGATTCCGAGGACACCACGCTGGCCGAGGCCGTTTCTGCCAAGGCGTTGCCCTCCGTGGTTTCCATTACCGCCACTTCGAGCGGCAGCCAGAATGGCTCGCTTTCGCAGTCTGCCGACGAGTCGGACAGCTCGGGCAGCGTCGGCTCGGGCGTGGTGCTCGATACCGAGGGCCACATCCTCACCAACAATCACGTGGTCGATGGCTATGACCAGTACGTGGTGACCATGGATGACGGCACCACCTACGAGGCCGAGTTCGTGGGCAACGACGCTTCGAGCGACCTGGCCGTCATCAAGCTCAAGGACGCAGACGCCTCCAAGCTCACGCCGATTGAGATCGGTGATTCCTCCAAGCTCAACGTGGGCGAGTGGGTCATGGCGATCGGCTCGCCCTTCGGCAACGAGCAGTCTGTCTCCACGGGTATCGTCTCGGCGCTCTATCGCTCCACGGCCATGAGCTCTGCCAACGGTAACGCCATCTATGCCAACATGATCCAGACCGATGCCGCCATCAACCCGGGCAACTCCGGCGGCGCGCTCGTTAACGATAACGGCGAGCTTGTGGGTATCAACTCGCTCATCGAGAGCTACTCGGGCTCCAGCTCGGGCGTGGGCTTTGCCATTCCGGTCAACTATGCCAAGAACATTGCCGACCAGATTATCGACGGCAAGACGCCGGTGCACCCGTACCTGGGAGTCACGCTTTCGAGCGTCAATGCGCTTAACGCCCGCACCAACAAGCTGAGCACCGATAGCGGCGCGTATGTGGCGAGCGTCGTCGAGGATGGTCCCGCCGCCAAGGCTGGCATTCAGGAGGGCGATGTCATCACCAAGCTGGGCGACGACGAGATCACGAGCGCCGATGGCCTGATCATCGCACTGCGCAGCCACGAGGTGGGCGAGAAGGTCGAGATCACGCTCATGCGCGGCAAGGAGGAGAAGAAGGTCACCGTCGAGCTGGGCTCCGACGAGGAGCTGCAGAACCAGCAGCAGGACGACAGCTCGACCGACACCGGCAACGGCGGTATTACCGACGAGCAGCTGCGCCAGTACCTGGAGGAGCTGCTCGGCCAGCAAGGCCAGGGCCAGGGTTACGGTCAGGGTTACTAACGAGCCGTATCGCACATATCGAAGCCAGAGGGGCTGTCCCGTCAACGCGGGACAGCCCCTCTTTTCCTATTGATCCGTTGGGGACGGAGGAAAACGGATCATTTAGAAATGGCAAGGGCATGAGTTGATCGCGCGATCCGCCCCGGTCCGGCCGCTGCCGATTCGGTGCGGTTCGAAAGGGTTATTCGGCGCCATGGTGACCGGTGGTACTCTAGTATCCGTTTGAAATCGAGCGAAGGAGTGCCGCTATGGAGCAATCGAGCCTGTTTGGTGACGGTGTGGACATCGATACCGAAACGCCCGCGAGCGCGGATGCCGCTGCACCGGCCGACGCCCGTGCCCAGGCGGCAGCGCGCGCGGCCGAGCTGCGCCATGAGCTCGATTACCACGCCTATCGCTACTACATGCTCGACGCGCCCGAGATCACGGACGCCGCCTTCGACAAAATGCTCGTTGAGCTCCAGCAGATCGAGGCGGCCTATCCCGACCTGGTGACGCCCGACAGCTATACCCAGCGTGTGGGCGGATACGTGAGCGAGCAATTTACGCCGGTCACGCATATGGCGCGCATGTATTCCATGGACGATGCCATGGATCTGGACGAGCTCGACGCATGGCTCCAGCGCACCGAGGATGCGCTCGGTGCCGGCAGCGTCACCTATACCTGCGAGCTTAAGATTGACGGTCTGGGCGTGGCCCTGACCTACCAAAACGGAACCTTCGTGCGCGCGGCAACGCGCGGCGACGGCACCACGGGCGAGGACGTGTCGCTTAATGTGCGCACCATCAAGGACGTGCCCATGCACCTGTCCGAGCCGGCGCTCGCTCATATGGGCGCCGACCGCGAGCGTACCATCGAAGTACGCGGCGAGGTCTACATGCCTAAGGGCAGCTTTGTTCGTCTGAATGAAGAGGCCGATGCCGAGGGCCGTGACCCCTTTGCCAACCCGCGCAACGCCGCTGCAGGATCCCTGCGCCAAAAAGACCCCAAGGTCACGGCGCGTCGCGACTTGGCCACCTTTATCTACGCCATCGCCGATACCGATCCGCTGCACGTCCACAGCCAGCGCGAATTTCTCGACTGGCTGCGCAGCGCCGGTTTTAGCGTCAACCCCAACGTGGCCCGCTGCGCCACGCCGGCCGAGGTCCACGAGTTCTGCGCCCAGGCCCTCGAACATCGCGGTGACCTGGACTACGACATCGACGGCGTGGTCGTAAAGGTCGACAGCTTCCAGCAGCAGCTCGACCTGGGCTTTACTGCCCGCGCACCGCGCTGGGCCATTGCCTTTAAGTTCCCACCCGAGGAAAAGCAGACCGTCCTGCGCGAAATTCGCATCCAGGTGGGTCGCACCGGTGTGCTCACGCCGGTCGCCGAGTTCGACCCGGTGACGGTCGCCGGCTCCACCATCGCGCGCGCCACACTGCACAACATCGACGAGATCCGCCGCAAAAACGTGCGCGAGGGCGATACCATCATCGTGCACAAGGCGGGCGACGTAATCCCTGAGGTCGTGGGTCCGGTGCTTGACAAGCGTCCGGCCGACAGCGTTGACTGGCAGATGCCCGAGGTCTGCCCCGTGTGCGGCAGCCCCGTGGTCCACGAGGATGGCGAGGTGGCCTACCGCTGCGTATCGATCGACTGCCCCGCACAGCTCAAGGAGCGTCTGCTCCATTGGGTGAGCCGCGGCTGCATGGACGTGGACGGCCTGGGCGACGAAATCGTCGACAAGATGATCGCTGCCGGCCTGATCCACGATGTCGCGGACTTCTACCAACTCACGGTCGACGACATCGCAGGCCTGGACACGGGCCGCGTGTACGCCAGCTCCAACAGCAAAAAGGGCGTCAAGAAGGGCGACCCCATTCCGGTAGGCCTCAAGACGGCCGAGAAAATCATCGCCGAGCTCAACAAGTCCAAGAGCCAGCCACTCGGGCGTGTGCTGTTTGCCCTGGGCGTCCGCCATGTGGGCAAGAGCGTGGGCGAGGTCATCGCCGAGCGATTCCTGTCGATTGACAAGCTCATCTTGGCGAGCGAAGAGGATATTGCCGAGTGCGAGGGCATCGGTCCCAAGATTGCGGCGAGCGTCAAGCAGTTCCTGGCCGTGCCCGAAAACCTTGCCGTGCTGGAGCGTCTGCGCCAGGCAGGCCTGTCGCTCGAGGTTGACTTGGGCGCTGCGCACGCGCAAGCCGCAGCCGACGCTGGCGTGGCAGGCGAGCTCGCCGACGCTCAACCGCTCGCGGGTCTGACCTTTGTGCTCACGGGCACGCTCGTCAACCGCACACGCGACGAGGCGGGCGCGGCGCTCAAGGTGCTCGGCGCCAAGGTTTCGGGCAGCGTGTCAAAGAAGACGAGCTATCTGGTCGCCGGCCCCAAAGCGGGCTCCAAGCTCACCAAAGCCGAGCAGCTGGGCGTGCCCGTGCTGGATGAGGACGCACTCGAGCAGATCTTAGCTACTGGTCAGGTGCCAGAGGCGTAAGGCATCGATAGCCAAATTGAAGAACCGCCCGGAAGCACGATGCCTTCCGGGCGGTTCTTACTTTGCTGGGGAAACGGGCACCGTGATCTGCGTCACGTAGGTCTCTGGGTCATCGCTGATGATGTCGTCGATGAGGGCGATCTCGCGCGACGGACCGGCGGGCGTCAGGTTGTGTTCATGCATGTAGCCGAGCAGCCGCTCGTAGCGTGGGCCCGCTTGTCCGTGCGTGCCGCGGAAGCTTATGGTCAGGCAGCGCGCGGCAGGTCTCGTCTCAACATCGCCCAGGTAATCATCGGTGTCATCGAGCAGCAGAAAGACCTCGTCGTAGCCATCAAAGTCTCCGGCGGCCAGGCGTTCGGGCGCGATACCCACACCCAGATTGCCCAGATAGGCAAAGGTTTCGTGCTGTCCCTGCTGAAGCTGGCGGATATGCCATCCCAGCGAATAGGCGTCGGTGGGATTGACGCGCTCGTGCAGCGTGGCGCAGCGAAGTTCGGGTTCCTCGATTTCGCTAATGGTGTCGAGATCAGCATTCAAAGCGCCATGAAGCAAGGCAAGCCGCTGGTCAATCTTGCGCGACATGCGCTCCAGCTCACGCCGCTTGTGCTCAATTAACTCCTGTTGCTTGGTCAGTTGCCGTTGCATCAAATCCATATCGCGCGTAGTGACAAACTCGCGAATCTGCGCCAGCGGCAAGTCGAGAACGCGCAGGTTGCCGATGGTATTGAGCGTGGAGAGCTGCCGCGATCCGTAGTAGCGGTACCCACTCGCCGGATCGACATATGCCGGCTCCAATAGCCCCATCTGCTCGTAATGACGCAGCGTGCCCACGCTCAAATTGAGCAGGCGCGCCACCTCGCCAATGCGGAGCAGGCCCTCGGTGTGTTCGCTTGGCATGTCGGTCACAGGACCGCTCCTTTCGGTAAAAACAGGGGAGAGGTGCTAGGCATGCGTCGCCTCGCTACGCTACCAGTTTGTCAAAAGCCCCGCGCCGGTTGAGTACGGTAAACGCGACAACGCAAATGACCGCCGACAAAATCGATCCGCACGGCGAAGCGATGCCCATGGGAAACAGCGTATCGGAATAGGCGTTCGACAGCAGCCACGCGCCCGGCACGCGAATGAGTGCCACAGCCAGCACGTTGTGCGCAAAGCCGATGTAGCTCTTGCCGTATGCAGCGAAAAAGCCGCTAAAGCAAATGTGGATGCCGGCAAAGATTGCATCGAAAATATAACTGTGCATATAGCCGGTACCGGCCGCGACCACCGCGGGGTCCTTGGCAAAAAAGCCAATAAACGCCGGCGCCACCAGCCACATCAGCACCGTGATCAGGCAGCCGTACACCACCGAGATCGTCATGGCGTCCTTGAGTACCTGACGCGCGCGGTCGCCCTTGCCCGCGCCGGCGTTTTGCGCCGTGAGTGCGCTGACGGTGGCACCCATGGAACTCGGCACAATGAACAAAAAGCTGATCATCTTCTCGACCAGGCCCACGGCGGCGGCGTCGACCAGACCGCGGTGGTTGGCGATGACGGTGATAAACATAAACGCTACCTGGATGCAGCCGTCCTGCACAGCCACGGGCACGCCGATTTTAAGAATGCTGCCGAGCACCTCGGGCTGGGGGCGCAGGTCGCTGCGCTTAACGTGGATGTTTGTGCGACGGCTCTTGAGCCACACGAGCGCGAGGGCAACGCTGGCTGTCTGCGCGGTCACCGTGCCGAGCGCCGCGCCCACGGGGCCGAGCCCCATGTGGCCGATAAACAGAAAATCGAGCGCGATGTTGATGATGCATGCCACGCCAATCACGTACATGGGCGAGCGCGAATCGCCTAGCCCGCGAAAGATGGCCGAAAGAATGTTGTACGCGGCGATAAAGGGAATGCCGATAAAGCAGATACGCAGGTAGGCGGCAGTGCCTTCGACCGCTTCGGCCGGCGTGCCAATGAGCGCCACGATCTGCGGGCAAAGCGCGAGCAGGACAGCGGCCAGTACCACCGAGACACCCATAAACAGCGTGATGGTATTGCCGATGGCGGTCTCGGCGCGGTCGAAGCGGCGCGAGCCCACGGCGTGGCCGACGATAACCGTCGTTCCCATGGCCAGGCCCACGAGCGTCACGGTAATGATATAGAGCGTCTGCGCGCCGTTGCCCACGGCGGTGATGCCGGCGGCGCCGCTAAACTGTCCCATCATGTACAGGTCGGCCATGCCGTAGAGCATCTGCAAAAAGTACGAGAGCATATAGGGCAGGGCAAAGACCGCGATGGTCTTGAGGACATTGCCGCGTGTGAGGTCGTGTTCCATGGGCGGGGCACTTTCTGGCTTGGTTCGTTTAGCTACCAGTGTAGTGAAAACCCTACAACGATTGTAGAGTCAAGGTTTGTATTGGCGGCGGGGCGAAAAAGTCACGACCGCGGACATTTCCAAATGAATACGGGGGCGCGCCTTGCCGAATACGATGCTTTGACCCCTCCGTGCCCCCTCACCTCGCCTCAAACCATCACAACATTCGACGTTTTTTGACAAAA
This sequence comes from uncultured Collinsella sp., assembly GCA_900546755.1. Taxonomy (GTDB): domain Bacteria; phylum Actinomycetota; class Coriobacteriia; order Coriobacteriales; family Coriobacteriaceae; genus Collinsella. Next base: position 1,382 of record UREC01000014.1, on the reverse strand, counting down.
TCGGGAAAAGCATCGAATGTTGTGATGGTTTTTCTGCCACTCGATCGGGTGGAATCGCTTTCTTGCGCACGCGGGTGTGCGGACCCGTGGGCAGGGGAATAAGGTTGGTTATCCGACTCCATTGGAGGGCTCATGGACCTGCCGATCGTCCTGTCCCATAAGACTGCCTGGATGTACCACAACGTGGCGCGCCCGTCCGAGCTGCTCTCGCGAGCAAGCAGCCTATACGATGAGGACTCGCTTGCTAGCAGGACTCGCTTGCTAGCGAGGCGGAGCCGACCGCGGGCCTGCCCAAATTGGGGCTCGATGCCAAGGGGCTGAGGGCTTCGACGGCAGTTGGGATCGTTACCGACTATCTGGTTTCGCTTGGTATTCCACGAGAAGAGCTCGATCATATCGACACGCTCGTTAACTTCGATTTTGAGCGCTCGACGCCGGCTGGATTTAGGTGCCACGTGTTTGGGGCGCCGGTACCCCCAGGCCATCTTATCGAGGTGGCGGAGGGCCTTCTAGTGGTTGATGAGGTCATGTGCTTTGTCCAAGCGGGTTCGTGGATGAGCGAGCCCGAGCAGCTGGAATATGGCTACGAAATCTGTGCCCGATACCATTTGAATCATCTGTCGACAGGCGATTATATCGAGATGGGGCAGAGGTATACCGTTGCCGATTTGATTGCTTATTGCAATGAGAACCGATCTCGTCAGGGGGCCATACGCGCGGCCGCCGTGCTCAAACGCGTGCACGATGGCGCGCGATCGCCCATGGAGACGGCCACCTCAATCATGGTCGTAGCAAAACGTTCCCAGGGAGGGCTGGGATACGCCAAGATCGAGCTCAACCATCGGGTCGATGTTCCCAGCGAGTTCAAGTATCTCGCTAAGGCCGGGTATTTCGAGATTGACGTATATGCGCCTGCGAGCGGTACGGGAATTGAATACAACGGTTCGGACCATCTTGATAAACAGCGCAGCGCGTCGGATGCGGAGCGTATGACCGTGCTGAGCGCGCTGGGCTTTAGGATGATCGTCCTCACCGGGACTCAGTTTGCCCACCAGCTGCAATTGCACCGGGCGATGAACGCCATCGCGCTCGCTATGGGCCTCAAGTGCGACCGAAGCGAAGCATTCCAAAAGCGGCAGAACGACCTGCGAGATTTCGTGATTCGGCACTGGGACGGCGACCTTTAGGGGCGCTTTGGTCCTTCTACGGGGTGCCGTGGGCAGACAAACCATCACAACATTCGACGTTTTTTGCCAAAAACGGGAAAAGCACCGAATGTTGTGATGGTCTGTGCTGAGGATGGGCTTGGGAAGTCCGTTTTGCTCGAGGTTGATTTCCGGTCTCAACCGAACACATTGAGCTGACGGCACGCTCCCGCAGTT
>UREC01000013.1:0-56549 GCA_900546755.1 uncultured Collinsella sp. | reverse complement strand
GACTTGCAGCGACGGACCTCGGGACGCTCTTACACCACGTCTGCGCGCGCCACCTGGAGCCGGCTCGAAAAGAGTGATTTTGGGTTGTTTGCTGCGGGTGTGGGCTTGGAAACAACGTTCGGGGTGGCGAGGCGCCCAGAATTTGGTCGCAAGGAGGGCGTTCCTCGGCTGTGTCAGGAGTGTCCCTGGGTGCCGGCACATAAGGAACGTCCCTAACTGTCGGAGGGGGGGTGCCTGCCGTGGCAGGTACCCCCCTCCGGATGTGGGAAGTTTGCGCTGCAGGTTACTTGTCGGTGCCCAGCTTGTGCGGCTCGAGAGCGAGCGCATTGACGAGCGCGTCGGTGGCAGACTTGACGGCTGCCGGCTGCGGATCGTTGACGTGATCCTCGGGATGCACGGGCAGGTCCTTCTTGACTGCATCGTGGATCAAGTTGAGGTACTCAGTCACGCCAGTGGTCGATAGGTGCGTGCCATCGCCATCGAACAGGTCGTTGCGATTGGCACTGTATCCGTACCAGTCGATAACGCGCACGTTTTTGTAGCGCGTAGCGGCGTTGGCGATGGCCTGGTTGGTAGAACCAACCCACGGCTGCGGGCTGCGCGTGTTCACAAACACCACAATACGCTTATCTCCTGCATCGGCCATGATGGCGTCGATCTGGTCGTCGGTTACCAAGCCGTTGGTGCCCAGTGCAAAGACCACGATCTTGCCGGCAAGGTTCTGTTGGAGATAGCCCTCAAATGTCGCGCGGCCCGCATCAAACTGGCGGCCCTTTTCGGCATCGATATGGCTGTGCGGGAACACGCCGTCAAAGGAATCAACGGCGCGCAGCGACACGGAGTCACCGATCATCAGCAGGTCGTAGGATCCATCGGGGAAGCCGTCGTTGTCCTTGTCGGTGTCGTCGGCCGCCTGCTGGTCGGTGGGCGCGGTGTTTTTGGCTTCCTTGTTGAGGACTTCGGCGCCCTCACCGCTCAGTGCGGAGGTCTCCGGCACAAAGATCAGGCCGCCCAGCGCAACGACCAACACGACAGCGCAGGCTGCGCAGACAGGGACGTGCGCGCGCACCCAGTTGGTGGGCGTGGTGGTGCCGTCGCGGAACTCGGATACGGTGCGCCCAAAGGCGCCCTTTCTAAACGGCGTCTCGATAAAGCGATATGAGCATTCGGCCACGGCGACCACCAACAACACCTGCAAAATGTACTGCCACCACGGCGTATCGTTGATGTTGGCGACCGGGTTCATGAGCAACAGTAGCGGATAGTGCCACAAGTAGATGCTGTACGAGCGTTTGCCAACCCACACGAGCGGCTCGGCGGACAGTGCGCGGGCAACCATTCCCTGGGGCTGCACACAGGCCGCGATGACCATGAGCGTGAGGATGGAGCATAACAGCGTGCCGCCGCGATACTGGAACGCGGTGTAGCCGTTGGTGAGCGCGACCATGGCGGCAAGGCCAACCAGACCCACGACGCCCAGCACATCGATGGATGCGGGCGAGGACCAAAAGCGCACGAGGGCGCTCGGCTGTGCCGGGACGGTCTCGGCTGCGTTGTCGGCCTTCTCGCCAAGCTTGCCCTCGGCGTTCCTGCCGTGCTTGGCGGCGCCAGCCAGGCGATTGAGCCCCAAACGACGAGCGAGACGCACAGGCGCCAGGTCGCGATCGGGGATAAAGGCCATCCAGGCGCCCAGCAGCAGCGAGAAGACGCGGGTGTCGGTGCCGTAGTACACGCGGCTGGGGTCGGCGGCGGGGTTATAGAGCACCATCATGGCGATGGCGGAGACAGCAGCCAGTCCCAGAACCATGCGGCGCGTGTTGGGCTTGCTCATGTGCATGGATACCATAGCGAGCAGCAGCGGGGGCCAAACCAGGCAGAACTGTTCCTCGATGGCGAGCGACCAAAAGTGCGTAAGCGGCGAGGGATCGCCCAGGGCATTGAAGTACGAGACGTTTTGGGCAATCTGCCACCAGTTGTTGAAGAACAGCAGCGACGGCAGGATGTCAGGGCGCATCTTGGTGAGCATCACGTGGTTAAAGATGGTGCACAGCGCGCAGGTCACGAACACTACCGTTACCACGGCGGGGACCAGGCGACGGATGCGGCGAATCCAGAAGCTCTTAAGGTCGATACGGCCGGTCTTAGCGACTTCGTTGAGCAGCAAGCGCGTGATCAGATAGCCCGAAAGCACAAAGAAGATCGTGACGCCAAGCAGGCCGCCCTGAGCCCACGTGAGGTTGAGGTGATAGAGCACCACCGCGACGACGGCAAGCGTGCGCAGACCGTCGAGCGCAGGGATGTAGCGGGACTTGGGGCGAGCAGGCGTCTGCTCCGCGGCGGGAGTGTTGGCGCGGCCCGCGTTGTTGGCAGAAGCGCGATGGGGGCTCGCGGTGCGTCGCGGCTCGTTGGCACGGCGCTCGCCCTTCACGCGTTCGTGCGGCGCCGGCTCGTTGCCCGTGCGGCGTCGACCGCGCGAGCCCGATTGCGAGAATTGTTCCATAAAACATCATCCAATGACGAGAATAATCAGCACGTATTCATTGTAGCTGCCTGCCCCTGTGAATGCTTGCTGCTGGCGCAAGCTCAAGCGCGCGTCCACATCAAAGTGGACTAAAGTTATAGGGGGTGCGAGAGTGCACAATCGTTGGTCGACGGTGGGCGCAAAGCCTGAAGACGAGGAGGTTTCCATGGCGGATCACAGCATCGTTGCGGTGTTCGGCAGCATGAACATGGACCTTTCGGTGGCGTGCGAGCGCATGCCGCGCGCGGGCGAGACCGTCGGTGGCAGCGGTTTTATCACCAACGCCGGCGGTAAGGGAGCCAATCAGGCCGTTGCCGCTGCGCGCATGGGTGCGCGCACGTGCATGATTGGCGCTGTTGGGCGCGATACCTTTGGCGATGCGCTTGTGGCAGGGCTCCAGGATGCCGGCGTGGGCGTTGAGTTTGTGGCGCGTCGCGATGACGTGGAGACCGGTACCGCGACTATCATTCGCTGTGAGAGCGACAACCGCATCGTGCTGTCGCCGGGCGCCAACCATGCGCTTGCGGGCGAGGACGTTGCCCGCGCACTGAGGCGCTTGGTGGCCGACGAGCTCGACGGCGATGCCAGCGAGATTGCCCCGGCTGCCGGAAGCGTCTTTATTGCCCAGGGCGAATGTGACCTTGCAGCAACGGCCGCGGCGCTTGCTTGCGCTCACGAGCTGGGGTTCTATACGATCTTTAACCCGGCGCCCGCCTGCGACCTGCCGGCAGGAGCGTGGCCTGCGGTCGACCTGGTCTGCCCCAACGAGACCGAGTGCCAGGTGCTGACGGGCATTCTGCCCACAGATGATGCGAGCTGCGTCGCCGCGCTCAATGCGCTGCTCGATAAGGGCGCCGGGGCTGCGGTCATCACGCTGGGCGGCGCCGGCTCGGTTACGCTCGGCGATGGCGGTGAGCCGCTGCGCATGCCGGCGCTTTCGAGCGTGGTGGTCGATACGACGGCCGCGGGCGATACATTTATTGGCGCGCTTGCTGCAGCTCGTCTGGAGGGCCTGCCGCTCTTTGAGTGCATGGCGGCGGGCGCTCGCGCCTCGGCGGTGACGGTGTCGCGCCTGGGCGCTCAGCAATCAATTCCCACGCGTACGGAAGTCGAGCACAAGTTTGGTTTAGACGGTTTGGATGTAGACGGAGAAGCGGAGTAGAACAATGGCAACCAAGAAGCTGATCCTTGATCTGGATATGGGTGTGGATGATGCGATGGCGCTCGCCTATGCCATCGCAAGCCCCGAGGTGGAGCTCGTCGGCATCACCACGTGCTTTGGTAACGTGCGCGTCGAGCAGTCGGCGCACAACTGCTTGGCGGTGCTCGACCTGTTGGGTCGTCCCGAGGTGCCGGTGTACCTGGGCGCCGATCGTCCCATGAAGGCGACCGAACCCTACACGCCGCCGGCGTCCACCACGCTTATCCACGGCAAGAACGGTATTGGCGGCGCAAGCGTGCCCGCCTCGCCGTACGAGCCAGTGGGCGCGACGTCGGCCGATGGCAATGCGGCGGTCGATTACCTGATTGATGCCGCGCGTACCTATGGTCCCGATCTGGTCTACGTTGCGACCGGCCCGCTCACCAATCTGGCGCTTGCCCTGGAGCGCGATGCGGCGGCGATGATGTCCATCGGCCGCGTGGTCGTGATGGGCGGTGCGCTTACCGTGCCCGGCAACGTGAGCGCGGGCGCCGAGGCCAACATGGCGGGCGACCCCGAGGCTGCCGACGCCGTGTTGCGCTCGGGCCGCAAGCTCACCATGGTGGGCTTGGATGTGACGCACCGCGTGGTGCTCACACGTCGCGACGTTGCCGGCTGGACGGGCTCGGGCACTATGGCTGGCTGCGCGTTTGCGAGCATGGTCGAGCACTATATCGGTTCGTACGAAATGAACGCGCCCTACCTGGGCGGCTGCGCGCTGCACGATCCGCTGGCGGTTGCCGTGGCGATTGATCCCACGCTCGTGGGTGCGCTCGGCTGCAATCTTCGTGTCGACCTGCTGGGCGAGTACCGCGGCCGCACTATCTGTGACGAGCACCGTCTGTCCGATCCGGATAAGAGCGCGCTCGTGGCGCTCACCGTGGACGCCCCGCGCTTCCTGTCCGAGTTCAAGGCCCGTATGGCTCGTGTCCTGGGCTAAATGATTTTCACGCCCCGTCCCATGTAGTCAATTTGGGACGGGCTTTTTTAGCTACCGAGTAAATACGCCCGTTGGGGGAATAGTCGCGTCGCTTCGCTTGACAACAGGCTAAACTAGCTATTAAACATTTACTATTCTGTTTAGATTGAATTTGCGGTCGTTTAGTTGTCGAGTCACGGGGCGGTCAGGCCACGATGCTCCGCCACGACCGTTGCTAGGGGGAACAATGGCCAAAGCAAGTGTTCGCGAGATCAGCCGCATCACCGGTTTTTCGCCCGCAACCGTGTCCAACGCGCTCAACCGCAAGCGCAGCGTGAGCGAGGAGACCGCCAAAGTCATCCTGGAGTGCGCGCAGTCGCTCGGCTATCAGCAGTCGACGCAGCTCGAGAGCATCCAGTTTGTGCTCGCGCGCAAGACGGGCGCCATCCTGGACGAGAGCACCTTCCACCCCGCGGTCATCGAGGGCGTGGAGCGCCAGGCGCGTCGCCACGGCATGAGCACGAGCTTTGTCTCGCTCGACTTTAGCGACCTAGACGCCGTGCGTCCGCAGGTCGAGGGCCTGATTGCCGATCCGGCCGCCGCTATTGTACTAATGGGTACGGAGTTGGGCGAGGAGGACTACGCCCTGTTCGCTAACGCCGCCGCCCACCTGATTGTGCTCGATGGCTGGAGCGACCGCCAGTACTTTGATGCCGTGGTCATTGCCAATACCGATTCGGTGCTGCGTGCCGTGGACTACCTTATCGAGAAAGGTCACAAGCAAATCGGCTATCTGGCGGGCGACCTTCGTATCCGCAACTTTAAGGACCGCGAGCGCGGCTATCGCCAAGCGCTTGAGGATGCGGACCTCGAGGCCAATCCGGCATGGCGCGTCACGCTGGGCACCACGCTCGAGGGCGCTTATCGCGACATGGGCGCGTGGCTCGACAATGCCTCGCACGACGACCTGCCGACGGCTTTCTTTGCCGAGAACGACGTGCTCGCCGTGGGTGCCATGCGCGCGTTCAACGAGCACGGCATTTGCGTGCCCGAGGATGTCTCGATCATCGGCTTTGACGACCTATCTCTGGGCGCTTTTTCCAACCCGCCGCTCACCACGGTGCATGTTCCCAAGCACGAGGTGGGTGAGATCGCGGTGCGCCGCCTGGTGGGCAACATCCGCAATCCCAAGAGCTACACCTGCAAAACGGCCGTGTCGACCTATTTTGTCGAGCGCCAGAGCGTGCGCGAAATCTAGGCGGAGACGGCATTGCCTGCAGCGTGCCAAAGCTCGCTAGGGCAGTTAACATAGTGCCATTCAGAAGAGGATCCTTCGGGGTCCTCTTTTTGTTTCCCTTGTATGTTCAGATTGTTTACATACCGTTTAGGCTGATTTCTCTACCGTCTACGGGTATTTCGCGCTAAACTTCTAAACAAAAGAGTAAAACATTTAGTAAACAGAACAAAACGAAACATGCGTCTGTTTACTGAACATGTGACTAGGGGAGGACGTACATGGATAAGATCAAGCTCGGTTTTGTGCCCACGCGCCGTAGCATCTTTAGCGCGCCGGACGCGATCAAGTATCGCGGCCTTACGGCTGATCGCCTGCGCGAGATCGGCGTCGAGATTGTGGATATCGACGACATCAACGACGAGGGCCTGCTGTTCGACGACAGCCATATCGCGCCTATCGTCGAGAAGTTCCGCGCCGAGGGCGTCGACGGCATCATGCTCTGCCACGCCAACTTTGGTACCGAGTATGTCTGCGCCCGCCTTGCCCGCGAGCTCGGCTTGCCCGTGCTGCTGTGGGGTCCGCGCGACGAGCGCCCCGAGCCCGACGGCACCCGTCTGCGCGATAGCCAGTGCGGCCTGTTCGCCACCGGCAAGGTCCTGCGTCGCTTCCAGGTTCCCTTCACCTACATGACCAACTGCCGTCTGACCGATCCCGAGTTCGAGCGCGGTGTCTGGGACTTTTTGGCCGTGTGCAACGTGGTCAAGACTTTCAAGCACACTCGCATCCTGCAGATGGCCACCCGTCCGTTCGATTTCTGGTCGACCATGTGCAACGAGGGCGAGCTGCTCGAGAAGTTCAACATCCAGCTTTCGCCCATCCCCATGACCGAGCTTGTCCAGGCCGTGCGCGACGCCCAGGCTGACGAGCAGGCCATGGCAACCATGCTCGCCCACATTGGTGACAGCTTTGAGATCTGCATCCCCGAAGACAAGGTTCCTGCGGTCGCAGGACTCGCCATTGCCATGAAGCGCCTGGTCGAGAAGTACGGCTGCAACGCCGGCGCCATCCAGTGCTGGAACGCCCTGCAGGACGAGCTGGGCATTATGCCCTGCGCCGCCAACGCAATCCTCAACGAGATGGGCATCCCCATCGTCTGCGAGACCGACATCCATGGCGCTATCACCGCGCTGATGGTCGAGGCCGCCGACCTGGGCCGTCACCGCGGCATGTTCGCCGACTGGACCGTGCGTCATCCCGATAACGAGAACGGCGAGCTGCTGCAGCACTGCGGCCCCTGGCCCTGCAGCTGCGCGGCCGTCAAGCCCAAGCTCACTTACCCGCTGGCTTTCGATCACCCCGGCGCGCTGACGGCCGAGGCCAAGCACGGCGACCTCACCCTTGCCCGCTTTGACGGCGACAACGGCGAGTACTCGCTGCTGCTGGGCAACGCCCGCGGCATCGACGGCCCGGCCGGCATGGGCACCTACCTGTGGGTCGAGGTTGACAACCTCAAGCGCCTCGAGGCCAAGATCGTCGAGGGTCCCTACATCCACCACTGCGTCGCCATTCACGCCAACGTGGTGCCGGTGCTCTACGAGGCGTGCAAGTACATCGGCATTGTCCCCGACCTGTACGACCCCATCGAAGAAGACGTCAAAGCTTACCTGCGAGGAGAGTAGAAATGGCAACTATCGAAGAGCTTGAGTCCCTGCGTTGGGACCTTCGACGCGATTGCGTCGATATCATCATGGCTGGCGCTGGCGGGCACATCGGCGGCGACATGTCGGTCATCGATGCGCTGATGACCCTCTATGCCAACCACCTCAACATTTCTCCCGAGACCGTCGACGATCCCAACCGCGATCGCTTCGTGCTCTCCAAGGGCCACGCCATGGAGGCCTACTACGCGGTGCTCTGCCACGAGGGCTATCTGGACCTCGACGACGTCAAGGCCCGCTTCTCTAAGTTCGGCAGCCCCTACATCGGCCACCCCAACAACAAGCTCAAGGGCATCGAGATGAACTCGGGCTCGCTGGGTCATGGCCTGCCCGTGGCCGTCGGGATGGCGCTTGCCGGCAAGATGGATGGCCGCGACTACCGCGTCTACACCATCATGGGCGACGGCGAGCTTGCCGAGGGCTCGGTCTGGGAGGGCGCCATGAGCGGCGGCAACTACCAGCTCGATAACCTGTGCGCGCTCGTGGACCGCAACCGCCTGCAGATCAGCGGCAGCACCGAGGACGTCATGAAGCAGGATTCGCAGGAGGAGCGCTGGGCCGCCTTCGGTTGGAACGTGCTGTCCATTCCGGGCAACGACGTCCAGGCCATCGACGCCGCGCTGACGCTGGCCGCCGAGACCAAGGGTAAGCCCACGGTCATCATCCTCAACACAGTGAAGGGCTACGGCTCGCCGGTTATGGAGGACAAGGCCGCCTGGCATCATCACCTGCCCAACGATGAGGAATATGCCCAGATCATCGCCGATTTCGCTGCCCATAAGGAGGCCATCAATGGCTAACAAGATCGCCAACCGCAAGGCTATCTGCGACACGCTGCTCGAGGCCGCCGCAACCGATAAAGACATCGTCGTCCTGTGCTCCGACTCCCGCGGCTCTGCATCGCTCACGCCGTTCTTTGACCAGTATCCCCAGCAGTCCGTTGAGGTCGGCATTGCCGAGCAGGACCTGGTGAGCATCGCCGCCGGCATGGCCTCGTGCGGCAAGAAGGCCTGGGCCGCCTCGCCGGCGTCCTTTGTGACCACGCGCTCGTATGAGCAGTGCAAGGTCGACGTTTCGTACTCCAACACCAACGTCAAGCTCATCGGCATCTCGGGCGGCGTGTCCTACGGCGCCTTAGGCATGAGCCATCACTCCGCGCAGGATATCGCCGCCATGAGCGCGATTCCCAACATGCGCGTGTATCTGCCGAGCGATCGCTTCCAGACCGCCGAGCTCGTGCGTGCCCTGGTCGCCGACAACAAGCCGGCCTACATCCGCGTGGGCCGCAACCCGGTGGAGGACGTGTACACTGAGGACGAGTGCCCGTTCCAGATGGATCGCGCAACCTGGGTGCGCCGCGGCACCGATGTGACGATCGTCGCTACCGGTGAGATGGTCCGCCACGCCGTGGACGCCGCCGATCTGCTGGCCGAGCAGGGCATCTCGGCGACGGTGCTCGATATGTACTGCGTCAAACCGCTCGATGCCGAGGCCGTGATCGAGGCCGCCGGTGCCACGCGCGCCGTCGTGACCGTCGAGGAGCACAGTCCCTTCGGCGGCCTGGGTTCCATGGTCGCGCAGGTCGTGGGTGAGCACTGCCCGCGTCCGGTCAAGTGCCTCTCCCTGCCCGATGCGCCGGTCATCACCGGCACGAGCCCCGAGGTCTTCGCGCACTACGGCCTGACGGGCGAGGGAATCGCCAAGACGGTCGCCGAGGTCCTTCCCGCAGAGTAATTGGTGCATCGGGGACAGGTTTGCACCAATCCTTTTAGGTTGAATTCTGAGCAGGCCGGCTGCGCTCTCATGAGCCGGTCGGCCACTCGCTCCTTGTCCGTCGGGTTTTAGTTTTGAATCGACGGGGGAGACAGGAGAGTACATGAGCAAATACATCATCGGAATCGATCAGTCCACACAGGGTACTAAGGCGCTGCTGGTGGACGAGGGCGGCCATCTGATCCATCGCGCCGACCGCTCACATCGCCAGATTGTCAACGAGGCCGGCTGGGTGAGCCACGACCCGGCCGAGATCGCCGCCAACGTGCTGGCTGTGGCACGCACCGTGGTGGAGGAGACCGGGGTCGATCCGGCAGACATCGCCGGCGTTGGCATTTCCAACCAGCGCGAGACCACCGTTGCCTGGAGCCGCACGACGGGCGAGCCGCTGTGCGATGCCGTGGTGTGGCAGTGCGCCCGCGCCCGCGAGCTGTGCGACGAGCTGGCTGCGCGCGAAGGCGTGGCCGAGCTGGTGCGTGACACGACGGGTCTGGTGCTCTCGCCCTACTATCCGGCGGGCAAGATGGCCTGGATCCTCGCGAACGTTCCCGCGGCTGCCGAGGCCGCGGCGGCGGGCGAGCTGTGCCTGGGCACCATCGATGCCTGGGTGGTCTGGACGCTCACGGGCGGCGCGGAGTTCCGCTGCGACTGGTCCAATGCCAGCCGCACGCAGCTTTTTGACCTGCGCCGTGGCTGCTGGAGCGAGCCGGTGTGCGAGGCCTTTGGTGTCAATCCGGCGTGCCTGCCGCAGGTGACCGATTCCGATGGCCTGTTCGGTACAACGGACCTGGGCGGCTTTTTGCCGGCGCCCGTGCCCATCCACGGCGTGCTCGGCGACAGCCATGCCGCCTTGTTTGCCCAGGGCTGCCATAGCCGCGGCATGGCCAAGGCGACCTATGGCACCGGCAGCTCGGTCATGATGAACGTCGGCGACGAGTTTGTCGCCAGCTCGCACGGGCTTTCGAGCTCGCTTGCGTGGCGTATGGACGGTGTGACCGAGTATGTTCTCGAGGGCAACGTGAGCTACGCCGGCGCCGTCAAGACGTGGCTGCGCGACGACCTGGAGCTCATCAACAATCCCGAGGAAGTCACCGACCTGTGCTACGCCGCCAATCCGGCGAGCCGCGTCTACTTTGTGCCGGCGTTCACTGGCCTGGGCGCGCCGCACTGGGCGAGCGATGCCGAGGGCTGCGTCTTTGGCATGACGCGCACCACGGGCCGTGCGGAGTTCGTAAAGGCCGCCGACGAGTCGATCGCCTATCAGATCTTCGACGTGATCGATGCGATGGTCGAGGATTCGGGCGCGGCACTGGCCGAGCTTCGTGTTGACGGCGGTCCCACGCGCGACGCGTACCTGATGCAGTTTGAGAGCGACCTGGTCGGCTCGCCCATCCGCATTGCGAGCAACGACGAGATGAGCGGTCTGGGTGCGGCTTGGGCCTGCGGCATTGCGCTGGGCATGTACACGCGCGATGTCGTTGACGTCTACGGCGCCCGCGGCATCGTGGAGCCTGCCATGCCTGCCGACGAGCGAGCCAAAAAGATCGCCGGCTGGCGTCACGCCGTCGACGCGACCATCGCCTACACTGCCTAGGCGGCTGCGCGGCGCCCGCAGGCTATTCCCGGGTAGCTCATTTGGGACGGGGCTTTTTTGACTGGTATGATTGGTGCGATCATTCGAACCAGCTAAAAGAGCCCCGTCCTAAATTGACTACCGAGAGGAACTGCCATGGAGCGTATCGCGAGTTTTTCCGTTGACCATCTGCTGCTCGAGCCCGGCGTGTACGTGAGCCGCATCGACCGCGATCCGGCGACCGGCGCCGCCGTCACCACGTTTGACCTGCGCCTGACCACGCCCAACAAGGAGCCGGTCATGAACACGGCCGAGTGCCACACCATCGAGCACCTGGGCGCGACGTTCCTTCGCAACCATGCCGAGTGGTCGAGCCGCATTGTCTACTTTGGTCCCATGGGCTGCCGCACGGGCTTTTACCTCGTCGTGTTTGGCGAGGTGACGAGCGAGGAGATCCTGCCGCTCGTGCGTGAGCTGTTCGAGTTTGTCGCCGGCTTTGAGGGCGATGTCCCCGGTGCCGCTCCCGAGGAGTGCGGTAACTATCTGGACCAGAACCTCCCCATGGCAAACTGGCTCGCGCGTCGCTATCTCGACCGCGACCTGGCCGATATCGATGAGAAGCACCTGCATTATCAGCAGGCGTAAGGGCTTTATTGCCCAAAGCGCGCGCATTGGGCGCCTTCGCTTATGCGGGGGCGCCTTTTTGTTGAGTGGTCGGGACGAGCGTTCAAAATCGCTCATGTTTGTTCTAGAATGTTCGTATAGTCACATTTACGAACAGGAGCGAACATGCACATCTATTCTGTCAACGATCCCGAGTTCAAATCCTATGGCAACGTTTGGGATGACGTTCCGTCCGAGCTCACGTTGCTCGTGCTCGAGGCGCTCTCTGCCACGCCCATCCCCGAAGGCAGCAAGTACGTAGCAAGCGCGCCGGAGCTCGAGAGCGTCAAGGGTGCCGATAAACTGGGCTTTCTCATGTTTGGCGGCCGCCCCTTCCAGCTCGGCTGGTGCAACGGCCACAACACGCAGCTCAACTGCCTGGAGTATCACCGCGCCAGCGAGTTTAACCTGGGCGCTCGCGACTTTATCCTGCTCGTGGCGCATCGCTGGGAGATCGAGGACGGCAAGCTCGACACCGCGTGCGTCAAGGCGTTCCGCGTGCCGGCGGGTACGGTCGTCGAAGTCTTCAACACCACGCTCCACTACACGCCCTGCATGGTCGACGACGGCGGCTTCCAGGTGATGGTGGCGCTGCCGGCGGGCACCAATGGCCCGCGCCCCGAGGCCGCAGCCGACATGCCTGCCGCCGGTGACAGCTACTGCTACTGGAAGGCCGACAAGTGGGTTCTCTGCCACGCCGACAGCCCCAAAGCAGCCGAGGGCGGCTACGTGGGCCTCGTCGGCAAGAACCTCGACATCGCCTGTGACTAGCATCTTCCGTCTCGATTTGTAACATCTAGCGGGCTAAATCGTCTCTACCTGTTACAGATTTAGACAAACTGCGGGGGGGCTGCCCGAAAATCTCGATCTGTAACACCAAGCCCGGTTTTGGCTGCCTACCTGTTACAGATCGAGACAAACCGCCCCAAACCACCACAAAGGTGCCTGTCCCCTTTGTGGTGGTTTGGGGCGGCGGTATCAGAAAGTGTCAGGCAGGGGCGGCTGCCGGGCCGCCGTGTGCGAAAAGAAGTGTCGGCCTGCGTCGTTGCCGTTGAGTAGCGCGCTGCTTACGGGGATACTGAAACCACGACAAACAGCGTGTGAAAGGATTGATGCATGGCTTTCCGTAAAGACTTCCTGTGGGGCGGCGCGACGGCTGCCAACCAGTGCGAGGGCGCTTACGACGTGGATGGCCGCGGCCTGGCCAACGTGGACGTGGCGCCGCACGGCCCCGAGCGCTATGCGGTGGTCTCCGGCCAGCGCAAGATGCTCGACTTCGAGGACGGCTATTACTACCCCGCGCAGACCGGCATCGATTTCTATCACCACTACAAGGAGGACATCGCCCTCTTTGCCGAGATGGGCTTTAAGACCTTCCGCATGAGCCTGGCCTGGACCCGCATCTTCCCCAACGGCGACGAGACTGAGCCCAACGAGGCCGGCCTGGCCTTCTACGAGGACGTGTTCCGCGAGTGTCAGGCGCACGGCATTGAGCCGCTCGTGACCATCACGCACTTCGACTGCCCGATTCACCTCATCAAGGAGTACGGCGGCTGGCGCAACCGCAAGCTCATCGACTTCTACAAGAACCTCGCGGCCACGATCTTCACCCGCTACAAGGGCCTGGTAAAGTACTGGCTTACCTTCAACGAGATCAATATGATCTTGCACCTGCCGTTTATGGGTGCCGGTCTGGTCTTTGAGGAGGGCGAGAACAAGGAGGCCGTCGAGTACCTGGCCGCCCACAACGAGCTCGTCGCCAGCGCTTGGGCAACCAAGATCGCTCACGAGATCGACCCTGAGGTCAAGATCGGTTGCATGCTTGCCGCAGGTAGCTACTACCCCTACAGCTGCCGTCCGGGCGATGTGCGCCAAGCGCAGATTGACAACCAGAGCAACTATTTCTTCGTCGACGTTCAGAGCCGCGGCTACTACCCGGCCTATGCCGTCAAGAAGCTCGAGCGTTTGGGCATCGATGTGGGCATGACGGATGAGGACCGCGAGATCCTGGCCGCCAACACCGTCGACTTCATCAGCTTTAGCTATTACAGCACCCGTTGCTCCGCCGGTGCCGATAACCCCGATGTCGAGCGCACCCAGGGCAACGCCTTCGCCGGCGCCAAGAACCCCTACCTGCAGGAGAGCCAGTGGGGCTGGGCCATCGATCCGCTGGGCTTCCGCATCACCCTCAACGACCTGTACGACCGTTATCAGAAGCCGCTGTTTGTGGTCGAGAACGGCCTGGGCGCCAAGGATGTTGTCGAGGAGGATGGCTCCATCAACGACGACTACCGTATCGACTACCTGCGCCAGCATATCGCCGCGATGCGCGATGCGGTGACCGAGGACGGCGTTGACCTGCTGGGCTACACCACCTGGGGCCCAATCGACCTGGTGTCTGCCGGCACGGGCGAGATGTCCAAGCGCTACGGCTTTATCTATGTCGACCGCGATGATGCGGGCAACGGCACCCTCAAGCGTTCCAAAAAGAAGAGCTTCGACTGGTACAAGCACGTCATTGAAACGAATGGTGAGGATCTGTCCTAAGGAAGCCGAGACACTCAACTTCAGAGTTTCCTAACCAAAACGCCCGGCGAGCAGTTAATGCCCGCCGGGCGTTTTGTTAAAAGAAGTGAAAGCACTCATTGGGGACGTACTTAAATGACCAGTCAAACAAGAACGTCCCCAACGACTACTCATTTAAGTCTGTCCCCAATGAGTGCCCCAAAGTGAGAGTGGATAATCTGCCGTTTTTGGCCTGTTTGGGGGCTCAAAGTGGGAGATTATCCACTCTCGTCATTTGGCCGGCACTTGGGGGCACTTCTTGTTGAGTGTGAGCGCCGTCGCTGCTACGCGACGGTGATGGCGACCTGGGCGTAGCGGGTGCAGGGGCGCTCGGCGCGCGTCTGTACGGTGAGGGTGAGAACGAAGCGGTCACCGGGCTGCGCGTCGGCGGGCACGATGAAAGCGGTGTCCACCGTGCATTCTTGCCACATCGACAGATCCTGGACGCCTGCATAGCTCGATGGGTCTACGGCCACATCCCAATGTGCATCGAAGCCCTTGTCGTCGGGGTCGACGATGGTTGCCGCAAGGGCGACGCGCTCGCCGGCTGCGGCGCTACGGTCGGCCGTGACCTCGACAACATGTGCCGGATGCGAGCAGATGGCCGGATCATGGGCGCACCATTGCGCGCGGGCGGCAAAGTTTTCCTGATAGGCACGCAGATAGGGATTGAGATTGTCGTCTGCGGGCGTGCCGATGGAGGCAAAACCGGCGGGCGCGCTCGCATCGGGGTGTCCATCAAGAAACATGCGGCCCAGCAGCGTATCGAAGTCGCGGTCGTCGATGCCGCGCAGGCCAAACGGCAGCAGTGGAATATAGGTCATGCTGTCGCCTTCGGCCATAAAGTCGCCGCGCTCAAACTGCACCGCGGGCATGCCTTCCAGGCCCCAATCCAGGCGGGCATGCTTGCCAAACTGAAAGCGCTCGGGTTCGTTTTCGTAGACCTTACCATCGCCATAGAGCATATAGCGTGCCATGAGGGGGCCGTTGCCCTGCGTGAGATTCTGCTCGGGCCAGGGAGCCTTAAACAGCGGCAGCGTATCGGGCTGAGCTGTTTTGGCGTCGAAATAGTTGCCATACATATAGGGCGTACGCCAAAAGATGAGCTCGGGAAAGAGCTCGCGCCCATGGTCGAGCCACGAGTTGTCCTGTCCCACGCCATCGGCAACGCCCATCACGCGCACCTTCTGATAGACCTGCTGCTGCACGGCGGGCCACTCGGGCGTGGCGCGATAGCGCTCGGCAATACTCATGAGGGCGCGAACGATCGTATTCATACCACCCCAGCTGAGCAACCATAACGTACGCGGATCATCATCCAGAATCGCCTGCGCAATTACGCGAGACCCCTCAGTTTCCTCAGTCACATCACCCTCAAAGGCAACATTTCCCACAAACGTACGCTCGATCATCTGGGCAGGCGTGGGAAACGGCGGTTCACCGGCGGCGTCCGCATTTGCCTGCAACTGCGGCCAAGCCTGGGCATATTCATTACTCCAGAGACTCTCAATCCAATGCTCGGGAAACGGCCGATACTCACGAAGCTCGCCGGCTAGCGGATCGGGCTCATGAGGCACAACAGCCCACTCATAAGAGCGCCGCCCTTTGGTCCGCCAATGCGAATTCACCTCGCCGAGCGTATGAACCCCATCCCCAAGAAAGTGATACTGCGAAGCCGTATACACCACAGCCTGAACATCAAGCAAGTTGAGATACAGAGCCAAATGAACAAGCGAGTTCATATCGTCGACTTCCATATCGGTAGTAACAATCACCCGAGTCAACTTCTGGGACATAGGAACAGCTCCAATCAAAATCAATTCAGCCAGTTACGCGCAAGGCAAGACGGGACCCATGCCCCCATCGCCACCGACCCGGCGGCCCGCTAGAAGCGGCCGGCCAGGGTCACGGCAACGTCAACGCAGCGGGGACCGGGGTTTAGTCTTGCAAACATTCCGCAGGGGGCATGGGCAGGCGCAGCGCGAAGCGCAAAGCGCCAGCCCATGCATGCCCGAGGACGTTTGCAAGACTAAACCCCGGTCCCCGCGATGGGAGGGCTTAGCGGTCGACCCTGGCCGACCACTCCCAGCAGCCCACCGGCTCGCCGTCGATGAGTACGTTGCCCCCGTCGAAGTCTTGATAACACAGGTCGTTGAATTGGTGGATCCACACGCCGTGGTTGAACGTCTTCTTGGCCGAGCCGTCGGCCTCGCGATACACGCCGGTCAGGTCCTCGACATGGCTAAAGTAGGTGAGGTGCACGTTGGCGCCGGCATCGCGCAGGCGCGCCGTGAGCGGCAGCACGGTCTGTTGCGGTGACACGAGCTCGTCGCCCTTGGAGTGCGTAAACCACAGCGGCGTCTTGGCGAGCGCGGCCACGTCCTCGTCCGTGGCGTTGTACCACGGGGCGCAGCAGGGAAGGCCCGCGGCGAAGAAATCGGGGTAGTCGGCGCACAGGCGCAGGGTCATAAAGCCGCCGTTGGAAAGACCGGCGACCACGATGCGGTCGGTGTCGATGCGGTCGGCATGCTCGGCGACAAACTCATCGATAAGTGCCTTGAGCACGGGGGAGTAGATGCTCTGGTTGGAGTGACCAAGCTGCTCGACGCCGTTGTCCATCCAAAACGTGGGCGACTGCGGTACGAGCACCCAGGCAAAGCCGCCAAAGTAGCGCTGGATCTGCGCCTGGCTGATGGCCGTCACGCGGTTGCCGATATAGGCGCGCGTGGCGCCTTCGCCCTGCGTGGCGCCCTTGCCCTCGCCGGCGCCGTGCAGATACACCACGAGCGGTGCCTTTTGGGGCACGGCCGTGGCCTCGGGCGCAAAGGGGTTGAAGCATGCCGAGTCCTCGGCCTTAAAGCTGGGCTCAAAGAAGCCGTATTCGAGCGCGATACCGTCGACGGCGGTCTTTTGCGTGTCGTTGCTCCAGCCTTTGAGCGCAGGGCAGATATCGCCACGGCAGGTGTCGAAGACCAGGCCGCAGGTGGGATCGTCGCCGTCGTTGCCGGGAAGAGCCGCGAGCTGCGTGATGTGCAACTGGTCATCGAGCATGCGCGAGCCCATGACGCCGCCTTCGATCTTTTTGGTCAGGCGCTGCTCGGCGACCTCGAGCGCCACATGGGTGCCCACGGCGAGCTTACGTCCGTTCTCGTCGCACGGATATGCGGCGAGAATGTCGATGTAGCCCACGGAGGGCGCGGCATGGTCGGCGCCGCGTTCCTTGCGCATCAGAACATCGCCCGAGCGCTCGTGACGCTCTACATATATATGGAAGGTGTTCGCGTCGATGTCGTTGGCGCGCACGGTGCAGGGCAGGTCGAGTACGACCTTGCTGATCCAGGGGCCAAAGTCGCCCAAGGTGGTGACGGTTGCGTAGGTACACAATTTGAGTTCCATGAGCTGCCTCCCTTGCGCCGCGAATGCCTGGCATCTGCGGCAATACAAACTAAACATGTTTAGTGTAATCTAGAATTGAAGAATAACCAGATGAACTCGGTAAACGGCAAAATTGAACACGTCGTGAACTACTAAACGTATGTTTACTAGCTTCTAGCAGGGATTCTGTTGATGAGTTAACAGATCAGTGAGGTGTTCATCAAAATAAAATCCCACGTAAATGGCTATATATCAATAGAGGGTCAAAGAGACCATTTCCCGCCATTCAAATACGTTCACCCCCGATTACCTACCGTTCACCGGACTGTAGACGGCAAAATTGCCATAAATTCGGCGCTCCGTGTAAACTAAAGCCCGTAAACGTTCAGTAAACACCTTGTTTACAAAAGCGTATCCAAGGGTCCGGCAACCGTAAGGGGTTATAGTCGCCGGGCCAAAGGCGTGCCTAAGCCCAAGGGGGCTGGCACACGAAGATATGGGGAGGGGTCCCATGGCAGTAGATAACAAGCAGATTGCCACCGATGTCCTCGAGCTCGTGGGCGGTGCGGAGAATGTCACCGTCGCCACCAACTGCATGACGCGCCTGCGTCTGACGCTCAAGGATAACAACAAGGTTGACGTGGAGAAGATCAAGAAGGTCAAGGGTGTTCTGGGTTGCCAGTTCGCCGGCAGCCAGCTCCAGGTCATCATCGGCCAGAACGTGCCCAAGGTGCTCGCCGAGTTCGTCGCCATCTCCGGCGTCAAGCAGGGTGAGGCCGTCAACGAGAACCTCGATGCTCCCAAGGAGAAGTTCGAGCTCAAGAACCTGCCGAACATCATCCTTGACTATCTGTCGGGCTCCATGACCCAGCTCATCCCGCTGCTCATGGCCGGCGGTCTGTTCCGTACCATCGCGGCCGTCCTCGGCCCCACCATGCTCGGTGTGCTCTCGGCCGACGACCCGACCTATACGTTCCTCTACACCACGCTGTACGAGGCCACGTTCACCTTTATCCCCATCTACCTGGGTTATGCCGCGGCTAAGAAGCTCGGCGCCTCTCCGGTTCTGGGCATGCTCCTCGGCGGCGCTCTCATGGCCCCGTCCGTCGTGAGTGTCGCGACTCAGGAGGGTGGCGGAATCATTTCCGTCTACGGCATCCAGATCGCCGCTGCCAACTACCAGCAGTCCGTCCTGCCGATCATTCTCTCGGTGCCCGTCCTGTACTTTGTTGAGAAGTTCTTTAAGAAGGTCATGCCCGACGTGCTGTCCACGGTCTTCACGCCGTTCTGCACCATGATTGTCACGATTCCCATTGCCTTCATCGTCCTCGCTCCGATCGGCAACGAGATCGGTACGCTGATCGCCAACGCCCTCTTCGGCCTTGCTGACCTTGGCGGCATCGGCATCCTGATCGTCATGGCCATCCTCGGCGCCTTCTGGCAGCTCTTCGTGGTCTGCGGCATGCACATGCCCGTCATCCTGCTCGCTCAGGTTCAGATCATCGCTGCCGGCTACGATCCCTTCGTCTTCGTTTCCACCAACTGCGCTATGGCCGCTGTCTGGGGCTGCGCCTTCGGTGCCTTCCTCAAGATGAAGAACCCCGACGAGAAGTCTCTCGCCATCGGTTACGTCATCTCCGCCATCGCCGGCGGCGTCACCGAGCCCGCACTCTTCGGTATCCTCATGCGCTTCCGCCGCACCATGCTCGGCATGTTCATCGGCGGTGCCATCGGCGCTGTGTTCTCCGGCCTCATGGGTGTTACCTATTACCTCGCAGGCGGTGCCTCCAACTTCCTGGTCTTCACCAACTACCTGCAGGGTGGCCAGATGAACACCGTCTGGGCTGTCGTCGGTATGGCAATCTCCTTTGTCATCGCCGCTGCCGTCGTCTTTGCCACGGGCTTCTCCAAGGAGGAGCTCGCCGAGATGGAGGCCTAAGGCCAAACCATTCGGTTGCATATGACCTCACCTACACGACAGGGCCCCGTCAGGCGCAAGCCCGGCGGGGCCCTTCTTGCAAGGTAGACTGATGGGGGGCGGGTGAGATTCGCCCGCGAGGGTTTGCCAAGCGGCGGGGGCTTTCGCGCGGGGTTACCGCGAAAGTTTCCGGCGGTTCGCAAATCCTTTATCGAACGAAAGGACATGCAGATGAGTTTGGGAACGCTGGCCGTCAACGGTCGCCAGGATGGCTTTTTGTGCGAGGGCAAACCGTTCTTTTGGTTTGCCGATACGTGCTGGAGCGCGTTTACGAGCATTGCCGAGGCCGATTGGGACTACTATCTGACCCGTCGCGCCGAGCAGGGCATGAACGTGCTGCAGATCAACACGCTGCCGCAGTGGGATCGCTGCTGCCCCGATCTGGGCATTTGGCCCTATGCCAGCGAGGATGGCGTGCATTTTGATTGGTCCCGACCCAACCAAGCGTACTGGGATCGTGCCGCCGCCATGTGTCGCGCTGCCGTCGAGCACGGCATTCGTCCGGCACTCGTGCTTATGTGGTGCAACTACGTGCCCGGTACCTGGGGCGCCAAGATTGCCGAGCATTGCGGTGCCGAGGTTATGCCGCGCGAGGAGGTCCGTGCCCACGTTGCCCGCGTCGTCGAGAACCTGGGTGAGTTCGACCCCGTTTACGTGGTGACGGGCGATACCGACTTTACCAGCGACGAGGCGATCGCCTATTACGAGGATGCCCTCGACGAAGTCGTCAATCGCGCGCCCGAGGCGTTGCGCACCATGCATATCAACCGCGGCAACCGCACCATCCCGGCACGGTACCTGGACCGCTTGGACTTCTACATGTTCCAGCCCGGCCACAACTACGAGGGCCAGCCCGAGGCTTGGCACTTGCCGCAGGACTTTATCGCCAACTATCCCAAAAAGCCGATGGTCAACTCCGAGCCTTGCTACGAGCAGATGGGTGCGTCGCGCAACGTCTACTGGCGTTTTACCGCGCAGGATTGCCGCGCGAGCGTATGGTCGTCGATTCTTGCCGGCGCCAGTGCCGGCGTGACCTATGGCGCACACGGCGTGTGGAACTGGCAAACATCGCGCAGCCAGGGTTCGGTCCTGGGCGAGGGCTTTGACATGCCCTTCCGCTGGCAAGAGTGCCTGCAGTTTGCGGGTGTGTGGGACTTTGGCGCGATCGAGCACGTGCTTGCCGCCCTAGGCGCTACGGCTGGCGACGACGCACTTGCCGTGGTTCCGGCGCAGGAGCTCCTCGATGACGCGCGCGAGGCCATTCGTGTGGCGCGCGTTGGCGATCGCGTCGTCACGTACCTGCCGCGCACCACGGCGCTCAAGTTTAAGCTCGACGGCGCGCGTGGCTGGACGGCGACGGTTCTCGACATGGAAGACAAGCGCGTCGCCAAGCTGCCCGTTCGCGACAACGGTGACGGCACCGTGCGCGTGGCTCAGCATCCCTTTGAGCACGACGCCCTGGTGATCCTGACCCCTGGGCGCTAACGGCTCTTCTCCAACATTTACAACCCAGTCCCTTTCATTAGGCTGCGACGGAATGGTTCCTGCATGACGGCTTCAAGCTGCCAAGGGGAGCCATTCCGTCGCACCCTTTGCTTACTCATTGGGTACTCATTGGGGACGTACTTAAATGAGTGGCAGTTGGGGGATACTCCTTGCCGAGTTGGAGCTTGCGCGCGCCCCTTCTGGGTCATGCGGCTCAAAATCGCGGCGTCATGCGGACGGCTGGGGTCGAATTTGCAACATTTCGAACTTGGCTTCGATATTGAGATTGGTTCTTTATTAAAATGGTGTTCCGGACAACAAAGCGGGTGGGGGTTACCATGAGGGACCTGGGAGACACAACCGCATATTTGCGCCGGGGCATGCGGGAGATTCTGTGCCTAGCGCTGTTCTTCTTCACGTTTTTGGCGTGCGAGTATTTCTTTGATGCGCGCATGGCCGAGTTCGTGCCATCGAGTGAGGTCGTCATCTACGAGAGCATCGTTGTCGGCGCGAGCGTGATTGGCTTTTTCGTGCGCCCATTTCTGTACTATCGCCGTCCCCAGACGATCGATGCGACGAGCGATATTACGGGCGTGCTGTTGGTATCGGCGTTGCTGCTGATGATTATGGCAATGCGGTTTGAGGTAGTAATTGCCGGCGGCCTGGTGGCGTGCTGCGCCCTGGGCTATTGCGGATCGACCGCCCATGCCAATCTTGCGCGGCGTTTTGCGCAGACGCCCTGCCTGGCGCGCACCGTGGCGGTTTCCTATGCTGTGGGCATTTTGGTGCAGGTGCTCAACCATATGGTGATGCCTGCGGGCATTCCCCAGCAGTCTGTTCTCATTGCCTGTGCGATTGCGCTGGTGGGGCTGCTTCACGGTGTCCGCCGCGCTAAATTGCGTGATGAGCCTGCGCCCGAGTTCGAGGTCGAGATTGCCGAGCTATCGGTCGATGCGTCGGAGCGTGGCGCCAGGTGGCACGATGACCCCGAGGCAAAGGCGGCCTTTCAGGGTGCCGTGGTGCGTCTGACGGTGGCGACCGCTTGCCTCACCGGCGTGTTCGCGGCCCTCAATGCCGGCCTTACGACCTCGCATGCCGCTGGCGCTATCGATCTGGGCGACTGGCCGCGCTTGCTGCTGGTTGTGAGCGCCCTTGCCGCCGGCGTCCTGTATGACCTGCATGGGCGTTCGTATATGAATATCATCATGACGTGCGCCGCCATGCTGTCCACGCTCTCGTTCTTTGTACTTATCACCGATGGCAACGGTGGCAACACGCTTGCCGCCACGATTATCTTTTACCTTGGCACGGGCTTTTTCGTGGTGTTCTTCACCGCGAAGTTCGCCGCGATTTCGATGTATGCCCGCTGGGCGTATCTGTGGCCGTGCATGGGCCGTGTTATCAACAACGTTTGCTCGATGCTCGTGACGGCTCCGGCAGTGGCGATTATCTCGAGTCAAAACGTGCTGGCGGCAGTGAGCGTCGTGCTCGTGCTGTTTGTCGGCATCGCGATTTCGCTGTTGGGACAGTTTGGACAAGACGGTGAGGGCGAGGCGACGCGCGGCAGGCTGGCGCTTGCCACCGACGATCTTGGCGTGAGCTGTGAGCCCGGCCAGGCCGACACGGTGCCCCTGGAGGCGCCGGAGCTTTCGTTTGACGATCGGCTCGATGGCTTCGTTGCCGCCTTTGGGCTCACCAAGCGCGAGCGCGATGTTCTGGAGGCACTGGTCGTTTCGGACGACAGCGTGCAGGACGTGGCGGCGGCACTCTTCCTTTCGCGTTCCACGCTCTATCGCCACATCGCTTCGATTAACAAAAAGACAGGTGCCTCCTCGCGCGTAGCCCTCATCAACTTCTTCTGGTCCTGGACACCCCAAGACTAGCTAACCACCACAAAGGGGACAGGCACCTTTGTGGTGGTTTTTTACCTGCAAAAATATGAATATGAGACATTTGTCACCTGCCGTTTTGGTGCTCAAAGGCATATGAATGTGATGCTGAGCAGAGCAGAACGGAGGGGGTGCACCTATGGCGTCTCGGGGTTGCGCGTCTAATAAAATTGCGGGCGCGCTTATCGCCGTGGTGGTCTTTGCCGCGGCGGTGACACTCATGCGGGTTTACGTTGCCGGCGACCATGGCGCTCAGGGAAAGACTGCCGCGCAAGTGTCGCTCAACGATTGCGCTGCCGTTCCGGTGGCGGTCAAGCTTATCGAGGACGGGGAGGCGCGGACGGCCTATGAGACCGACGATGCCGAACTGGTCGCATCGACTTTTGCCGCGCTCGATGGCTGCACCGTGGGGGATGCGGTGGATGAGCGGACGAGCGATGCCGGCCGAACGCTCGTCTTTGTCTATACGGATGGCTCGGAGCAATCGGTAGAACTTGAGGGCAAAAACATCGTGCTCGATAAGACGGCGTATCGACTTAACGGTGCCGATGAGTTATGGCGGCAGCTTGCCGCAATCAAAAACAGCTAACGAAATTAGGGATGTACGGGATGAGTGACTTGAGATTCTGCCCGGCGTGCGGGGCGCAGCTGCCTCGGGTCGCCGGCGTGCCGGTGCGATTTTGCCCGGGGTGCGGCGTCCGACTTGAGGGCGTTGTGGGCTACTCGGGCGCCGTGGGGGCTACAGATGGGGCGACTGCCGATGACGATGCGGACGAAGGCGGCGACCCGAGTGTGGACGCGCCGGCCGATGCGCCGGTGGAGACTGCCGGCGTCGCGTCGTCTCGTGACGCAGCCACGACGGATGCGCCTCACATCGGTGACCTTGAGCTTCATGCCGCATGCGATACCTCTGGCGGCCAGGCACTCGCGCAGGTGGTGCTGCCGCGGGGCTGGCATATCGAAGAAGCGCATCTTGAGCGCAGCGGCAGTTTCGACTGCCCGATTTCGGTTGGCGTGACGGCGGCGGGTCCGATGGGTGAGCGGATTATGTACCGCTCCGAGCTCTGCTACGTGGATGCGGGCGCCGTTGCCAAGCGTATCCCCACGCAAACCGAACGCAAGGTGTTTGTGCACGTGGAGGCAGCTTGCGACGAGCTGGCTCAGGCCTGTGCAGCACGGCTGGGCGCGCGGGCAGAGGTTGTTGCCGAGCAACCGTACCCATCGAGCGCGGCGGTCGATATCGAGCGCGAGCGTGCCCGCGTAAAGCGCGAGGCGGCAAACGACTTTGCAATCCAGGGCTTTTCGATGGAACCGAGTGATGTGGTCTATGAGTGCCGCATGCGTCGATATCGGCTCACGGGCGCTCCGGTGCCCACCGAGCTCGCGGTGGCGGCCAAAGTCGAGGGCTATATGTTTTCAATCGGAGGCGTCGCGGGTTCTATGGGCAAAGGTGTTGCCGCTGGGGCCGAGGCGCTGCTGGGCGCGAGCCTTTCGAGTGGGCTGATCGGCGGTGTTTTGGGCAAGCGCCTGCGCGAGCGCAAGGCGGCGGCAGCGGCGGGACAGGGCGTCGCGCAAGAACAGCCCACGGGCCGAGGCGGTTGCCCGGACGGAGCGTCGTTCGAGCTGGGTGCGGCCGACCTGCTGCAGTGGCGTATCAGGGACAGCTTCTGTTTGGCTGCGCCAGAAGGTCGCCTGGACGAGGCGGCCTCCACGGCGCTTGCATCAATGGCGTCGACTCTGCGGCTCAATCCAGCGATTGCACGCGAAGCGTCAGCTCAAAAGCAACAGATGGTGCTTGAGCAGCGCCAACGCACGCAGATGAACATTGCCCAGCAGCAACAGCAGTTTGCAGCCTGGCAACAGATGCATGCCTCGCAACAGGCGGCGTTCGACAGCTACCAGCAGGCGTGGTTCGATCGCAGCGACCGTCAGCACGCCGCGAATATGGCTGCCAGCGCCGCCAATTTTTCCAGCGCGGGCGTGGGGACGGGCGCCGCCTCGTATTCCGATGCCATTCGCGGGGTCAACCATTACGCCAGACCCGACGGCACCGATGTCGAGGTCTCGGTGATGGCCGACCAGGCCTGGGTCAACGGTTCGGGCGATGTGATCGGTACACGCGATGGTTTTGAACCCGGTTTTGGCTGGACGGAGCTGCCTCGTCAATAGCGTGAGGCGGCTTATGTGTGAATCGATGCCGGATGTGTTTCTCGGCATGGTGATAAAGAACGGGAAAGGAACAATGATGAGGGAGACGGTACTTTCGCGCACGGCATTTGTCGCGGCGGCGGGAACGGCGCTGCTGACGCTTGTGGGGTGCGGCGGACAGCGGACGCAGGATGCGACGGGTTTTAACGACGACCGCCCGGTAAAGGACAAGATGAACGCGGGCGCGACGTCGGACGATTCCGGCGACGCGGACAGCGGCTCGGCGGATGCGTTCGATACGTGGTCGGATGATTGCTGGGATGCGCACCGCAACATCAGCATCGCGGCGCTCCTCGAGCTTAAGGGCTGGCAGTTGCAGGAGTTTGCCTCGCAGCAGGGCTATACCTGGCAAGACGCGCTCGAGATGTACGAGGACGAGACGGGACACGTGCTCAGCGTCTGCAATATCAGCAAGGACGGTGCGACCGAATGGCTCGGCGAGGACGAAATCGGAAAGCTCGACAAGGGCGGCACCGGAAGCACCGTGATGTTCACGCTGCAACTTTCGGGCTATTCGAGCTGCGAGGATGTTATCGCGGGCTTTTCTGTGCCGGTCGAGGACCGGGCGCAGATTACTTCGGGCTCATGGATCGCGTGCGTATACGGTTCCAACATGGCGCGGCACGTTGCCATGGCAAGCCCGATGGAAAACGGTGACTACCGCTTGGATCTCATTACCGAGGAGGCTATCAAGACCGGTAGGTTTACCCAGGGCGGCGGTGCTCCGACGATAGACGAATTTTGGCAGGAAAAGACTGGACGCGCGCTCGGCTAGGTGCGACGTGGCCAATACCATAGCGAGGAACGAACATGATGAATGAAGTGACGATGAACCGTGCGGCCTTTGTGGCAGGCGCGGGTGCGTTGGCTTGTGCGCTGGCTGGCTGCTCGGGCGGATTGGGCGGCGCGGGCGGTGCCAAGAAGGTGACCACGGCGGACGCCGCCTGTGTAGACGACAATGCCAACGTGACGGTCTATGCTGCGATCAACTTGGATGGCGCCGACCTGGTGCGCCTGCTCAAGCATCAAAACTATGAGTGGCAAGGCGAGAGCGTGGGCTACGGTGCCGCCGATGATGCGGGACTTTTCGCTTTTACCTTTTCTAAGATTTCGGATGACGTGGACGAACTTGCGAACAGTGCGATACCGCTTTCGGAGTCCGAGTACGAGGAACTTGAGCCGGGCGGCGGAGACGATAGCGTGGCGATTTTGCTCTCGGTGGGCGGCTATACGACGGGCGATCGTGCGCTTACCGGCGCAATCGGCGATGCGGCGATAGTGCAGGAGAAGTGCACAATCGACGATTCCGTGTATTGGCTGGTCAAGGCGCTCGACGGCAGCCGTTACGTGATTTCGGCCTACGACACCGAAGATGATGGCGACAGCGCGCATGACATCTATATCTATAGTGAGTCTTTTATTCACACCGGTTATCTGAGCGGCGGCGACCAAATCGATATTGACGAACTCTGGAGCCGCCTGACCAATGCCTCGTAGCGCACCAAAACCACCACAAAGGGGACAGGCGCCTTTGTGGTGGTTTTGCCCTTGGGCTGTCTACTGTGGCGGCTCACCGTGCTAAAGCAGTTCACCGTGGCGGGCAATGTAGCGGTGCTTTGCCAGCTGGGTGAGCGCGATGTAGGCGGCGACAATGCCGATGAGCAGCGCGAAGAAGATTGGCGGCAGCGGCATGAGACCCAGCGCATCGGCGATGGGGCTTGCCGGCAGCCAGGTGACGAGCACCAGGCCTAGCACGGTGAGGAGGCACAGCGCGGGCGCGGCGTGGTCGCGCGGGCGTGGCAGGCGCGGGGAGCGCAGCATGTGGACCACGAGCGTCTGCGACCACATGGACTCGACAAACCAACCGCTCTGGAAGAGCGCCGTAAAGGCCGCCATGCCTGCGACGTCGCCTATAGCGGCAAGCTCTGCCCAGCTTGCGCCCACGGCGGCGGGGCACACCACAAAGAAGAGCGCGGCGAAAGTCACGATATCAAACAGTGAGCTCACGGGACCCAACTCGAGCATAAAGCCCTTAATGGACGCGGCATCCCAGGCGCGCGGACGGGCAGTCCAGGCGTCATCGACGGTGTCCCACGGCAGCGCGATGCACACGATCTCGTAGACCAGCGACAGCAGCACCAACTGCAGAGCGCTCATGGGCAAGAATGGCAAGAACAGGCTCGCGACGGTCACGGATAGCACGTTGCCAAAGTTGGAGCTCACCGTGGTCTTGAGGTACTTGAGCAGGTTGCCGTAGGTGCGGCGGCCTTCGATGATGCCGCGCTCGAGCACGCCCAGGTCTTTCTGGAGCAAGATGATATCGGCGGATTCCTTGGCAATGTCGACGGCCGAATCGACCGAGATGCCGCAATCGCTCGCACGCATGGCGGCGGCGTCGTTGATGCCGTCGCCCATAAAGCCCACGGTGTGGCCGAGCAGCTCGCGCATGACGCGCACCAGGCGCGCCTTCTGCAGTGGCGAGAGCTTGGCGAAGAGGTGGGTGTGCTCGGCGCGCTCGGCAAGCTCGGCATCGTCGAGCGCATCGATCTCGGAGCCCAGCAAGACGTTGCTCGCGTCGATACCGATCTGCTCGCAGATGGTGGCGGCGACACGGTCGTTATCGCCGGTCAGGACCTTAACGGCGACGCCCTTGGCCTCGAGGGTGGCGACGGCGCCCGTGGCACTTGCTTTGGGCGGATCGAGGAAGGCCAAAAAGCCCATCAGCACCATGTCGCACTCGTCGGCGATGCCAAACTCGCCCACGCAGCGCGGATTGGTCTTCTGCGCCACGGCAATCACGCGCAGGCCCTCGGCGTTGAGCCCGGCGACCTGCTTGCGAATCTGGGCGAGCTTATCTTCGGTGAACGGCTGGGCGGCGCCGTCGACCTCGACAAAGGAGCAGATCTCGAGCATTTCCTCGGCAGCCCCCTTGGTGACCATCTGGGTTTTGCCCTGGGCGTCGGCGACAACTACGCTCAGGCGACGGCGCGAGAAATCGAAGGGCACCTCGTCGACCTTGGTATAGCGGTCGCGCAGGCTCTGGCCCAGCATAGAATCGGGCGCGACAGTCGAGGGCGTCACGTCGGCACGGTCGATGACGGCCAGGTCGATAAGGTTTTTGAGGCCGGTCTGGAAGAAGCTGTTCAAAAACGCATGGCGCAGCACGCGTGCGTCCTCGTTGCCGTCGGTGTTGAGATAGCGCTCGAGCACGATGCGGTCTTCGGTGAGGGTGCCGGTCTTGTCACAGCACAGGACATCCATGGCACCGAGGTTTTGGATCGCCGGCAGCTCCTTGACGATAACCTGGCGGCGGGCGAGGTCCTTGGCGCCCTGCGACAGGCTCGTGGTCACGATGACGGGAAGCATCTGCGGCGTGATGCCCACGGCCACGCTCGTGGCGAACAGCAGCGCGTCGATGACGTTGCCCTTGGTGGCGGCGTTGATGGCAAAGACGGCCGGCGCCATAACGAGCATAAGGCGTACGAGCAGCATGGAGACGCTCGAGACGCCGCGGTCAAACGCGCTCTTCTCGCCGCGCCCGTTGAGCATCTTGGCGATGCCGCCCAGGTAGGTGTCCGAGCCGGTGGCAACGACAAGTGCTATAGCGGTGCCGTTTTGCACGGAGGTGCCGGTAAAGACGATGTTTTTGCAGGCAGAGAGCGGCAGCGCGGAGCTGCCGGCACCCTCGGCGACGGTGATGGCAGCGGTCTTTTCGACGGCCTCGCTCTCGCCGGTGAGTGCGGACTCGATCACAAACAGGTCGCGCGCGGTGATGATGCGGGCATCGGCCGGCACCATATCGCCGGCAGAGAGACGGATTACATCGCCGGGGACGAGATCGTCAAAGGGGATCTCGATACGCTCGCCGTCGCGCAGGGCACAGCAGGTGTTGGAGACCAGGTCCTTGAGGGCCTCGGCCGCATTGCCGCTGCGGGCTTCCTGGATAAACTTCATGCCGCCCGATACCAGCAGCATGATGCCGATGACGATGACCGTGGAGGGATCGCGCTGGGGCTCGGGCACGGCGAGCACGTCGATGTAGAGCGAGACCAGCGCGAGCGCGGCGAGGATGCCGGCGAAGGGATCGATGAACGCGTCGGCGATGCGGCGGGCGAGCGTCTTGGTCGGCGCCTCGATGGTGTTGGGGCCGGCGGCGTCCAGGCGCTCGGCGGCGTGCTCGGCAGTGAGTCCGTCGGCCGTGGCGTCAAGCAGCACGAGGGCGTCCTCGGCGCTATGGGTGGCGGCGAATATGGTGTTCTTGGACAGGCCGGTGTGAGCGGCGGGGCGCGCCGTGCGGCGGCGCTTGGAGATGACTTCGAGTACCGTGGCGGTTTTGAGCATCAGCATAGGGTCCTCCTTGTTAAAGGGAGTTAGCGTACGTGTCGTATGTGCTTTAAAAACCTAGATGTCGCTCACGTCATGCTCTCGAACTACCACAAAGGGGACAGGCACCTTTGTGGTGGTTTTGACGATCGATTCGTGGCGCTTATGCGTGTGCGGAATCCTCGCGGCGTGCCGAGGGCGACATGCAGGTTTTTCGACTATGACTGCCTTCCATGGCACACCTCCTTAAGGCCGGGCGCGGCGCGCTTTGGGTATCTCGTACCCGTTTTAATCCGCCCGTATTTTTGATGAGGGGGTTTGCCGTGTCAACCCCTTTGTTTGGAAAACCATTGCCCCTGACAAAGCCTTTACAGAATGCCGAGGCCCCAAAGCGCGCCCGCAACGCGCCCTGCCTGCGCTAAACTGGAAGGCACGTACGCGATTACGAGAGGAGCCCGCATGGAGGCTTACAAGCAAGAGTTCATCAAGTTCATGGTTGAGTCCGACGTTCTTAAATTCGGCAGCTTTACGCTCAAGAGCGGCCGTCAGTCCCCGTTCTTTATGAACGCCGGCGCCTATGTGACGGGCTATCAGCTCAAGAAGCTGGGCGAGTATTACGCCCAGGCCATCCACGATAACTTTGGCGACGACTTTGACGTGCTGTTTGGACCGGCCTACAAGGGTATTCCGCTGGCCGTCGTGACCGCAATTGCCTACCACGAGCTGTACGGCAAGGAGGTCAAGTACTGCTGCGATCGCAAGGAGGCCAAGGACCACGGCGCCGACAAGGGCAACCTGCTGGGCTACGAGCCCCAGGACGGCGACCGCGTGGTCATGGTCGAGGACGTCACCACCAGCGGTAAGTCCATCGACGAGACCTATCCCAAGGTCAAGGCTGCTGCCGATGTCGAGATCAAGGGCCTCATCGTGTCCCTCAACCGCATGGAGGTCGGCAAGGGTGGCGTGACCACCGCGCAGAAGGAGATCGAGGCCAAGTACGGTTTCCCCGTCGCGAGCATCGTCTCCATGGCCGAGGTCGTCGAGACCCTCTACAACCACGAGATCGACGGCAAAGTCGTCATCGACGACGAGCTCAAGGCCGCTATCGACGCCTATTACGAGCAGTACGGAGCTCGTTAGTTACGGCGTTTTACCAAACGCCGTAACTGCTCGACGCTGCAAACCCGCCAGAGCGGCAATCTGCCTTTCAACTTCGGCGGCATGACCAGAAGGTCAATGCCGCCTCGTTTCAAGGCACCTTGCTCGCTCTGGCGGGCTTTCGCTGTCGTTGCCAAAACAACGGCGTTTCCTTGGCTGGCTTAGGTGGCACTTGTACCTGTGGCGTTGCCATCGCTGCCGAAGATGGCAGTTGGGGATGTTCCTTTTCTGCCGGCAGTTGGGGACACTCCTTGCGCCAGCGTTGCATCGAATGCTCGGGAAAATACGAGCCGGTATTTGGCCGAATAGCGGGTCACGGTTTCCGGATGGCGTGGGTTGCGGAAAGTGCGACCCGGAATATTGCTCTGAAACGGGATGCCGTTTCCCCGACAAGGCTCAACCGGAAAGCGCATCCCATTCTGAGGCGGCAAAACGGGATGCGCTTTCCGCGCGACAGAATCTATGCAGCCGTGTTGAGCGACAGCCCCGCTACTCGCCCAGAATCAGCGCCGCGAGCTCGTCCTGGGTGTCCACCACGTAGTCGGCGCCGGCGGCTTCCAGCTCTGCGCGGCCGCGGAAGCCCCAGCTGACGCCCGCACTCTTAAGGCCGGCGTTGTGGCCGGTCAGAACATCGACATTGGAATCGCCCACATAGAGTGTGGTTGCCGGGTCGGCGCCTAGCTCTTTCATCACATGCAGCGTAACAGGCGCCTCGGGCTTGGGAGGAAACGCATCGACGCGGCCCTGCGCCAGCGCAAAGCGCTCGGAACCAAAGTATTTCTCGATAAGCGGAGCCGCCGAGACGTGGTCCTTGTTAGTGAGCACGGCAAGCTGCACACCCGCGGCGCGCAGGCGGTCGAGCATCTCGATCGTACCGGCATAGGGGGCGGTGTGGTCCTCCTTGTGCTCGCCGTAATAAGCCCTAAACTCGGCAAGCGTCTGCTCAAACATACGGCCGTCGCCCGCATACTCGGCGGGCATAAAGCGCTCAACCAGCTTGAGCATGCCGTTTCCCACCTTGTAGCGGTACTCGTCGACGGCAAACGTAGGCCAGCCGTGCGTCTCGCAGGTATGGTTGCCGGCGGCCGCCAGGTCCTCGAGCGTGTTGAGGATGGTGCCGTCTAAATCAAAAATCACATGGGAAAAAGCTGCTGCCATGAAAGCTCCCGTCATTGGGTTTAAAACGCACCTCATAATACTGGGCTTACGTGTCTGGCGTGGCTGGAATCTGAACATCTCCAGGGATATCAAGCCGCATCGCGCCGACCGTGCGGTTCCGCCCTAGCAAATTCTCGGAAGCTGTTCTCCTACGAGCATGTCGAGGATACGGGTCGAGCCCCAGCCGGTGCGTACGCGCACGGCGGGACGGGCGCCCTCGGCAAGTGGCAGCACGCGACCGATGATGGCGGCGTTCTCGCCGTAGCGGGCGGCGCGCATGGCTGCCAGCGCGGCATCGGCTTGCTCGGCCGGCACCACGGCAACCATCTTGCCCTCGTTTGCCACCTGCAGCACATCGTAACCGAGCATCTCACATGCCGCCTGCACGTCGGGGCGCACGGGCACGGCATCCTCGTCGATCTCCATGGCAACGCCGCTGGCCTGGGCAAACTCGTTGAGCGTGGATGCCAGGCCGCCGCGCGTGGGGTCGCGGAAGCAGCGGGTGTCGGGGGCGGCGGCGAGCACGTCGGCAATCAGATGATTGAGCGGCGCAGCATCGCTTTCGATGTCGCTCGAAAACGCCAAGCCCTCGCGCTGGCTCATGATGGCGATGCCGTGGTCGCCTAGCGTACCCGATACCAGGATGGCGTCGCCGGGCCGACAGTTCGCACCGCTGAGCGTTACGCCCGCGGGCACTTCGCCCACGCCGGCGGTATTGATGTAGACGCCGTCGGCACCGCCACGCTCGACCACCTTGGTGTCGCCGGTGATTATGGACACGCCCGCCTCGCGCGCCGTTTCGGCCATGGTCTGCACAATCTGGCGCAGCTTGTCCATGGGATAGCCCTCTTCGAGGATAAAGCCGCATGAGAGGTAGCGCACGTTAGCGCCCGAGGTCGCGACGTCGTTGACGGTTCCGCATACGGCGAGTCGGCCGATATTGCCGCCGGGGAAGAACTGCGGCGTTACCACAAAGCTGTCGGTCGACATGGCGATTCGCCCGCTTGCGGGCAGTGCGGCGACACCGGCATCGTTGCCCGCAAGCAGCTCGGGCGACCCAAAGGCATCCAGAAAGACCTCATCG
The DNA here is from genome assembly GCA_900546755.1 of uncultured Collinsella sp. Lineage (GTDB taxonomy): Bacteria > Actinomycetota > Coriobacteriia > Coriobacteriales > Coriobacteriaceae > Collinsella. The sequence goes on along the minus strand of UREC01000013.1, from coordinate 23,721 downwards.
ATAATGCGCTTCATCATCTGGCCGCCGGAGCCGTGGCCCAGCAGGACAGTGCTATCGGTGGCAGTACGGGACATATCGAAAACTCCAATCGTGGGTGGAATTATATGGGTGAGGCGCAGCGTCGACCGGTCCGCCGTTCGTTAGAACGGCGGAACCTAATGGTCGCGGTAGCGGTAGTACGCCGCGCAGCTACCTTCGGAGCTCACCATGCACGGTCCGACGGGATGTTCGGGCGTACATGCGTGGCCGAACAGCGGGCAGTCGCTCGGCGTGATGGCGCCGCGCAGCACGTCGCCGCAGCGGCACCCGCGTGGTTCGACCGTCGGTTCAATGGGTACGTCAAAGCGGGCGCCGGCATCAAAGCGCGCGAATTCGGGCCGGATGGAAAGACCCGAGTTGGCAATCGGTCCCAGTCCGCGCCACGTGGTGTCGCACGGCTCAAATACCTGCTCGACCAGCTGGCGCGCTACGGGGTTGCCGTCAGCGTTGACGCCACGGCGGTAGGCGTTGTCGATCGCCGGCCTTTTCTCGACAACCATCTGGACCAGCATGCAGATACCTTGCAGGATATCGACCGGCTCAAACCCGGTGACTACGCCGGGGGTCTCGAACTCATCGACCAAAAACCCAAAGGGTGCCAGGCCCGTGATGGTAGCGACGTGTCCCGGAAGGATAAAGCCGTCGATAGTGGTCTCGGGATCGTTGGCGATGGCGCGCAGCGCCGGCGGCGTGGTCTTGTGGGCACAATAGACCGAGAAGTTCTGGAGTCCGCGTGCATCGGCCTCCAAAATGGCGGCGGCGATGGTGGGCGTCGTGGTCTCAAAGCCGACGCCCATAAAGATGACCGGGCGATCGGGGTTGTGTTCGGCGATATCGAGTGCATCGAGCGGGGAGTACACAATGCGAATATCGCGCCCCGCCGCCTTTTGCGCGGCGAGCGAGGTAGACGACCCGGGCACGCGCATCATGTCGCCAAAGGTGGTGATGATGGCGCCGTCCATCTTGGCGAGCGCGATTGCATGGTCGATATCGCGGTTGGCGGTAACACAGACGGGGCAACCCGGACCGCTCAGCAGTTTGAGCCCGGCAGGCATAATGGAGCGAAAGCCATAGCGACCGATGCTCACGGTATGCGTACCGCAGACTTCCATAAGGTTGATGCTGCGGTTGCCGACAAGCTCATGAATACGATCGATGAGCTCGCGAGCCAGCTTGGGGTCGCGAAATGCCGAAAAGTCGATACCGGAGCGAACCGGCTGCGCCGCCGCCACTAGTATGCCTCGGCCGGGTTAGTGGCGAGCTGGTCCTCTTCGGCCAGCTCGGTCATGGTATTGACGAGCTCGAGTGTCTCTTGGGCTTCCTGCTCGTCGACAATCTGAATGCCAAAGCCGGCGTGCACGAGAATATAGTCGCCTACCTGTGCCGTCGGCACGAGGCGCAGCGAAACGGGGCGCTCGATGCCCATCATGTCGACGGTCGCCTTAAGGTCGTCGTCGCGTTTGACCACTTTACCGGGAACGGCAAGGCACATAATGTTCCCCTTTTATACGTTTTGCGCTGGATAGGCGCCTAATTACCCATCAGTTGATGGTAGCGCTCGCAGGAGTCACGAGCAAACGCGTTACACCTGTGAGACGGCGGCGCGCAGGCTGGCAAAACAGCCTATCGCGATGCTGTCTGCGCGAGGCGAGCGCGAGCGATGACGGCCTGACCGTAGGCGATACAGCCGTCGTTGACGGGCACGGAGCGGGGAATCAAGACAGTGAGACCCATGCTTTTGAGCTCGCGGGTGAGGAGCTGAAGCAAAAGTCGGTTCATGAACACGCCGCCCGAGAGCGCGACGGTGTCGAGGCCTTCACGGGCGCAGATTTCGCGTGCGATTCGTGCCGAGGAGCGCGCGATGGTGACGTGGAAGTCGAGCGCGAGCTTGCCGGCGGGCACGCCGGTCCTGATTCCCTCCAAAAGCGCCTCAAAAAGCGGTCTGGAGTTCAGAACATGGAAGTCGTCCGGACGGGATGATTCGGTTACGGAAAAGCTGGCCATATTGCCGGTGGGGCAGGCACTTTCACTGCTGAACGCGCGCCAGGCGGCGGCTTCGAGCTCTATGGCAGGCTCGCCCTCGTAGGTTGCCTTGTCGCAGATGCCCAGAATTGCTGCCGCGGCATCAAAGAGACGCCCCATGCTGCTGGTGCGCGGGCTGTTGATGCCGTGCTCGATCATGGTGGCTGTCACGCTGCGCGTTTGCTCGTCGAGGCTGCCCAAAAGCCGAGCGGCGCCTGGGTGCTCGAGCAGACCGAGCTCACTGAGCAGGGCAAAGGCGTTGCGGCGGGCGTCGCGCACGGAGGCCGCCCCGCCGGGGAGCGCCCAGGTGAGCAAATGCGCGGCGCGCTCAAAGCCGCCAAGGCCGGCAACAAGAAACTCGCCGCCCCAAATGGTCCCATCGGTACCGGCGCCGGTGCCGTCAAAGGCGATGCCAAGGACGCGCGCGTCGGTTGTAAGCTGGCCCGCGGCGATAGCCTCGGCCATTACGCTCGCGATATGCGCATGATGGTGCTGCACCTCGACGAGCGGCAGATTGTGCTCCCGTGCCTGCTCGCGCGCCCACTGGCTCGATAGATAGCTGGGGTGCAAATCGCAGGCCAAGGCGGCGGGCGCCAAGTCAAAGAGATCTTCCAAGCGCGTGCGCGCGGCGTTCCAGGCATCGAAGGTCCCGCCGTTTTCAACATCGCCGATATGCTGCGACACAAAACAGGTTGCCTCGCCGTTCGTCCCTTCGCGCGTGAGCGCAATCGTGGCCTTTTGTTGTGGCCCGCAGGCGAGCACGCAGGACGGAGCGCCGTCGAGCGCCGGCAACGGCAGCGGCTGGGGTGCATATCCGCGGGCACGGCGCACGGGCATAATGGCGCCGTTGACCACGCGCACCACGGAGTCGTCGTAGCGCGAGAGGATCGCGCGGTCGTTGCCGAGTAGCGCATCAGCAATGCCGGCGGCAACGAGGCGCTCCCAGGCAAGATCGTCATCGGTCTCGATGGGCTCTTCGCTCAGGTTTCCGCTGGTCATAACGAGCGCGTGCATACCGCGGGCTTCTGCCACGGCAAGCAGCAGATGCTGAAGCGGGGTGTAGGGGAGCATAACGCCAAGCTCGGGCAGGTCGTGCGCGACGGACGGTGCGAGTACGAGGGCGTCGGGAGAATCGCCGTCGCTCCCGCAAACAGCACGCCGGCGCAGCAGCACAATGGGGCGAATGCTGCCGGCCAGCAAGCCGCGCTCAACGTCGTTGACATGGCACAGGCGTTCAACGTCGGCAAGGTCGCGCACCATAACGGCAAGCGGCTTGTTGCTGCGGCGTTTGCGGCGGCGAAGCTCGGCTACCGCCTGCTCGTTGGAGGCGTCGCATGCCAAGTGAAATCCGCCCAGTCCCTTGATAGCGACGATACCGCCACAGGCCAGCAGCTCAACACAGCGGTCGATAATGGCGTCGCTGGTCTCGCGCGTGGTGCCGACGGCCAGCGGCGCGGCGGCTTCACCCGGCTCATCGCCCACGCTCGCTTCGCGCCACATGATATGCGGACCGCAATCAAAGCAGGCATCGGGTTGCGCGTGAAAACGCCGGTCGAGTGGGTCGGCATACTCCGCGGCGCACTTGGGACACATGGGAAAACAATCCATCGACGTGGCCGCTCGGTCATACGGCAGCGATCGGATGATGGTAAAGCGTGGGCCGCAGTTAGTGCAGTTGATAAAGGGGTAGTGATAGCGTCGGTCGGCGGGATCGAACAGCTCGCGCAGGCAATCGTCGCAGGTGGCGATATCGGGCGAAACGAGCGTGGTGTGCGCGGTCTGGTCCTGCGATGCTACGATGCGAAAACCCTCTTCATTGGCGGCATCCCAACCGTTGGCTGCCAGGTCCACAACCTCGACATGCTCTACGCGGGCTGCCGCAGGCGCATGCTCAGAAAGCGCGGCAACAAAAGCATCGAGCGCACCGGCCAGAGCATGCGCTTCGATATGCACGCCGTCGCCCGCGTTGAGCACCCATCCGCAAATGCCATGCGCCATGGCCTCGCGATACACAAACGGCCGCATGCCAACGCCCTGCACAATGCCCGTTACATGAATATGCACATGCCGCATGCGACACCCCTCATCAAAACCGACCAAATAGGGACAGGTGCGCTACAGCCCCAGGCTCTGCTTGGTGGCGGCGCACGTGAGCTCGCCGTGCTTAACGCCGCGCAGGCCCAGCAGGCGGTCGGCTAGTTCGTAGACGCGCTCGCCGCGACCCTTGAGCGCCAGAATCTCCAAGCAGTTGTGGTGATCCAGATGCACGTGCATGGTCGATACGATTTCGTCGGTGTAGTCGTGCTGCACTTCGTCCAGACGGCGCGTCAGGTCGCCGGTATGGTGGTCGTAGATCATGGTGAGCGACCCGATAACATGCTCATCGGGCGTGCGCATCTGCTCCTTGGCGATCGAGGCGCGAATCAGGTCGCGCACGGCCTCGGAGCGGTTGGCCACGTCGCCGCGGCGCGCGATCTGTTCGTCAAAACGGCGCAGTAGGTCGTCCGGTGCGGTAACCGAAAAGCGGACCAGCTCGGAGCCGGAACCACTACAGTGGCAGCCCGCGTCACCGTCCGCCCCGTGCGGATGCTCGTGCTCGTACCCGCAGCCGTGCTCGTGTTCGGCCACGTTACACCAGCTTCACGGAGCCGACGGAGTTGTGGTCGGCCTCGATGGCCTCTTCGTAGCCCTCGAGTGCGTCGTGGGCCTCGTGCAGCGCGGCCATGGCTGCCTCGAGCTTGGCGCCGATGCGCTCCATGTCAAAATTCTCGGTCGCATGCAGCAACTGATGGCTCCACTCGTGAGCGAGCTCGATGGTGTCGTCGACCTGCTTGACGCTCATGGCAAGCTGGCTCATGTTCATTCCAACATCATGCATGGGAAATCTCCTTGTGTGGACGGTAATCCAGTGGTTCAGATTTTACTACGCCCGCTCTGCGCGCCGCTGCATAAGAAAACGGGTGCGAGTCTGTGCGACTCGCACCCGTTCACTGGGGGCTGTTTGTAACTACCATACTATCCGTGGTCGCACGCGCCGCACCCGGCAGTCCGGCGAGCGGTGCAAAACCGCTCATGGACGGCGGGCAAGTAACAAGCGTATTACAGATGCTTCTCCAGCAGCGCCTGCAGCCTCGCCTTGGGCAGAGCGCCAACCGAGCGGTCAATCTCCTCGCCGTTCTTAAACACAATCAGCGTGGGGATGCTCATGACGCCATACTTCATGGCCAGGTCCTGGTTGTCGTCGACGTTGCATTTGGCAACGGCAAGCTTGCCCGCCAGCTCATCGGCTACCTCGTCCACGATGGGCGAGAGCGATCGGCAGGGCCCGCACCAGGGCGCCCAAAAATCGACCAGCACGGGTAGGCTGTCGTTAACGATGGAATCGAAGTTCTCGGGGGTAATCTGCTTAATGTCAGCCATGGTGACCTCCATAATACGACGCGGCTCGGCCGCGTAAAACTCAGTACGACCGTGCTTATACCCAGCCGCCCGCAAAGCAACCACTCGCGGGCAGCTCTTTTATATAATGGTGGGCACGCAAACGATTGGAGAGCGCATGTCCACGTCACAAAGCCAGAAAAAAGAAGCCATCGCCCAGGCGGCCGAGCAGGAGCTCACATCGCTTGCGGTCCGTGGCGTGCGCATCGTGGGCAACGCGTGCTCGCCGATCGTGCTGGTCAAAGGCGATTTGGACGAGGCCGAGCGTTCGGGCGGCGAGCTGGCTGCCGGTCCGGACGGTGCTGCGCTGCGCAAGGCGCTTGGGGCCATCGGCTACGCGCCCGAGGATTTTTGCGTGCTGGCAAGCGTCGCCGGCGCAGGCGACGGAGCGGTCGCGGTGGGCGAGACGCTGCCGTGCGAGCTGTTCCGCGAGGCGCTTGAGGCTCTGGATCCCGAGGCGGTGCTGCTGCTCGATAACAGCGCGGCCGATGTCATGCGCGAAACCTACGCCGATATGCTCGTGGCGATTGATGACTTCGACACCGCCATGCTCAAGCCCGGCCTGGTCGCCCATGTGCAGGGCCGCCGCGTGCTCGCGCTCGATGGCTTTGAGGCGGCGCTGACCGACAAAGCGGCCAAGCAGCGCATGTGGGCCTACATCAAGCAGCTGACCCCGGCGGTCGCTCCACTGTAGCGGATCGGCACCGGCGAGCGATTGCCTGGCGGGCGAGGCGCGCCGCGAGATCGGCGCCGTACTTCTACATCACAGCGCGCAGCTCAAACCGATCGCCGTTAATGCGGAACTGGCAGTTGCCGTTCATGCGCTCCACGGCAAGTTTGATGCTCTTGGTTCCAAAGCCGTGGCCCGCATGCCGGGTCACGGGCATGCCGTCGACCATGCGCGGCGCGCGGTCAAACGTGTTGGAAACTAACAGCAACAGCTGGCCGTCCTCAAGTCGCAGGTCAAGGTCGACGAATCGCTTTCCTTGGGGTGCGGCGCTTGCGGCGGTGATAGCGTTTTCCAAGGCATTTGAGAGCACGCTAAACAGGTCGGCGTCACCTACGTGGACGGTTTCGGGTACGGCGGCGCGCAGGTTGGCGGTAATGCCGTTTCTATTGATATCTGAGTTGAATGACGAAAGCGCGATGTTTACGGTCTCGTTGGCACAGAAGCGGCGTACGGCGGTGCGGTCGCCGGCTTCGCAGAGCTCATCGATGCGTTTGAGCGCCTCGTCGGTGTGGCCCTCCTCAATTAAAGTGGCCAGGCCGCGTAGGAAGTGGCGCATATCGTGGCGAAGAATCGACAGCTCGCGCCCAGATTGACGCCAAGCCTCGAGCTCTTTGATGGCGGCGCTGTCGCGGGTTTCGAGCATCCAACGCTCTCGCTCGGCGGTTTCCTTTTCTTCGTATTCGCGCAGGTAAACGGCAAGAAACATAAGATAGAAGGCACAGAGCGCAAATGCCAAAAACTCAACTGTCACCACCGAGCCCGAGTGGAACAGCGTGGTGTAGACGTTGGTGGCGTAGTCAAAGATGTAATAGACGAGCGGCAGGATTAAAAGGATGCTCAGCTCGGTGGGGCTTTTAATCGCCAGGCGGGGTCCAATGTCGCCGGCCCAATGCAGCAGGACGGCAAAGACGCCGAGCGTGGTCGCGATGCGCGCCAGATAGTACGCGATCTGCGAATCGGTTGCGGCAAAGGCGGCGATGCCCATCCAGTTGCTGAACTGACAGCTCAGATAGGCGCTGGTGACGCCCAATGCCGCGAGCAGCGGGCTCAGACGGTAGCGCGCACACAGGTAGACGGTAAGCGGCAGGTGCACGACGAGCGGATAGACCTGACGGGCAAAAAGCTCTCCGCCAACGACATTGGCGATCGAAAAGGCAGCGCCGGTTGCGGCTCCGACCCCCACCAACTCGAGTGCATGGCGTCGATTGATTTCGATACCGCATAGCGCCGCCGAAGCAAAGACGCCAAAGAGTAGCGTTGTGGCGTGGTGGATTGCCCAAAGGACCATTTCGACCGAGGAGATCATCAGCGCCTCCCGCCCTCGAAGCGCACCGCAAAGTAGGCGTCTTGGAACCCCTGCTTGCTGCTGCGCGACAGCGGAATGCACGCGCCGGAGCGCATGACGATGTCCGTGCGATCGAAGTGGTCGATGTTGCGCAAGTTGACCTGGTAGCTACGGTGGCATTTAAAGAAGGTGGCATTTTGCGCCAAACGGTCCTCGACGCTGCGGAACGACTCGAGTGCCTCGATATCGCGTCCGTCGCGCAGGTGGAAGACCACGTGCTTGTTGCGCGCCTCGGCATATTCGATGTCGGACAGGCGCAGGGCGTGGTAGCCAAAGGACGTTTTGATCACGAGCTCGTCGGTTGCCGCCGGGCGCATGCTCGAAAGTTCGTCGAGTAACTGCGCCAGGCGTTCGTAAGTCACGGGCTTGAGCAGATAGTCGAAGGCGCGGACCTCGTAGGACTCCAGTGCAAACTCGGGCGACGAGGTAAGGAACACCAGGCGCACGGCGGTGTCGGCCTGGCGCAATTCGCGTGCGGTGTCCATGCCGTTGACGAGCGGCATGATCATGTCGAGCAGGATGATGTCGGCGCGCGACGCGGCATGGCGCGCCAGCAGGTCCTCGCCGCGCGTGACGAGCGCAACATCGACCGCCGTGCTCGTCTCGATCGACCAACGGTCGATCATCCGGTGCAGTCTATCTAGAAAAGCGACGTCATCGTCGCAGGCAATAATCTTGAGCATTCTGAGCCCCCTTAGTAGTTCGATTTTGCCACATTGGGCGCGGACCACTCGCGGGGGAGCGCCCGTTCGTGCCTCACGGTGCGCAACTCGCGCCGAGCGGTATTGCGGTGGCGAAAGATGCCTCCTGCGCTATCGAGAGCTCGGCTATCCTCAGCTTGCCAGTTCGAAAATGGACCCGCCCCAAGATTGAATCTTTATTCCAACTTTACACCTGGCTTTACAGCTGTCTTGTCAGCTGTAAAGCCAGGTGTCATACTAAAGCCCCAAGATTCGCCAAAAGAGAGGGGCCTTGATGGCACAGAGCGCGAACATGGATGCATCGGAGCTTGCACGCGACATTGCGGCCGGCCTGGCATCGGCAGCGACGGCAACGGAGCGCGCGGCATTGGTGCCCGCAGAGCTCGTCGAGGCCATTCAGCAACTAAAAACCCAACGTGACGCGGTGATCTTAGCGCACTATTACGTGGCGCCCGAGGTGCAGGCCGTGGCTGATTACGTCGGCGACAGCTTCTACCTGGCTAAGCTCGCCAAGAGCCTGCCGCAGCAGACCATCGTGCTGTGCGGCGTGGAGTTTATGGGCGAGAGCGCCAAGCTGCTCAACCCCACCAAGACCGTGCTGCTGCCCGAGCCGGGCGCGGACTGCCCCATGGCTCATATGGTCAAGCGCGAGACGGTCGACGCGGCGCGCGCCGAGTACGGCGACGATCTGGCCGTGGTCTGCTACGTCAACTCCACGGTCGAGATCAAGAGCTGGAGCGACGTGTGCGTCACCAGCTCCAACGCCGTCAAGATCGTGTCCGAGCTGCCGCAGCAGCATATCCTGTTTATCCCCGATCAAAACCTGGGCCGTTTCGTAGCCGAGCAGGTGCCGCAAAAGCACGTCATCCTCAACAACGGTTACTGCCCGCGCCATCACATCATCACCGTCGAGCAGATTGTCGACGCGACGGAGGCCCACCCCGCCGCGCTCGTGCTGGCGCATCCTGAGTGCAAGGCCGACGTCCTGGCCGAGGCCGACTACATCGGCTCCACCGCCGGCATCATCAGGTATGCCGAGGAGTCGGACGCCAGCGAGTTCATCGTCGTGACGGTCCGCGGCGTGCTCTACGAGCTCGAGCGCCGCTGCCAGGGCACCGGCAAGAAGTTCTACTTCCCCGCGGTGCAGCCCACCTGCGTCAACATGGATCTCATCACGCTCGAAAAGCTCGTGCGCTGCCTGGAGACGGGCGAGGGCGAGGTGCAGATTGGCGTGTCGGACGAGGCCGCCGATCAGGCCAAGCTCACGCTCGACCGCATGCTCGAGTACGCGGCGCGCTAAGCCAATGTGACATGAGGGACCATCCCTTATGCCACATTACAAGGGAGAGGATTCCTGTGGAAACCAAACAATACCCCGATATGGAGTGTGACGTCGTCATTGCCGGCTGCGGCGTGGCGGGCCTATATGCCGCCCTCAATCTGCCGACGAGCACGCGCGTGATCATGCTCTCCAAGGGCGCCGTCGATGAGTGCGATTCGATGCTCGCGCAGGGCGGCATTTGTGTGCTGCCCGAAGGCTCGGACTACGATGCCTTCTTTGAGGACACCATGCACGCCGGCCATTACGAGAACCGCCGCGAGAGCGTCGATATCATGATTCGCTCGAGCCGTTCGGTCATCAACGACCTGCTGGCCATGGGCGTGGATTTTGAGCGCAAGGCCGACGGCAGCCTCGACTTTACCCGCGAGGGCGCGCACAGCCGCCCGCGCATCGCCTTCCATGCCGATATTACGGGCAAGGAAATTACGACCAAGCTGCTCCAGGCTGTCCGCAAGCTGGATAACGTGCAGATTCTCGAACGCGTTGCCATGACCGACATCCTGACCGCCGAGCGCGATGACGCCACGGTGTGCACCGGCGTCGTCGCCGTCGCCGTGGACGAGGACGATTCAGCTCGCCCCGCCGACGAGCTGGCAAATGCCGCTGAGGGCGTGCGTGCTGGTAAGCCGTTTAAGATCCATGCCCGCCATACGCTGTGGGCAACGGGCGGTATCGGTGGCGTGTACGACCACTCGACCAACTACCCGCAGCTCACCGGTGACGCCTGCTACATCGCGCAGGAGCACGGCATCACGATGGAGCACCTGGACTACGTGCAGATCCACCCCACGGGCCTGTTCTCGCCGCAGCCGGGTCGCACGTTCCTGATCAGCGAAAGCTGCCGCGGCGAGGGCGCGATTCTGCTCAATGCCGCCGGCGAGCGCTTTACCGACGAGTTGCAGCCGCGCGACGTTGTCGCCGCCGCCATCCGCGAGCAGATGAGGCAGGACGGCACCGAGCACGAGTGGCTGAGCTTTGCCCCCGTCGAGCGCGACGTGGTGACCGGGCACTTTGCCAATATCCGCGCGCGCTGCCTGGAGGACGGCCGCGACATCCTGGACGAGCCCATTCCCGTCACTCCCACGCAGCACTACTTTATGGGCGGCGTATGGGTCGACAAGGACGGTCGCACCTCGATGCCCGAGCTCTACGCCGCCGGCGAGACGGCCTGCAATGGCGTGCACGGCAAGAACCGCCTGGCTTCTAACAGCCTGCTCGAGGCGCTGGTCTGGGGCCGCCGCGCCGCGTGGTACATGCGCACCGGCGAGTCGCTGGCCGTGGAGCAGGCCGGTGAGCCCGCGCTTGACGGGCGTCACCGCGCCCTGAGCGCCGATACCCTTGCAATCGATGATTTGGCCCGTGCCGCCGGCACGCAGGCCGTGGAGGAGTAGACCATGAATCCCATTACCATGAAGCTCGTCGTCGATGATCTGATTTTGCAGGCTCTGCGCGAGGACATCACGTTTGAGGACGTGAGTACGGCGAGCGTGTGCCCCACGGCGCGCCCCGCCACGGTGGAGCTCATCGCCAAGGCCGACGGCATTATCGCCGGCCTGGACGTATTCGCCCGCACCTTTGAGCTGCTGGATCCGCAGAGTTCGGTGCTGTTTGATGTTGCTGACGGTGACGAGGTACACGCCGGCGATCACGTGGGCCAGGTGCGCGGCGACGCGCGCGTGCTGCTTTCGGGCGAGCGCGTGGCGCTCAACTACCTGCAGCGCATGAGCGGCATCGCCACTTACACGCATCGGATGGCGGCTGCGCTCGTGGGCACCAAGACCGTGCTTGTCGACACGCGCAAGACCACGCCGGGCATGCGTGTCTTCGAGAAGGCCGCAGTCGAGATCGGCGGTGGCAGCAACCACCGTTACAACCTGTCGACGGCTGTCATGCTCAAGGACAACCACATCGACGCCGCCGGTGGCGTGACGCGTGCGATCGAGATGGCGCGCGCCCATGCATCGTTTACCACGACGGTCGAGATCGAGTGCGAGAACCTGGACATGGTGCGCGAGGCTGTGGAGGCCGGCGCCGACATCATCATGTTCGACAACATGACCCACGACGATATGGCTGCCGCGATTGAATTTATCGCCGGTCGTGCCAAGACCGAGTGCTCGGGCAACGTGGACGCCAGCAATATCCGCGCGCTTGCCGACCTGGGCGTTGACTTTATTAGCTCGGGGGCGCTGACGCACTCTGCGCCGATTCTCGACCTCTCGCTTAAGCACCTGCGTCTGCTGGACGGTAAATAATGGACGCCCGCGAGCGTCGCCGTGCCATCTTGGCCGTGCTCGAGGGAGCCAAAGATCCCGTCTCGGGCAGTGCGCTTGCCCACGAGGTGGGCGTGAGCCGTCAGGTCGTGGTGCAGGACATCGCCCTGCTGCGCGCCGACGGGCACGATATCGTCGCCACCAATCGTGGCTATGTACTACAGGAGGCGCCGAGCAGCCCGGCTGTGCCCACGCGTCTGGTCAAGGTACGCCATGGCGTGGAACAGGCGGGCGATGAGCTCACGAGCATCGTCGACGCGGGCGGTGCCGTGCTCAACGTGATCGTCAACCACCGCGTGTACGGCAAGATCACGGCCGACCTGGACATCCGCAATCGTCGCGATGTTGAGCGCTACCTGCACGATATCGAGAGCGGCAAGAGCTTTCCGCTGCTGACGGTGACCAGCGGCTATCACTTCCATCGCATTGCGGCGGAAGACGAGCAGACTCTCGACGAGATCGAGACCATGCTCAAGGAGAAAGGCTACTTGGCAGACCTCATGCCCTACGAAGATGATCTGTCCTAGTAACGACGAATGCAAAAGGAGGCCTCCGCGGCGATGCGGAGGCCTCCTTTTTTGTGCACGGTGTACTTGTGAGTGTGCAAGTGGGGGAGTTATTACTCCTCGACGATCTCGGTGATCGCGCCGGCGGGGCAAGCGTCCTGGCAAGCGCCACAGGCGACGCAGGAATCCTCGTCAGCGACGGTAGCGACGTCCTGGAGCTCCAGAACGCCAGCGGGGCAGGAGTCGACGCAAACGCCACAAGCGATGCACTCGTCGGCATCAATTACGGGATGAGCCATGGTAGTTTCCTCTCTGTTGACCGACGCTACAGGCGATGCGCGTCGGTTTGATTCGGGCAAAAACATACCACGGGAGCGACCGTTTGCAATACCCTCTGGCCGGCATCTTCATACCGTTCGCCGAGTATGCCAAGGTTTACTAAAAAACGCGCAGGTGGGGCCGTTGAGCTGCGCAAATGTTAGCTATAGGTGACTTGTAATATTGACCTATTGAGCGCGCCTGCGGAAAGGGCATCCCGTTATTTGGCCGAAAACCGGGTCGCAGTTTCCGGTTGGGCCCGCTAGCGGAAACTGCGACCCGGTATCAGCTCTCAAAACGGGATACGGTTTCCGGTTGAGCCTTCAGACGGAAACTGCGACCCGGAATCCACGCTCAAACCGGGATGCGCTTGCCGCAAGACGGCCCCCAGGCACCCCCGGACGCAAACCTCAGCCATCTCTACATAGATCTCAATAGATTTGCCGAGAACTCATTCAGCGCATCTACCTGCGCATTTAAGAACCTAAACTCTCAGCAATAAGAAATCTTATATGAATTGACTTAGATTTTGTATATTCCGGCCCATAAGGGGATACACTACATCCTGAAAGACAAGCCGAAGCGCCGCGCGACAGATCGTCGAGGCGGCGCGAACGCAAAAGAGAGAGGGAATTTCTAATGAGTAAGATTCTTGGTATCGACCTTGGTACTACTAACTCCGCCATGGCCGTCCTCGAGGGCGGTTCTCCGACCATTATCGTGAACGCCGAGGGCGACCGCACCACCCCGTCTGTTGTTGGCTTCCGTGCCGACGGCGACCGCGTCGTGGGTAAGGCCGCTAAGAACCAGGCGGTCACCAACCCCAAGAACACCGTGTTCTCCATCAAGCGCTTCATGGGCCGCAAGTACTCCGAGTGCACCTCCGAGATCAAGACCGTGCCGTATGAGGTCAAGGAGGGCCAGGGTGGCCGTGCCGTCGTCGATATCGAGGGCAAGGATTACACCGCCGAGCAGGTGAGCGCCATGACGCTCGCAAAGATGAAGGCCGACGCCGAGAAGTATCTGGGCGAGACCGTCACCGACGCCGTCATCACCGTCCCGGCCTACTTCAACGACGCCCAGCGTCAGGCCACCAAGGATGCCGGTAAGATCGCCGGCCTCAACGTCAAGCGTATCGTCAACGAGCCGACCGCTGCTGCTCTGGCCTATGGCCTGGACAAGCAGGGCACCGACCAGCGCATTCTGGTCTTCGACCTGGGCGGCGGCACCTTCGACGTCTCCATCCTCGACCTCGCCGACGGCGTGTTTGAGGTTCTGTCCACCTCGGGCGACAACCACCTGGGCGGCGACGACTGGGATCAGCGCGTCATCGATTGGATGGCCGATAAGTTCCAGCAGGAGAACGGTGTCGACCTGCGTCAGGACCCCATGGCCCTGCAGCGTCTGAAGGAGGCCGCCGAGAACGCCAAGAAGGAGCTCTCCGCAGCCCAGCAGTCCACCATCAACCTGCCGTTCATCACCATGAACCAGTCTGGCCCGCTGCACCTCAACTACACGCTGACCCGCGCCGAGTTCGAGAAGATCACCCGCGACCTGCTCGAGCGCTGCAAGCAGCCTGTCACCAACGCCCTGCGCGACGCTAAGCTCAAGCTCTCCGATCTGACCGAGGTCATCCTCGTCGGCGGCTCCACCCGTATGCCCGCCGTCCAGGATCTGGTCAAGACCATGACCGGCAAGCAGCCCAACATGTCCGTGAATCCCGACGAGGTCGTTGCCGACGGCGCTGCCGTCCAGGGCGGCGTGCTCACCGGCGACGTCGAGGGCATCCTGCTGCTCGACGTTACCCCGCTGTCGCTGGGCGTCGAGACCATGGGCGGCATCATGACCAAGATGATCGACCGCAACACCACGATCCCGACCTCCAAGACCGAGGTCTACTCCACCGCTGCCGACAACCAGACCAGCGTCGAGATCAACGTGCTCCAGGGCGAGCGCGAGCTTGCCCGCGACAACAAGTCGCTCGGTAAGTTCCAGCTGACCGGCATCCCGGCTGCCCGCCGCGGCGTGCCGCAGATCGAGGTTACCTTCGACATCGACGCCAACGGCATCGTCAAGGTCTCCGCTAAGGACAAGGGCACCGGCAAGGAGCAGCAGATCACCATTTCCGGTTCCACCGCTCTGTCCGACGACGAAGTCGATCGTATGGTCAAGGACGCCGAGGCTCATGCCGAGGAGGACAAGAAGCAGAAGGAAGAGGTCGAGGTCCGCAACCAGACCGACAGCCTGTGCTACTCCACCGAGCAGACCCTCAACGAGCTGGGCGACAAGGTTTCCGCCGACGTGAAGTCCAAGGCCGAGGCCGCTATCGCCGACGCCAAGAAGGCGCTCGAGGGCTCTGACGTCGAGGCTATCAAGGCCGCCGGCGAGTCCCTGCAGTCCGTGGCCTACGAGCTGGCCCAGGTTGTCTACGCCGACGCTCAGCAGCAGACCGACGGTGCCGCTGGCGCCCAGCCTGCCGACGATGACGTTGTCGACGCCGACTACGAGGTTGTGGACGACGAGGACAAATAATCATGTCCGCCCGTAAAGCTCGCACGGAGGCGGCCGCCGCTGGCGCCGCCCCCGTTGACTCTGAGGAGAAGGACGTGAAGATTCCCGTAGAGGCCGTTGACGATACCGAGGCCAACGAGGCCCCGGCCGCCGAGGCTGCCGAGAACCAGGTAGAGGATTCCAACAAGGAGGCGACGATGACCGAGGACGAGATGGTGGAAGCCGCTATCCGCGCCGGTGAAGAAGCCGCCGACAACGACTTTAAGCTCAAGTTCGAGCAGGCTCAGAAAGAGCTTGCCGACGTGCGCAATGAGCTCGATGCTGCGGCAGAGGCTCAGAAGGCCGCCGAGGACAAGGCAAAGGACGCCACCGAGCGTACCGCCCGTCTGCAGGCCGACTGGGAGAACTTCCGTCGCCGCACCGCCAACGAGCGCATCGCCGAGCGCGAGCGCGCGACTGAGAAGCTTGTCACCGCGCTGTTGCCGGTAATCGACGATATCGAGCGCGCGATCGACCATGCCCGCAGCCAAGAGCTTGCCGACGACTTTAAGCAGTTCGTCGATGGCGTCGATGCGGTGCATGCCAAGCTGCTCGATGTGTTTGCGCACGAGGGCGTTGAGCCCATCGACCCCAAGGGCGAGGCGTTCGATCCGCTCGAGCACCAGGCTGTGGGTCGCGTCGAGGACGCATCGCAGTACGACGAGACCGTCAACGACGTGTACCAGAAGGGCTACCGCATGGCGGATCGCATCCTGCGTTCCGCGATGGTGACGGTGACCTACGGTGGCGAGAAGCGCCCCGCACCGGAGCCCGAAGCGGCGCCCGAGGATGCTGCGGCCGATACGGCCGAGAGCACCGAGGAGTAATTGAGAAGGGCCCCGGGGCAACACCCGGGGCCCTTTCTGGCCTAGTGCCATATGAAAGCATGAGCCGCCGCCCGCTGGGCGGCGGATGAAACAGGAGAGGAGCTACGATGGCTGCAGGCAAAACCTTCTATGACATCCTGGGCGTATCCAAGAGCGCCTCCGACAAAGAGATCAAGAGCGCGTTTCGCAAGCTCGCGCAAAAATATCACCCCGATGCCGGCGGCGACGAGGCCAAGTTCAAGGAGATCAGCGAGGCCTACGAGACGCTTTCGGACGAGAAGAAGCGCAAAGAGTACGACCAGATGCTCATGTTTGGCGGCATGCCGGGCGCGGGCGGCGCATATGGCGGCGGCTACGGTGCCGGCGCGGGCGCCAGCGGCTGGGGCGACATCTTCGACAGCATCTTTAGCGGCAACGGCGCCTGGGGCAGCGATTGGGGCTCGGGCTTTGCCGGGGCTGCGGGCGCTGCCGGTGCCGGCGCGGGTCGCAGCCGCGCTCGCAAGGGCGGCGACCTGTCGCTGACCGTCGATGTTTCGGCCGAGGACGCGTTTCGCGGCGTGACGCACAAGGTCACCTATCGCATTCCCTCGACAGGCGAGCAGCAGACCATTACGGTCTCGGTGCCCGCGGGCGCGGTCGACGGCGGCAAGCTGCGCTACAAACGTCGCGGCGAGTATGGCGTTGCGGGTGGCGAGCGCGGCGACCTGGTCGTGACCACGCATGTGGAGGAGCACCCGCTGTTCAAGCGCAAAGGCGCCGACGTGACCATGGAGGTACCGGTCTCGGTCTACGAGGCGGCGCTCGGCTGCACGGTGGACGTGCCCACACCCGGCGGTGCGACGGTCCGTTTGAAAGTGCCCGCGGGTACCCAGACGGGCAAGAAGTTCCGCTTTAAGGAGATGGGAGCGCCCGACGTTAAGCACCGTGGCCGTACGGGCGCGCTGCTCGTCGAGATCAAGGTGCAGGTCCCCACGAACCTATCCGATGACGAGCGCGATGCCATGACCAAGCTGCGCGAGGCCGACACGCGCGACTATCGCGAGAAGGTCAACCGTTACAAGGCGACGTACTAGGGCGGTCGCGGCGCGCGCCCGCGCCCGCGGGCTTATGATGGACGATAACGAGACGGAAAGGGGTCAGGTAGCATGGCCGAGGACAATAGGAACAAACCGCTGTACATGATCAGTGTGGCGGCCGAGCTGACCGGCATGCATCCGCAGACTCTGCGCGTCTACGAGTCTAAGGGCCTGGTGAACCCCCAGCGCTCGGGCGGTAACACACGCCTGTATTCGCGTGCCGATATCGAGCGTCTGGAGCTCATCAACCAGCTGACTGACGAGGGTATCAACCTTGCCGGCGTGGTGCGCATTCTCGATATGAAGGAGCGTGCCGAGGAGCGCGAGCGCGAGAACGAGAAGCTCCGCGCTCGCGTGCGCCAGCTCGAGGATGAGCTGCACGAGTACAAGATGCAGAAGAAGATCACCGCCCTGGCCCCGCGCGATGGCTCGGTTAACCCCGAGCAAGTCATGCGCAAGCTACTGGGCGCCGGCGGAGATTTGTAGTTACGCGGTTTTAGCAAACCGCGTAACGGCTCGACGCTGCAAGCCCGCCAGAGCGGCAATCTGACGTTCAATCGTCGGTCGCGTACCGAAGTACGCTTCCCTCCTCTTTCACGTCACCTTGCTCGCTCTGGCGGGCTTTCGCTCATATGACCCAATCCGCTGTCAAGAGCCACAATGGCCCCGCCGACCGCTTGCAATCGGTCGGCGGGGCCTGCCGTTAAACCCGTCCCGGTCCGCCCCCGGCATGTCATCGACGCCTTCGGCTCAGTCTCATATCCGCGGATACCGTTCTGTCGGCCCGCACTCCATTCCTTCGGCGGGGTTCCCCAAGTCTGTCGAGGCGCATGCGGAGGGCTCCGCGCGCACAGCGAAATAGGGGGTATCCCCGAAGGCCGCCCGGCTCGCCGGGACGGGGGCTATGTCTATTCCGCGCCCTCCCGGCACATCGTGCCGAGGGCCCACAGCCACCTCACGAGCTCGGCCGCGGTGGCCGCGTTCGCCTTCGCCTGCGGCATCCCGCGGGCGATCATCTCCTCGCGGCGGCGCAGGAGCCTCTCGGACCCCTTCCTCCCGTGCATCCTTATCTCGAGGGGCACGCCGGAGCCCTTGGGCATCAGCTTCGGCTGGTGGCCGGCCTGGGCATAGCACCAGGACCCCTCGACAGCCAGCTTCCTGACGAGCGCGTTGCCGGCCCCGCTGATTCCGCCGAGGCGCACGGAGTCCGCGCTCGACCTCTGCTTCGGGGCGAGGCCGAAGTAGGCCGTCACCTGCCTGCCGGAGCGGAACCTCGAGAAGTCGCCGACCTCGGACGCGAAGGCGGCGGCGAGCGCGAACCCGCACCCCTTGATCGACTGGAGCGCCTCGACCTCGGCCGAGAGGGGGCCCGCCGCGACGGCGGCCCTGTATTCGGCGAGGAGGGCCTCCCTCGTCTCGTCGGCCGCCTCGACCTCGTTCCTCAGCGCCGCAAGCGCCCGGATGCCTCCGTCGTCGGCGGGGTGTATGCCGTCGAGCCACCTGAGGAAGCCGTACGTCCAGTACTTCCGGGGGTTGCCGGCCGGCGTCGTGCCGCCGTAGACATAGCCGCGGCGGGCTAGGAACGCCAGGAGCCGCTGCTTCGCCGCCGCGAGCCTCGCGGTCGCCGCGTCGTGGGCGGCGGCGAGGTCCCTGAGCCCCTCGATCTCGGGGGACGGCACCCATACCGGGGTGACGTCGTGCGACAGTATCGCCTTGGCCATCCTGGCCGCGTCGTTGCGGTCGTTTGTTAGCGCTACTGTAAAAACAACCATTTTGACCAACGCTCAACAACCAATCATGCCAACGCAATCCCGCCATTTGCGCCAACGCATTTTCACCATTTCCACCAACGCCGGGGCTTACGCTTCGATCGACGAGCGAACGATGCTTTCGGGAGGAGCGGGCCGTGGCGGAGAAGAACCTGATCGGAGAGTTGGACATGTACAGGGAAGCGGGCATAAAGCCCAACTTCAGCGACATAGCGAAGCGCTACGGCAAGGACAGGCACACCGTGGCGTCGTACTGGAGGGCCGAGGGCGGGCGGCCCCACGACGGGCGCGGCGACAGGGCGGGCTCGTTCGACGCGCACATCGAGGAGGTGGCCGCCAAGGCGCAGCTGCCGGGAGTCACCAAGAAGGGCATCCACGAGTGGCTGCTGCACAGGTATCCCGGCGAGGACCTGGCCGGCTACAACGCCTTCACCCAGTTCATGCGCAAGAACGGCATCGCCGTCGGGGCCTCCGGCGGCCCGGAGCCGCACCCGCGCTTCGAGACGCCGCCCGGACTGCAGCTGCAGTTCGACTGGAAGGAGTCCGTCAAGATGGCGAACCGCGACGGCGAGCTGTTCGAGTTCAACGTGTTCGCGGCGACGCTGGGCCATTCCCGCAGGCACATATTCATCCGGTCGAGGACCAGGACGACCGACGACCTGGTCAGGTGCATGTACGCCACGATCGCGAGGCTCGGCGGCGTGCCGCGCGAGTGGGTCACGGACAACATGTCCGCCCTGGTGACGGTCAAGGGCGGCAGGCGCCTCAAGGTCCAGCGCGCGTACGAGTTCGCCAAGGCCGCCGGCTTCGAGCTGAAGCTGTGCCGCCCGCGCAGCCCCCAGACGAAGGGCAAGGTCGAGTCGTCGAACCGCTTCCTGTCGCGGCTCATGGCCTACCAGGGCGACTTCGACGGCTGGGACGACATCGACGAGATCGTCGCGCGGATCGAGGACGCCAGCAACTCCGAGCCCAACGAGACCACGGGGCTGCCTCCCTCCGCGCTGTTCATGGAGGAGAAGGACGCGCTGCTGCCCGTCGGCAACCTGCGCGCCCTCGAGGAGGCGATGGGCGACGTGGTGCGCGTGGCCAGGGTGCCGGCCACGATGCTGGTGAGCGCGCACGGCGAGCCCATGTCGGTGCCCAGGCGCTGCATCGGCAGGCCCGCCCGCATCGTCTGCATGCCCGGCGGCGCGATGGACTGCTACGTCGGCGGCGAGCTGGTGGCCACGCACGTGGCGGGCGGGCCGGCCTACGACCCGGCGCACTACGCCGAGGCCATGGCCGGCAAGCGGTGGTTCGGCGACGCCGCCGGCGACATCGAGGCGGCCGCCGCGGCCAACCTCGGCCTGCTCGACTCGATAGGGGGCTCGCTGTGAGCGCCGCCGTGCAGGCCAGCCCCCTCAGCCGCCTGGCGGCCAACCTCGAGGAGCTGGGGCTCGAGGGCATGGCGTCGTCGGTGCCCGAGTACGTCAGGCTCGTCGCCGACGGGAGGAAGGGCCTGGTCGACGCCATGCTCGAGCTCACCGACGCCCAGATAGCCCTCAAGCGGCGCGCCGACGACGAGCGCCGCACGAGGATGGCCAACTTCCCCTACATAAAGACGCTGGCCGACTTCGACTGGGGCTTCCAGCCGAGCGTGCCGCGCGGGCTGGTCGAGCAGCTGGCCACGCTCGAGTTCATCGACCGCGGCGACAACGTCGTGCTCGTCGGCAGCCCGGGCGTCGGCAAGACCCACCTGTCGATAGCCATAGGCCACGAGGCGGTGATGGCCCGCAAGCAGGTGTACTTCGCCGACTGCTCGAGGCTGGTCGAGGACCTCAAGCACGCCTCGGCGAAGGAGGCGCTGGCGCGCAGGATGCGGTTCTACGAGCACTGCAGCCTGCTGATAATAGACGAGCTCGGCTACCTCGATATCGGCAAGGAGGGTGCCGACCTGCTGTTCCAGCTGGTCAACAGGCGCTACGCGCTAAAGCGGTCGACCATCGTCACGACCAACGTGCCGGTGGGTAGGTGGGGCGACGTGTTCGGCAGCAACGTCACGGCCTCGGCGGTGGCCGACAGGCTTTGCCACCATTGCGCGATGATCAAGATAACGGGACGGTCGTACCGCCTGAAGGACGTATCCATCGGCGGTGAGGACGGGAAGGAGGAGGGAGCCTAGACGCCGAAAGCGGCGCATCCGCGTAAGCGAATCCGGCGCATCCGCGTTGGCGCGATTGGCGAAAATACGTTGGTGAAAATGGTGAAAAATATATTGACGCTAACATCGTTCTTGGACGAGAGGTCGGCAGCCGACCTCGGGACCTTGGAGACGGCCGCGACGACGCAGTCGACGCCGAGGGCCGACAGCTCCCTTTGCGGGGCGAAGCCGAGGTAGCCGCTCTCGTAGGCGGCGAGCGACGGGCCGGGGAAGCCCGACATCCACTCCGCGACCTCGCCCCAGGGGTTGCCGCGGAACCTCCTCGTCACGGCCTCGCCGGTGTCCGCGTCGAGGGCGCAGACGGTGGTCGACCTCAGGTGGACGTCCATCCCGAACGCGGTAGAATACTTTGGCATGGGAGCCTCCCAACCTCGTTGCGGCGCGGCTGCGCCTATGGCACTTCAACATCATTGTCACAGCCCCGACCCGCGGTCACGAGCGGGGGCTCCTGTCGTTTCCGTGCCCCTGGATTGGGTCATAGTGTCTGTCGTGGCCGGGGGAGTAAGTCTTCCGTTCTTTTCACTAATCGATCGATTCGTCCCAGGAGGCTCGAACCCGAGGGGGAGCGAGCGTTTTGGGGCGTGGCTGTGGCGTTGTTTGCCGCGAATGTCCGCTTTGGGCGTATCATCGTGGACATCCCGCAAAACCTCGTTGCAAGGGAGTCGCACCCCATGGCTACAGAAAAGTCCTCTTCGCGCCCATGGATGTCCGATGCCGCGATTTATCAAATCTACCCGCGCTCGTTTAAGGATTCGACTGGTTCGGGTCTGGGCGATATCGCGGGCATTACCCAGCAGATGGACTATCTTGAGCGGCTGGGTATCGAGGCCATCTGGCTGAGCCCGTTTTACCCATCGCCTCTCGTCGATGGCGGCTATGATGTGGCGGACTACTGCGATGTCGACCCACGTCTCGGCTCGCTTGACGACTTCGATGACATGATCGCCGCGGCTCATGCGCACGGCATCAAGGTCATCGTCGACATCGTGCCCAACCATTCGTCCAACCAGCACCCCTGGTTCAAAGCCGCTCTTGCCGCCGGCCCCGGATCGCCCGAGCGCGCCCGTTATATCTTCCGCGATGGTCGCGGCGAGCACGGCGAGCTGCCTCCCACCAATTGGAATGCCAACTTTGGTGGCCCCGCCTGGACGCGCGCCGCGGACGGTCAGTGGTATCTGCACATGTTTACGCCCGAGCAGCCGGACTTTGACTGGTCATGCCCCGAGGTTCACGCGTTCTTTTGCGACGTCCTGGCGTTTTGGAGCGATCGAGGCGTCGATGGCTTTCGCATTGATGTGGCGCACGGTCTCGCCAAGGATCTCGACCGCGATGACCTCGACCGGTGGCATCTCGCCGAGGGCGATGACATGGTTGACGACGGCACCCATCCGCTGTGGGACCGCAACGAGGTCCATGAGATCTATCGCGAGTGGCGCCGCGTGTTCGACCGCTATAATCCGCCGCGCAGCGCCGTTGCCGAGGCATGGGTGCTGCCCGAGCGCCAGTATCTCTACGCGCGTCCCAGCGAGCTTGGCCAGACATTCAACTTTGAGTTTGCCAAGGCCACTTGGACCTATGATGACATGCACGCTGCAATCGAGGAGGGCTTGAAGGCGGCTATCGAATCCAATTCTGCCTCGACCTGGGTACTCTCCAACCACGACGTGCCGCGCGTGGCGACGCGCTATGCCCTGCCGCAAATCAAGGC
Source organism: uncultured Collinsella sp. (assembly GCA_900546755.1). Classification (GTDB taxonomy): domain Bacteria; phylum Actinomycetota; class Coriobacteriia; order Coriobacteriales; family Coriobacteriaceae; genus Collinsella. Next base: position 877 of record UREC01000013.1, on the reverse strand, counting down.
GACGCGCTACCACCAGATTGCGCTCGACTGGCTCTTACGCGACGGGTCGTCTTATGACGAGGACCGTGAACTCGGTGAGCGCCGCGCGCGGGCGGCCCTTTTGCTTGAGCTGGCGCTTCCGGGCTCGGCATACGTGTATCAGGGTGAGGAGCTCGGCCTTTTTGAGGTGGCTGACATTCCGTGGGCTGCACTCGAAGATCCTACTGCGACCAATACGCACGGACCGAAGCGCGAGAAGGGGCGCGACGGCTGCCGTGTGCCCCTGCCGTGGGTGGCGGCGGACGATCCCGCGCAGGGCGGATCGTTTGGGTTTTCACCGGCGGACGCCGATGCGGCGCCCCATCTGCCGCAGCCTGCATGGTTTTCCGATTACGCTGCCGATAGGGAAGAAGCGGACCCGACATCGATGCTTGCGCTCTATCGTGACGCCCTCTGGCTGCGGCGCAAGCTGCGCGGGTGCGCCAACGATCTTGCGTGGCTCGATCTTGACGGGCGCACCGGCCTTGCGGATGGTGCCGAGGGCGCTGAGGGCGGCGTCATCGCCTATCGCCGCGACAACGGCTGGGCGTGTGTGACGAACTTCGGTGCAGCGCCCGTGGAGCTGCCTGCGGGCAGGGTCCTGCTCGCCTCATCACCGCTTGCAGACGGTAAGCTCGCGCAGGACAGCTCTGCCTGGATCATGCTCGGTGAGATGTAGGGGTCTCTTGCGGCGAGCTTGCGTTTGCCTGCGCCTTCCGCGGCGGCTGATGTCTTCGCGAGGTTCGCGAGGGCGTCGCAAAACTTTTCAAAAAAAGTTCTTGCATTTGGGTGGATCATCCCGTATATTAAATCCTCGCAGGCGGACATGGCTCAGTTGGTAGAGCACAACCTTGCCAAG
>UREC01000012.1:0-59164 GCA_900546755.1 uncultured Collinsella sp. | reverse complement strand
AGTCGTTGGGGACGTTCTTGTTTGACTAGTCGTTTAAGAACGTCCCCAACGACTATCTCTCCGCCCCCGTGGAATCGGGGGTCGTCTACCGAATGGTTGATGCGGCGGCCCTGCGGCCATGCCACACTCATAGATGGCCTGACCCAACTTGGAAGGAGCCTCCATGAGCCTTGACAACGTAACCCTGCGCGCCGCCACGCTCGACGACCTGGCTGGCATCGCCGCCATCTACAACCAGCTGTGGTGCAACACGCTGCGCAACCGCGGCGACGTCGAAGCTGCCGATTTCTGCGCGCGCTTCAACATTGCCATGCAGCTGCAGCGCTCCCCCATCGCGCTCGTCGCCGAGGCAGAGGGCCGCATTATCGCCGCCTGCTGCATCGGTATCTTCGAGGACGGCAAGCCGCGTACCAACCCCACGTGGGTACCCTGCTACGACGAGATGTTCGCCCAGGCAACCGAGATGGCAAAGACCGCCGATACCAAACTCGAGGGCTCGCTCTTTGGCGACAGTCGCGAAAAGGCCACGGCCGATCGCTTTGCCGCCACGGGCGACGAGTATGCCCAGGGCCAGCTCAGCCTGATCATCATTGTGCCCGAGTGGCAGGGCAAGGGACTCGGCCGCGAGCTCATCGACCTTGCGCGCGCCGAACTCGCCAAAGCCGGGTGCACCAAGTTCTTCCTGATGAGCGACTGCAACTCTGACTGGCAGTTCTACGAGCACCTCAACATGAAACGCATCCTGGAGGATCACAGCCAAGACACCGGCGACGGCTTTATCGTCTACATGTACGGAGGCGACACGCAGGATTAGCCTGAGTGCCACCTCATGGGCTTTCTCCAAAACAGCCCAAACCAATCAGCCACGCCAAAAGGGACATGCCAAAAGGGGACAGTTTTTATTTTGGCAGGTTTTATCGGGGAAAACCCCACCCGCCGCGAGGGGAGCTACTTGCCCTTGCGGCGGCCTTCTCGCCGAAAAACCAAGTGAGTAGACCTTTTGCAGGAGGCCGAGCACACTCCAAAACGCCACAGCTCTGACCTGCGGTTTTATTTAGCGTTTGTCGCGGTGTGCTCGACAGATCCCAAAAAAGCCTACTCACTTGCATCTGAGGCGCACCGGATCGGCAAAAAACCGCCGCGAAAGGGGTCCGGACCCTTCGCGGCAGTTGTTAATACGCCGAACTTGTTATCGCAAAAGCCAATCACGCGCCGAGACCACGCTACAGTCTTTCGACTCATACGTTGAATCCACGCGGGCCACAACATAGCGCGCATCTTTTGCAATGTCGATCTCATCGCATACAGCCTGTAAATGGCGGGCGTACTTATCGTGATACGTTCTGGATGATTTTATTTCGATAGCCTTGGGACTCCCTGAGTTTGTGCAGTCGAGCAAATCGATTTCTCGCTTGCCGTCGTCCCTATAGAAATACAACTCGGGATTCTCGCCCACGTTGAGATGGCTCTTCGCCGTTTCGGAAACGATGAGGTTTTCGAAAACTGCCCCCAGATAAGGGCTCTCCAAAAGTTGCTCCAGTGATCCAATTTTGAGCAAGTAGCAGAGCAGCCCCGTGTCGTAAAAATAAAGCTTGGGCGTTTTAGTCAAACGTTTCCTGGCATTTGCATAATAAGGCTGCAGTGAAAACGTCAGGTAGCTCTGCTCCAGGATAGACAACCAGCTTTTAATGGTCGATACGTTCACACCCGTATCTCGAGAAAGCGAAGATATATTAATGAGAGCACCGGCGCTCTGGGCAATTATGGACAGTAACTTATGAAACTCCGCTTTATTGCGCACGTCAAGCAAGCCCACAACATCGCGCTCAACATAGGTATCAATATAGCTGGGGAAATAAACCGAGGACGGCATTCCGGCGGAACGCAGGCGAGGGTATCCCCCTTCGAGCGCAAACAAATCCACTTCCAACTGCCCCTGCTGGCCCCTCTCCGCTTCTCGAAACGAAAATGGCAGCAATTTTAAGATCCCGACTCGCCCGGCAAGAGACTGGCCGATGCTTTTCATCATCAAAAAGTTTTGCGATCCCGTAAGGATGTATTGACCGGCATCTCCCCGCTCATCCGAAACAACCTGGATCATCGAGAACAAATCCGGGGCGTATTGCGCCTCATCGATGATGAGTCCGCCCTTTCGGTTGCGGATAAAACTCACCGGATCCTCCAAGGCCGCGCGCCTCGTTTGGGGGTCCTCAAGCGTGACATAGGAATAGTCGGGAAAGGCATGCCTAACCAGCGTAGACTTTCCGCTCTGCCTAGGCCCCGTCAACGACACAACAGGAAACCAACCCGCCATGCGAATGAGCAACTCATGCAAATCCCTGTTAATGTACTCGGCCATATCAACGCCCCTTATAACGCTGTTACCATAATCGTATAGTATCATTTGCCATAATCTCGCAGTAGCGTTTTCCATAATCTTGTAGTAGTGTTTTCCACAATCTTATAGTAGCCCAGTTCAAAAACGTTATTTATAGAGCCGAAATCTCAGACCCTAAATAACAATAGCCACCACAATGGGAACTGTCCCCATTGTGGTGGCTTGCAGGCGAGTTGACTTATTCGACTATCGCGGGCCGGCCGTGTCCGAGTCTAGAGCGTGGCAAGTCGCTTGGATTCGCGGACGGCGAGGGCGATGGAGATAAGACCAGTGATGGCGTCAGCCGCCACCAAGGCAAACCAGACACCCTGAACGCCCATCATGTTGCCAAGCAGGTACATAAGCGGCACGGAGCAGATCACGTAGCGGAGCAGACCGGTGAACGTGGCGATACCCACCTTCTCAACCGCCTGGAAGTACATCGACATGGTCATGGCAAGATAGCCCAGGGCCACGGCCAGGATAACGATGCGCGTGGCGTTGGCGGCAACCTCGACGAGCGCCGGGTCGCTACCAGCAAAAAAGGCGCAGACCGGCGTTGCGGCCACCCATAGCACAGCAGACACCGCAGCAAGCGTCACGACCTGGTACTTAAGCGTGCAGGAGAGCGTTTCCTTGAGGCGCGCCCACGCCTTGGCGCCGGCGTTGAAGGCGGCAATGGGCTGCAGGCCGTACGAGAAGCACTGGGCGACCATCATGGTAATGTAGAGGATGTAGCCGTTGATCACACCAAAGGCCGCGATGTAGAGCGAACCCATGTCGCCGCCGAGCTGGCCAAGCAACGAGTTGGCAACGGTGTTGAAGATGAACGTGGCAGCTTGCACCAAAAAGAACGGGAAACCAATCTTGATGATCTGGCCGCAGATGGCCATGTCGAGTTTGAGGTCGGCGGCGCTGATCTGGAGCTGCGACTTCTTACCGCCGATGAACCAGAAGATACCAATGGCCCAGATACCGATGGAAAGACCGTAGTACACGCCAGCTCCCATAACGCCAAGCTTGAGCACAAACGTGGAAAGCGCAAGCCAGCAGATAGCGACGATGGCAGACACGGTCATGAGGTTGGCCTGGATCTGAACCTTCTCGTCCACACGCATGACGGCGGTGACCATCTGACCAATGACCGTGAGCGGCAGCAGCACGGAGAAGGTGCGCACGCCGGCAACGGTATCGGCCATGATGTCGGGCGTGGCGCCGAAGAATGCGCAGATGGGCTCGGTAAACACAGCCATCACCACAGCAAGCAGCACACTCACAATCGTGGTAAGCCAAAAACCCTGGCTAAACGCCTTGCTGGCGCCCTTAATGTCGCCGGCACCCAAAAGGTTGCCCACCACGGCGGGCACGCCGGTGCCAAACAGGTTGCCAAAGGCCAGGTTAATGTACTCGACCGACATGATGATCGAAACACAGGCCAGGCCGTGTGCACCCAGGCCCCAACCCATCACGAGGCCCTCAAGGACCACCATGATAATCTGGGCGAGCATACCCTGGCCGGTGATGATGGTGTACTTGCGCACCAGGCCGGGAATCGGCTGCGAGGCAAGCTCACGCTCCTCCTCAACAGCGGCGGTTGTTTCTTCTGCCATTGTTCTCCCCTTTCCATGAGAGATTGATGAATGGATGCATGAATGGATGGGCGGCACGCACAGGCTGCGGCACCGCCCAGCGATGCAGCAGCCCCGCTAGGCCTCGTAGACCACCTTGCCGGCAATCATCGTGAGAGACGCCGTGGCCTCGAGGACCTCAGCCGGTTCGCAGTCAAAGAGGTTACGGTCGAGCACACAGATATCAGCCTGTTTGCCGCATGCGAGCGTACCGATGCGATCCTCGGCATGCATGGCGTAGGCGCTGCCGTAGGTGTAGGCGCGCAGGGCCTCGGCCATGGTGATGCGCTCCTGCGGGAACCACCCTTCTGTGTTGGAGCCGTCCTCGAGCATGCGGAAGACCGCGCCGTACACCTCCTCCATGGGCTCCAAGCCCACAACGGGGAAGTCACTGCCCAGGTGCACCACGGCACCGCTGGCAAGCAGGCTATGCAGGGGCCACGAAAGCGCAGCACGCTCGGGGCCCACGGCATCGTCCTTGGCAAGGTCAGCCATATCGAGCAGCATGTGCCACGGCTGCATACCAGGGCATATACCCAGCTCGGCATAGCGCGGCAGATCCTCGGGCTGAACCGTCTCGTTGTGCTCCATGGAGTGGCGGCAACCCCGCTTACCATGCAAGCGCTCGCCCTCCTCAAAGCAATCAAGCACAAAACGCACCGAGCGATCGCCGATCGTATGGACGCGCGTGTCAACGCCCCATTCCTGCGCCCTGACAATGGCGGCACGGATGCGCTCTGGATCCTCCGCGGGCTCACCGCAGGTATCGGGCGCGTTGGAATAGGGTTCAAGCATCCAGGCGGTATGGTCGGAGCACACACCATCAAGGAACTGCTTAAAGCCGTGCCACTCCACCTGCGTACCCGGGAAGGCGTATTTCTCCTTGATCTGCTCGAGCGTCAAGGACTCGTTTTCGAACAGGTCGGTGTACAGGAACACGCGCAGCGGCAAGTCGCCCTTGGCATTAAGACCTGCCAACACCGCATACGGGTTTTCCATGCTCACAAACGTAGGATTGACCATGCCGACCGTAGTGATTCCCAGGGCATTGGCGCGCCGGGCGGTTTTTGCAAACGACGCGTCAACAACCTCGGGCGCTGGGTCGTAGACCTCGTCCATAAAGAAGGCGCCGGCGTTGTTGGAAAACACGCCCGTCAGATTGCCGTCGGCATCCTTAAGGATCTTGCCGCCTGCGGGATCGGGCGTCTGCGAAGTTACTCCCACCTTGTTGATGGCGCAGGTATTGGCACTAAAGGTATGCAAGTCAACCTGCTGCAGAAATACCGGGCGGTCGGAGATGTACTCATCGATCATCGCGGCCGTGGGCATCTCGGGGACATCCCACTGGAACTGGATAATCTGGCAGCCCAGAATCCACTCGTTATCAGGATGGTCGGCCGCAAACGCCACGACACGTTCCATCGCCATCTCAAAACTGGTGCAGTCGATGAGGTTGACGGCAAAATCGGGGTCGGTCATAAACGCGCCCTGGGCAAAATGCGTGTGCGAGTCGATCAGGCCGGGCATGACGAGCTGGTCGCCAAAGTCGCGCACCTCGGTATCGGGACCGATAAACGGTGCCAGGTGAGCATCGTCACCGCAGGCAACGATTTTATCGCCCCGCACGGCAACGCCGCCCTTAAACGGCTCGAGCCCATCGCCGGTAAAGACGGCGTCGCTCTTGATAACTACATCAGCCTTGTCCATGTGAGCCTCCTCAGGCATCTTTGGTTGCAACGCGGACGCACCGCCCGCGTGGGCACTCGGTTGGGAGCGTAGCGCTCCCGCATCGGCGCGTGCCTACAAGCCGTGCTCGGACGTCTGTCCCACGTCCGCGGCTTCGCGCTACACCCATTGATACACAGGGGCAAATCCGTGCCAAGGCCAGGGACCGCAAACGGTCAGTTTAAGCAGGTTTACACGCTTTACCTGCAGGTTTATTGTCTGAGATTATTACCGCTTCATTACGCCCAACGGTGTGGCCGCCCACACAGCAAGACCCGCATGCGAGGAAGAATGAGGCTAGGAACGCCAAAAGGTATCTATAAGGTCATCTCGGTTGGAGACGCCGCTTTTAACGTAGATGCGATGCAAGTGTGCCTTGACCGTGCCAGGGCTGATGACCAACTCGCTGGCGATGTTTTGGGCGTCGTTGCCCTTCAGCACCAGCGTGAGCACCTCCTGCTCGCGCCGTGACAGCTTATGGGCGTCGGCATAAATCACCACACGCGATGCGAGATCGTCCTCAGAGCTTGCGCTCTCGGCTGCCACGTCCTCATCGGCACGCGGATGACGGGCATACACACGCAGGATATGGCTAAACTGGCAAAAAAGCTGAGCCGCGCATACCACGAGCAGCACGTTTTCGGAGATATTGCGCTCGGACAGATACCACAAAAAGAGGCCGATGACGGGGTTTTGGGAGTCGGGGCGGCAGAACAAGATCATGTAGGTGTCCTCGGCGATCACGCAAAACACAAGAACGAAGGCCACCTTCCAAAAGAGCTTTGAGCGGTCGAGGTCGAGTTTCTCAACACGCGTTGCTCTGTACCGGTAATGCCAGGCGGCATAGGCAAGACATCCTACATTGCCCAGGTCACGCGTGAGCCAAAAGAGATACTGCTGCACCTCTCCGGCAGCGCCGCTGCGAGGCACCAGCAGCAATTGCAAGATTGAAAACGGCACGATAGCGAGTCCGAGCATGCGCGACGTCGGTCTTTTGCGCAAGCGCGCAAACATCCATAGCACCACGCAGGCATAGATGGCAATACCAAGCACGCAGCGCAGCAAGGGGTGCTGCAGCGGCTCGCTAAAGGTAACGGCGTAGTCGTATTTGAGCCGATTGTACTCGTCAAAAAAGATGACCGACATATCGAGCATATAGAGCAAAAAACCCGCCGCGGCCACGAGGCTGTCGCGACGGCGCGTCATGAGCCAAACCACCAATGCCACGGCACTGGTCACCAGAGCCACACCCATGATAATCGTGGTGTAGATATAGAACGCGAAACTCATGCCCGCCTCCCCTGTCTAGATGCTGTGAGGATGTTGACAGATTCTTTGCCGCAAGATTAGACTCACCGATTAAACGTACTGTATCGTTTAGATAAACAAGCTGTGTCTCACCGATGAAAGGAGATGCCATGACACCGATCGCTCCGCTCAAGATGCTCGTCGCGCCCGCCGCCAAGGCCATCACCCGACTCGGTTCTTCCATGACCTACGACAATGTCCCCTGCGCCGTTGAGGCGCGTTCGGACAGCTGCCCCTACCTGGGCCACGTCCCCTACTTTGCACCCAAGCTCGTTTCCGATCCCGAGCAGCGTGAGCAGTAATCCAAGATGCATCTAGCACCGCACAACTCGCGGCGCTACTGTTTTGGTGCAAAGCGACCTGTCCCCCTTGCGCCAACGCCGGGATTGTCGATGCTGCGGCCGCGGCGCGATATGAGGCGCGAAACCTCGCCCAGCAACACGCCGATCACCACACCCATGAGAATGGGCAACTTTGACATCTCGGCGGGCGAGCTGTTAAGCGGCACGATTGTCGCAACAATGGAAAGCACGAGCTCTACCACCGGCACCGCAAGCGCTACCGCAAGCACCTTGCCCTCGAAGGGCGCGCGGAACACACGTCGGCGGTCGTCGTATTTACGCAGGCGCCAAAACGCCGGGAACATCGGGATATAGCTCATGAGCAGAAAGACGACGTTCATCGAGAAGAAGACCCAAAAGACGTCGGAGCCTTCGCCCAGCGGAATCTGAAGTAGCAGCACCAAGCTGGCAAAACAACCGTTAATGAGTGCCGAGCCATTAGGCATGCCGGTCTTCTTGGACACCAGCGCAAAGGGACGCGGCATGTTGCCATGGCGCGCGGCATAGCTCGCTACGTTGTTGACGCCAAAGCTCCAGCAGATCATATTGGCGAACAGCGTCACCAAAAAGGCCACGCCCACGACCATCGTCAGCGGGTGAGCGCGCCCCACCATGGCGGCAACCGCGTCCACAATGCCCGAATCGAGTGAAAGCTGCTCGGTGGGAACCGCGGCTCCAATACCGATGCCACAGATAATGTAGATCGCCGCAATGGCAACGCCACCGGCGATAACCGCCTTGGGGATATCGCGCGATGGGTTCTTCATCGTGCTGGCAAAGGTCGCGACCACCTCAAAGCCCATAAAGTTGAATAGGATGATTGAAAGATACGTCAGTGAGTTAGTGTCTCCCAGATCGGGGACAAAGGTCTTAAACGACATATCGTTGGCAAAGCCGTTATTGCAGGCAAACCAGATGCCGACGATTCCCACCACGGTGGTAATGAGCACCTTGATGACGGCGCCGCCATCCATGACCCAATCGGCCTCGGCCACCGGCTGCATTGCCATGACCGTGACGCCCCACACAAAGGCAAGCTCGATGGCAATTCGGACCCCAAGCGAAAATTCGATGCCCCATACCGCATTGATGACACTGGGGAACATGCAGGCGATACTTGCCACCCACAGTGGAAAGTTGACCCAATAGCACCAGGAGCAGCGGGCGCCCCAACGGTCGCCCAAGCCCAGGCGAACCCAATCGTACAGGCCACCCTCGGAATCGAACGCCGTACCGAGCTCGGCCACCACCAGGCCATAGGGAAGCAAAAACGTGATGATAAGGAAAATCCACCAGAAGAACTGCACGTTACCCATGGCAGAAGCCGGAGCTGCCGCCTCGATAGTAAACACGACGCAGATAACCGAAAGGATGACCTCAATCAGGGAAAACTTCTTACCTGCCATGGCACGTTCCCCCTACAGCAAAAAGGATGGCATCTGTACCGAAGGCGCAGCCCAAGGTAGGGTTGCAGGCCGCGTCACCGGTACAGGTGCCATCCCAAAGAGAGGAGAGGATGAAGTTGTTGGACCAACGCTCGCGGAACAGGCGCGTGTAGATGACGATACGCTGGTACATAGATACTCCGATCAAAACGGCCGCGTTGACGGCCGGAAACTTTCGGCAATTGAAGACGCCTCTGACCTGAGAAATTCAAGCGAACAATTGGCCTAACCCGCAAAAAATCCCAGGCCAGACGCGTACTCAATCAAAGAAAAGGGCACTCCGAAGTGCAGGCAACGGAGTGCCCAAAGAAAAACCCAGCCGACCAAGACATCAAGTGACCAGACCATCAATGCCCCGAGATGGTCACGGTGCGATTCACCGACTGTCCGATTGATCGGCTGGGTTTCCGAGGTGCGGCAGATTGCCCTGAAAGAGGAGGGCATAGACCTTAAGGGTCATGCCCGACGATTGAAGGGCAAGGTGCCGTGCCTCGGGAAGACAGACGTTTACTCGGCGTGCTCAGGTGCGCCAGATTGGCGCGAACGAGGAGCGTAGCGTACTGACGCTACGTAAGCGACGAGTGAACGCCAAGGTGGCGTGCCTGAGTTACGCCGAGGGCTCCTGCTGCGTAATGCAGTGGATGTTGCCGCCACCGAAGACGACCTGCTCGGACTGGACGCCGACGCACTTGTAGACGTCCTCGCCCCAGACCTCGTCGTAGATCTTCTGGAGCGTGTCGACGGCCAGCTGGTCGTTCTCGTCGCCGTACTGCGGGACGATAACGCCGTGGTTGGTCACGAGGTAGTTCATGTAGGAGGCGATCAGCGGCTCGTCGGGGACGCGAGGCTCGGCGTTCTCGTCGGCGTCGATGGTGTCGCAGGAGGCCTGGTCCATGAACAGCGGGTTCACGGGCATGCAAAGCTTGTAGACCTTCATCTTGCGGCCCTTGGCGTCAACGGCGTTGGAGAGGGTCTCGTAGGCAGCGTGGCACTGCTCGTAGAACGGATACTCGGGATCGTCGGTCCAGATGCAGGCCATGACGCCCGGGGCGATGAACGTGGCGACGTCGTCGATGTGGCCGTTGGTCTCCTCGGGGTCGATGCCCTCCTTGACCCAGATGACCTTCTCGACACCCAGGTAATCCTTGAGGTGCTCGTCCATGTAGGCGCGAAGCTCCTCGCTCCAGGGCTCAAACTTCTTCTTGAACTTGGGCCAGATGGACTCGGGATCCTCTTCCTCCTCGAGCACCGCAGAGCAGGTGCGGCCCGGGGAGAGCAGGCACTGGTCGGTCACGACAAGGGTGCCCTCGCCGTCAACGGTGATGGAGCCGCCCTCGAGGATCATGTCATCGGGACGATAGCGACGGCAGCCGGAAAGCTCAGCCATCTTAAGGGCAATCTGCTCGTCCTTGTCCCACGGGAAATAGAGGCCGTCGACGAGACCGCCGTAGGCGTTGAAGTGCCAGTGGTTGGCGCGCTTCTCACCCTTGCCGTTGATGACGTAGGTGGCGGCAGTGTCGCGGAACCAGGCGTCGTCGGTGGTCATCTCGATGACGGTGACGTTCTCGTCCTCCTCGAAGACGGCCTTGCAGTTGGCATAGTCGACCTGGTTGGCGCACATGGTAACCGGGGTGAACTCGGCGATGGCGCGGGCGATGGCGGCATACTGCTTCTGAGCCGGCTTGGCGCCGTGGGCCCAGGTGTCGGTGCGGTGGGGCCAACCCATCCACACGCGATCCTGCGGGGCGAACTCAGCGGGCATGAAGAAGCCGTCGGCCTTGGGGGTGGACTCGGACTCGGTGATCGTACGCATAAGATTTCCTCCAAATCGAACGATCGCTTGCTGCGGGCGGGTTACCCGCAGCCTAAAACCAAGAGATGGTAGGCGCCCGTTCCCCGGCAAAGGTCGGGGCGCCCGGCGCCGGTTTTCACGGAGTCGCACCGGCAAGCGACGACGTAACCAAGTGCGCGGAGACAAAACGCACGAAGGATACGGAAGAGAGATTGGGGTGGGCGGTGGTTACCGGAGCTATCGCTCACACCCACCCCGGGGAATGGTTAGCAAACCTGTCGCTTGGGCACGTCTCCGAAGAGGCTAGAGTGCCCGGAGTCGGGAGCGACAAGCCCGACGAAGCGCACGTTGGTACGCGAGGAGGGTTGGAGCCCCAGAACCGGGTGCTCTAGTTCTCCTCGGCCTCGGCGGCCTCCTCAGCGAGACGCTGAGCTGCCAGCTCGGGAGTGAGGCCCTTGTACTCGGTCTCGCGGCCCTTGGCGCTGACGACGCGGACAACCTCGCCGATGAGCAGAAGCACGATGAAGATAACGATCATCGGGAGCTTGTCGCCAATTTCAGCGGCAGAGAGCGGCACCAGCGTTGCAACGATGGCCAGGATCAGCTCGATGCAAGGGATGGCCAGCATGACCTTCATCATGGCACCCTTAAACGGGAACGTGAAGATGCGCTCGCGGTTGGGGTCGTTCTTACGAAGGTTGAGGAACGCCGGGAACATCGGGATATAGGTGAGCAGCAGGAAGACGACGGAGGTGCCGAAGAGCATCCAGAAAACACCGTTGGAGATGGCGTCGATGGGAACCAGCTGCAGGCACAGCACCAGGGAGGCAACGACGGCGTTGACCAGGTTGGCGCCGTTGGGCATGTCATCATCCGAAATCATCGAGGCGAAGACCTTGGGCATGTTGCCGTGCTCGGCAGCGTAGCGGGCGACGGAGTTGACGCCGAAGGACCAGGCGGCCATGTTGGCGAACAGGGTGATCAGGAAGGCGATGCAGATGACCTTGAAGATCATGGAGTCGCCCACCATGGTCTGGACTGCGACAATCATGCCATAGTCGGGGTCGATGGAATCGGCCGGCACAGCAGCGCCGATGCCAAAGCCAGCGAACAGGTAGATCACGGCGATGGACAGGCCACCGACGATGATAGCCTTGGGGATATCGCGAGCGGGATCGGCCATGTCGTCGGTCATGGTGCAGATGACCTCGAAGCCCATGAAGTTAAAGATGATGATCGACAGGTAGCCGAGAGCGTTGGTGTTGGTGAGCTCGGGCAGGAAGGTGGCAGCGGACATGTCGTTCGCAAAACCGTTCTCCATGGCATACCAAATGCCCAAAGCGCCAACGATAACGGCGACGGCGACCTTGATGATGGCGCCACCGTTAAGGACCCACTCGGAGTCGGCCGCCTTGGAGCGGCCCATGAGGTAGACGATCCACACAAAGGCAAGATCGATACCCATCTTGGCGATCAAGTTGAACTCGACGCCAAAGACCATGCCCAAAATGTCGGGGAACATGGTAGCCAGCGAGGCGATCCACAGCGGGTAGTTGACCCAGTAGTAGTACGAGATGCGGGCGCCCCATTTGTCGCCCAGGCCATCGCGTACCCAGTCGTAAATGCCGCCCTCGCCGTCATAGGTGGTACCGAGCTCGGCGACAACCATGCCGTAGGGAAGCAGGAAGGTCAGGATCAGGAAGATCCACCAGAAGAACTGCTGGTTGCCAATGGCAGCAGCAGGAGCGGCGGCCTCGCAAACGAAGACGACGCAGATGATGGTCGAAATGACCGTCAAGAAGGAAAGCTTTTTCTTTCCGTCGCTCATGATGAGCTCCTTCGCTCAGTCTTGGACAGATCCGAGGCCCTAAGGTATTAAGGCAATTGCTTGGGCCTCGGTGAGCGGGCGACAGGAGACGAGCATCCGCCACCCGCAAACGTGCTTTTAGAAGCCTTGAGGCTTAGAGCTGCTCGAGAGCCTCGAGAGCGGCGTGGAGCTCAGCCTTGGCGGAGTACTCGACACCCTCGTCGTTGAGCGGGGTGCGCTTGCCCAGGGCGGCAAGGAGAGCACGGATGGAGTGCTTGCGGTTCTCGGCCTCGACCCAGCACAGGGAGCGCTCGGGATCGTCCATGACCTCGTCGACGACCTCCTCGTTGCGGGTGGCCGGCAGGCAGTGCATAAACTTGGAGTTGGGGCCGGCGAAGTTCATCATGTCCATGGTGACCTGATACTTGGGATAGAACACGTCCATGTAGTTCTCGCCCGAGACCTCCTCGTCGTACAGGCCATACCACACGTCGGTGTAGATGAAGTCGGCGCCCTTGATGCACTCGATGTCGTCGGAGATGACGACCGAGCCGCCGGAGACCTTGCAGTTCTCCTCGGCGATGGCCATCATCTGCTTGCCGAACTCGGCGCGCTCCTCGACGGTGCCAACGTGCAGGCCGCCGTCGGGGATCTGGTGGCCCTTAGGTCCAAACTGGACAAACTTCATGCCGACCTTGGAGGCGATGAACATGAGGGAGACGCAGACCTGGGTGGCGTCGCCGATGAAGGCCAGGGTGCAGTCCTCGATCTTCTTGCCCTCGGGGAGGTTCTCGAGCATGGTCATGAGGTCGCCCATCTCCTGCGTGGGATGGTTGAACTCGGACATGCCGTTGATGACGGGCACAGCGGAGCCCTCGGCGAGGCCGACGACGTCCTTGTGACGGTCAACGCGAGCCATCATGATGTCGAGCAGCGAGCCCATAACGCGAGCGGTGTCGCCCAGGGACTCGTGACCGCCGAGCTGGATGGTGCCAGGGCCATAGAACTGAGCATGGCCGCCGAGGTCGGTCATAGCGGTCTCGAAGGAAAGACGAGTGCGGGTGGAGACCTGCTGGAAGATCATGCCAAGGCTCTTGTTGCGGAGCAGGTGCGGATAATAACCGTCAACCTTGATGGCCTTCTTCATTGCCAGGCCAAGATCCTCGATAGCCAGGATCTGCTCTTTGGTGAAGTCGTTGGTGTCGATGAAATCCTTAGGCAGTGCCATGTCGATTTCCTTTCCGCCGGTCTTGCCGACTATTACTATGAGGCGCTCGAACATCACGCCTCGTGTTGACAAGACCATCATTCACCCGTATGCAATTTTTACCTAGTTTATTCGGGATTAAAGACCGTTCACGGAGTTACACCCCCTCTAAACCAATATAAACCCGCAGGTCAAGAGTTTACAGGGGGTTTACCGTCTAGAACCGCGAACGGTATACAGCTATGCTGTATCTCGGCGCCTAATCCGCAATGAAACGAAGGGTTGAGACGTCTATATCCCACAAGGTATACAGAGCTCGGCCATAGAATAAATGAGATGGGACGGTGACAGATGAACACCCTGATGTTCTTCTATACCCTAGCGATACTCGTGATCTGTATTGTGACGGCGGTGCTCTCGCTTGCCGCCTATGCCTCATCTCGTCGACGCTTCTTTATCTATGGCAGCGGCGTATTTATCTGCTATGCCATCGAGATGACCGAGATTTTCTTTTTTGAATACACGCTGCAAAACCAGAGTTTTCCAGCCAGCGACTATTACTCAATTACCATGCCTGTGTTGCGGACCTTTGTGGCGACCGCTTCGCAGGCTTTTATTTGGCTCATTGCCATGGATTTGCTCGACAAGCATTCAAAAAAGCAGTTTGTCATTCCCGTCGCAACGTTCTTGCTGAGCGAGCTGCTGATTATCGTCGCTGTCCCCTACGGCCCCATTCATCAATGGCTCTACTACACGATGCGTCAGGTATTCCTTGTATTTGTGGGACTGTATATCTTTTGGACGGCGCATAAAAGCACGCAGGTCGAGCTTAAGGCGCGCGTCAACAATCAACGAAAGCACCTCATTATCGGCGCCATTCTGGTCGGGTGCATCGTTGCCGAGGATTTCTACAACATCCTTGTTGTTCCCATGAGCCTGGCACCCTCTTGGCTGCAGCTGTACCTGTCCGAGCGCAACTTTAGCGAGAATATCTTTGCGTGCTACTTTGCGATTCTGCTGATCATCTATGCCTATCACGTGCTTTCGATTCGCATGCAGGAGGCGCCCGAGGAAAAGAACGTCAGCGATCTTGATCGACACATCGAAGAGCAGATGCCCTTCTATCGCAACGCCTACAAGCTCTCCAACCGCGAAACCGAAGTCATGCGTCTGGTTGTGTTGGGCAAATCGAACCAAGAGATCGCTGACGAGCTCTTCCTTGCCGTGGGTACCGTCAAGACCCACATCCACAACATCCTGGTCAAAACCGAGCAGCAAAACCGCACGACCCTGATCCTCCACTTTTGGAAACGATAACCTACCAAAAAGGGACAGGTTTATTTTGGCAGGTTTTATCTGGGCAAACGTTAAGACCGCCGCGGGGGAGCTGCTTTCCCTCGCGGCGGTTTACTAGCAGTAAAACCAAGTGAGTAGGCTTTTGGCAGGATGCCGAACACACCTCAAAACGCCACAGCCCTGACCTGCGATTTTATTGAGCACTTGCCGCGATGTGCTCGGCAGATCCAAAAAAGCCTACTCACTTGCATCTGAGATGCTCTAGATACGCAAAATACCGCCGCGAAGGGAGCTGGACTCCCTTCGCGGCGGTTATTCGCTCTGATTTTGCGACGGTTTTGCCCGTCTGTTACTCACTGTAGCGGGTGGCGATGGCAGCTTGTACCATGCCGGCGCTCATGAGGTACGTTACCAGGAAGTAGCCACCATAGGCCGCCAGGAAAATCGCGCAGGTGAGGCCCACGGTGCCGGCGATGCTCATATCTCCGAATATGCTCACCAGCTCGATGATCACCTTGAGCGCCACAAAGGAGTGCGCCAGGCCCACTGCCAGCGGGAACAGGAAGAATACCGCTTGCTGCGCCATCACCGAATGACGAATCTGGCGGTCGTCACAGCCAATCTGTGCCAGCACACGATAGCTGCGGCTGCCGTCGGCCACATTGGAGAGCTGCTGGATCGACAGTATCGCCGCGCACGCAACGACCAGTACAAAGCCAATGTAGATGGCCAGATAGCTAATCATGCCGTTCATCTGCGCTGCTTGCGTGTACATCTCGGAACGCGTGATGAAGACTCCCCACGACCCCGGCTCCTTGCCGTCAACGAGCAGATTATCGAGCAAGGTGTATTTAATGCTCTCGTCTGCCTCGGTCGTATCCATACCCTGTTTGTAATTAACGAGCAGATTACTGGAATACGGCTGCAGATTAAGCTGGGACAGCAGCTCATCGGCTACGACCACGGTACCGGGATTGCTGCCCATCGCCGAGTTGGCGATGGCCGCCGTGTCCTCGTCCGACTTATCGGTTGCGGGCTTGAGCTCATGCCCGTCCAAGGTGAGGGTATGGCCGCCAGCCATATACTTGGTGTACAGGTCGCCCAGCTCACCGCCCATATCACACGTGAGCAGATACTGGTCGCGGCCAATGCTCACCGGCTCCTCGCCCATCATCTGGCGCAGTTTGTTGTACTGGCTCGCCGGCGTCACATACAGACCCATCGCATCGGCGTTGCTTCCCTCGAGCGCCTTGGGAAGCTTTTCTCCCATGGCCTTGCACATCTCACCCGCCACCACCGAGGGGCCCGAGCCGCCAAGCGGGTAACTCAGATACGAATCGATCTGCACATGCTCACCGGCAACATCGGCGATATTGACCTTCTTGCCTGTCTCATCGTTGTTGTCCGCCGACTTGCGCTCGCCATGCCATGCAGCGTACAAATCGACCGTTGCATCGGCCAGCACCATGCGATCGGCCTCAGACGGATTGACATACTCCTTGTAGTAGTCGAGCCTATCGGGCGTGTAATAGACATACGTCTGAGACACGTCAACAGGGTTATAGCGCTCCAGATTCTCGTTCATCACGTTGGCGATCGACATACCGCAGGTCACCGAGGTAATGGCCAAAAACAGAATCATCGCGATGACGCCCATCGAAAAGCACACCGTGTTGACCTTGGCCGCAAGCTGGCGCACGGTAAACATATTGAGACCGCGCCAGTACACGCCGCGCAGGCTCTGCAGCAGCTTGATAAGCATGCCCGAAAGCCCCCAGAACAGGGCAAAGGTGCCCACCGTGACCATAGCGGTAGTGATGCCGAACTGATTCATGGCCCCCTGCAGCTTATCGCCCGACGCGGTGAGCGGGAACCCGTCGCGCAGCAGACGGTAATAGGCCACGCCCACAAGTAGCACGCCCGCGGTAAAGATGGCAATCGCAATCCAGGGATTACGTGTCTTGATGCTCTCGTTGCGGCGCTCGGCACCCATAAGCTCGATGAGTTTGGTACGACGCACGGCGCGCAGGTTCAGCAGTAACGTGAGTACGAACATCACGAGCATGCAGGCAAGGGTCAGGTTGAACGCATGCACCGAGAAGAAGAAATGAAAATTGGCGATCTGTGTCTTAAAGAGCGAGGCCGTAAAGAATGTCATGAGCTGGGAGAGTCCCACACCCAGCACAATGCCGGCGACAAAAGCGCCGACCGAGACGATCGCCGTCTCGAGCGCCATGATCGTGGCGACGCGCCCGCGCCCTATGCCGAGCACCTGGTACAGGCCAAACTCCTTTTTGCGGCGTTTCATGATGAAGTTATTGGCATACACCATCAAAAAGGCCATGACACCGGCCAAAAAGTACGTCAGGTAGCCGAGCATGCTGCCCATAACCTGCGCCAAGCCCTCTTCATCGATGCCGGCAATGTCGACCTGCATCGAGATGGTGTTAAAGGCATAGAAGACCGTGACGCCCAGGGTGAGCGTCAAAAGGTAGACGAGGTAGTCGCGGCCGGCGCGGCGGACGTTGCCCCAAGCGAGTTTACAGAGCATCGGAGCCCTCACCGCCCATCATGGCAACGACCTCCATAATGCGGTCGAAGAACTCTCGGCGGTCGGTGTCGCCGCGGCGCAGCTCGGTGAAGATCTTGCCGTCACGGATAAACAGCACACGGCTCGTGTAGCTGGCGGCAAAACTGTCGTGCGTAACCATGAGCACGGTCGCGCGCAGGCGGCGATTCAGGGCCTCCAAGCTCTCGAGCAGCAGGCGGGCGCTCTTGGAATCGAGGGCGCCGGTGGGCTCGTCGGCCATGATCATGGTGGGGTCGGTGACGAGCGCGCGAGCCGCGGCAACGCGCTGCTGCTGACCGCCGGACATCTGGTAGGGATACTTGTCGAGCACCTGACTGATGGACAGGCGCGCTGCCACATCCTGCACGCGGGTCGAGATCTCTGCCGAGTTTGTGCGGGCGATGGTGAGCGGCAGGGCGATGTTCTCGCGCGCCGTGAGCGTATCGAGCAGGTTGGAGTCCTGGAAGATAAAGCCGAGCTCCTCGCGGCGGAACTGCGAAAGCTTAGCCTGCTTCATGCGCGTCACGTCCTGCCCGTTGATGCGGATTGTGCCACTTGTGGCGCTATCGATGGTCGACACGCAGTTGAGCAACGTCGACTTGCCCGAGCCCGAAGCGCCCATGATGCCAACGAATTCACCGCGATTGACGGTAAAGCTGACGTCGTTGAGCGCGCGGGTCACGTTGCCCAGCGCTCCATATACCTTTTCGAGATGCGCGACCTCCAGTACCGGGGTCGCCATGTGCGTGGTTTGCATACCGAGTCCTTTCTTGCGATTAGTCTACGGCATCTATAGTCGCAAGAAGCCGAGTCGGCTACCATCGATATGGCTTACGCTTGCCTTACCGTTGTGTAAGGTAGGGGTAGCTAGCCTGCCACGTGTTGATGTTGAGAGAGGACTCCTGTTGAAGACTGTTCATGTTGCCGCTGGGATCATTCGCAAGGAAGGATCTGACGAGCTGCTTGCCGTGCAGCGCGGCTATGGCGACATGCAGGGACTTTGGGAGTTCCCGGGTGGCAAGCTCATGCGCGGCGAGACGCCCGAGGACGCCGTACGCCGCGAACTCATGGAGGAGCTGCAGGTCAAAGTCATCAACCTGCGTGATTTCTACACCGTTGAGTATGACTACCCCGATTTTCATCTCTCAATGGAGTGCTACTACTGCTCGCTCGCCGATGAATCCGATGAACCTCAGAAGCACGACCGCCAGCTCGATATCCGCTGGATTCCGCGCACCTCGCTTGCCACGGTGGAATGGATGCCCGCCGACAAGGGGCTCATTGATGCCCTGATTGAGCTGAAGGAAGACCGGCTCGAGGCTAACGGCGCCGAGGCCACCGCGGCAGACGAATCTGCTACCAAACCCAAGCGCAAGCCTAAGCGCCACAGCAAAAAGCGCCCCAAGCCCGGCCTGCTGGACGGCATCGATACCTCGGACCTCTCCGCTGACGAGCGCGAACTGGTCCGCCGTCGAGCCGCCATCAAAAAGTCCATGAAGGGCAACAAACGCGCCAACACCAAGCCCGAGCTGCTCGTTCGCCAGCGCCTACGGGCCGCCGGCCTCACGGGCTATCGTTTGGAATGGAAGGTGCCCGGCAAGCCCGACATCGCCTTTCCCGGGCGCAAGATCGCCATCTTCGTCAACGGCTGCTTTTGGCACCGCTGCCCCAAGTGCAACCCAAGCCAGCCCAAGCGCAACGTTGATTTTTGGGAGGCAAAGTTCCGTCGCAACGTCGAGCGCGACCGCGCTGCCGTGGCGGCACTCACTCAAATGGGCTGGACACCCATAACCATCTGGGAATGCGAGCTCAAAAAAGACCGCATCGACGCCACGATGGAAAAGGTCATCGAGCAGGTACGGGCTGCAGAGCCGCAGCGCTAACAGCGAGCATTCACACGCCCCACACAGGCGAGCCACATCCACGTCACAAACCTTAGAAAGCCCTTAAGCCCAAAACCTTTCAAGAGTGTTACTCAATAGCCTTGACCTGCGGTTTCATCGTAACACCAAACCAGGTTAAGCCTTTCTTTAGCGCTTCTTTGAACGGTCCGCTGCATAATACTGCCAACGCACGGGACCTAGCAGCACACCCTGTGCGCAACCTTTTGGTGGACATCGAGGAGGCCGCATAAGCATGCATTCTTCCAATGACGCAGCACAGCAGCCATCCCTAAAACATGCAAACCTTTTCTCCTTCCCCCCGACACAGAGAAACGGTCTCCTCGACTCCCCCACCACAAAAGCCAAGCGCTCAGCCGATCAGAGCCTCAACTTACGAGCATCCTTCGAAAAGCTCCAAGCATCCCTAGACAAGGCGTTCCCCGAACAGGCAAGAGCAATCTAAGCCCATCGCGCTTTATACTGATGCCATGCGAAACATGGATCACATAGAATTGCACCGCGGAGGACGCGAGGAAGCGTTTCCCGAGACCGCCGAAGACTGGCCCTATATTGCCGAACGCGCAGAATTCGCTCGCTATCCGGGCAATTCCGTCCCCTGGCACTGGCATTCCGAAGTTGAGCTTTTCTACATGGAGCAGGGAGCGATCGACTATCGAACGCACGCGGCTCATGAGCACGTACGCTTTGAGGAAGGGTCCGCCGGCTTTATCAATGGCGGCGTTTTGCACAGCACGCTGCAATCACCCAATTCGGCGCCAGCCATTCAAATGCTGCATATCTTTCAGCCGTCGATGCTCGGCGATCCCGCGGGGCGTCTCCAAAAGCGCTACATCAACCCATTGCTTCAATGTCGAGGCGTCGATGTGCTCAAATGGTCGCCCACCAATCCCGACGATATGCCCTTTATCGATTTGCTGAAGAGCTCCTTTAGCCACGACCTTCAACAGCCGCAGAACGAGATGGCGCTTCGAAATAGTTTGTCAGAGCTCTGGATTCAGATTAACGCCAAGACCGAACCGCTCTTTTCTTCCGACGGCGCCTCTTGGATGACCAGCCGCGACGTACAGTTCAAGGCAATCCTGGACTTTATCCGCGCAAACTATGCAGCCGCTATAGATGTGCCCCAGATGGCATCTGCAGCCGGCGTAAGCGAAAGAGAGTGTTACCGCATTATCGAAACTTGTGCAGGAACGACCCCGGCGGCATATCTACGCGCATACCGCATAAACCGTGCTTGCGAACTTTTGGCACACACCACGAGAACGGTACAGACAGTCGCGCGCCAATGCGGATTTATAACAGCAAGCCATCTTGGCCAGGTATTTAAAGAACAAATGGGGTGCACTCCTTCGAGCTATCGAGCAGCGAGGCAGAATCTCGATAGCACCAGGCAGAAATCCCGCTAGCCCTTCTTCTGTCACTGCATCAAACTTGCAGGCAAACAACAGAGAGGAGCAATCATATGAAGCACTTTGACCATATCGTATTTGACGTTGATGGGACATTGGCAGATACAGAAGAAAGCGTTCTGTCATCGCTTGTCCAGATTGTCCAAGAAGAGACCAGCAAAACGCTTCCCCGACACGAGCTTGACTTTGCCCTCGGCATACCCGGCAAGGATGCCCTTGAGAAACTTGGGATCTACTCGCAGGCAACGTTGGATCGCTGGTGCCAAGTTGCCGCCAGCTTTAAAAGCACCATCAGCGTGTTTCCAGGTTTGCTTGAAGTCATCGCAACGCTCGCCGATAGCGGCTGCAAACTTGGCATCGTCTCCTCACGTGCGCGCGACGAATACGCAAAAGAAATTGCACCCCTTGGTTTCGATAAGTATTTTGAGCACATCATCCTTGTCGAAGACACAACCGAACATAAACCCGCACCCGCACCCATGCTCGAATATCTCCGACGTGCGGGCGCGAATCCTGGCAACGTCGTCTACGTTGGCGACACCGTCTACGACGAACAATGCGCAACTTCAGCAGGGGTCAGTTTTGCCCGAGCAGCATGGGGATCACACCAAGATATCCCAAACGCCACCTACAACCTCAAAACCCCCAACGACCTACTAACCCTAACAACCAAATAACCCACGCGCCCCACCCTTTCAGCCCTAACGCCACAAGGGCGATTGAACAGGACAGCTTGGGCGGGCCCCCGCACTTAGTTTCCAAAATCATTCCGCAGCGCGAAGGCTTCTTATTATTTTCCGCCCTAACGCCACAAGGGCGACGACCTCGAGTAGGTCAACCTGGGAGGGACGAGGGTTTAGTTCCCCAATCTTTCCGCAGGGGGCAAAAAGCCTCGCCGCACGAAGTGCGCAGCGAGGCTTTTTGCATGCCCGAGGACGATTGGGGAACTAAGCCCTCGTCCCTCCCCGGGATATGTAGCGAGTCGGAGTACCCTTGCTGTTACTCTGCTTTGCCCACAGAGTTGAGGTTGGTCATGCGGATCTTAACCAGCTCGGTGATCTCGCGCATGCCCTCCTTGGCCGGCTTCTTGGGATCGAAGCAGGCGGGGTTCTCGGCCATGTAGGCCATGAAGCCCTTGGTGTAGGCCTGACGCAGCTCGGTGGCGTAGTTGACCTTGCAGATGCCGTTCTTCACGGCCTCGGCAACCTGCTCATCGGGCACACCGGAGGTACCGTGCAGAACCAGCGGCACGTCGACGGCGTCGCGGATGGCCTTGACCACGGACTGCTCGATGTGCGGATCGCTCGTGTACACGCCGTGGCTGGTGCCAACGCCAATAGCGAGGGAGGTGCAGCCAGTGCGCTCGACGAACTCCTTGGCCTCGGCCGGATCGGTGTAGGGGCTCTCGCCCTCAACCGCGGGACCGTCGTCCTCCTTGCCGCCAACCTTGCCGAGCTCGGCCTCGACGGGCACGCCCATGGCGCGGCCAGCGTCGGCGACGGACTTGGTCAGGGCAATGTTGTCCTCGAAGGACTCGTGCGAACCGTCGATCATGACAGAGGTGTAGCCAGTGCGGAAAGCCTGCATGCAGCGGTCATAGCCATCGCCGTGATCGAGGTGCAGAGCGACGGGCACGGAAGCGCGCTCGGCGGCAGCCTTGACCATGCCGTAGAAGTAGTCCAGACCAGCGGTCTTGATGGTGCCCGGGGTGGTCTGCATGATGACGGGGGACTTGGTCTCCTCGGCAGCGGCCAGAACGGCCATAACAAACTCGAGGTTCTCGACGTTGAACGCGCCGACGGCGTAGTGGCCGGCCTGAGCGTCCTTGAGCATCTTTTCGGTGGTAACAAGTGCCATGAGCGTTTGCTCCTCTCCCTCGCCCGCATCTGGACATCGGGCGTAGTTGTTCACAAGGCGTTTTACCTTGTGTTTTGCTGCACTAATTGTATGAAATTCAGCGGCTTTGCACGTGCGAGATATTGAGCCCATGCAGGTCAATACAGCCGTTTTTGAAAAGTAAACGGAAGGAATTGGAGCCGAGTGGGCGTGTTCGATATTGAATTTTGGGCGTTCGAGGTCTTTCTTTTATAGAAAAAGTAAGTAATCGAAAGGCGTTTTCTTACTTAAAAAGAAAATGAACGAAAATAGACTCAACACAATTCCTGCAAATTTCAGACGATGATGGAGCGGATATGGCCCATGCAACAACCCGAGCTTTCGCCGATGAGCGTCGTGCCGCCATTATGGAAATGCTCGAACATAACGCCTCGGTGCAGGTAGCAGAAATCGCCCAGACCTTTGGCGTGTCCTCCGTTACCGCCCGCGCCGACCTAGACGCGCTCGCCGAGTCCGGCAAGCTGCGCCGCACGCATGGCGGCGCCGTGTCGCTCCAGAAGCGACTGACCGTATCCACCCAGGATCGCCGCATCAACGTCAATGTCGCCGCCAAGCAGGCCATCGCACAAAGCGCCATCGAACTCGTCAATGACGGCGACACGCTGCTCGTCGACTCGGGCACCACAGCGCTCGAGTTTGTCCGGCTCCTCGACCAGCGCGATGGCATCACCGTCATCACGGCCGACATTACCATTGCCGATTACATCGACGAGAGCATGCCCTCAGTCGATGTCGTCATGCTGGGCGGGGCACTGCGCAAAGGTCATCGCTATCTGTACGGCCCACTTACCATGCAAGCGCTCCAAATGGTCCACGCCGACCTTGCCGTCATGTGCCCCGGCGCCTTTGTTCCCGGCTGCGGCTTTACGACCGACTTTCCGCAGATGGCCGAGACCAAAGCGGCTATGGTCGGTGCCGCCCGTCAAAGTGTCGCCCTCATGGACGCCAGTAAGGTCAACGGACGCGGCATGTACCGCTTTGCCGAGCTGACCGACGTCAACGCCATCGTGATGGACCGTGACCCCGATCACGCCGTCGCCACCTCAATCGCCGAGATCGTCGACAACGCCCGCCCAAATCTCCTCATCGCCAGCGCTTAAACAAAAACCACCACAAAGGCACCTTTGTGGTGGTTTGAGCGTTAAACGTGAGCGTATCGCTACTTGGAGAGCTCGTTAGCGAGGGCCTCAATCTGGGCGCGCGATGCGTCGCTGAGCGAACCTAGCACGGTCACCTTGTTCTGCGTCAGGGTGATGTCCTTCATGCCCTCGAGCTCCTTGGTCATAACCTTGGCAGCGGCGGGCGCCCAGGAACCGGCCTCGACAAGCGCCACCGTGCGGTTCTGGTAGGCATGCTCGGCGAGCGTATGGATGAAGGTGCTCATGAACGGGAAAATCTCGCCCTGATAGGTGATGGAAGCGAGTACCAGACGGTCATAGCGGAACGCATCCTCAACGGCCTCGGCCATGTCGTCGCGAGTCAGGTCAAAGACGGAAACCTTCTGGCCGCGGGCCTCGAGCGCAGATGCAAGCTCCTCAACGGCAGCCTTCAGATGGCCATACACGCTTGCATAGGCAATCGTAATGCCCTCGTCCTCGGGCTGGTAGCTCGACCAGGTGTTGTAGGTGTCAAGGTAATAGCCCAGGTTCTCGGTCAGCACGGGGCCGTGAAGCGGGCAAATGATCTGGATGTCTAGGTCGGCGGCCTTCTTGAGCACGGCCTGCACAAACTTGCCGAACTTGCCCACGATGCCAAAGTAGTAACGGCGCGCCTCACAGGCCCAACCTTCCGGATCCTCGATATCGTTGGCGCCAAACTTGCCAAAGCCGTCGGCGCTAAAGAGCACCTTGTCAGTGGACTCGTAAGAGAAAAGCACCTCGGGCCAATGAACGTTGGGGGCGCCGACAAAGGTTAGGCTGTGGCCGCCCAGGTCGAGCACGTCACCCTCTTTGACGACCATCTTGCGCTCGGGGAAATCGGTGCCAAAGTAGTTGACCATCATGCGGAAAGCGCCCATGCTGGCCACAATCTGGGCCTGGGGATAGCGCTCCATAAAGGCGACGATGCCAGCGGAGTGGTCGGGCTCCATATGATGAACGACCAGGTAATCGGGCGTACGGCCATCGAGCACGGATTCGAGGTTACCGAGCCACTCATCGACAAAACCACCGTCGACCGAATCGGCGACAGCGATCTTGTCGCCCAAGATAACGTAGCTGTTGTATGCCATACCGTTCTCGGACACATCGTACTGGCCCTCGAACAGGTCAATGTCGTGATCGTCGACGCCAACGTAGCGGATATCCTTGGTGATCTCCATCAGGCAAAGCCTCCTAGATAGACAAAAGAGCCCGTCTATCATAGCACTCGGCTGCATCCCAACAGCCATCTGCCGGCATCCTTACCGATTGTTATTGAAATGCGATAAATCGCCGTTTACCAGCACAAACTATGCGGGCGGTGCCGCCGTACTATGCCGAACGATGAGCTGACCGGGAATACGAATGGCAACGGTTTTGCCCGCCGTACCCGCCTCGGGAACCGCATGCTCGAATACCTCGCGCCCACGCTGATGCAAGTCGAATCGAACGGTCGTGAGCTCGTTATGCGCGACAAAGTCGTCGAGTGAGTCATCGACACCCACCACGCTCACGTCCTCGGGCACGCGCAAGCCGCTGTCGCGCAGCGCTGCAATTGCGCCATTTGCCATCTGGTCGTTTGCCGCGTAAATCGCCGTCATGGTGCGATCGTGCTCGGCCAGATATCTGCCGGCCTCGTAACCGCTGTTGGCAGACCAGTCGCCCTCGAGCGGCTCTGCCGGCTCGATGTGTTTACGCTCGAGCGCATCCTGCCAACCGGCGCGACGAAATTGCTCGTCGACCGAGAACGACGGGCCGCCAATATAGCGAATCTGCTCGTGCCCCAGCTCAAACAGATGGTCCATAAGCAACAGCGAGCAGCCGTAATGATCGGAGTCGACCGTAGTCACCCGCGGGTGCGCATACATGGTGACGATAACCGTGCCGATACCCGGTAACGGATCAAACGTCTCAAAATCGGGCGCCATACGGCTCATGCCGATGATGATGCCGTCCACGGGCAGCGCGGCCATACGACGCGTTGCCTCGGCAAGCGAGAATTCCTCGGTCTTGGACATCTCGACCAGCGTGATGGCGCAATTATGCTCGCGAGCTGCGCTGGCGATGCCGTCGATCATTGAGAGGTTCCCAAACTTGGTGACATCGTTGACGCACAGACCGACCGAATGGTAACGGCCGTCGCGCAGCGAGCGACCGGCATAACTCGGACGGAAGCCGAGCTCCTGCATGGCGGCTTGCACGCGCTGGCGCGTCTGCTCGTTGACGTTAGGGAGGCCGTTGGCAACGCGCGAAACCGTCTGCTGCGAAACGCCAGCAGCGCGGGCGACGTCGGCCATGGAGACCGGACGCGTACCTGTATCGTTGGACGGGCGCCTTACCACAGGATCACCTTCACCCTCGCGAGATCTGAATAGCGTGCATGCCGGCCCGGGCAGAAATACGCCCCGCGCCGAAGCCCGCTATCGTCGGACGCATGTTAACGTACTCTACTTTTTCAATCCGCAACTCTTCTGCTCTATAAGTCCATACGGCAATACCGTTCACGGCTGGATTTCTACCGATTACCAGATTCTCAAAAAGTGATACGTGTTGTGTTATGAGTACGTTAACATAGCCCGTAACGTGCGGCATCGTAGATGCTGAGTTTATGCCGCTTCAGATTGTTAACGTACTCACTACGACGGAAAACTCGTCAGTATGCGCCAAGGAAAGGACCATCATGACCACCCCCGACGAAAAGACACTCGCCACGCTCACCAAGCTGTTTGAGGAGGAGTTTGGCCCCATCGGCGATCGCCAGGTGCTCTATGTGCACGCGCCCGGCCGTTCCGAGATCAGCGGCAACCACACCGATCACGAGGGCGGTCACGTTATCGCCGGCTCGCTCGATGTCGCCGTCGACGGCATTGCCGTGGCGACCGATTCCAACAAGGTTCGCGTCGCCGACGAGGGCTATCCTACGTTTGAGATCACGCTCGACACGCTGGATATTCAAGAGTCCGAGAAGGGCACGTCCGCAAGCCTCGTGCGCGGTATGGCCCACGAAATCGCTGCTCTGGGCGTTGAGCCCCAGGGCTTCGACTTTGCCTTTACCTGCTCCGTCCCCTCGGGTGGCGGCCTTTCTAGCTCCGCCGCTGTCGAGGCGGCTTACGGCCGCGCCATGGAGACGCTCTGGGGCGCGCCCGCCATTGAGCCCGTCGCGCTCGCCCAGATGAGCCAGCGCACCGAGAACAACTATTACGGCAAGCCCTGCGGTCTTATGGATCAGGCGGCTGTGTGCCTGGGCGGCCTCGCCTACATGGACTTTGAGGATCAGGCTCAGCCTAAGACCCAGAAGCTCGAGCTCAACTTTGAGGATCACGGCTATGCGCTCGTGCTCGTTAAGGTTGGCGCCGACCATGTGGCGGCTACCGACGACTACGCCGCCGTTCCGCGCGAGATGCAGGACGTCGCCGCCGAGTTTGGCAAGGCACGCCTGTGCGAGGTCAACGTTGCCGACTTTGACGCCAAGCTCCCCGAGCTGCGCGCCAAGCTGGGCGACCGCGCTTGCCTGCGTGCCGTTCACTACTGGTACGAGAACGGCCTGGTCGACAAGCGCTGGGCAGCCCTGAACGCTGGCGACATTGACCAGTTCCTGGTCCTGACGCGCGAGTCCGGCGCCAGCTCTGCCATGTACCTGCAGAATGTTGTTGCCAAGCTGGGTTCCGAGCAGCCTTCCATGTATGCCCTGGCGCTGGCCGAGCACGTGCTCGACGGCCGCGGCGCCGTCCGTATCCACGGTGGCGGCTTTGGTGGCACCATCCAGGCCTTCGTGCCGCTCGATCTGGTCGACACCTTCATTGCCAAGATGAACGGCTGGCTGGGCGAGGGCTCTGCCCGTCACTACGCCATCTCTGACAAGGGGGCTTACGCGGCATGGCTGTAATGACTGACGTGCGAGAGGCCGCGCAGAACCTGATCGAGTACGCCATCCACCGATCGATGATCGGCCAGGACGACCGGATCTGGGCATACAACACCATTTTGGAGTGCATCGGCGCCACGGGTCCCGCACTCGATATGGCCTGGGCGCTCCAGGTTGAGAAACTCTCGCTCTTGCACCCCAATACCCTGCCCGACTTTGATCTTGAAGGCACGCTTGCCGCGCTTTCCGAGGCCGCCGTTACCAACGGT
Source organism: uncultured Collinsella sp. (assembly GCA_900546755.1). Classification (GTDB taxonomy): domain Bacteria; phylum Actinomycetota; class Coriobacteriia; order Coriobacteriales; family Coriobacteriaceae; genus Collinsella. The sequence goes on along the minus strand of UREC01000012.1, from coordinate 31,187 downwards.
GCCGCCGAGGACACGGCGTCAGGCCGCGACCGCATCGCCATGCGCATCATGGGTGCGCTCATGCCGAGGCCTTCGGTTGTAAACGAGGAGTTCAACGGACGTATGGGCGTCAACGAGCCCCGCGCCGCAACCGACTGGTTCTACGGCCTGTGCTGCGACGCCGGCTACGTGCGCCGTGCCGCCATCGCGCGCAACATCAAATGGAGCACCCCCACCAACTGGGGCGATCTTGAGATCACCATCAACCTCTCCAAGCCTGAGAAGGACCCACGCGATATCGCCGCGGCTGGTGCCGCAAAGAACACGGGCGAGAAGTATCCCGCCTGCCAGCTCTGCATCGAAAACGAGGGCTATCCCGGACGCTCCGCCGCAGCCGACGGCGGCGCTCACCCCGCTCGCCAGAACCTGCGCATTATCCCCATCCAGCTCAACGGCGAGCGCTGGGGTTTCCAGTACAGCCCGTACGCGTACTTTAACGAGCATTGCATTGCCATGAGCTCCGAGCATCGTCCGATGCACGTCGACCGCAAGGGCCTGACCTGCCTGCTCGACTTTGTGGACCTGTTCCCGCATTACTTCATCGGCTCCAACGCCGACCTGTCTATCGTGGGCGGCTCGATTCTGTCGCACGACCACTTCCAGGGCGGCGCGCACGAGTTCCCCATGATGCATGCCGCCGAGGTCTCGCAGTTTAGCGTGCCCGGTTTTGACCAGGTCACCGGCACTGTGCTGCAGTGGCCGCTCTCGGTGCTGCGCCTGCGCTCGCATGACCGCGCTCAGCTGCTCGACGCTGCCGAGAAGATTATCCTCGCCTGGCGCGAGTGGACCGACGAGTCTGTGGGCGTTATCGCGCACACGGCCGACGGCGTAGCGCACAACACCGTGACGCCCGTCATCCGCCGCGTCGACTCCCGCGGCAATGCCGGCGGCGAGATCTACGAGGCCTACCTGGCGCTTCGTTGCAACATCACGACCGACGAGCACCCGCTGGGCGTGTTCCACCCGCATGCCGAGTTTCACCATATTAAGAAGGAGAACATCGGCCTGATCGAGGTCATGGGCCTGGCCATTTTGCCGCCGCGTCTGGTTCCCGAGCTCGGCGCTGTCCGCGAGCACCTGCTGGCAGCCAAAGCCGATACCAGCTACGACCTTGCCAGTGCGCTCGAGGGCGACGACCTTTGCCGCAGCCATGCCGCATGGGCCGAGGACGTCTATGCCCGCCGCGCCGACGAGCTTACGGCGGATAGCGCCATCGGCATCCTGCACGAGGAAGTCGGCGTAGTGTTTGGCCACGTGCTCGACAACGCCGGCGTCTTTAAGTGGGACGAAGCCGGCCGCGCCGCCCAACAGCGCTTTATCGACTCACTGTAATGATCCCTTGGGGACGGAGGAAAACGGACTATTTCGTCTTCAAGACAACGGCGCCCGCCGGCAACATCGCCGACGGGCGCCGTTTTTGAGTGTAGCCATTGGGGACGTTCTTAAACGACTAGTCAAACAAGAACGTCCCCAATGGCTAATGACTCGAGCGTGGAAAATCTCCCACTTTGAGCTCGCATGGGCACCAAAAGCAGGAGATTATCCACGCTCATTCTATTAGGAGTCGCAACCGCTACAACTCTACGACCTCAACGTTGCTGTAGATCTCGTCCCAGCGGTCCATGACCAGGTGGCCGGTCTTGGGATCCATGGCGTTGAGCTTACCGCAGGTATTGGCGGTCTTGAGCACCGTGACGTCGTCGGCACCAGCAGCAATCGCATGCGCAAAGCCGGCGATGGTCGAGTCACCGGAACCCGTCGCGTTCACAGCCGCAATCGCGGGCGTCTTGGCGCGGAACGCGCGACCCTCATGGAAGCCCACCGAACCGGCAGCGCCCATCGAAACGACAACCCAGGGAATACCGGCAAAACGTTCATCGGCGGCGAGCGCCTCGCGCAGGGCATCGACATCATCGGTCGTAAAGGACGTACCCAGCAGGCCGTTAATCTCGGTCAGGTTGGGTTTTACGAGCTCAGGCTTAGCGTCGGACTCCAGCGCAGCCTCCAGCGATGCACCCGAGGTGTCGAGCAGCACCTTGGCGCCCGCCTCCTCGGCGATCTTAACGAGCTCGGCATAGTAGCCGGCATCGACGCCACGCGGCAGCGAGCCCGAAAGCGTCACAACGTCCGCCTTCGCTGCAAGCTCGGCGAACTTGGCCGTAAAGGCCTCGAGCTCGGCCGGGGCGATCTGCGGGCCGCTCTCCAGCAGCTCCGTCTGATTACCCTCGTGCAGAATATTCAGGCAAATGCGCGTCTCACCGGCGATGGGCAAAAAGTCGTTCTTGACGCCGTCGGCATCCATAAGCTCGGCCATATAGGCACCCATGTGGCCGCCGAGCAAACCGGTCGCGAGCACATCGTCGCCCAACTGCAGCAGAACACGGCTCACGTTGAGGCCCTTGCCGCCAGCGGTCTTTTCGGGCGTCACACGGTTAACATCGTCGATTATCAGCTTGTCGAGCTGATAGCGCGTATCAATCGACGGGTTCATGGTAACGGTCAGAATCATGTTGAACTCCTGTTCCGGGGCGGCATGACCCGCCCCAAACATACGATAACTCGTTAAAGGATCTCGATCTCAAAGCCGCGGGTGACGGTCTCTCCCGGCTTGGCCACCAGGCAGCCACGCTTGTGCTCAAGAATATCGTCCTCGTCGGAGCAGGTGGACAGGCCGCCCCACGGCTCAACAGCCACAAAGTCGCCCTCGGGCTTGCTCCACACAATCAGGTACGGCATATCGGGGAACGTCAGGCGCACGCCCTTGTCCTCGGTTTTCTTGGTCAGCGTAACCACGCGGCTCTCGAGCACGTCGAAGATGGTCTCCGCGAAGTCAAAGAGTTCGTGGGTAAGCGGCAGGTTCTGGCCGATCATGGGGTTCTTGCTGCGATGCTCAACATCAATCAAGCCCGTCGAGGGAACGGCAGTGCAGAGGTCGGCGGCCTCACGCTGCTCAAAACGAAGCTCGTAGTCGTCATAGGACTCGCCCTCGTCGAGCGGGCACTTAAAACCGGGGTGACCGCCCACAAAGAATGGCATATCCTCGGTGCCCTCATTGGTCACCTCGTACGACACGGCCACCTTTTCCGAATCGATCGTGTAACGAGCAACGATCTTAAACGGATACGGGTACTGCTCGAGCAGTTCGGCATGGTCGGCAGAGCTTAAGCTCAGCGCAACCATGTTGTCGCTCTGCTCCTCGAGCTTCCACTCCTGCTTGCGAGCAAATCCGTGGCGGGCGAGCTTTACCTCGCGGCCGCCCATGGTCATTGCGTGACCGTCACGAAGGCCGCCGCAAATCGGGAAGCAAATGGGTGCCTGGCCCGACCAGACCGCCGGGTCACCCTGCCACAGGTACTCGCGGCCGTTGGCTTTAATCGAAGTGAACGATCCGCCAGCCGTGCTCAGTGCCACACGAATAGAACCGTTATCAAGAACAAACTCCATAGGAGCCTTCCCTTTCTTACGACAGCCCGCCAAGTCAATAGGGCTGATAGAAAACCGGCCCGCGCCCCCTCACAGAAACGCGAGCCGTCAACGGACTAGTAAATTACGCCGGATACCCGCTAGTCATGGTATTCGCCGCGGTCCCACTTCTCGAGGAACTCGTCAAAGAAGTGCGGGTCGGCCTGAGCCTCGGCGTCGGCCTTGTTGCAGGCGTCGATCTTGGCGATCAGGGCATCGTGCTCGGGGGTCTTCTCGTAGGGCTCCTCCAGGAAGGCAAGCATGATGTCGGCCATCAGGAATTCGCCGGTGATCTTGCCGCCAAAGCCCACGATGTTGGCGTTGAGCTCGCGACGGGCATACAGGGCAGAGGTCATGTCGCGGACCAGCGCGCAGCGGGCGCCGGGAACCTTGTTGACGGCGTTGGTGATGCCGATGCCGGTGCCGCACAGGGCCACGCCAAAGTCGGCCTTGCCGCTGGCAACAGCCTCGCCCACGGCCTTACCGTAGATGGGATAGTGCGTACGGGTGTGGCTGTAGGTGCCGCAGTCGAGCACCTTGTAGCCAGCCTGCTCTAGGCGGTCGGCCAGATAGATCTTCTCGTCCGTAACGATATGGTCGCAACCGATTGCGATGGTCTTCTTCATCAGAACGTCCTTTCGTCTGAATTCACAAGTTGAGGTAGAAGTTCGAGTTCTCGGTGGCTCTCGTTAGGCCATCTTGTTGAGCATGTCGACACGGATCTGGTGACGGCCGCCGGCGTACTGGGCGCGCAGGAACTCGCGGGCGATCTTCTTGGCGACCTCGGTGCCCACAACGCCCGGGCCCATGGTGACCATGCGCGAGCCGTTGTGCTCGCGGGTCATGTAGGCGGAACGCTCGTCGGAAATGTTGGCGACGACCATGCCCTTGATCTTGACGGCGGCCATATAGGAGCCGACGCCGTACTTATCGAATGCGAAGCCCTGGGAATCCTTGTGCTCCAGCAGGTCCTTGGCAACGGCGGTCGCGGAATCGACAAAGTCCGCAGCAGGGGTCTCGGAATAGTCGACGACCTCGTGACCGTCGGCGATGAGCATCTCCTTGATGGACTCCTTCATCGACATACCGTCGGCATCGGAAGCGATTACAACCCTCATGACATCCTCCTTGAGAGATACGCAGGTGCGTAGTTTCTGTTTGGAAGTGTTGAATCGCGTTCAGGTCCGGGCATCTGAATGTGCGGTTCTTCACTGTTCATGTTTATTTGAACACATTCGAACATTAACTGCAACAATTTTTTGTTTGTCTTTGTTCTTTTTTGAACAAAGACCGTTCGCGGATGATTGTTGACCGCTTGGGCTCGGGGAAGGCCTCGCCTGCCACGCGTTCAACAAACAAAAAGGGCGGCCGAGAGTGCATCTCGGCCGCCCTTCGACGGTATGCCCTAGTAAATACAGCTGCTTTAGTTACTCGGACTGCCCGCCCTTTTTGGCGTGCTTGGACGGAGCGTTCAGAAAACGTCCCGTTAAATAGTTCGCCGGGCCGGAAATATCGATCCCCAGCAGCGTGTGCCCCAGCCACAGAAACGCCGCGAGCACCAGCAATGGAATAACGCACGAAGTCACAATCATCACGATGACGCCTTCGATCAGATCGGTCACCTGTTGCACAATCTCATCGGTCATCTGTTTGGCGCCGTTGGTCACCGACGCGACAAGACCCGAGGCACCGTCGGCAAGCTGCTCAAGCACGTTCTTGGATTCTGTGGACTCGGACTTTTTCTTGCTCGTTTTGGAGCTATTGCCGTCTGCCGCACCCGCAGCGTCGGCCGCCTTTTGCTCGGCCGCTTCGATGCTCACCCGATACGTCTCGTCGACCTTTTGCGACACCCATACGCTTGCAGGCACCAAGGCCATGCCGATCACGGCAACCACCAGCACGCGGGTCGCCACGCGGCGCAGGACAGCGCTCGTGCTCCAGCGTCCGTGAATGCCAAGCGAGACCGCAAAGAGCACCAGCGCAAACGGGATTAAGATGCCCAAGCCAACCGACCACAAAATCGTGAGCAAATATTTCTCTAGGTAGAGCACGGCAAGCACGATGCCCAAGTTACCCGAAAGCTGCGCGAGCTGCTCGGCGACCGGCGTACCCGTATCACCCGGCAGCGCGGTAATGCCCGCAGACAGCGCCACGCACGAGGCCGTGAGCGCCAGTACGTTACCTTTCTTTTGGTCGATAACCTCGATGGTGGAGTCCCAAGTCTTGGTATCGGCAAAATGCGGACGAGCCACAAAGCCCGACAGCAAGGCCAGTACCACGAGCGCAACGATGATACCGACCTGCAGCTTTTTGTTTGCGCACACGACATCGGACAGGCTGGGCTGCAGCTCGGTTACCGTCGTGTGCTCGGTTATCTGGACAGGACGCCCATGAGCCATCTCGTGCGCGTCTCTTTTTTGTATTGACCCGTTATCCGGCATTTGGATACCTCCTCAGTCCGGCGTTTAATGTGAAAGGAAGTATACCCACCCAGCGAAAAACCGAACGGCAAGACGAACGGGCACCAAGACTGTCCCCAATGACTATTTCGGGATGAGTTGCGGTGGAATAGGGATTGTTTTGCGCCCGCCGGTCCCTATTCAGTCCCTATTTCACCGCAACTTGGAGGGGTGCAGAAAAAGCCCTGCCGCGGGTAGCGGCAGAGCTTTTGGAAGGGGACTTGGTTGTGAGAGCTCGTTAGGCGAGCTTAGCCTCGAGTGCGGCGATGCGCTTATAGGCATCGATGGTAAAGCGGGTCTGCTTCTCCAGGATCATGGTGGTCATGAGAGTATCCTGAGCGTGAGCCATGATGAAGGTCATCTCCATCTCGCCGCCGCCGGCCTCCTGCGAAAGCAGCTTGGTCTGCGTGTCATGGGCGCCGATAAGTGCATCGCTGGCATCCTTGTGCAGCTGTTCGGCCTTCTCAAAATCACCCTCGCGAGCAGCATCGAGCGCTGCAAGCAGATCGGTCTGGGCGTCACCTGCGTATGCGACAATCTCGAATCCAACCATCGAGATTTCTTCTTTGGTTGCCATATTGCGTTCCTTTCACATATGAACCAATCGAGAGCATCGCGTCCGGGCATACGCGCTGCGTTCTGTATGGCAGAAACATTAACATTCAAACAAAAAAGAACAGCGCAAAACGTAATTTCAAGCTATGAACGGTCATTTTTCGCCCGTGAACGGTTTTTAAACCAATCTGAACAATATCGAACACAGTTAGCAGCAACCCAAACAGGTCCGCCTCTAGCGTACATCGCGCACCGTATCGCCCTCTACGAGCACGCCGGGGATCAGCATGTGCTCCACGCCAGACGCAACCCCCTCGGCACCGGCGATCTTGTCGACCGCCCACATGCCGACACGCCTGTTGTTAAAGCGCACCGTGGTCAGGCGACGGTCGGGCACGATGTCGCCCAGGCTGTCGTCAACACCCACTACGCTCACGTCCTGGGGCACGCGCTTTCCGCGCGATTCGAGCCCGCGAATGCAGCCGTAGGCCATGGCGTCGTTGGAAGCATAAATGGCCGTACAGGTCGGATCGTCCGCCAGAGCCTGACCGGCGGCATATCCGCTCTGTGCCGTCCAATCGCCACGGACGAGTCGCGGCGGCTCAATACCATGTGCGCGCAGTGTCTCACGCCAGCCTTCCTCGCGCTGCATGCCCGAAAGCGAGCGCTCGGGGCATGAGATAAAGTGCACGGTCTTGTGCCCCTGCTCCAACAAGTACTCGACCACCTGGCGCGAGCAATCGAACTGGTCGTTATCAACCGTCGAGCACAGCGGGTGCTCCAGCATGGTAACGAGCACCGTCTGCATGCCGGGCAGCGGCTCGAAGGTGCCAAAGTCCGCCGGCATGCGATTCATGATCACAACCATGCCATCCACCGGCAGCGCGCTCATGCGCGACGATGCACTCTCGAGGGTATACGGATGCCCGTCTACTTTAGTTAGGGTGATGGCATAGCCATGTTTGTCGGCCGCGGCGGCAAAGCCCTCCATGCGGTCGAGGTTGCCGGTGCCGGTAATGTTGAACATGGCGACGCCGACGGTCTTAAACTTGCCGCGGCGCAGCGATCGACCGGCAAAATTGGGTCGATACCCCAGCTCGCGCATGGCGGCACGCACGCGCTCCTTGGTCTCGGGGCGCACGCTGGGCGAATCGTGCACGGTGCGCGAGACCGTCTGCTCCGAGACGCCCGCGAGACGCGCCACGTCCTTAACGGAAACCGATTTTTTAACAGCGGCCATAGGTCGATCTTTCTATGTCAACGATGCCATTGGCGGCACCCTACGCAGTCAAATGAACGCCTTCAAGTATATCCAACACCTCCCCCACAATACGTTTACCACCCAAAACCTACCGTTCACCGACAATCTTGCTTCCCCGAACGGCTTTTGTCGCCCAAATGTTAACGTTGCCATTGCGCAACCACAGAGCCACCGGGCGGCTCAAACGTTTACGCGTAAGGAATCGATGGTTCGCAGGCACAGGAACCACTGGTTCGCGTCTTTATTTGTGTCGCAAAATGGCAACGTCAACATTTTGGCAACCGAACGCCAAAAGCTACCATCGTTGCTAACCCACCGACTCTTAGGAGCATTGCATGGAGCAACTCATCGCCATCATCGAAAAGGGCCAGCCCTTTTTCAACGCGATCGCCCGCAACAAGTACCTCAAGGCGATCCGCGACGGCTTTATCTCCGTCATCCCCATCATCATCTTCTCGTCCATCTTCTGCCTGGTAGCCTCGGTCCCCAACATCTGGGGTTTCTACTGGCCCGATGACATCAACAACGCCCTGTGGAAGTGCTACAACTACTCCATGGGCATTCTGGCCATCGTCTGCGCCGCCACCACGGCCAAGCACTTCGCCGACGCCCAGAACCGCGATCTACCCAAGAACAACCAGATCAACTTCATCTCGTGCATGTGCGCAGCCATCATCGGCTTCTTGCTCCTTTCGAGCGACACGATCGCCACGGATGCTGCCAGCGGCTTCAACACCACCTACCTTGGTTCCAAAGGCCTGTTGACCGCCTTTATCGCTGCGTTTGTGACCGGCATCATCTACAAGTTCTTCATTAAGCGCAACATCACCGTCAAGATGCCCGAGCAGGTTCCGCCCAACATCTCGCAGACCTTTAAGGACATCATCCCCTTCTCCGTCTGCATCACCGTCTTTTGGGTCTTTGACATCGTCTTCCGCGCTGCCTTTGGCTTCTGCTTTGCCCAGGGCGTCATCCAGGTGTTCCAGCCCCTGTTCACCGCTGCCGACGGCTACATCGGTCTCGCTGTGATCTACGGTGCCATGAGCCTCTTCTGGTTTGTCGGCGTCCACGGTCCCTCGATCGTCGAGCCTGCCATCGCCGCCGCCCTCGTTGCCAACATGACCGACAACCTGGCCGCATTCCAGGCCGGCGAGCACGCCACCGCCGTCCTGACGCAGGGCGCCCAGTACTTCGTCGTCTGCATGGGCGGCACCGGCGCCACGCTCGTCCTGGTCTTTATGTTCTGCTTCCTGGCCAAGTCCCAGGAGATGCGCGCCGTCGGTAAGGCCGCCATCGTCCCCGTGTGCTTTGCCGTCAACGAGCCGCTGCTGTTCGCCGCACCTATCGTGCTCAATCCCGTCTTCTTTGTCCCGTTTGTCTTTGCCCCGATCGCCAACATCTGGATCCTCAAGGTCTTTATCGACTTCTTGGGCATGAACGGCTTTATGTACACCCTGCCCTGGACCGTCCCCGGCCCCATCGGCACCATCATGGGCCTGGGCTTCCAGCCGCTCGCCTTTGTGATGCTCGCCATCATTCTAGTCGTCGACTTTGCCCTGTACTACCCGTTCTTCCGTGCCTATGACGCCCAGAAGTGCGCCGAGGAGGCCGAGATCTCCCAGGAGGAGCTCGCCGCCCAGAACGCCGAGAAGGCCGCCAAGCTCAACGACGCCTTCCAGGGTAAAGCCGACGCCAAGAGTGTTGCCGCCGGCGCCGCTGCCGAGGCCGTGAAGGCCGATGCCCCCGCCGCTTCCGCAGCGCCCGCTGCCGAGGCAACGACCGCCAGCGACCTCAACGGCAAGCGCGTGCTCGTGCTCTGCCAGGGCGGCGGCACCTCGGGCCTGCTCGCCAACGCGCTGGCCAAGGCCGCCAAGGAGCGCGGCATCGATCTTGAGACCGCTGCCGACGCCTATGGCAACCACGTGGACATGCTCCCCGACTTTGACCTGGTCGTCCTGGCCCCGCAGGCTGCCAGCTACCTGGCCGACCTGCAGAAGGACTGCGAGCGTGTGGGCAACAGGTGCGTCGCCTGCCGTGGTAAGCAGTACATCGAGCTCTCCCAGAACGGCGACAAGTCTCTCGCCTTTGTGAGCGAGCAGCTGTCGAAGTAAGTAACGCTTAGGGCCAGCCGACTATCCAAGACCGGCTGGCCCTTCGATTTAAACGATTGGATCATCATGTCCGTTAACCCCGCCAGCGTCACCAACCCGCCCGCGCAGTTCCCCGAGGACTTTGTCTTTGGCGGCGCCACTGCTGCCTACCAGGTAGAGGGCGAGACCCGCACCCACGGTAAGGGCAAGGTCGCCTGGGACGACTTCTTGGAGGCCCAGGGCCGCTTCTCTCCCGATCCCGCCTCCGACTTCTACAACCAGTACCCCGTCGATCTGGAGCTGTGCGAGGAGTTTGGCATCAACGGTATTCGCCTCTCCATCGCCTGGAGCCGCATCTTCCCCGAGGGCACCGGCAAGGTGAACCCCGAGGGCGTGCAGTTCTACCACGACCTCTTTGCCGAGTGTCACAAGCACCACGTTGAGCCGTTTGTCACGCTGCATCACTTCGACACGCCGCTGCCCCTCTTTGAGAAGGGCGACTTCCTCAACCGCGAGACCATCGACGCCTTTGTGGACTTTGCCACCTTCTGCTTTAAGGAGTACGCCGACCAGGTGACCTATTGGTTCACCTTTAACGAGATCTGGGCCGACGCCTCCAACACCTACATCGAGGGCACCTTCCCCGGCGGCGTCAAGGCGCACCTGGCCGAGGCCTTCCAGTGCGAGCACAACATGATGCTCGCCCACGCCAAGGCGGTACTGGCCTTCCATAACGGCGGCTTTAAGGGCAAGATCGGCGTCATTCAGTCGCTGGAGTTTAAGTACCCGCTCAACGAGAACGACCCCGCCGATATCAAGGCCGCCAACAACGAGCACGTGCTGCAGAACCAGTTCTTGCTCGACGCCACCTTCCGCGGCGACTATGCCCCCGACACCCTCGAGTGCGCCAACCGCCTGGCTGCAGTCTCCGGCGGCACCATCGAGATCCGCGAGGAGGATCTCGAGATCATGCGCGAGGCAGCGCTCTACAACGACTACCTGGGCGTCAACAACTACCAGTGCCGTTTCCTCAAGGCCTACGACGGCGAGAACGACCTGCACCACAACGGCACGGGCGAGAAGGGTACCGGCCGCTGGCGCGTCAAGGGCATTGGCGAGCACGTGAACAAGCCCGGCATCCCCACCACCGACTGGGACTGGATCATCTATCCCGAGGGTCTGTTCGATCTGCTCGTCTACATTAAGCAGCGCTACCCCAACTACAAGCAGATCTTCATCACCGAGAACGGCATGGGCTACAAGGACCCCTACAAGGACGGTTTTGTGGACGACCAGCCGCGCATCGACTACATCGAGCAGCACCTGCGCTGGTTGCTCAAGGCCATGGAGGTGGGCGTCAACGTAGGTGGCTACTTCCTGTGGAGCTTGCAGGATCAGTTCTCCTGGACCAATGGCTACAACAAGCGTTACGGCTTCTTCTACGTAGACTTTGAAACCCAGAAGCGCACGCCCAAGGCAAGCGCCTACTGGTACAAGCACGTGGCGCAGACCCGTCGTCTGGACTAGTGGCTGGCGGGGTTGCCCGCTCACACAACCTGTCCCCATTTCTCAGCCGGGGGCGGCACGTCACACGACGCGCCGCCCCCGGCCTTTTTGTTTTTGGGCTGGTCAGGAGCCGTTTGTCTCAATCTGTAACATCTAGCCGAGTTTTTCGGTCCCACCTGTTACAGATTGAGACAAACGAACCAGTCAATCCCCTCAATCTCGATTTGTAACACCTAGCCGAGTTTTTCGGTCCCAACTGTTACAGATCGAGACAAATGAAATAGACCGGGCTGACAATCTCAGCCGCATGCCCCCTTTTGGCCGCATGCCGTCGATCAGATAAAGATCGTCATATACAGAGGTAGATATATCCTATGCCCTTCAGCCCTGAGCTGTTTTGGGTGAAGAACTATCTCTTCTCCGACTCGTCGTTCGAATCGTCTGCCGAAATCGTCAAGCGAGATTGTTGAATACGATTTGGAAGATTTAACTTCAACAGGAGTGACCCGCGGTTTTCCAGCCGCGTCTTCAAAGCCGCGCGAAACAAGAAAATCAATTTCACGCGTTCTGGGCCGACTCCCCTCTGTTTTGGAAGGCTCCTGCCAGCTGTAATAAAAAAGCGAATGCCCCAGACTCTTAAGCTGCTGCGCCACGATGTTCTCGATTAGCATTCCTTTATTAATTGAAATTCTTCCAAATTGAATGTCTCTATGAACATCCATAAGGTCCGGACCATCATCAAACGCCAAGCTCACGAGCAATCCCGTGTCCGCCATATAGCATTTAAGCGAAGACGCGTCCTCGTGCAGGCGGTAACCCACGCTCGGATCACTGCATAAATAGCAACGGTTAATCAGTCGCGCATCCTCAAGCCAGATTAACGCCGACTCATATGTCTCAAAACGGGACCCCTTCTCCAAGCTGTCAAATTTGAACCGTTTATTTGCCGCAGATAATTGACCCGGAATATCGTCATAAACCGCCCGCGCACGTCTAGCGTCCGAACCTCCAAACTTGGCAATGTCCTCCCTGTACAGTGCGATAATCTGCCGTTTAACCCTGTCGCATCCTCTAAAATCATTCTCTGCCACAAAGGAGTCGACCGACTGAGGCATACCACCGACAAGCATATACTCATCAAATAATCTCATGCACGTCGCATGAACGCCGTCCGGAAGCGCGGTCCGAGATTCGCGCGCTTTACGGATCTCTTCTGCATAAAGATCTTTTCCGGTCGCCCAAAGATACTCCTCAAAATCGAGGGGCTCGAGAGGGATTCTTTCTTCCTCTGACGGTATGACAATGCTATCGACATTCTTTTTGATGGAGACAAGAGAGCCTGTCTCGATGTAATCAAATCTGCCGTCTTCTACAAGATGCTTTATGTATTCGCGCGCGATGGGAAACCGCTGCACTTCATCAAAAATGACCAGCGACTCTCTCGGTTCGAGGGCCTTACCATACTGCAGCTGAAGCATGCGTAAAAAAAGATCGACATCTTCACGATGGTTCAGAAATATATCGAGCGTGGCTTTGCTAGCAGCCGAAAAGTCAATGTACAGATAATCCTTGTATTCATTTTGCGCGAAGCACTTGACGAGCGTCGTTTTGCCAACGCGTCTTGCACCCTCAATAAGCACCGCAGTGCGCCCTTGCGAGCGTTCTTTCCACTCCTGCAGACGATCATATGCCTTCCGTTTAAACATAATCTCACCTCAGCATAATTTACGTGCTAGTTTACAAAAATACCGACCTTCAGATATATCTAATAATACAAAAATACCGAGCTTTAAATGAGCTTATATCTACAAAAATACCGACTATTGCATTGGTCTAAACATACATAATACCGAGCTTCATGTATAACGGATGCTATGCCGAGCCGTCTCGATCTGTAACACTAAACCCGGTTTTGGGCGTCTATCTGTTACAGATCAAGACAATTCAACGATGCCGACTATTCGATACGGCGTGGTACAATTATGTCCCAATGCGAAGGAGATACCTATGCCCATCTGTGTGCCCGTCCGAGACATGAAGGACACTGCCACATTCACCGCACTTGTTGAGTCTGAGCGCGACGTCACCGTAACTAAGAACGGCTACGAGGCCATGCACTGCATCAGCAGCGACCAGTATCGCCTCATGCAAGAAGAAATCGCCAAGGCAAAACTGTTGTCTCGTATGATGTTGGCAGAAGACGAAATATCGCAAGGCGACTACAGCGACTACGAATCCTTCGCGGCTTCGATACGAGACAAATATGACCTATAACGTCGTAATCCTCAAAAGCGCGCGATATGAGTACGAGAGTATTGTCGGATACCTTGCTCAAATCCTCAAGAATCCGCGCGCAGCAGGCAATTTTGTCGCTGAGTTTGAATATCAGCTTGATCTGCTTCGCGAGCAGCCGCTCCTGCGACCTCTCTCACACATGCAAGAGCTGGCGGCACGTAATTACCGATCGTTTCCCGTCAACAACTACACCTGCCTTTACAAGTTTGAGCGCGATGCGATCTATATCGCCCACGTCTTTCACCAGTCACAAGACTACGCCCGCCTGATCTAGCACGGCGGCACTCGCTAGCAAATGACCTGCGTGTGCTCCTCGATGGCGGCGCGGTCCTCGTCGGCAATATCCGGCTCGCACACCACGGCGTCCAAGCTGTCCAGGCGGCAGAAGGTGTAGAAGTCGCGTTTGCCGATCTTGCTGGAGTCGGCGATCAGATAGCGCGAGTCCGCCTTGCTAAAGGCGAGCTGCTGGATACGGCCCTCGTCCATGTTGGACGTGGATACGTCACCGTCCAAGATACCGTTGGCGCCGATAAACGCCGCATCGATGCCCAGCGCACGTAGGGTATCCTCGGCCGTCGGCCCCACAAAAGCGGCAGTGCGGCGGCGGTACATACCGCCCACGAGGCACAGCTCGCAGTCCTCGCGCTCCTCGAGCAGGTTGAAAACCGAAAGCGAATTGGTCACGATACGCAGGCGAAACGCCGGCAGCATCGAGGCCATCTGCTCAACCGTGGTGCCCGTACCCAAAAAGATGGTCGAGCCTTCCTCGATAAGCTCCACAGCGCGGCGTGCGATCTGCAGCTTTTCCTCGGCATGCTTGGTGCGCTTTTCACTGTGCGAATACTCATGGCGCAGCATAGCGTGCGGACGACCCTGCGCACTACGGGCGCCGCCGTGCACGCGCTCGATCTCGCCCAGGCTCGCAAGCTCCTCAAGGTCGCGGCGGATTGTCATGTCCGATACGCCCAGCGCATCCGAGATCTCCTTGACCGAGACCGTGCCCTGCTCCTCGAGCAGCTGACGAACCTTATCCTGTCGCTCTGCCTTAATCACGATGAATCCTCGCCGTTCTTTGCGCGCATATCATTCAAACAGTAACGAACAAATTGTATCAGACTCGTACGCGTCAAAAATGAACGCCCGCACAGCTCCAATCATCACTTTTTTGAGAAAAATACCCCCAGCTTTAGTGGGGTGTAGTGATAATCTCGCCTGTTCGCGCTACAGTTTGTCGGAATACCTCGATGTTAGGAACCAAATGATCACTTCCGAGCTTTTCGGCACCGCGCCGTGCGGTACCCCCGTTCATCGCTACACCCTCAACGGGCCCGAGATCTGCGTTCGCATTATGGACTATGGCGCCACCGTGCTGGGCATCGATGTGCCCGACATTCCCGGCAACGTACGCGATGTGGTGCTGGGCTTTGATAAGCTCGAGGATTACTTTGACAACCCCGCCTGCTTTGGTGCGACCATCGGCCCCGTGGCAAACCGCACCGCTGGCGCCACGATCGCCATCGACGGCACGGACTGGCATATGCCCGCCAACGAGGGCGCCAACAACCTGCACAGCGACCTTGAGCACGGCCTGCACAAACGTGTGTGGGATGTTGAGCTCGACGAGGTCCATAACGCCGTGCGCATGACCACCTCGCTTAAGGATGGCGAGCTGGGCCTGCCCGGCAACCGAACCTTTACGGCCGTGTTTACCGTTACGCGCACCGGCGTCTTCCGCATCGATTATGGCTGCGAGAGCGACCGCGCCACCTACGTGTCCATGACCAACCACACGTACTTTAACCTTGCAGGCCATAACGCCGGCATGGACTGCGAACATTTCTTTGTCGCCAACGCCGCCCACTACCTGCCCATTAACGAGCAGAACATCCCCACCGGCGAGATTGCTCCGGTCGAGGGAACACCGTTTGACTTTCGCGAGCTTCGCCCCGTCGCACCCGGCATGGAGGCCGACGACCCGCAGATCAAGCAGGCCCGTGGCTACGATCACTGCCTGTGCATCGATGGCTATCAGTACGGCCGCAACCTGCGCCGCGCGATGCACGTCGAGGAGATGTGGACCGGTCGTGAGATGGACTACTACACCACTGCCCCGGGCGTGCAGCTCTACACCGGCAACTGGCTGGGCGACGAGCACGCCAAGGACGATGCCAACTATGGCTGGGGCGCCGGCTTTGCCCTCGAGGCCGAGATGTACCCCGACACGCCGCACCAGCCTCTGTTCCCGCAGGGCATTGTGGGCCCGGGCCATCCCTACAGCAATGTGATCGAATACCACTTTATGAGGCACTAAGCCCGCAACGCGACATATCGCACAGCAGCGCCCGCCGGCACCACCGCCAGCGGGCGCTTTTTCATCTTTTAGGCTCGTTTTTTCTGTGACTGTATGAGTGACATATCAAAACTATGCCCATTTACTACGTTTAGCCCGGGATGCTCGACCATGCACCGGTTTTTGTTACATTTGTGAGCAGTATACCTGCGGTTTTGTTTATCTCAAATTCGACATGCTCGACGATAGCCAATCAAACGTAGTAAATGGGCATAGTTTTTGACAGGCGGCATCGCGCGCGTCCCTCGCAAGGGCAAAATGATCCGTTTTCCTCCGTCCCCAAGGGATCAGTTGAACAGATTGCCAATGGGGTCGGGGGCGGAACTGGGGAGATAGCGGATTTCTAGCTCTATGCCGAGCTTTTGCAACTCTTTGAAGGCGGCGATGTCCGTATCGTCTACGGCAATGGTAGGCGTTGCAGAGCGCTTGCCCTCCCCCGCCCGCATATGGCCGATGCTGATCTTGGTTATTGGCACACCGCCCTTAACCAGCGCGAGTGCATCGGCGGGTGAGGCCACCATGACCAGAATCCATTGACGCGGCGTTGCGGTATGAATGATGTCGATAGTCCTTTGCACCGAGAAAAACCGCGTCCAAACGCCTTCTGGCACCGCCACCCTCATTGGTGCCCATTGGCGCGAATCCGCCGCGATCTCATCGTTGACGATTAGGACAAGGTTGGAACCCACGGCTTCGTTCCACAGCTCAACGTCTTGCCCGTAAATGAAACGGTCATCGATACGCGTAAGAAGAATCTTGGGTTGAGCCATGGCTGCCCCATTCTGTTTGAGACCCATACGAGCGGGACGTCGACCACCAACTCAACAGCAGGTCAAGTAACAAATGGGCACTGCAGACATCACGCCTCTAATATTAGTGCATTTAAAGTGAGAAAAGCCGTCAGAACACTTGCGCGGATGTGCGATGTCCCGTATCATAGACAGCCGTTGACGCCTCAGTTGCGTCATCATATGGCCGCCAGCGTAGCTCAGTTGGTAGAGCACCGCTCTCGTAAAGCGGGGGTCACCGGTTCGAGCCCGGTCGCTGGCTCCATTACACAAGATAGCCGCCTTCGGGCGGCTTTTTTGTTGCCGATTTTGAGTGCGTGCGCGCCAATCCAAACATCGCCACGTCAACGGCGGCCCACTCGGTGGACTTCGGGTTTAATGCTTAGGGGCGGGGATTTACCAAAGTGAAATCTTAATGAAAAGAAACCCAGCTGCAACAATTGCCATGGTGAGGGCTCAAATTGGCCATATAGATCTAAAATAGTCACAATATACAAATGTCGAGAGATATTGGCGATATAGATGAAAAGAACTAAGGGTTTTCTTTTGCTGGTATTGATGCTGCTCGGACTGTTCTGCCTGAGTGGCCCTTCTTGGGCCAAGGCTGCCTGTCCTGAAGGTGAGCCTTAGCAGTCTTATACGGGCAGCCTGCTGATAACTGCTAAGGAGGGCGATGCCGACTCTCAGTCTGGGGTAAATCCCCTTGCCACTTTTGAGGGGGACGGCGGAACGGTCAAGCTTGACCATATTGGTAGCGGGATTTTGAGGTGGCAAGTTCTTCCGGACAAAATTGCGAACGATCCCTTCTCTTTTGCTGGAACGATTTATCTATACAAGGTTGTGAGCGGAAAACAAAAATACGTCGATTGCTATCCGACAAACGGGTCTGGAATTGCATTCACCGGCATTTCGGGGCAGATTGATACACATGTACGAAAGGGAACCTAAGTGGTGCGTTGGGTTGGAGCTGCTGCAGGTCCGATATGGATTGCGGTCTTGCGCCCCGATGTCCAAATAGGTTTCTCTCTCTAGACGGGAAGTTGCTCATGGACGCCATATATGACGGAGACGGCTGGGTCGATCATTATACTTGGCGCCTGGTCGGCTCGGATGACAATGGGGATGTGGTGTTTGATGGACTATGTCCAAAGCATCTCCATCCTTTTGTCTCGTCGTTAATTGAGAGTTCCGCTCGTGTTGCCCCCTACAGCTCGGCATCGCTTCATGATACGGACGTTTTGAAGACCATAAGGGAATCAATTGACGATGGCACGATGAGCGGCCCGCTGTTTTCTCGGCTTGTGGGGCTAGATGAGATTGGCTCGAAACGACTGCTTGCGGGCGAAAAAGTGGAACTCACTTATCGGTCGATGATTTCAATCCTGCGGCTAGCCGATGTTCTTCGCAAATAAATGAGGCTTCCCTATTCAAAAGCAGAAAACCCCGCCAAACGTGATTTCCCTAGGGAAAACCCGTTTGGCGGGGTCCTAGCGTGATTTCCCTAGGGGAATCACGCCATCAGACGAACAGCTCAGCCGAGCAGCTCGCTACTCCTCCCAGTAGGCGTCGGCAAGCAGCTTAAAGCAGATCTTCTTGATCGGTTGTGCGCCATCGCCCGGGAACTCGAGCGTGGGCATGTGAGGCTCGCCGGCAACGAACAGCGCGAATTTGTCGTCGGCAAGATCGCCGGCGATCGAGGCGTCGGAATCGACCAGATCGTAGTCGTCCTTCTCGTCAAACTCCTGAACCAGCGTCAGGCTGCCCGTGGCGACCTTAAAGGCCTCGCGACCCTCGACGTCGATCTGCAGGTCGTGATAGCGCTGATGCGTCTCATAGTGAGCCTCGGCCTCGGGACGCGTCGTGGGAGCCATGACGTTCGCATAGACCTTGTCGCCCAGAATCGGATGGCTGCCGACCTCGAGCTCTGCCGGGTCGTTCTCCTCGAGCCAGTCGATCAGCACGTCGAGGCCCTTGAGCATTCCGCGGTACTCCTCGATATCGCCCAATGCACCGTAAATCATCTAAATCCCCTCTCGGATCGCTTCTTTGGCGGCTACTCGGCAAACGCGTTACCGACGCTGTTGCCACCCACATACGCCTCGACCAGGGTAAGGTCGGGATTGAACACGACAAACTCAGCGTCGCGCCCCAGTATAATGCTACCGCACTTGTCGTCGACATGAGCTAGCAAGCAATGCCGGGGCCGACGCCCAGGCTTTTACAGCTCGGTCACGACAACGCCGTTGTAGACCTCGTCCCAACGGTCCATGACCAGATGGCCGGTCATGGGATCCATGGCATTGAGCTTGCCGCAGGTGTTGGCGGTACGCAGCACCGTCTCGTCGTCCGCGCCAGCAGCAATGGCATGCGCGAAGCCAGCGATAGTGGAGTCACCAGAGCCCGTAGCGTTAACGGCAGGGATATCGGGCGTCTTTGCGCGGAACGCACGGCCATTGTGGAAGCCAACGGAGCCGGCAGCGCCCATGGACACGACGACCCAGGGGATATCGGAGAAGCGGGCATCAGAGGCGAGCGCGGCGCGGAGCTCGTCCACATCGTCGGTGGTAAAGCTCGTACCCAAAAGGCCGTTGATCTCGGTCAGGTTAGGCTTGACCAGCTCGGGCTTAATTTCGGACTTAAGGGCGGCCTCGAGCGAAGCGCCCGAGGTATCGAGCAACACCTTGGCACCGGCGTTCTCGGCAATGCCCGTGATCTTGGCATAGTAGTCTGCCTCGACACCGCGGGGCAGCGAACCCGAGATGGTGACGACGTCGGCCTTGCTCGCAAGCTCGGTAAACTTGGCGGTAAAGGCATCGAGCTCCTCGGGGGCAATTGTCGGGCCGCTCTCGAGCAGCTCGGTCTGGTTGCCGGCATGAAGGATATTGAGGCAGATGCGGGTCTCGCCCTTGATGGGCACAAAGTCGTTGTTAATACCGTTGGCGTCCATGAGCTCAGCCATGTAAGCGCCCATGTGGCCGCCGAGCAGACCGGTTGCCACGACGTCGTCGCCCAGCTGACCCAGCACACGGGCCACGTTGAGGCCCTTGCCGCCGGCGGTCTTTTCGGGCGTCACACGGTTGACGTCGTCGATAACGAGCTCATCGAGCTGATAGCGCGTATCGACAGACGGGTTCATCGTAACGGTGAGGATCATTTTTAGCTCCTTATCTCGCAGGCTCCTAGTGCCTCGCGATACGAGTCGACAAAACGGAATTACAGAATTTCAATCGTGAACGAGCGAACGACGGTCTCCTTGGGCTTGGCGACAAGGCAGCCGCGCTTATGCTCAAGCACGTCATCCTCATCGGAGCAGGTCGAAAGGCCGCCCCAGGGCTCAACTGCCACAAAATCGCCCTCGGGCTTACTCCACACGATGAGGTACGGAAAGCCCTCGAAGCTCAGGCGAACGCCCTTGTCCTCGCCCTTTTTGGAAAGCGTAACCTGACGGCTCTCGAGCACGTCAAAGATGGTCTCCGCAAAATCGAAGAGCTCATGCGACAGGAGCAGCGTCTTTCCCACCATGGGGTTCTTGGAGCGGTTTGCCACGTCAATCAATCCAGTCAAGGGAACGGCGGTGCAGAGCTCCGCAGCCTCGTCTTTCTCAAAGCGTAACTCGTAGTCCGTATAGGCCTCGCCCTCGTCGAGCGGGCACCTAAAGCCGGGGTGTCCACCGATAAAGAACGGCATGTCCTCGGTGCCCTCGTTGGTCACCTCATAGGAGACGCGCACGGTATCCCCCTCAAGCGCATAACGAGCGACAAGCTTAAACGGGTACGGATAATCGCTCAGCAGCGCGGCGTTATCCTCCGAAGCCAGGCACATCGCCAGCTCGTTCTCGCTCTGGCTCAGCAGCTTCCACTCCTGTTTGCGCGCAAACCCGTGGCGAGCGAGCTTCACATGATGCCCGGCAAACGTCATGGCGCTACCATCACGCAGGCCTCCGCAAATCGGGAAGCAAATCGGTGCCTGGCCAGACCACACGGCGGGATCACCCTGCCACAAGTACTCGCGACCTCCAGCCTCAATCGAGGTAAACGAGCCGCCGGCCGTGGAGACCTTGATAGAAATCGAATCGTTGGAGAGAGCGTATTCCATTGTCCATCCTTTCGAACAACTGCTTTTTGCTCGCAAGAACCCGTCTCGGCCCTGACCAAAGGACAAACCCGCACGTTCATCGATGCGTCCGGTATCCCGGCCATGTAACGGGGTACCATACAGACATTGATGCAATTACAGCTGAAAGGCCTTCTTATGCGAACCATCATTCTTTATGCCTCACGCCACCACGGCAATACGAAAAAGCTCGTGGACGCCATCGTCGAGGCGCACCCCGAAATCGATACCCTCGACGTGAAAACACTCGGCAAAAACGAGTATCCCAACCTGCACGAATACCATCTGATTGGTGTCGCCACGGGCATCTATTACTCCGAGATCGACAAGGACATGGCACGCGTGCTCACTAACGTGTTGCAGCCGCAGGACAAGGTGTTTGGCCTTATGACCTACGGTGGCAAAAACAAGTGGTACGGCAAGGATATCGATGGCATCTGCCGCATGAGGCAGGCCATCTTTATGGGTGTCTACGGCTGCCCCGGCTTTGATACGTGGGGGCCGTTCAAACTCACCGGCGGTGTCCAAAAGGGGCACCCGACCGCTGAGGAAATTAAGGGTGCCGTCGACTTCTTCGACAAGATCGAAGACGAGTATGGAGACATCATCGTCGAAGAGTATGCCAAGCGCGAGAAGCGTCTAGCCTACGAAAAGGAGCATCCTGCAGGAGGCCTGGTGGCCGGCGTTAAGCGTACGGCAAAGAAAATCGCTAGCAAGCTGTAACTGTAAAGGTACTTTTGAGCGTTTAACCCGTACGGCGGGTCCGAGCAGATTCGGGCCCGCCGTCTTTTTCTTTCGTTACTCGGTAAAGGCGTTGCCGACGCTCTGGCCGCCAACATACGTCTCGACGAGGGTGAGCTCATGGTCGAACACGACAAAGTCGGCGTCGCGACCCGGCATGATGCTGCCGCACTTATCCTCGATGTGCGCGGAGCGTGCCGGCACCTCGGTTGCCATGCGAATGGCGATATCGGCGCTGGCGATGCCCCAGTCGACGATGTTCTTGACGCCCTGGGCAAGCGTGAGCACCGAACCGGCAATGCTCTTGCCATCGGCGAGCCAGCACAGGTTGTCCTTCATGATGACATCCATGCCGCCGCTGGTGTAGCTGCCCTCGGGCATGCCGCCGCAGCCCAGGCAGTCGGTGATGAGCACCGTGTGCTGCCAACCCTTTGCCTGCAGCAGTGCCTTGATGGCGGCAGGGTTTACGTGCTTGCCGTCACAGATAATCTCGGCGTAGGTCTCGGGCGTGGACATGGCTGCACCCACGACACCAGGCTCGCGGTGATGCAGCCCGCGCTGGCCGTTATAGGTATGCGTAAAGCAGCTGGCGCCGGCGTTGATGGCGGCGATGCACTCATCGTAGGTGGCGTCGGAGTGACCGATGCTGGTCACCACACCCTTGGCGTTCAGAGCAGCCGCATAAGAAGCGGCACCGTCGCGCTCGGCCGCCATGGCGCTCTTTACGATGCGACCACCCGCAGCCTCCTGCCACTGATCGAAGACTTCCTCGGAGGGATCGATAAGATAAGCGGGGTTCTGCGCGCCCACGTGCTTCATGGTAAAGAAGGGGCCCTCCAGGTAGATGCCCTGAATGCGAGCACCGCAGAAGTCGGGGCCGCGACCCTCGTCCGCCTGGGCGATAGCGGCGCAGGCGTCCTTGATCTGCTCAACGCCATCGGTGAACGTCGTGGGCAGCCAGCTGGTGGTACCGCGACGGGCGAGCTCGGTCGAGCTGATATCAATGCCCTCGGGATCGTTATCGGTAGTCGAGTGGTTATAGAAGCCATGAATGTGGGTGTCGACCATACCCGGTGCGATCCACGATCCAGTGTAGTCCTTGATCTCGCAAGAGGGCTCATCGGCCTGCCAGGCGCCAAAGACGCCATCCTCGACCATAAGATAGCCGCCCAGCTGCGGACCTGCCGGCAAGAAGAACTTGTCAGCCTTAATTGCGTACGTGCTCATATGCACTCCTTGCTTCTAAAGCAGTTGACTGTGGTGATGCTTATACCCGGTCCAAGTGAAAACAAAAAGCGCCCGCCCGCCGTTATGAGCGGACGGGCGCCCTTACAGGGGGGACGCGATTAAGCGGTGAAGGGGTGAATCGTCACGCCCTTAACCACGCGGTTGACCGTGCCGGTGGGGCTCGGCGTATCGGGCGTGTTGCCCACGCGCACGGAGTTGAGCAGGCTGATGGCCTGGGCAAACATCACGAACGGCAGGGCAAGGTAGCCCTCGGGGAGTGCCTCATAGCCCTTAAAGGTGAAGGACTCGCCCTCGTAGACGGTAGCGCCATCCTGCTGAACGGCAACGGTGTGCTGAGCGATCTTGTCGCCACCGATCTCGTTGAGGATGTCGATATCGTACTGACGGGTGTAGGCATCGTTGTTGACGAACACGAACACGAGGGTCTTGTCGTCGACGAAGGACTTGGGTCCGTGACGATAACCCATAGAGGTGTCGTAGGAAGTAGCGACTAGACCGTGAGCGAGCTCGAGGATCTTGAGCTGGCTCTCCTGGGCAAGGCCACCGAAGGAGCCAGAACCCAAGTAGGTCACGCGGTTGAAGTCGCCAGCCAGGTAATCGGCAACCTCGGACTCGCGAGCGATGACCTCCTCGCCCATCTTGGCGATGGTCTCGACCCACTCGGCCTTCTGCTCGTCGGAAGCCTCGTCAAAGATGAGGGTAGAGAGCAGGGTCATGCAGGTGTAGGAACCGGTCATGGCGAAGCCCTTGTCGTTGGCGCGCGGGATGAGCAGCGTCAGCGCATTGGGATCATCGGCAGACTCAACGGCGAGCTTGCCCTCGGGAGCGCAGGTGATGTTGAGGAACTTGACGTTGTGGACGAGCTCCTTGGCAACGGCGACGGCAGCAAGGCTCTCGGGGCTGTTGCCGGAGCGGGCAAAGGAAACCACGAGCGTGGGATCCTCGGCGCGCAGGAAGTCGCGCGGGGCGCTCACGATATCGGTCGTGGCGATGGGCTTAAAGTCGTAGAGATCAGTGTTGCCAGCGTGACGCAGGTACGGGGCGCAGGTATCGCCAACGTAGTCGGACGTACCGGCACCGGTGAAGACAACGGACAGACGGCCCTCGCCCATAGCGCGAGCCTCGGCCAGGAAGGCCTCGATGGCCTCCTTGTTCTCGCGATAGATGTTGAGCGTATCACGCCAAAGCTCGGGCTGCTGAGCAATCTCGGCCGTGGTGATCTGGGCGCCGAGCTCGGTGAGCTCCTCGACACTCTTCTCGAACATTTCTAATACCTCTCTCTAGAAGTAATCCTCTGACGTGCAATTATACACTTCGGTTGGTTATCTGGTAGTAACCAGTTAAATACAAAGAATCATCATATGGAAACGGTGCAGACACTAATCGCTACGCTGGTGGTAAACCTTGTATTTAAACTGATCGGCACGAGCAACCGAGAGCGTATACTCCACAACCTCGTTTGACTCGTTATACGTAGTCCTAACCAAATCGAGCACAGGCGAGCCCTCGACGATTTCCAAAAGGTGGGCATCGGTGGGGCGGGCTATGCTCGCATAGAACTCCTCTTCGGCCACGCGTATTTTTTGCTTAAAGTCTTGCTCAATCACATCGTAAAGCGGCTTACGCTCCAGCAGCGGTCGCTTTAGGGACAGAAATTGACGAACCGGTAGATAGCTACGTTCGACCATCATGGGCATGTTGTCGGCAGAACGAAGGCGCTTGAGCTTAAAAATGCGATCACCGATACGTAATCCCATATGCTCGGCCAGATTCTTATCGGCCTCCATCTCGCAAAAAGCGAGAATCGTGGTCTCGGGGTCGCGACCCATCGCGCGCATCTGCTCGGTAAAGCTGTAGGACTGCATAAGATTGGTTGCCTTTGCCGAACGGTCGGTCACAAAGGTACCGCGACCGTGCTGCCGAACCACCAGTCCTAAACGCTCCAGTTCCTGCAAAGCCAGGCGTACCGTAGTGCGCGAGAGACCATAGCGCTCCGAAAGTTCGCGCTCGGAAGGAATCATGTCACCGGCGCGATATTCATGGTCAATCTTTTCGGTCAGAATATCGACCAGCTGATCGTACAGCGGTTGCTTGCGCGCTCCGATCGCCATCCTATCCTCCCTTTTGCTCAAACTAGGCTACTACCTTGGGTGTTTAGCATTATCTGTCTGCCACACCCGAATCATCAAGAAAACAAAAGCCGCGCGCTCTTTCGAGCACGCGGCTTTTAACATACACATGGCTTAAGGGGTCGGGGTGTGAGCCGCGTAGGGACACACCCCTCAAGCTAGAGCCTTACCAGATGCTCGGCCAGAGACCAAGCGGGCCAGCGCCCAGGATGCCCAGAACGAAGAGCAGCAGAATGCCCTTGGTCGGGGTCCAGCTGTGCTTAGCGAACATGTAGTAAAGCAGCAGCGTAAGCATAAGCGGGACAAGCTTCGGAACGATGGTGTTGAGGGTGTCGGCAACAGAGAAGTTGACCGGATCCTCGGTGACGGTAGCGTAGGTCACGGACTCCATGCCGTTGCCCAGATCGGCGACGCCGCACTTGACCTCGTTGCCGTCGGCATCGACGGCGGTGAGGGCGTTGCCGTCCTCATCGGTCATGGCGATGGTACCGGCCTCAGCGGTCTCGGTATCGATGCCCTCCATACCGGTGAAGTTCTCGGCCTCCTTCTCGGAGACGATCACGGTAGTAGGGGCAAGGCCACGGGTGGTGCCGTTGGGGATCTGGAGGTTGATCTGGGTGCCACCCATGGTGACGACCAGGCAACCGACGACGAAGACGCCCATGATGGAAGCGGCACGCGTGAAGGCCTGCATGTTGGCGGTCAGAGCGTCAATAGCGCTGGTGCCAAGCTTGTAGGACCAGTTCATGAGCCAGAAGCGCAGTGCGAACTGGACGACGTTGAAGATCACCAGGAAGATGATCGGCGCAGCGGCGTTGCCGTTGATGGCCATGTTGGAGGTGATGCCGGCCGTGATAGGCACGAGCGTCAGCCAGAACAGGGCGTCACCGATACCACCGAGCGGTCCTGCTGCGGAAATACGTACGGAACGGATTGTAGCTGTATCAGCCTTGTTCTGCTCAAGTGAAAGAACAATACCCATTACAAATGTTACGAGGAACGGGTGAGTGTTCAAAAAGTCAAGGTTGTGTGCCATGGAAGCTTTAAGGTCTTCTTTGTTTGTATGTATTTTCTGAAGACCCGGAAGCATTCCCCAAAGCCATCCACAAGCCTGCATTCTTTCATAGTTGAAGGATGCCTGTAAGAAACAGGACAGCCAAACCATTTTGTTCAAAGTTTTTTTATCCAGCTGTGGTGCCGGAGTCAAATCCTGATATTTCTCTGGAATATTATATGCCATCCTGGTCACCTCCTACAAAGCCTGCTCCTGCGCCGGCATTCTGTTTGATCTTTGTCTGTGTTGTGAAGTCATAGATTGCAATAGCTGCACCTACGAATGCACAAAGGAGAAGTGTTGCTCCTGCTGTTGATGCGTTTGCTGCACAAATAAGTGCCATTGCGAAACCTGCAAGAAGGAATCCCCACATTTCTCCGGACATCATAACTTTCATCAGGATAGCAAATCCAACGAACTTCATAGCGCCGCCTGCTGCATCCAGACCTGCCATTACCCATGAGAACTGGTAAGAGAAGTCTTTCAGTGTTTCACCAAGAGCTGTTCCGCCGTAAAGTCCTGCTACTGCAAGAACTCCGAACAGACATCCAAGTACTGCCATCTCAAGGAAGTTGATGTTGCGGATACCTTTAACATTAGCTTCCTCAGCGTACTTGTCAGCTTTAGCCATCATACCGGACATAAATGTAAATGTCAGTGTAACTGCATACTGTCCGAATACTGCGAACGGAATTGCAAGACCCATTGCTGCGCCTACACCGTCTGCTGTAGCTTCCATGTCAAGTGAAACTGCGAAAATAGTTGCCATAATACCACCAAGAATTGCGTTTGGCGGCTGTGCTCCACCGATCGGCATACTTCCGATCTGAATAAGCTGGTAAGCACCACCTACTACGATACCAAGCTCAAAGTTACCAAGGATTGCTCCGATAATCGGGCAAGTAACGATCGGCTGGTACAGGGACTCTAAGAAGCTGAACTGGTCAATACCCATGATAAAGGCTACTACGAAGACCAGAAGAGCTTGGATGATTGAAATATCTCCCATGTTTACTCCTTTCCAATTAACCGATAAAACTTAATTATCATTTGAATAATTTTTCTGTACTTTCTGCCGGTGTATCAGGAACTCGTTTGATTTCCAGTTCCACACCGAGATCCTGCAACTTTCTAAATGTTGCAACATCGTCGTCATCAACTGCAACCGAAGTTGCCACCTGACGTTTACCCTCAGCCATGTGCATATTACCGATATTTAATTTTTTGATCGGTACGCCGCCCTCTACGAGCTTAAGCACATCCTGCGGAGATTCGCAGATAATTGCAATATGCTGATTTGCAGAAGCTTTGTGGATGATATTGATTGTCTTCTCGATTGTGAAGAAACGTGTCTGCGCATAAGCCGGAGCAGCCATGTTCATCAAACCTTGACGGAATTCATCCGCGGCAACCGCATCATTCGCAACAAGCAACAAGTTCGCGCCTACAACGCCACACCACTGTGTTGCCACCTGACCATGAATCAGACGATTGTCAATTCTTGTCAATCGAATATCTGGCATTTTTCGTGTCCTCCTTCCTTATTAAGATTAGCATTCATCGGACAGGTCAAAGCCCCTTTCCTCATGCCGTTTCAACAAGCTCTCTTTAAGAAAATAAAACACTTAAAGAGTAAATCTGCTTACGAAGTTTATTATACCAAATTCCCGCCTGATTAGTTTGCACTTTTTATTTATCCATTTGCATTTTTGCATTAGATAATTTTAATGAAAAAGTTATGCTTTTTTTATTTTTTTATCACAAAAGTTACAATCAACCTCTTTTGTTTTACATTTTTTCACATTTAATATAGAAGAAACACAAATTCCGCCTCTGAATCTCCCTATTTTTACATTTTTATAATACTACTTGTGATCTTTTGTATATTTACCACTCCATTTTTGCATTTTTATGCATCTATTGTATATTTTATGCATTTTTATTTAATTTTTCATTTTTCTATTGCATATTTATAAAATCAGGTGTATAGTATGGATAGTTAAAGCAAAAACAAACTTTTAAATAAGAAAAATATATTTCAGGAGGCAATTAAAATGAGCAAAGAAAAAGTTATACTTGCATATTCAGGAGGTCTTGATACGACAGCAATCATTCCATGGCTGAAAGAAAATTTTGACTATGATGTAGTTTGCTGCTGCATCGACTGCGGACAAGGCGAAGAACTGGACGGACTGGAAGAAAGAGCTAAACTTTCAGGCGCTTCCAAATTATATATTGAAAATATCATCGATGAATTTTGCGACGATTATGTAATGCCGTGCGTGAAAGCCGGCGCCGTTTATGAGAATAAATATCTTCTCGGTACGTCGATGGCACGTCCGGTCATTGCAAAAAGACTTGTTGAAATAGCACGTAAAGAGGGCGCGACAGCTATTTGTCACGGTGCAACAGGAAAAGGAAACGACCAGATCCGCTTTGAGCTCGGAATCAAAGCGCTCGCACCGGATCTGAAGATCATTGCTCCGTGGAGAATGACTGACGTTTGGACAATGCAGTCTCGTGAAGAAGAGATTGAATACTGTAAACAGCACGGAATCAATCTTCCGTTTGACGCAAAACACAGCTATAGCCGCGACCGAAACTTATGGCACATCAGCCACGAAGGACTGGAATTAGAAGATCCTGCAAACGAACCGAATTACGATGATCTGCTCGTTCTTGGCGTAACTCCGGAAAAAGCTCCTGACGAAGGCGAGTACGTGACAATGACATTTGAAGCCGGCGTTCCGAAAACTCTGAACGGAAAGGAAATGAAAGTTTCCGAAATCATTACCGAACTGAATGCACTTGGCGGAAAACACGGTGTCGGCATCGTTGATATTGTCGAGAACCGCGTTGTCGGAATGAAATCACGCGGCGTATACGAGACACCGGGCGGAACGATCCTTATGGCTGCTCACGAACAACTCGAAGAACTTGTTCTCGATCGTGCTACATACGAAGTCAAAAAAGATCTCGGCAATAAATTTGCACAGATTGTATACGAAGGAAAATGGTTTACACCGCTTCGTGAAGCAATTCAGGCATTTATCGATGTTACACAGCAATATGTGACAGGTGAAGTAAAATTCAAATTATATAAAGGAAACATCATCAAAGCAGGCGAAACATCTCCGTACTCTCTGTACAGCGAATCCCTCGCAAGCTTTACAACTGGCGAATTGTACGATCACCACGATGCAGAAGGATTTATCAACCTGTTCGGTCTTCCGTTAAAAGTCCGTGCAATGAAAATGCAGGAACTCGAGAAATAAAATTTATCCATACGACAATTTGTTTATGTCATAAAATCGGACAGCGTCTTGCTTTAATATTTTCAAAGCAAAACGCTGTCTTTCTATTCATTCTCTCTACATCCTCGAGAATGCCCATAAGTTCTGAATCTGCGGTTCCAGTCTTTCATAATCCCATAGCTGCCCGCTTCTGATCCTGCTGTTCGGATCATTCACTTTTATTTTTCCGTTTTCGACCTTCGTAAGCACAATAAAGTGTCCTGTCGTCGTAAAGTCTCCGGGCCGCATACTACATATGATCGGACAGCCGCTTTCCAATGCCGAAAATACTTCCGACCGGCTTAGACCAAGCTCTTCGCCCCATATTCCGAACGACTGAACACCTTCCGACATAAGCGTCCAGCTTGTTCCCGACTCTCCCGCATAATATCCTTGTTCCTCTGCAAACTTTGCCACCTTATACGGTGTGACGGACGGATCACAAAGCAGTCCGGAAACAACCATAGCGACCGCCGTCGGTCCACATCCGTTGACTGCGATCATATTATCTCCATAAACAGAATATCCCCATCTTTCATCCCACTGTAACAGGAGCGGAATCTCTCCTGCAGCCACTTCCCCGATCGTATCTGCCGGAGAAGCATCTTTCATTTTAGAATAATTTTTTACAAATTCCCAAGTTTCAGGATTTTTATCAAGGAGATCTTTGAGAGTATCCGCATTCTCATCGGTTTTGTCAATAGACTGATAAGCCTCTTTTGCTTTATACATTTCTTTTCCTTCTTTCAGAAATCCATTGACTGCCTGACCTAAGCCTCCTGCTCTGTAATTTTCATCCAAAAATCGTTCTTTCAGAAAAAGTACTGCCGCTATGACCGCAGCTACGCAAAATACTGCTGCCACTGCTTTTCTCAGAAATCTTGCTTTTTTCCTCTTCCGAAGTTTTTTTATTCTTCTGCTTTCGTTTACTCTGCCCCGATCTGCATTTCGTTTCTTAGGCTTTTGCTCTTCATATCTTCCGTCGACGTTCCGCCGTTTTGTTCTGTCTGCGGGATGTGTTCGGAATCTTCTGTCTGCACCGTACTTTTCATTCTTTCTGTCAAAGCTTTCTTTCCGCATTTTATCGCCCTCTTACTGTTTTTTCTTCACAGCGTAAAGTATATCCGCAAACAGCTTTCTTTTCTTTAAACAAAATCCTAAGTTTTCTTTAATTTTACTTTTTCCGCAACACGTCATTCATAACCCGCAAAATGTTTCCGGATGCAAATTTTTCAATCTGTCTCCCCGTCAATCCCGCGCGTTCCAGCCTTTCCCACAATTTCCACATATCTTCCACATCCCGAATCTCTCCCGGAAGCGCTTCTTTTGAAAACCCGTCGAAATCCGTCCCAAGCGCAACCGCATCTTCTCCGGCTTTATCGATCATGTACAAAATATGTTTTACAATATCAGAAATTTCCGCTCTTCCTTCTTTTCTTAAAAATGCAGAATAAAAATTCACTCCTGCCACTCCTCCTTTGTTTCCAAGAAGGCGGAGCATTTCATCTGTCAGATTCCGCGGATGCAGGCAAAGAGATCTTGCGTTTGAATGAGATGCCACGATCGGAAATTCACTGTACTTAACGCAGTCATAAAAACCTCCGTCCGACAAATGTGACACATCCACAATCATGCCAAGCTCATTCATTCTCCTGACAGTTTCTATTCCAAATGGTTTCAGCCCTTTTCTCATCACTTTTCTATTAGCACTGTTTGGACTGCCGATACAATTTTCATAATTCCATGTCAACGTCATCAGACGGACGCCTTCTTCATACAATTCATCGATCCGCTCTGTTTTTCC
>UREC01000011.1:0-61863 GCA_900546755.1 uncultured Collinsella sp. | reverse complement strand
TGGCTACGAGCTGGGGCTGAGGATCTGAATGGATGGGTGCCGTTGTTGGGAGCGCAGGCGTTGCTGGCGGTGATCACTTTGGGACTGGAATTTCCGCCTGCTAGCAAAAAGGCCTCCTGAGCTGCTGCTCAGGAGGCCTTTCGTTCAATCGCAAGCGAACGCACTAGTTATTCGCGGTCAGACGCTCGACGTCGTGGGCGATCATGTATTCCTCGTCGGTGGGGATGACCATGACCGTGACGGCGGAACCGGCGGCGCTGATGACCTGCGGACCGTTGCCCACGGCCTCGCGGTTCTTGTTGTTGTCGATGCGCACGCCCAGCCACTCGAAGCAGTCGCAGAAGGCCTTGCGGATCGACCAGTCATTCTCGCCGATGCCGGCGGTAAAGGTAATGGTGTCCACGCCCGCCATGGAAGCGATCATGGAGCCGGCCTGCTGCATGGCCTTGTAGGCGAACATATCGAAGGCGAGCAGGCAGCGCTCGTCGCCCTCGGAGGCGCGCGTACGGATGTCACGGGCGTCGTTGGAGATGCCCGAGATGGCAAGCAGGCCAGACTGCTTGTTCATCATGTCGTCGACTTCCTGGTAGCTGTAGCCGCCCTCGCGCTGCAGGTAGCACACGGTGGCCGGATCGATGGAGCCGCAGCGGGTTCCCATCATCAAGCCGTCGAGCGGCGTGAGCCCCATCGTGGTATCGCGGCAAACACCGTCCTCGATAGCGGCAAGCGAGGCACCGTTACCTAGATGGCACGAAAGCAGGCGGTGGCAGCGCGAACCCAGGATCTCCTTGGCCATCATCCACTCGTAGCGGTGGCTCGTTCCGTGAGCGCCGTACTTGCGCACGTGATACTTGTCGCACACGTCCTTGGGCAGGGCGTAGGTGTAGGCAACCTCGGGCATGGTCATGTGGAACGAGGTGTCGAAGACGGCCACGTTGGGCAGCTCCGGATACTTCTCGCGGCAATACTCAATCGCCGCGGCCTCGCCGTAGTTGTGCAGCGGAGCCAGGGGAGCCACCTCAAGAATCTTGGCCATAACCTCGTCGTCGACGACAGCGGAATCATCGAAGTACCAACCGCCCTGAACGATGCGATGTCCAATGCCATCGATCGTAAAGTCGGTCTTCTCGAGCTCCTCGAGCACACGTGCGATAGCCGAACGGTGATCCGGGAAGGGAACCTCCTCGGTTTGCTTGGCGCCACCGTTCTCGGTGTGGCCAAAGATGCCCATGTCCGAACCGATGCGCTCGCAGTTGCCCTTGGCGAAAACCTCGCGGGTATCGGTATCCAAAAGCTGATATTTAAGGCTTGAGCTACCGGCGTTGACAACAAGTACGTTCATGAGACTCCTTTGCAGTGCGATACGGTCGGCGCAGACCGCTCAAGGCGGCCGTATGTTAATAAGAAGTTATCACAACTTGATAAATAGCTATCAGGCATATCGCCCAACGAGTTCAAAAGAGGGGCTGAACGGCATGTTGCCGTCCAGCCCCTCCCCTCTTGTAATTACTTGGCGTTGACGATGCGCTCGACGTCGGAAGCGATCATGAACTCCTCGTCCGTGGGGATGACAAAGATTTTGACCTTGGAATCCTTGGCAGACAGGCACCAAGCGCCGTCACCACGCAGGGCGTTGCGGGCATGATCCATCTTGACGCCCATAAAGGCCAGGCGGTCGGCAACGCCGGCGCGGACGGCCGGAGCATGCTCGCCGATGCCGGCGGTAAAGACCAGGGTGTCCATACCGCACATAGAAGTAGCCATCTCGGCCGCCTTGGCGGCAATCTTGTAGACAAACATGTCGAAGGCGAGCTGAGCCTCGGGGTCGCCAGCGGCGGCGAGCTCCTCAACGTTGCGGCAGTCGTTGGTCTTGCCACCGGTCACAGCCAAAAGGCCGGACTTCTTGTTCATCATCTCGTCGACCTCGTCGAAGGTGTAGCCGCCCTCGCGCTGCAGGTAGCACACGGTAGCCGGGTCGATGGAGCCGCAGCGGGTGCCCATCATGACGCCGTCGAGCGGCGTCAAGCCCATGGTGGTGTCCATGCACTTGCCGTCCTCGATGGCGCACAGGGAAGCGCCGGAGCCGATATGGCACACGACGACCTTGCGGGCCTCGCCGTTGGTCATCTCGGCGACCTTCTTGGAGATGTAGCGGTAGCTGGTGCCGTGGGCGCCGTACTTACGGATGTGCAGCTTGTCGCAGACGTCCTTGGGCAGGGCGTAAGTCTTGGCGACCTCGGGCATGTTGAAGTGGAAAGCGGTGTCGTAGACCGTGACGTTGGGCAGGTCGGGATACTGCTCCAGGCAGTACTCGATAACGTTGGCCTCGGGGTTGTTGTGCAGCGGGGCGAGCGGAGCGACCTCGCGGATCTTGGCAAGGACGTCCTCGTCGACGAGGGAGGAATCGCCAAAGTACCAACCGCCCTGAACGATACGGTGGCCAATGCCCTCGATCTTGACGCCGTTAGCCTCGAGGTCCTTCAGGACGACCTCGATGGCGACCTTGTGGTCGGGGAACTCGATGTTCTCGGTCACCTTCTTGGAGCCGTTGGCAGCGTGGGTGAAGGTGCCGCCGGTAAAGCAGACGCGCTCGCAGGAGCCCTTTGCGGACACCTTGTGGGACTTGGTATCGATGACCTGATACTTAAGGGTCGAAGATCCTGCGTTGACGACCAGAACGTTCATGTGTCTCCCTACTAACAGGCGGTGTGGCGCCGCCAGGTTACATACGCTTCAATAATAAACCCAAACGCCCTCGCGCTCGGGTTTATTGCGTTGATATATAAGTTATCGATGCCCAAATACTCACGGCCTTTGACTTGTAAGACGAAATAGCGCGGGGATATACACCAGGGAAGAAATCCCGAGCGCAACAAGCAATACGACTCGAATGCCCGCAACGCTACTCAACACAGCGTTGAGCAGATAGAAAAGAACGGCACCCGCCGCCACCATCTGGCTTTGAACCGAAATCAGTGAACAGCGCATCGAAGAATCGGCAGCATTTTGAAAAATTGAGTATTTGATTGGGGCAAACAACGAGTACGCAACCGTCTGCAGCACATAGAACACGGGCAGCAAATTAACCGGAGTAAGGGGAATCAAAAACAAAGCTGTCAATACTAAGCGAATGATGCCGCAAATACGCGCAAAACGGCCCTTGTCGACACGAGCAATCACACTGGGAACAATAAACCCTATGGAGGCGGAGGCAAGGAGCTGGACCGCAATGGTCACGCCCGAAGCGACGGCATTCATTCCGCGGCCTGCAAGCAACAGTGAGAAAAAGTCTTCCAGGGCGACGAAGGCAAATGCCTGAGAACAGTCCATGATAAACGCTGACCGAAGAACGCCACTACAGGCAATAGCGGCACCGATCATCTTCGGGCCAATCCCACGCTCAGGTGTCGCCGCAGTGCCCCCTCTTCGCATCTCAGGAATGCAGACAACGACAACCAACGTCAACACCATTGCGATGATATCTGCCGAAAGACCAATGAGGTATGCACCGACGGACGAAATGAAACCGCCCACTCAAGCGGAGATGGCATAAGAGGCATAGAAAACAAATCGCTCAACGACATTAAGTCTTACGAGCTGGTCCTGAGAGACGCTGTCAATGTAAATCGCTTCTATGGATCCGCTCACACATGCAACGGCAAAACCTTTGAGAGCAAACGCGCCGATTAAAAGCAGAGGAGAACGGACGAGAAGCAGGGCGGCGTAGTATCCAAGCATTCCCACAACGCCAACGAGACCGCCAGTCTTTCGTCCAAACCTATCAGCAATATAGCCAGTGGAAACTTCGAGGATGAACTTGCTCACTTGATATGCAATCATCATGCTAGAAATCGCTACCATCGAAAGCCCGACGAACTCAAGGTAGACAGTTAGAAAATACAAGATGGTGCTGAAGTTCGGCAGAAAAACGAACGTCATATAAAACAAAACCGTACGGTTTTTCATGCTCCGCCCTCCAAGAGTCAGCAATCTAAATCGGAATCTTGGAAAAGCATGAGGGCAAAGCTGTCAGCTATGTGTTAAAAGGCGTCAATAATCACTTGACGTCTCGAAGCCAATTAATTTCACGAAGCAAGATGACGCAATAGGTGCAGAAAAACCGTCTGGTGTCGATCAGTCCAGGAATTTTGCCGATAGCAAAAGTAGATAGGCAAGGTTACATCACGCGAACCTTCAATGGAGCACTCACTCACTTCTGACCCATCCGATGCGAGAGAGGACCCAGACAAACTCAATATCAATCCCCCGGCTTGAAGAAACTCAGTCTGAGCCCTGCTTCCGTATTCAACATCACGGAAGCGAAAATTGACGAGCTGGGCTTCGGGACATTGATTGATTGCATTGAGACAGGGTGACAAATTAATGGGAACAGCGAGCCTGCCGCCCAGTAACTCGCGAATGGTCATGGCGCCCACAGATTGATGACCCGCTGGGCACGAAAGAACCTTGAGCTCTTTTTCACCCAAATATTTTGAAGAAAGGACGCTGTCCCGTGGTTCCTCGAATGAGATAGCCGCGTCCGAAATTCCAAGTATAAGTGATTCAAAGCATGTTGCCGTTGGCTGATGCCACACATCAAGATGAATCTGAGGGTGCGAGCGTTCAAACGAGTCATACCATTTTTCGGCAAAAAGGCGCCCCCGTCCATGAAGGCAGGGGGCGTAAAGACGAAAGTGGCCATCGGGCGAAACGCCGTCGCCCCTCGATTGAGCGTACTTTTTGAGATCGTCGACTTGTGCCAAGATCACGCGTGCACGACGTGCAAATTCTCTGCCCGCCGGAGACAAAACAGCCTCCCCCGCCGATCGGTCGAGCAAAACAATCTGATACTCAGATTCCAACTTTTTGATTGCCGACGAAACGGCCTGCGGACTCACATGAACGGCGCGAGCTGCTTTGCGCACGCCGCCATAGTTCGCTACCGCTTGAAGGTATTCGAGTTGAGAAAGCTGCATAGATTACTCCAAAGGCAGCCAAGTCGACGGGCTACGCGCCCTCAGATGAGGTTCTCGCCCAGGTTCTTGCCGCCGAGGACGTGCATGTGGAAGTGCATGACGGTCTGGCCGGCGTTGACGCCCTTGTTGGAGATGACGCGGAAACCGTCCTCCAAGCCCTTGGCCTTAGCGACCTCCTGGATGGCGTGAGCCATGGCGCCCATGGTCTCGGCCGGTACGTTGTCAGCGATGTCGCTGTAGTGCTTCTTGGGGATCACGAGCGTGTGGACCGGCGCCTGGGGATTGAGGTCGTCGAACGCGATGACCTGATCGTCCTCATAGACAACGGTCGAGGGGATCTCGTGGTTGGCGATTTTGCAGAAGATGCAATCACACATGGTTGGTTCCTTTCTCACAGACCAAGGTAATTATATTTGGTCAGGATGGTTAGAACGAGAGGTTGTCGTCGGTGTTGGCGGCCTCGCCGTCGGCGAGCACGTCGTTGCCGTCGACGTCCTTGAGAAGCACCGAGACCTTCTGCTCGGCATCGGACAGGCGGGTGCGCAGGCTCTTGAGGAGCTCGACGCCGCGGGTATAGCTCTCGAGCGACTCCTCGAGCTCCATATCGCCCGACTCCAAGCTGCGAATGATGAGCTCCAGCTCCTGCGAGGCCTGCTTGTACGTAAGCTGCTCGACCGGGGTCTTCTCTGCCATATCTGTTTCCTTTCCTAAAGGTTTATCGCTATGAAACGCGGTCTATTCGACCGTATCGACCGTTGCCGCCACGTTGCCGTCTGCCATGCGCACGCGGATGGCGTCGCCGGGCTTAAAGGTCTTGGCGCTCGTGGCCACCCCATCATCGCTGTACGCGATGGAATAACCACGAGCAAGCACCTTGAGCGGCGACAGGGCATCGAGCGAGGCTGCCGCACGGCCCAGGTCGGACGCTGGCTTGTTGAGCATCGTGCGCCCCTGATGCTCCAGACGAGAACTCGCAAGCGCGAGCGCATGGCGCTTGCCATCGAGCCCCGAGGTGCTTGCAACCAGACGCTCGGGCAGGTGCTCAAAGTTGGAGCGGAATGTCCCGACCGAGCGCGCTATGGCGCCCGACAGGCGATCGGCCGTCAGGGCAAGCTCAGACTCGCGACGCTCGACCATAAATGTGGGGTCGTTGAGGCACGGGCGGCACGCGGCTGCATCGAGTGCGTCGCCCAGACGAGCCGTATAGGTGTCCCAGGCACGACGGCCGCGTTGGTCGAGCATTTCCAGATCGACCTGATCCGACCCGATCATCGAAGCCATCGCGGCGCCCAGACGCTGATGGCGCGTCTCGAGCACGTCGGCCAACTCCGTCATAGCCGGCGCCACCGATTCTGCCGCTGCCGTTGGCGTGGAGGCGCGACGGTCGCTCACCATGTCGCAGATCGAGGTATCGGGCTCATGCCCAATGCCCGTCACCACAGGCACGGGACAGGCTGCCACCGCACGGGCAAGCTCCTCGTCGTTAAAGGTCATGAGGTCCTCGAAGGAGCCACCGCCGCGCACCAGCAAGATGCAATCGGGTGCCGGCGTAATGGCAGCGGCGCGGCGCAAGCCTTCAATAAGCTCTGCCGGCGCACCCTCGCCTTGCACCTTGGCACCCACGCAAACAAGCTCGACAAGCGGGTTGCGACGGCGCAGTGTGCGCTTGACGTCGTCGATCACGGCACCCGAAAGCGAGGTGACGACTGCCACACGCGAGCAAAACACCGGAATGCGACGTTTGCGCGCCTCGTCCATCAGGCCCTCGCGACGCAGTTTTTCGGCCAACTGAGCCACCTGCTGACGCAGCAGGCCCTCCCCCGCCAGCGAGAACGAGCGGGCAACGAAGCTCATGCGACCCGTAGGCTTGTAAAGATTGAAGCTACCCTTAAAGCTCACCTGCATGCCGTCGCGCAAGTCGAAGGTACGCTTAAGGTAGGCGCCCTTCCAGATGATGCAGTCGACGGCGGCCGAGTCGTCCTTGATTTGGAAGTAGCAGTGGCCGCTTCGGGCATTGGGACCGCGGAAACCCGTGACCTCACCCAAAACGCTCAGCTGCGGAATGGCATCGAGCGCGCCGGCGGCGATCTCTACCGCTTGGCTCACGCTGAGCTCTTTGCGCTCCTGCTCTTCCGATCCGTCGAACTCGGCGGAAACGGTATTGCCGGTCAGATTCCAGCCTGCCACGCAGCCCCCTTTCGTCATCGTGCACAAGGGCTTCGGCCCTGCGCAAATTCAAGTCCAACACATAGTACAGCGCCGCGGGGACACAAATCCCCACGGCGCCCGTCGGTCCCATTTGTTATCGGTTGGAGTTTCTGTTGTAACGAGCCATAAGGTAGAGCAGCTGAATGATCGAAGTGAGCGCTGCAGCAACATAGGTAAGCGCAGCGGCCGTCAGGACCTTCTTGGCACCGTTGACCTGCTTGGAGCTCATACCCGACTGCTCAATATACGCCACGGCGCGCCGACTGGCATCAATCTCAACCGGCAGCGTAACCAGCTGGAACAGCACGCTAAACGAGAAGAAGATCAGTGCGAGGGTCGTGAGTCCCGCGATGTTCATAAACAGGCCCATGAGCAGCACGATCGTCCAGGTGTTCTGGGTAAAGTTGACGACGGGGACCAAAGCGGTGCGCACCTTCATCATGGCATAACCACTTTGACGCTGAGCGGCGTGACCCGCCTCGTGACAAGCGACGGCAACGCTTGCGACCGAACCGCCCGAACGGTTGGCGTCCGAGAGATACAGGTTGTTATCCTGCGGGTTGTAATGGTCGGTGAGCTCACCGGCGACACCCTTGATACCCACGGCATTGCAACCGCTGGCGTCAAGCATGCGGCGAGCGACCGTGGCACCCGTGTCACCGTCTGAGCGAACCTTGGACCAGGTTTTGTACGTCGAGTTGATATAGTTCTGTGCGGCAAGGCCAAGTACCGTGCAGACAAGAACAACCAGCAGGTACAGCGGGTCGATGCCAAAGCCATATCCATAGTAATAGGGCATGCGAATTCCTCCGAATCGAGTTACACGTTGGAGGCATTCTACCCACTCGCCCAGCAGGCAAGTCAGCATCGATGTTTAGGCATTGTCAGCGAAAACGGCCGAGAGCGAGCAAGGTGACGTGAAAGAGAAGCGACGCGTACTTTGGTACGCGAGCGACGATTGAACGTCAGATTGCCGCTCTCGGCCGTTTGCAGCGTCGAGCTGTTACGCGGTTTGGTAAAACCGCGTAACTATATACCTATAACAACTCAATCTTTCCGTCCTTCACGGTGAGTCCCATATTGCCGGAAAGCAGATCGTCCAGGCGCGAGCCCACAAGCTCAAAACGCCAGCCTTCGCGCAGGGGGCTTTGCTCAGGATGCTCGATGTAATCGGCCAAGTCATCGCGCGAGGCGATAACCGAGGTCGCAACGCCCGAGCGCTCGGCAACCAAGCGAATAAGCGCATACATAAGATCCGTCACGCTCTCCAGCTCCGGCGAGATCTGGCGATGTCCGCGCACCATGAGCGGCAGGCGATCGTGCGGGCAGCTCGCGCCGCGCTTGATGGCCATGAGCGCGCCGTCCACATCGCGCTCCCCCAGCTGGTCGGTGCCGCGGATGCTGCGGAACTCCTCAACGCGCACGGGATTGCGCTTAACGAGCGCCAGCAGCGTATCGTCGGACATGACCCACTTGCGTGGGATGTTGCGGCGCTCGGCGCGGTCCTCGCGCCAGGCGGCGAGCTCGCGCGCAATGCCCAGCTGATGGCGGCTGCACGAGTTAATGCGCTTGACCTTGCGGAATGCCTCATGGCGGTCGGCGCGGTAGTGCGACTCGTCGGCCAGCGGGCGCAGCTCATCGAGCACCCAATCCACACGACCCAGCTCGCGTAGGCGGCTCATCATCTCGGTATAGGCAACGATCAGATACTTGACGTCATCGATCGCGTACTCAATCTGCTTATCGGTCAGCGGGCGACGCGACCAGTCGGTCAGCGACTCAGTCTTGGGCAGCGAGACGCCGCAAAACGTCTGCACGAGCGCGCCGTAGGAAATCTGCTGGCGCTCGCCTAAAAAGGCGGCGGCCACCTGCGTGTCAAAAATCGGACGCGGCAACACGCCTACGGTATGAAGCATAACTTCCATGTCCTGCGAGCAAGCATGGAACACCTTGGTCACGCTCTCGTCGGCCATGAGTTCGGCCAAGGGAGACAGGTCGTCGATCACCAGCGGATCAACCGCGACGCTCTCGGCAGGAGTGGCAATCTGGACCAGGCACAGGCGCGGATGGAACGTGCGCTCGCGCAAAAACTCGGTATCGACGGCAATCGCGTCAAACTCACGGGCGCGCTGACAAAAGTCGAGTAGAGCCTGATGTGTGGAAATGTACATATCAACCCATCGAATAAGGTTAGGCCCGAAAAACACGGGTAGGATATCGGCATTGCCTTACAACTATACTCGGTTAGTCACAGAACGGGAACGTAAGTATGCGCTGCCTTATCATCCACAACCCGGCATCGGGCCCCAGCTCAGATGAAATCTACGCATTCACGCACGCCCTCGCGCAGGGCGGCGACGAGGTCGTGATGCGTTTTATCGGCGATGGCATGGAACCCGAAGACGCCGTGGCAGACGTGCGCGAGTTTGATCGCGTGGTGATTTCGGGCGGCGACGGCACCGTCTCCAACGTACTCGACCAAATGCGCGGATGCGGCGTCCCCACGCTCGTCTTCCCCTCCGGCACAGCCTGCCTGTTCTTTAACAACATCGGTAATGCCCCCGAGGCAGCGGCACTTGCCAAGGCCTGCCGTGCCGGTCGCACGGTCAAAGTGGACATGGGCGAGCTCTTTTGGCTCGACGAGAACGGCAACGAAAAGCGCCACGGCTTTATCATCATCGCCGGCTCGGGCTTCGACGCCGAGATCATGATGAAGGCCGCCCCTACCAAAAACGACATCGGCGAGATCGCCTACTTCCTCTCCGCGCTCGCCACGCCCAACCCCACGGTGGCGCACTTTACCATCGAGCATGACGGCATTGTCGAGGAGCTCGATGGCATCTGCTGCATGGCCGGCAACACCTCGGTCATCCAAAACGACATCAACCTGTTCCCCAACTGCCGCATGAACGACGGCATGGTCGACATTGCGGTCATCGAACCCGTGCGCACCGTGCAGCTGCTGCCTACCGTGATCACCGCTGCGCTTGACCCCGCCGGCAAGGTACTCGGGCGCCCACAGTTCAAGATCATCCAGACCAAGGAAGCCAAGATCACCTGCACCCCGTCACTGGGCATGCAGTTCGATGGCGAGATTATCTCCAGCAATTCGGGCGTCTTTGGAGCCCGCGCGCTTCCGCAATGCCTCGACCTCATCGTCGACGAATTCTCCCCGCTCGGAAAATAGGAGGACCCTATGAACGACAATCCCCTGATCGGCTTTATTGTCATCGTCTTGGC
The DNA here is from genome assembly GCA_900546755.1 of uncultured Collinsella sp. Taxonomy (GTDB): domain Bacteria; phylum Actinomycetota; class Coriobacteriia; order Coriobacteriales; family Coriobacteriaceae; genus Collinsella. Next base: position 51,439 of record UREC01000011.1, on the reverse strand, counting down.
CATGCTCGTCGGTTACGCCATCAACGTGATTCACCGCCGAAAGAAGTAAATCCACATTGGTATGATATTCATCCAGTTATCGACTCTCCCGCTGTTTATGCAAATCCTAAACAGCGGGAGAGTTTTCTTTTTGACCGCCGTCTAATGCTTTATTCAGCTACAGTAAATGCAGGGTGCCTTTATTTAACTAAAGCCATAAAATGAGTATTATTATCCGTTCATCGTATATTTCTTTACGCTCATCGAGCAAAGGCTGTTGTCGAGTGAATACTCTTTACACTTCCTTTAGGCTAGTAGATGTATTTATTAGCTGAAACTCCGTACGGTTTCGCGGGGTTTCAACAGTTGGGAGGGATTATGAGGTTTACTCATCCTGTCAACACGCTCAAGAAGCTCGGCTGCGGCCTTGCGTTTGGAGCAGCGGCTATCATGGCCATGCCGACTTCGGCACTCGCCTGCACCCAGATCTACATGGGCAGCAAGCTCACGGCAGACGGCAACACGTACTACGGCCGTTCCGAGGACTTCGGTCCGCGCTACATCAAGCACTTTGGCATTGAGCCCGCACACAAGGACGGCAACGAGTACACCTCGGTCGAGTCCGGTTTTGAGTACAAGTCCAAGGGCGCAACCTACCGCTACACCTTCGTTCGCGACAACCCCTCGCAGTGGGAAGATCGCTACGACGCATATTCCGAGGCAGGCATCAACGAGAAGGGTGTCTCCTGCTCTGCCACGTTGAGCACCTCCTATAACGAGAAGGCCGAAGAGGCCGACCCCATCACCGAGGAGACTGGCATTGGCGAATACAACTACGCCAGCGTCATTCTGGGCGAGAGTGCCACGGCCCGCGAGGGTGTCGAGCTCCTCGGCAGCCTGATTGACGAGCAGGGCGTCTGCTCCAACGACCAGATCATCATTGCCGACAACAACGAGACCTGGTTGTTTGCAGCGCTTTCCGGCCATCAGTGGATCGCCATGAGGCTCACTGACGATATCGCCTCGCTCAACCCCAACATCGGCAACCTCACCTATGACGTCGACCTCGACGACACCGAGAACTGCCTCCACTCCGAGGGCATCGAGTCTATGCCTAAGGAGAAGGGCTTTGCCGAGTACACCGACGGCAAGTTCGACGTCGCCAAGACCTACGGCGAGGAGATTGGCGAGGCCGGCATGCACCAGTGGTCGCGCTATATCCAGGGCCGCGATTACTTCATGGCTCCGCTTGCTGAGGGCACCGACTACGAGATCGTCAAGGACGAGCGCGAAGACGCTCGCGCGACGACCGGCGCCCTGGTCCACGAAATGCAGCCGCTGTTCTTTACGCCCGGCAAGTCCGACTGGAACACCTTTGAGATGATTCGTTCCTTCGCCGCTCGCGGCGAGAATGTCGCCGGCCTCAACGCCAACACCGACGGCGCGTATGCCATCGGCTCCAACCGCAACACCGAAATCCACACCTTCCAGATCCGTCACGGCATGGACCCCGAGATCGCGACCATCCAGTGGGAGATGCTCTCCAACGCCGAGTTCTCCGTCGCTATCCCCCTCTATTCCGCACTGCTCACCGAGGTCAGCCCCTACTTCAGCGATCAGGATGTCTCCTTCGATCACTGCGAAGAGGAAGACGTCGTGAACAACGAGGAGCCCAAGAACTCCATCAACTACGTCCTCATGGACATCAACACGCTCGCCTATGAGAACCGCGACCACTGCGCCACCGGCGTCCGCGCCTATCTCGACGCCCTGCAGAAGGAGCTCATCGAGCAGAACCTGACCGTCGACGAGGCCATGCAGGCCGAAGAAGGCACCGAAGCCCGCACCGCCCTGGCCAACAAGGCCGGCAAGGCTGCAACCAAGAACACCTATGTTAAGTGCAAGGCCATGCTCGAGGAGATGCGCGACTACCTCCAGGAGGGCGATTTCTCCGAGGAGTTCGTCCCGAGTGACTACGATGCTGACAACGACTGCCTGGTCGAGTCCATCACCTACGCCGACGAGGCCCTTTCCGATGAGGACGTGGCCGAGCCCGAGGCCGAAGAGGAAGAGGTCACCGAGGAGAAGTCCGAGGGCAACAACATGGCCGCCATGGCCGTTGGCGCCGTCGTCATCATCGGTGTCTGCGCCTACGTGATCTATCGTCGCAAGAAGGCCTAAAGCCCTCATGTCTTAGCTGAGCGGGCGAGGCAGCAATGGCAGCCTCGCCCGCTTAGCCCGCTCTTTTGACCGACGGGAAACCCGCCTGACATCTTTTCAAAAAAGATTTCCCCGCATACACTTCGCTGTGCTATAGTGCAGCGCAACAGCAACTAGGTGCGACCGCGCCACGGCATCACGAAAGGAGCCACCAACATGAAGAACACGATGACGTCTCTCAACAACTGGTGGTGGCGTGATGCGAATACGATCGGTCGACAGTGAGTCCCTCACGCCTGTTTTTGCGCTCTAGGTGATTGGAAGGCCTCCGGTTTCGACCGGGGGCTTTTTCTATCTCGAGCCCGATCGCATTCGCATCACGCGCCTCCGCTTTTCTCTTGCAATCCCCTTCCGAAAGGATTTTCACCATGTCTCAGAACACCACCGCCACCCAGCCCCGCACCGTCCAGACCGCCGATCGCGGCAAACTCGATGTCCGCGCCCTCGTCCTGCTCGCCATCCTGCTCGCCGCCGGCTTCATCCTCAACTTTACCGTCGGCAAGGCAATCTCGGGCATCTCGGGCGGCATGATCAGCCCCGAGTTCATCATCTCGGCCTTCTGCCTCACCATCCTGGTCGTTCGCCCTAACATCGGTCAGGCGCTCGTCATTGGCCTCATCTCGGCTGCTGTGATCCAGATCACCACCACTTCGCCGTTCGTCGATTTTGCCGCCGAGGGCATCGCCGCCATGCTCATGGCCGGCATCGTCAACGCCGCCGGCAAGAACGGTCAGGTCAAGCCCGCCATCGCCATCGTCGCAACCTTCCTGACCACCTTTGTCTCCGGCGCCATCTTCATGGTCATCAAGATGGCCATGCTCGGCGTGGTCGGCGAGCTCGCCGCCGCCATGTTGCCCGTCGTCGCCATGACCGCCGTCTTTAACGCCATTCTGGTCGGCGCCCTCTACCTGCCCATCCAGAAGGCCCTGAAGCTCAACTAACCCACAGTGCCCCATCGGTAAAGACTGTCCCAAACAACTAGCTCTTGGGAACGTTCTTAAACGACTAGTCATTAAAGAACGTCCCCAATGACTATGAAAGGTATCCATGGAAACGATCATCAACGTCGACGATGTCTCGTTCTCCTATGGCACGCAGACCGAGCAGGCGCTTAGCCACATCTCGCTCAGCGTGAACAAGGGAGATTTCATCGGCATCATCGGGCCCTCGGGCGCCGGAAAGTCCACGCTTGCCGCCTGCCTGTCGGGCGCCGTGCCCCACCACTACACCGGCACGTTCTTTGGGTCCGTCATGGTTGACGGTCACGACACCTGCGAAGTCTCGCTCACCGACGTGTCGCAAATCGTCGGCAGTGTGCTGCAAGACATCGACACGCAGATGGTCGCCTCCGTGGTTGAGGATGAGATGCTCTTTGGCCTCGAGAACTTTGGCGTGCCGCACGACCAGATTGAGCAGCGCGTCACCGAAACCCTCGAGACCGTCGGCATCAGCGACCTGCGCGACCGCGAGATCGCCACCCTCTCGGGCGGACAGAAGCAAAAGGTAGCCATCGCTGCCATCCTCGCTATGCGTCCGCGCGTCTTGGTTCTCGACGAGCCCACCGCGGCACTCGACCCCGCCAGCTCCACGTTGGTCTTCGAGACGCTACGTGAGGCAAACCGCGCACTTGGAATCACCATCGTCGTCGTTGAGCAAAAGGTCGCCCTGCTCTCGGAGTACTGCAACCGCGTGCTCGTGCTCAACCAGGGCGAAATCGCGCTGCAGGGCGAGCCACACGAGGTCTTCGCGCATACCGACGAGCTCCGTGCCATCGGCGTCGACTGCCCTCGCGTCACGCGTATCTTCAATAGCCTCCAGGCCGATGGCCTGGTAAGCGGTACCCCTTGCTTGGATGTCGATGAGGCCGAGCGCCTGATTTCGGGCATCGTCGACCCCGCACACGCAAGCAGCGACATTCAGGCACCCGCCGGCTCACCGCACGCACCGTCGTTGCGCCCGCACGCCAAGGACGCCGAGCCCGTGCTCACCTTCGATCATGTTGAGTTTGCCTATCCCAATGGCGGCGCCGCCGTCCACGACCTCAACCTAACCCTCTATCCCGGCGAGCTCGTGGGCATCGTCGGCCAAAACGGTGCCGGCAAGACCACGCTCACCAAGCTGCTCACAGGCCTGCTTAAGCCCGCCTCAGGCAGCGTGCGCGTTACGGGGCTGGACACCGCAGCCGTTCCCACGAGCCGCATCGCCCGCGAAGTCGCAACCCTCTTCCAAAACCCCGACCGCCAGATCTGCAAGGATACCGTACTCGACGAGGTCGCTTTTGGCCTGGAGCTTGCCGGCATCGACCGTGCCGAGGCTCTGCGTCGCGCTCGACTCGTTATCGACCGCTTTGGCCTGCCTGCCGATGAGGCACCTTTCTCGCTTTCGCGCGGCCAGCGACAAATGGTGGCGCTTGCCTCCGTCGTAGTTGTTGAGCCCAAGATCGTCGTGCTCGACGAGCCCACGAGCGGCCTTGATTACCGCGAGTGCATGACCGTCATGGAAACGGTGCGCACCATGGCCGAGCGCGGCTGCGCCGTTATCATGGTCTGCCACGATATGGAAGTTGTTTCCGACTTTGCCGAGCGTATCGTAGTAATGGCCGACGGTCGCATCCTCGACCGCGGCCGCACGCACGAGCTATTCTCGAACATCGATCTCATGCGGCGTGCCTACGTGGAGCCTCCCCAGGTTATTGAACTCTCGCGCCGTCTGGCATCTTCCGTCTCGCCCGCTTTTGCGCAGGTGAGCGAGGTCAGCGATGTCGTTCGCATTACCAAGGAGATGGTCCGCCGTGGTTAACGTCATCGACTACATGCCGGGCGATACGCTGCTGCATCGCCTGAACCCCGTCGTCAAACTGGGCCTCGCCGCCGCCATCATCGTCGGCATCTTCTTGTCCGACACCTACGTGGCGCTGCTGGGCTTTTTGGTGCTCACCCTTGCGCTGGGCGCCTATGCCGGTGTCGTCGACCGTCTGTTCTCGCTGCTCAAGTTGCTGATTCCGCTCGCGCTTATCATGCTGGTGCTCCAGCTGGCCTTTATGCGCGATGGCAACGTTGTGTGGGGCTTTATCACCGACACGGGCCTCATCACAGGATCGAAGGCCTGTCTGCGCCTGCTGGGTGTGGCGTTACCGCTCATCCTCATGCTCATGGTGACCAAGCTCAACGACCTTGCCAACGCCTGCGTCGAGGTGCTGCACGTGCCGTATCGCTATGCCTTCACCTTTACCACGGCGCTACGCTTTGTGCCGGTGTTTGGTCAGGAGATGAACGCCATCATGGAAGCGCAGACCACGCGCGGCGTCGAGTACGACACCAAGAACCCTATCAAGAAGCTTAAGCTCATGTTGCCACTGTGTGTGCCGCTGCTCATCTCGAGCGTGGGCAAGACCGATGCCACGGCCTTGGCGGCAGAACAGCGCGGCTTCTATCTGCGCACGCGCGCCAGCTCGTACAAGCGCTACCCCATCAAGGGCCTGGACATCGCCGTACTCATCGTCAGCATCGCCCTCATCGCCATCGGCTTCCTGTTCTAGTTCGCCACCGACAGCAACCGCCCAACGCAAAAGGCCTCGGCTCGCACCAAACGAGCCGAGGCCTTTATTGTTTCACCAGATAAAACCTACCAAAATAAACCTGTCCCTTTTTGACGGGTCGGAAGCTAGAGGCGGTAGGGGACGCCGCTGCGGATGATGGATTCGCGCACCAGGACATCCATAGCATCGAGGGTGATCTCGGGCATCTCTCGATACTTCTGCAGCACCGATAGCTCGGTGCAGGCCAGAATGACACGGTCGCAGCCGCTACGGGCGAACTCCCACATCACGCGGTCGAACTTATCCATATCGGGCTCACGTCCGGCTTTCACATCATCGTAGATAAGCGACATCACATCGTTCTGACGTTTCTCGCTGGGATAGACGACCTCAACACCCGCAGCCTCGCATTCGCGGCCGTAGACGCCCGCGCCCACGGTTCCGTCGGTGCCCATGATGCCAATCTTGCGCACCAGCTCGGCCGGCATGCTCAGGTTGGGGTCGAACTCGCACTCCCCCATCACCGCGCCCGCAAGGGCATAGCGCACCGACTCACGCGGCATGTGGATAATCGGCACCTTCGTAAACGACTGGATCTGGTCGTAGAAGTAGTGTGACGTGTTGCAGGGAATGGCAATGTGCGCACAGCCCAGCGACTCGAGTGCCTGGGCACACTCTTTCATGGTCGCCAGCAGCTTGGCGTGCTCGCCAGTCTTAATGGCCAGCGTGCGGTCGGGCATGGTCGACTTGGAGAGCACCACCATGTCGATATGATCCTGATCGCAGGCAGCAGCCGTATGACGCACTACCTGGTCGTAGTAATACGACGTGGCCTCGGCGCCCATGCCGCCGATAACTCCCAGCTTTTCCATCGCCGCCTCCTTGGTGACGCTTGCGCAATTGCGCGTATCATACCCGCGCCCGCCCGATGTAAACCGGACGGGCGCCGCACTCATCTACTTGTAATACGTCTTGAACAGCTTAAAGTGGCGCAGCTTGGTGTGCCACATGCGCAGCCAGCGGTTAAAGACAAAGTCGCCCTTCATAAACGAAGGGTCGGCGCCCTTGCCTTCCTTGTCCAGGCGATGCACCTTAGCGCGCAGCTCGGGATCCTTGACGTACTTGTCGACGACGCCCATGGGGACGACCATCCACAGCGCCTCGTCCTGCGCCGTCACAAACTCCGGCTCAAACGGACGGTTGAACACATACTCGTCCACCACATACTTGGCAACGTTAAAGCCGCTGTTAGTGACGTAGTAGTTGCTGCGACCTTGGCGCGTGTTGAAATCGAAGAACTTAAACGAGCCGTCGCGCTCGTCGTACTTAACGTCAAAGTTGGAATAGCCCACAAAGTGAAGGTCCTCGAGCAACTTGCGCACGCCGCCCATGAGCTCGTCATTGGGCTCGGTGATGATACAGGCGTGGTTGCCGACACCGTGAGGCTGATGCTCCTCGAGCAGCACGTGACCCAGGCACATCATGCGCACCTTGCCGTTGCGGTCGGAATAACTGGTGAGCACGCGCATGCACTCGTCATTGCCGGGCACGCGATCCTGCAAGATCAGGTCGTCGGTGTAGCCGCTGGCATACGAGTCGCGAATGACCTGTTCCAGCTCGGCACGGTCGGCAATCTCATAGGCCTTTTTCTGGCCCTCGAACTCGTGCTGCCACCACATGATGCCGTCAGAAGGCTTCAGGATCATCGGGTAGGGGAAGTCAATCTGGTCGAGCACTTCGGCAGGTGCCTCGCCTTGGGCGTTCAGCATCGCCATGGTGAAGGTAAAGGTATGCGGATAGGGCACGCCGTGCTTCTCGCACAGCTCGTAGAAGATCTCCTTCTTCTGACATTGCTCAAGCATGCTGTAGGGAGCGTAAGGCGCGACGATGTTATCCGCCAACTCATGGGCATCCTTGGCCTGAGCCACGAGGGCAACATAGTTATCGCCACAGCCCACAAGAACAATCGTCTTATCGGCATGCGCTTGGGCAATGCCGTTGACGGTCCTGAGCATCACGGGCATGGTATCGATATCCACGTTGGGCGTGTAGTCGATAATCTGGCTGCGGTACGCGGGACCCGTCTGGTACTTGCCAAAGACCAGGCTCTTGACCTGGTACTCCTCGTAGAAGGCGCGCGCCACCGAATAGGCGTTGATGTCGCCACCGAGCAGCACGGGAATGAACTCGCGCTCTGTAAACTGCAATGCCATGGAAACTTCCTATCATGAACTGCCCACACAACGGGCGGTCTTTGCGCAACTGATTTATTCTAGCGTGCCAAACCGCCGGCGCCCAAAGCTCCACCGTATCTATGGCAATCAGCGCAATTATCCAGCATGAAATCCGCCCTCGCCGTAATGGGACCCTGTAGTTGCAAAACCCCACATGAGGCGACTTTTGATAAAAAAACCCTCTCGACAGGGTTCCGTAACGTTAAAGTTGAACTCTATGGTTTCTCAACAATTCATCATAACTGCAGGTCAAAGCCAAAGCCTCAAGTTCAACTTGACCCTTTGGAACCTTTAAGGTTCAAGTTGAGGTCGAAAGCAGTAGTAGAATACCGTTCGAACCATAACCTACGATTGATTGCAGAGGGACTGGATGCAGCATTCGAATCATCGCACCGCAGCGCTCATTGCGTCGAAGCCGGCTCGTATCATCACGAGCGCCGCGCTCGCCGTTGCGCTGACGGCCACGCCGATGCTCTCCCCCGTTGCGGCGTATGCCGCCTCGCAGGCAACGCAGGACCAGCTTTCCGCAGCCCAGCAGAAGATCGAAGCCGCCACGAGCGCCTACAACGACGCCCGCACCAAACTCGATGACCTGCAAAAGCAGATTGACTCCAACGAGGCAAGCATCGAGGAAATCGAGGCTAAGCTTCCCGAGCAGCAGGCCAAGGCAAGCTCCGCCATGCGCGATCTGTACAAGTATCAGAAGGGCACCAATCCCATCGTGAGCTTCCTGGTCAATGCGCAGAGCCTGGGTGAGTTCATCACGACCTGCAAATACACCAACCAGATCACGAGCTCGAGCGTCGACGAGATCGAAGAGCTCAATAATATGCAAACCGAACTCGAGCAGAACAAGGCCGAGCTCCAGCAGGCCAAGTCACAGCTTGAGGCAGAGCAGAAAAACGCCGAGGATGCGCTGGCGCAGGCCCAGCAGCTCCGCAGCGAGGCACAGGCAAAAGCCGAGCAGGAAAATGCCGCCGAGCTTGCCAAGCTTGAGGCCGATAAGGCCGCTGCCGCCGAGAAGATCTCGGGCGAGGGCGTAAGCGGCAGCAATTCCAGCAGCCAGGCCACCAACACCAACACCACCATCGACACCACGGTGAACAACGCCAATACCGGTAGCTCCGATTACGATTCGTTCATTAATGAGTGGACGAGCCGCATCGACAATTATCTCGCCGGCTCCCCCATGGCAGGCCAGGGCTATAACTTTGCCGTCGCCGCTTGGAATACCGGTGTCGACCCCCGTTGGTCCCCCGCCATCGCCTGCATCGAGAGCACCAAGGGTGCTTATTGCGCCAATTCTTACAACGCCTGGGGCTGGAGTGCCCGTGGCGGCGGTTGGCGCAGCTTTGGCAGCTGGAGCGAGGGCATCTCCGCTCACGTTGCCTATCTGGGTGCCAACTACGGCTCCACCCTTACCCCGGCAGCGGCCAAAAAGTACTGCCCGCCCACGTGGCAGGACTGGTACAACAAAGTCGCCGCTCAGATGAACCGCATCTAAGCGCAACTGCAAAGGGCCCCAATGGGGCCCTTTTCTTTTAGGTAGCGGAGGTATCGACGACGCCGGTCGCATTGGCAATCGCGACTATGACGATCATGCATAGGAGCAGCACACCCAATGCCTTGAGCCAGAGTTTCGCGAGTTTCATGCCGCGATAGCTGTCGAGCAGTGCGAATCGCCGACGAAGACGGCGCTTATCGAGCAGCGCAAAATGCATAAGCACCATAAGGCCATCGACAAAGAAAAAATACTCGATTATGAGAAACCACGTCGGGTAGCTTTGGTTTGCTCCCGTGGGGTGAAAGACGGCAAAGTGACTTCCGGCAAAGAACACAAGTAGCGAGAAGCAGACAAGCGTATTCCAAATGCGCCCCAGAGACTCCGGAACGCGAGAGAGCAGACCGCATGCAGCGGAGGCGGCAGGCCTAGGAAGCCCTGCGGGGTTCTGGAGCCCTTGGAGCGTCAACACCGTCTCCGAGGCCGGAGTACGGACAGGCGCAGGTGTAGGAGGCCGCACGGGGCGGCTCAGATCGTATGCCGAGCGCGTCGCCCGTCCCAACGCTTCCGCACTCGCAAAACGCTTGGCCGGGTCGAGCGCCATCGACATGCAGACGGCATCGGCAAGTGGAGTGGGAATGCCACGTGCCTCGCATTGCTCGCGCATGTCGAGCCCTGGTTTAGGGTCGACTCCCGTCAAGCAGAAGAACAACAGGGCGCCAAGTGCGTAGACGTCGCTGCGTACACTCGTCTGCCCAAACCCATACTGCTCGGGTGGCGCATAGGGTCGCGTGCCGAACTTGACGGTGTCTGCATCGGCGCCATCGCGCCACACGCGCGCGATCCCCAAGTCGATAATCACCAGCGACGAAAACGTCAGGCCCTCATCGAGCGTACAGTTCGCACCTGTCACGATGATATTCGACGGCTTGAGGTCGCGATGGATCACCGGCGCCGACGTCTCCCCCGCCATTGCAAAACCGGCATGGAGCTCGCCCACGGCATCGCATAGGGCAGGATACATTTCGCGCGCATAATCGGGGGTAGCTCCCAGACGGTCCACCAGCGCCCGGAGCGTCTCCCCTTCGATGTATTCCATAACCACGTTGAGCTCGTCGCCCACACGACGACAATCGACGATTCTGGGCAGGTGCTCAAAACGCCTGCCTGCCCGCTGAGCGGCAAACAGACGCTCGTATGCCCCGCCGATTTGAGCCGAAGCATCGATGCGTTTACGGACAAAGGGGCCGAGCGAACCACCGCCGGTTCCTTCAAAGTACACGAGCTCGGTTGTTTCAACGGACGAGCGCTTAAGTACACGCTCCACGCGATAGCTGTCGTCGCGATCGAGCGACGCCAGGTGCTCGGCAAGCGCTGCGGTCAGCTCGTCATCGGGATATGTTGGGGTCTGAGTATCCATAGCCTCCATCATAGCGCAGGGCGCAGACACCCCATGGCATCCGCGCCCCGTTCGTTTGCATCGTTGTTCGACAGCTCCGCCGGCTCAGATATCAGCCGCTAACTCACCGTCTCCTCGCCAAAGCGATACAGCTCCTCGTTGACCTTTTGGAGGCTGCACCCGCGATCGATGCAAAAGATGATAATCGCATCGCGGCGATCCTTGCAGTTAAGGACGCTTACCCCGGCAGCCGTCAGCGCACGGTTGGCCTCTTTGAGCGTCAGCGCCATCGCAAAGGCAATCTGCAGCACCTTATTGCGACTCGGGTGACGCGCACCAGTAAAGATCTGATAGCCAAAGGTCTCATTGAGATCGGCCATACGAACCACGCGCGAGCGCTCCAAGCCCTTTTCCTGCAGCAGCTGCTTCAGGTAGTCCGAAAGCGACGGGGCGGCAAAGTCGTGCTCCCTGATATAGCCATCGATGTTCGGCGCATCGAGAAGCTCATTGAGCAACTCCTCGGTCAGCTTTTTATCGGGCATACGACTTCACCTCCCATACGGTCAATAGCGGCAACAAGTTAGGCGAGCACCCAGCTCGCAGTCGCGGACTTATCAAACATGTTGGCAAAATAGAGTGCCTTCTTGATGTCACCATCAAAGTAGATATTGCCCGCCACGGAGCCACCGGCGGCAAGGGTACCAGACTGCAGCTCATCGGAGCCCTCGCTGTAGTAACCCTGATTCTGTTGAGCGCCGTTGGCGTCCTCGCCCTTCCAGTCGTAAATATTGTAATCTGCGCCCTCATCGCCATTGTTGACGTACGTGACGTGAATACCCGTCATGGTCGAACCGTCAAAATTTGTGAGACCGGGCTGGACGGAATCGACGACGACGGAAAGGCCAGCAGTCGTGGTCACCGTCGTACCAACCGCCAAGTCAGTCGTAGACTGCTCTTCCTTCTTCGCCTCTTCCTTCTTGTCGCCATCGCCAGCGTCCTCGGTGATGGTCGCCTTATCGCTACCACACCCGGAAAGAAGACCGGCACTCCCCAAGGCGACGGTGGCGAATGCGCCAAGTGCAGCGCGACGGCTCAGCAGTACTTCGTTATCGAGCTTTTTCATCATGCATCCTTCCTACGATCCGGCTACCGCGCCGGCACACAGCACATCGTAGGAAGGATTGAACTTGAATTCATTAGCTGTGAGCTAAGGTTGCGGTAAACGGCCCATGCAGTTATCCAAACGCCGAGCAAACGCGCTTTGCGCGACCGTCCGCTGGCAGTATATCAACCCACCGTGACGGATTCCCCGGTAAAGGTGCTAATGAGCAGCAGGATAAAGAACGCCAGGTAACTGATGCTCAGCAGATAGGCAATAACCAAAAAGATGGTCCATCCAACATTGCTCTTGCCTTCGGCACGGCGCTGTTCGCGAGAACGACACAGCCAGATCGTCACGCCAATGGCCACAATCAACAGCACGAGTGCCGCTGCTGCCAACCCGGCAAGCGCAAACATCACGCCAATGCTCACGGCAATAACCGGAAGCAATAACAAGCCGCATCCACACCCACCGGGACTATAAACGGCAGATTGTCGGCGTCGCCCCATCGTCACTCCAACCTCAACATCTTTGAACACTACAATGCTATAGCCTGCTGAACAGGAACGATCTTATCCAGTTCCGGTTCGATGCGCCTCTTCTCCGCCTCGAGATCAAACGCTATCTGGGCGCGCAGCCAATAACCATCCGTCAGACCAAAGTAGCGACAAAGGCGAAGGTCGGTGTCGGCCGTCACGCGACGCCTTCCCAAGATAATCTGCCCAATGCGCTGGGCCGGAATCCCGGTCTCCTTAGCAAGGCGATATTGCGAAATGCCCATGGGGACAAGAAAATCCTCTTTGAGAAGCTCACCAGGAGTCACCGGCGGCAGCAAATCGGACGCAGTCTCATCACTTGTGATAATCGACGATTTCGACATTCCAAGCCATCCCCTGTCTCCACTCAAAACAGACCCGATAGCGCTCGTTAACACGGATGCTATATTGACCGGCACGATCGCCCTTCAAAGCTTCTAGGCGGTTGCCTGGTGGAACGCGAAGATCATCAAGCGATGCACAAACCTGCAGTTGGCGAATCTTCCTCAACGCAACACGCTCAAAAGGCACGAACTTCCTGACCCGCACACCCATGGCAAAGCGTTCGGTATCCTCATCTTTATACGATGCAATCATAGTATCGCCTTACGTTAGTAACGTCAAACGTTTCTATAGACTTACATCTCTATTATATCGTACGTTTGTTCGTATTATCTAGAACAAATAGTCCTTCACGCCTTAGTCAAGCAAAAGCAATCGTTTGTAGACATCGAGGCCCTTGAGTAGGATTTCCTCGTCAAAGAGCATGGTATCAGTATGCAGAGCGCTCATGGCATAGGTGGGACAGCCATCCGAATCGCTCGGGTTTTCTTGACCCTCCGGCACGCCCGTGCCCAGCAAGAAGAATACGCCCGGCAGATGACGCTGATAGAACGCGAAATCCTCGGCGATTAGCAGCGGCTCGTCCACAAGTTGCAACTCGGACAAGGCAGGCGCAATGTGGGCGAACAGCTCGGGGTCGTTATCGACCGGCGGATAGCCCTCGGCAAAGTCGAGATCGTACGTACAGCCTGTTGCGGCGCAGGCCTCGTCCAACACGCGGCGCACGCCCTCGCGCGCACGGTCGAACATACCGTCCGTAAACACGCGCAGGCTGCCAGCCACATGGGCCTCCCCCGCCACCGCATTGCAGACGGTGCCGGCCTGCAGCAGGCCGAACTTACCAATGCAGGGCTCGTCGGCACCCAACTCGTCCATGAGCGCGCGCTCGGAAACCAAGAACTTGGCCGCTGCCAGCGCGGCATCATGCGATTCCTCGACCGGAACGCCGTAGGTCTTGGCGATATGGATGCTCGCGCCATGGATATGAATGTGCGTCTCGCTTGAGCGCGCCAGCAGCGGACCGGAACAGCTCGCCAACGTTTTCGCAGGCAGGTCGGGCCATACGTGGAAGCCAAAGATGCGATCCGCCCCGTAGCGCTCGAATACGCCGCTCTCACACACCGTCTTGGCGCCACCGGTCGTTTCCTCGGCCGGCTGAAACACAAAGAGCACGTTGCGCTTGATGGCGCCCGGCTGCTCACGAATCGTGCGGTCGACAAAAGTCGCCGCCGCGAGCGCCATGGCCATGTGACCGTCGTGACCGCACGCATGCATCCTACCGGGATGGGTCGAGGCAAAGGCCGCGCCCGTTGCCTCCGCGATGGGCAGGGCGTCCATGTCGGCGCGAATCGCCGTGGCATGCGCGGCGCCCGTGCCGGCATCGAAGAAAGCGCAGACGCAGCTGGGACACGGATGGGTCACCTCGCAGGCGAGCGGGGCGAGCACGCCCTCGATATAGGCGATGGTTTGCGGAAGATCGAAGTCGAGCTCCGGAATGCGATGGAGATCGCGGCGATAGCGACGGAGTTCTTGGAGCTCGGTCATAAAGGTTCCTTTCATAGGTGCGCGCCAGTTACCGTCTTATTGTGCCGCAAGATTGCCGCACCCTTGTTTCTAGCATATCCCTGCATTTTTTAAACGTTATATACGAATACTCTTGTTTGGTAAAGTGCAACGTGGTAGGGTCGTTACCACTTGATAGAGGCGCGGGCACGAAGAACCGCGGGCGAGCCGGCAGGCTTTGACCCCGTGGGGAGGCGAAACCCGCCGAACTGGGTTTTTCGGGCACGAACAACCTGGTGGGCCTGTGGGAAACACCCACAGGACTGTCTGCAGCAATGCGGGAGCGCTATCCGGACATTGGGTCCACGCTATGCGGATTCGATGCGCAGATGGCGCCGTCTGGATAGCGAGGTTTACGGGACATGGCATTGACCCCCAACGAGGCATATGCGGCCAAGCAGCCGTTTGTGGACAAGGAGACGCTCGAGCATATCGTCGAGCAGTTCCCCACGCCGTTTCATCTATACGACGAGGCGGGCATCCGCCGCAACATGCAAGAAGTGCGCGACGCCTTTGCATGGAACCCGGGCTTTAAGGAATACTTTGCCGTCAAGGCCAACCCCAACCCGGCGCTCATCTCCATTCTCAACGAATACGGCTGCGGCTGCGATTGCTCGAGCTATACCGAGCTCATGATCGCCCGCTCGCTGGGTATCACGGGACACGACATCATGTTCTCGTCCAACGATACGCCGGCTGCCGACTTTGAGCTCGCCGACAAACTGGGTGCCATCGTCAACTTTGACGACATCAGCCACATCGAGTTCTTTGAGCACGTTGCGGGGCCAATCCCCAAGACGGTCAGTTGCCGCTTTAATCCAGGCGGCCTGTTCCAGCTCTCCAACGGCATCATGGACAATCCGGGCGACTCCAAGTACGGCATGACCACCGAGCAGCTCTTCGAGGCCTTCCGCACGCTCAAGGCCAAGGGCGCCGAGCGCTTTGGCATCCACGCATTCCTTGCCAGCAACACCGTCACCAACGACTACTACCCCAAGCTCGCGCGCATCCTCTTTGAGCTTGCCGTGCGCCTGGAGCGCGAGACCGGCGCACACGTCGCCTTCATCAACCTATCCGGCGGCGTCGGTATCCCCTACCTGCCCGAGCAGCAGGCCAACGACATCCACGCCATCGGTGAAGGGGTGCACACGGCCTACGACGAGATTCTGGTTCCCGCCGGCATGGGCGATGTGGCAATCTGTACCGAGATGGGCCGCTTTATGATGGGCCCCTATGGGTGCCTGGTCACCAAGACCATCCATGAGAAGCAGATCTACAAGGACTATATCGGCGTGGACGCCAGTGCCGTTGACCTTATTCGTCCCGCCATGTATGGCGCCTACCACCACATTACGGTGATGGGCCAGCCGGGTGGTGACGACAAGACCACAGCGCCCGCTACGGACACCTACGACATCACGGGCAATCTGTGCGAGAACAACGATAAGTTCGCCATCGACCGCGAGCTGCCGCATATCGACATGGGCGACCTGCTCGTGATTCACGACACCGGCGCGCATGGCTACTCCATGGGCTACAACTACAACGGCCGTCTGCGCTCCGCCGAGGTCCTGCTGCGCCCCGATGGCTCGGCAGACCTCATCCGCCGCGCCGAGCGCCCGGGCGATTACTTTGCCACGCTCGACGTGCTGCCGTGCGGCCGCGAGCTGCTGGCCAAATCGCGCGCCGATGCCGCCCGCCGTCGCGCTCAGGACGAGCGCCTAGCAGTCACCGCCCAATGGAACAAACGCGTCCAGATCGCGGAAGCGAAGGAGAAGAACATGGATATCCGCAATCTCGAGGGCTCAATCGTCGCCCTTGTCACGCCGTTTAAAAAGGACGGCAGTGTCGACTTTGACGCGCTTGAGCGCCTTATCGATTTCCACCTGCAAAATGGCACTGACGCCATCCTCACCCTGGGCACCACCGGAGAGAGCGCCACGATGACCGATGACGAAGACAACTCCGTCGTCGCCGCCGTTGTCAAGCATGTTGCAGGACGCGTCCCCGTCATCGCCGGCTCGGGCTCCAACTCCACGCAAACCATGCTCACCAAGTCGCTCACTTACCAAGGCCTGGGCGCCGACGGCCTGCTGCTCATTACCCCCTACTACAACAAGTCTAACGAAGAGGGCATCTACCAGCACTTTAAGACCGTCGCCGATGCCGTGGACATCCCCTGCATCCTGTACAACATCCCCGGCCGCTGTGGCTGCGGTATCAGCGAGCGCAACGTAGAGCGCTTGGCCGCGCACCCCAACATCATGGGCATTAAGGAAGCCTCGGGCAACGTCGCCTACGCGGCCAAGATCGCCCACCTGCTGTCCGACGACTTCCGCATGTACTCGGGCGAGGACGCCCTCACCGTACCGCTCATGAGCCTGGGTGCCTCGGGCACCATCAGCGTGTGGGCCGATGTTCAGCCGCAGCTCGTGCATGACATGTGTCGCGCCTACCTGGACGGTGACGTGGAGCGCGCCCGCGATATCCAAATTGCTGGTCAGCCGCTCATCAATGCACTCTTTAGCGAGGTCAACCCCATCCCCGTCAAGGAAGCGCTCGCTCAGATGGGTATGATCGAGGCAAACTACCGCATGCCGCTATGCCCCATGGCCAACGACACGCGCTCCGCACTTACCGATGCTCTGAAGGGAGCTGGTCTGCTTGATTAAGACCGTCATTATGGGAACGGGTCGCATGGGCTCGCTCATCCGCACTACCGCCGAGGGCGTTGTCGACGCCGCCGGGCAGCCCGTTTTTGACATCGTCGCCCAGATCGGCTTCGACTTGTCCGAGCTCGAGAGCGCACCGACGGCCGATGTAATCATCGACTTCTCGAACGTCGTGACCTTCGACGCCGTCGTCGCCTATGTCGAGCGCACGGGTGCCGCACTCGTTTCCGGCACCACGGGCTATACGCCCGAGCAGGTGGATCGCCTGCGCGAGCTGGGTCAGAACGCCCGCGTTATGCACTCGGGCAACTACTCTATCGGTATCGCCGCCCTGCGCCATCTGGTTGCCCAGGCCACGCGCGAGCTGCCCGGCTTTGACTGCGAGATTGTCGAGACGCACCACAGCCAAAAGGTCGACGCTCCCAGCGGCACCGCCAAGCTGCTACTCGACGCCGTGGTCGAGGCCGAGCCTGAGGCTGGCTACCACCCCGTCTATGGCCGCGAGGGCATGTGCGGCGCGCGCGACCCCAAGGAGATCGGCATGCACTCGCTGCGCGGCGGCACCGTCGCCGGCGTGCACGAGGTAAGCTTTTTCGGCCAGGACGAGGAGGTCACGCTCACGCACCGCGCCACGAGCCGTCAGATCTTCGTCAACGGCGCCCTGGCAGCCGCGCAGAAGCTCGTCACCCGCGAGCCTGGCTTCTATACGTTCGACCAGGTCATGTTTGCCTAACCAGGTATCAACCGGATCCACTCAAAGGAGAGACAGCAAATGAGTAATGCAGCCGAGATGGATGCACAGGAGATTATCAACTACATCGCAACCGCGCCCAAGAAAACGCCCGTCAAACTGTACGTGCGCGAAAAGCCGGGCATGAAGGTCCAGTGGGGCAATGCGCACGTCTACGGCGGTCGTCGTGGCAAGACCGTCTTTGGTGACTGGGATGAGCTCAAGGCACTCCTCGACGCCAACGCCGACTCCATCGACTACTACGACGTAGAGAACGACTGCCGCAACTCCGCCGTGCCCATGCTCGACCTCAAGGGTATCAACGCCCGCATCGAGCCGGGCGCGATCATCCGCGACCGTGTCGAGATTGGCGACCATGCCGTCATCATGATGGGCGCCATCATCAACATCGGCTCCGTCATTGGCGAAGGCTCCATGATCGACATGGGCGCCGTGCTGGGCGGCCGCGCCACCGTGGGCAAGAACTGCCACATCGGCGCCGGCACCGTGCTGGCAGGCGTCGTGGAGCCCGCCAGTGCCACGCCCGTCATCATCGAGGACGACGTTATGATCGGCGCCAATGCCGTGGTCCTGGAGGGCGTGCACGTAGGCAAAGGCGCTGTCGTTGCCGCCGGCGCCGTGTGCGTCGAGGACGTCCCCGCCGGTGCCGTCGTGGCCGGTGTCCCCGCCCGCGTCATCAAGATGCGCGACGAGAAGACCGACAGCAAGACCGGCCTGGAAGAGGGTCTGCGCCAGCTTTAATAGTTACGCGGTTTTGACAAACCGCGTTTTCGCTGACTTATGCTCAACCTGCGGGGCAATTCATCCCCAAACAAGAAGGCCGAAGCCCCTAGGAGCTTCGGCCTTTGCTTTCTCGCTGTAGGCGTAACGCAACTTATCGATTCTCGATGCTGCCGATATTCTTGAGCTCGATGGAGATAAGGCCGTTGGGCTCGTTGACGAACTCGATGTACTCGGAATTCGAACCCATCTCGGCCGGGAAGCTGATTTCGATACCCGTGTCGGTACGGATCTTGTGATTGCGCACGGCAGCGCGCTCGACCTGCTTGCGCTCCACGGGAACGCGCTCGGGAACCTTCTCCTCGGTCAGTGCCGCGCGCACGCTTTCCTTGATGACCGGTTCGTCCTCAAAGACCTCATCGACGATATCCCAAGGCGGCAGCTCCTCGTCATCCTCAACCTTCTCGGCAACGGCAGCCTTAACCTTGGCGAGTGCCACGGCCGTATTGGCACCATGCTCCTCGGCGACTTCCTCGACCACACGCGTCACGGTGTCGATGACCTCCTTGCCCGATACACCCGTGTCGCACTGCAGCAGGCCATCGGGGATAAGCATACGGTCCTCGCCGGCAATCTTGCGCTTCTTGTCCACGTAGCCGATCTCCATGGTACTCGCGCGCACGATGGCATAGCTCGGCACCTTTTGCGAGGGGTTTGGCAGAATAGCGTAGTGGCGCGCGATGTCGTTGCGCACCTCCCCCTCCTCGCGGCCCACTTCGTGCATAAAAGCCTGCTTGGAGCCCAGCAGCATCACGGCAAACCAGCGGGCATCCTCATCGTCATCAAAGTCCGCCACAAGCACGTCGGTGGACTCGGCTTTCTCGGCTTTGGTGAGCTCGGAGGAGATAAACTCCGCAATCTGCTGCGACAGGTCCACGAACTCGCGCTCGCCAAAGAAATAACCCTTGAGCTCGCCGCCAAACGCAGAGTTCTCGGCAAACGTGGCGCGTTTATTGTCGGCCGAGGTACGTGCGCGGCGCAGATGCGTGGTCACGAAGTTGCGCACGGTACGGCTCTCGATATCGAGCTCGCGCTGGCTCATAACGTTGACGGCAGAGTCAAAGTCCAGGATATGCAGAATCGCGTGATTGATTTTCATATACGGCATTCCGTTCTAGATCGATTTCGGCACGAACCAGTATAGCGGTCGAGCCCTCCCCGAGCGCATCGAAGATTGGTGCATCGGGGACAGGTTGCTTTGCACCAATGGCTAGCGCAGGAGCTCGGACTGCCAAGCCTCGAGCTGTTCTGCCAGACTCTTACCGGCAGCGGACATGTCGATCTGGGGTCGTTTGGGCAGCAGTGCGCATTTAAGGATTGCCACGATGGTCTGCGAGACAAAGCGGCGCGTATCTCCGTCAAAGCCCTGCGCAGCCTGGAGCATCACAGGCAGGCTCTCGCGCAGATTCCCAGCGATATCCGCAAACCGCTCAGCACCCGTAGCCTCAAACACGGAGAACAACGCATCTACAAAACGCTCGCGCTCGCTAGGCCCCACTGCAAGCAGCATCTCGCGAATGGAGCCATCAACGTATCGAGCACCGGCGGACAGGCGTTCACAGTACACGAAGTCGCGGCCATCAACCACCCAGCTAAAGGGATTGTGCTGCAGCAGGCTGAACTCGGTGCTCTCAACGATGGCATAGTCCTCCTGTGTCTCGAACATCATGCCAAAGATCGACGACCGTGGCAGAGTCTTGTCGATTCGACCGGAAAGATCGGCAAAGGCGTTACCGTTCAGAAACTCCTCGACGAAGCCCGGACCATCATGGGAATACGCCCGTTCGATTCGCGCACGGGCGACATCGGAGCACATCGCCGCACCGTACACCGCAAGGTTTCCACCCTTGGAATGACCTCCGCACAAAAGCGGCCCGTCGATCGCATCCGCCGCCTCGTCCACATAACGCGCCGCGGATTCCTGGGCCGGCACAGGATACCGGAACGCCATGTTAAAGTCCTCTTTCCAGCCCACAATCGTGCTGTCGGTCCCTCGGAAGGAAAGATAGCTAAACCCCGCCGGAAACCGGAACGCCATGGCTGCAAACTGCTCTGTCGCCACCACATCGCTCACGGCACGATAGCCGCAAACGTGCACGCCACGGTAGCGAGGGCTTGCTGCCACGGCCTCCAACAAGGCCCTGCTCCCCTCTGGATCCCACAAGTCGTCAATCATGTCCCGGTAGCACTCGGCACGCAGCAGCTCGCGTACGTCTAGGCCCTGCCAGTTCGTCAGCTCTGCCATATCACCCGGCAAACGCAAATACGACAACCAGGCAAAGACCAGGCTATCCACCGCGCAGAACGGCCGCTCCTCAAACGGATCAAACGCCGTCTGGGCATAGGTCAAAAAATTAGGCGAATCCGACATGGCCCTCCCATCAACCATGGTGTATAGGGATGGTGCATTGGGGTCAGGTTACTTTGCACCAAAAAGGCGCCCGGGCCGTGTGGACCCGGACGCCTTCATTGTAGCTTTTCGCTCTAGCGAGCTTGATTTAGCAGGAGAAGTCGACGCTGTCGATGATGTCCTTAAGGGCTTTAGCAGAAACGGTGAGCTCATGCTGCTCGTCATCGTTCAGCGGCACGGGGACGCGGCAGACGACGCCGTCGCGGCCAACGACGGTCGGCATGGAGATGGCAAGATCGGACAGGCCATACTCGCCCACCATGAGCGAGGAAACGGGCAGAACGGTCTGCTCATCGCGCATGACGGCAGTGCAGATGCGCTTAACGGCCATGGCGACGCCGTAGTAGGTGGCGTGCTTCTTCTCGATGATGGTGTAGGCGGAGTTCTTGACGTCCTCGGCGATGCGCTTCTCGGCAGCCTCATGCTCCAGATGACCATGGAGCTCGCAGAAGGTGTTCAGCGGCACGCCGGCAACCTGGGCGCTGGACCAAGCGACAAACTCGGAGTCGCCGTGTTCACCCATGACATAGGCCTGGACATCGCGCGGGTCGACCTCGACGTGGGCACCAAGCATCTGCTGCAGACGGCCGGTATCGAGCACGGTGCCGGAGCCGATGACATGGCCCTCGGGCAGACCGGACATCTTAATGGCGGCGTAGGTCAGAACGTCGACCGGGTTGGAGACGATGAGCAGAATGCCGTCGAAGCCAGACTTCTTAATCTCGGGGATAATGGACTTAAAGATGTTGACGTTCTTATTGACCAGGTCCAGGCGGGTCTCACCGGGCTTCTGGGCAGCGCCAGCGGTGACGACGATCATGGCGGCGTCGGCGACATCGGAATAATCGCCGGCGTAGATCTTCATCGGCTCGGCAAACGTCATGCCGTGCGCGATATCCAGGGCCTCACCCTCGGCGCGGTTCTTGTCCACGTCGATGAGAACCATCTCGGAGAACAGACCGCTCTGCATCAACGCGAACGCCGAAGACGAACCGACGAAACCGCAGCCGACAATAGCGACCTTCTTCTCGTTAACCATTAGAAACTCCCATCTCTCTCCACAAACAAGCCGCCCGGGAACGACCCGAGCGGTTCGCCGTAATCCCAATACATCCAATCGGGACTTTGATTATGCTCCTATTCGCAGCCAAATATCGACCGCTTACCGAAATTATTTGCAGAATTCGTAAAATAACTGCACGAAATCGGTTTCGAGCTATTGACGAGCCGAAACAACTTTCTAATACAGGCCCGCCTCGCGAATGGCCTCGACAGCCAAAGCGATCTGGTCGGGCGGCAAGACCAGCGCCATGCGCACGTGCCCCTCGCCCGAAGGACCAAAGCTCGCGCCCGGCGTCACCACAACGCCGGCCTTCTCCATAAGCTCCTCGCAAAACGCCATGGAATCGGTGCGACCACCGGGAAGCTTGGCCCACACGAACATAGAGCCATGCGCGTTGGGACGCTCCCAGCCCAGGCCCTCAAGACCGTCGCACAGAGCATCGCGGCGCTCCTGGTACTTCAGACGCTGCGCCTCGACCTCATCGCGTGGACCGTTCAGACAGGCGATAGCAGCCTTCTGGATCGGGAAGAACATACCAAAGTCGATTTGGCTGCGCAGCTTGGCAAAGGCCGAGACCACGTCCTCGCGGCCGACCAAAAAGCCGATACGCGCACCGGTGACGTTAAACGACTTGGAGAGCGAGAAGAACTCAACGCCCACCTCGAGCGCACCGGGATACTGCAAGAAGCTTCCGCCCGGCTCGCCGTCGAACACGATGTCGGAGTATGCGTTGTCATGGACGATCAGCAGGTCGTGCTCGCGAGCGAAAGCGATGATCTCCTCGTAGACCTCGGGCGTGCCCACCGAACCGACCGGGTTCGCGGGCAACGAAACGATCATGTACTTGGCGCGATCGGCCACCTCGGGATCGATGCCCGCCACATAGGGCAGGTAATTGTGCTCGGCAACCAGCGGATAGTACTCGAGCTTGGCATCGGCAATCTTCGCACCCGCCTCAAAGACCGGGTAGCACGGATCGGGAACTAGAATGGTGTCACCCGGATCGAGCAGAGCCAAGCCCAAATGACCCACGCCCTCCTGCGTGCCGTTGCACGACTGCACCATGGACGGCGTAATGCCCGAAACGCCAAAGCGACGCTCGTAGTAATCACACACGGCTTGCTTAAGCTCAGGCAGGTCGCGCAGGGCGTACTTCCACATCTCGGGATCTTGGGCCGCCTGCGTGAGCGCCTCGACCACGTGGTCGTACGGCTTAAAGTCGGGCGTGCCCACGCTCATGTTGTAAATGGTCTTGCCCTGGGCCTTAAGCGCAAGAAGCTTGTTGTTGAGCGAGGCGAAGACCTCCGCGCCAAAGCGGTCGAGACGCTGCGATGCCTGCATGGTGCCACCTTTCGATATGAAAAACGCGGCGCTCTGACAAGAGCGCCGCGCGATACGGGCCATCAGATTGCAAAAGTGTAACGCTTGCAACCCCCGTATTGGTTCAATTTAGCCAACCTTAGTCAACTGCATCGAGCGCGTCGATCTGCGCAAGCCACAGATGCGAGCTGGCGTCACTCGGCATACGCCAATCACCGCGCGGACTGAGTGTCACCGAGCCCACCTTGGGACCATCGGGCAGACAGCTGCGCTTAAACTGCTGGGCAAAGAAGCGACGGTAGAACGTACGCAACCACGTGTGAACAGTCTTGGCGTCGTAGACGCCCTCAAAGCTCTTGAGCGCCATGCGGTAGATCTTGCCCGGCTCAAAGCCAAAACGTAGCAGGTAGTAGAGGAAGTAGTCGTGCAGCTCGTACGGGCCCACCAAATCCTCAGTCTTCTGCGCAATCTCGCCGTCGCCCGTGGGCGGCAGAAGCTCGGGAGATACCGGCGTATCGAGGATATCGAGCAAGACCTCGGCAATACGCCCGCCAAAGACATCAGCCGCATAGCGCACCAGATGGCGCACAAGCGTCTTGGGCACGCTCGCGTTGACGGCGTACATGCTCATGTGGTCGCCGTTATAGGTAGCCCAGCCGAGCGCCAGCTCCGACAGATCGCCCGTACCGATGACAAAACCGCCGGCCTGGTTGGCTAGGTCCATCAGAATCTGCGTACGCTCGCGCGCCTGGCTGTTCTCGTAGGTCACGTCCTGTACGGCCGGATCGTGCTCGATATCCTTAAAGTGCTGCTCCACGGCCGCATGAATCGAAACCTCGCGGAAACTCACACCCAGGTCGCGAGCAAGCGACTCGGCATTGGACTTGGTGCGGTGCGTCGTGCCAAAGCCGGGCATGGACACGGCCGTGATACCGGTGCGCAGCAGCCCCAGTGCATCGAAGGCGCGCACGGTCACAAGCAGTGCTAGCGTGGAGTCCAGGCCGCCCGAAAGACCGATGACAGCCGCCTTGGTACCCGTATGGGCAAGGCGGGTCTTGAGGCCGGCGGTCTGCAGGTCGAGGATGGTCTCGCAGCGCTCGGCCAGATCACCGTGGTCGGCCGGCACAAAAGGCGCGCGAGGGAAAACGCGGTCGATATCAAGCGCATCGCGAAGAACAGGATCCTTCGCAAGCACGCCCTCAAACGAAAACTCAACGGTCGTGGCCTCCGGCGCATCGTCCGCGCGCGTCCACGTCGTCGAGCGACGGCGCTCGGCAACCAGGCGGTCAAGATCAACGTCGGCGATGGCCATATCGCAGGTAAGCAGTTTGGTCGCGGCGAGCTTGGATCCGTTTTCGTAGACGAGGTTCTCGCCCGCAAAGACCATATCGGTCGTGGACTCGCCCTCGCTCGCGTCCGCGTAGGCATAGGCGCAGTACAGGCGCGCGCTCTGGTTGGAGATAAGGCTGCGGCGGTAATCTGCCTTACCGATAATCTCGTCCGAGGCCGACGGGTTGAGAATCACCGTCGCACCGGCAAGCGCCATCTCGGTCGAAGGGGGTGCCGGCACCCACAGGTCCTCGCACACCTCGACACCCAGCACCATATCCTCGGCGCCTTCATCACAGCAGCGGTAGACAAGCCCCGAACCCAGCGGAACCGGACCCTGACCGGCAAACTCGACCCACACAGGATCTGCGGGCGCCGGAGCAAACCAGCGGCACTCGTAGAACTCGCCATAGTTGGGCAGATACTTCTTGGCCGTGAGGCCCAAAAGCTCGCCCGCGCAGCACACGGCGGCGCAGTTGTAGATATTCTCGGCAACCGCAACGGGAAGACCGATGGTAAAGACAATCGACAGCTCACGAGTCTCGTCGAGGATATGCACCAGAGCAGCCTCACAGGCATGCAGCAGCGTGCGGTTATGGAACAGATCAGCCGCGGTATAGCCGGTCAGGTTAAGCTCGGGCAACACCAACGCGCGAACGCCACGCCCGGCAGCATCGCGAACAGCCGCCAGCGCAACCTCGACATTGCCCTCGACATCGGCGACGCGAATCTGCGGCGATGCCGCCGCAACCCGCAGAAAGCCGTCGTTCTTATTAGCCGAAACGCAGCATTGCCTTGTTGATCTGGACACTGGAGGCCCCTTCTACCCTGAGATTCAGTCTAACGGACGTTCACATATCTCTAACTAGCCAAAGCAACCTCCCAGTTTACTGAGACGCTAACCTGTGCTAAGAGCATGTATTCCAAAAAAATCTTTAATTAAAAAAGGAGAAATCGATAATCGACTTCTCCTTTAAGCGAGGCAAGAAAATTCCGAAACTAATGGCAGAATTTATCCATGTAGTCCTCAAAGTCGAACACTTCTACCACGACGCCCTCTTCCTGAGACTCTTTCAGTTGCTCCAAGAGATCTTTGTTAATAACGTCCATGCAGAAACCTCCTCTATCTAATCAGTTGTAGTATATCTGCTTTCATGCAATTATCAACCAACTTGTTTAATTGCTCCTCGCTTGTCGATAGTCCCTCTTTTTTCAAAATGTCGCGCACCTCGTTCTTAGTAATCGGCTTTTCAAACAACGAAAGCAAAGCGAACGAAAAATCATTAACCGCACACATTCTATGGGTGGCACAACTCAGCAGTACTCTTAACCCCTCTTTTGAGCGTCCGACTTCTTTAACAAACGAACTTTTAACCAATTGAAAACCATTATCGTGCATTACATAATCGGCATCGATATTTGTATTCAGCAATCCATAATGCAACAGTTCTTCTATCGCCCTTGTCAGCTCGAGGTCGCCCTGATCAAGAATAAGAGAAATGCTACAATCGGCCTCCAATAAACGGGCCAACTTATGGTATACCAACTGGGAAACAGCATAGACATGATGGTATTCAGAATTATAGAAGTAGGCAAATGGCTCAACGAGCACGACAGAGGTCTTGGAATCCAGCCAGATTCGATCGGCTGGATTTAGACTAGTTAGCCGTCGCTTTACTTTGGTCAAATGTCCCTTATACCTGACAGCGTGAATAGAATCTAGGATCCAGGTCACCTCTGAAATATGAAGCCGCTGGGGCAAGTCAATTGTGTCGCTACCGTTTATGACCTCTTGCATATAAAAATCAATATGATGCTCATCAGATAAGGATTTTGCTTCATTTAAAGTTAAACCAGTGCCTGAAACATAATCTACTTCGAGGCGCAAATCCTCATATTGGGACTGCGGCATTACAGAGACACCATACTTATCGGGATGATTCCAAACATCCGACCCCATAACGAGACCAAAATTCGTAAATCCTCTCGTGGAATATGGAACACCACATACCTGTTTTGAATAATTCAAAACATTCTCTGTATAAGCTAAGGTGTTCAGAGCCTCTTCTTTAGTTTCGGTCGGAAAGCCAATCATAAAAAATAGATGAACAGGAATACCCGCATTGAGACAATCATGGATATTGCGATCAATCCAATCAACTCTCGTGTTCTTCTTCATTAGATCAAGAACTCTTTGGTTGTATGACTCGAGGCCAAACTGAATCTGCCTACATCCACTTTGGTGTATCTTGTTAAAAACGTCTGTACTTAGGGTTGGAGAGAACCTCGTTTCTCCATGCCAGAAAAACGTTTTTCCCGATGCGTTTATTTCATCCGCGAGTTGCTCCATTCTTTTGCCTTCGAATGTTTCATCCACAAAAGAGAAAACTCTCGTGCCGTATTTTTCATTTAACCGACACATTATTTCAAATACTCTCGATATAGGCATCTTTCGGTAACAACCACCGGTAGCACCGGGAATGGTGCAGAAGGCGCAATGATTAAAACACTGCCTAGAGGAATAAACCGGCAATATTAGCTCAGGCATGAAGTATTTAGAAAGGGCGAAGCCATCGAAATCGGGAACTGTATCGTTGATAAATGTTTGCTCAATCCGATGGTTTTTATATATCTTTCCACCTTTAGCATGGCAAAGGTTTGGAACACAGTCGAGATTGTCATCACCAGAGTCAAGAGCCTCAAGAAGACGTGCAAGCGGCTCTTCGCCGTCATACATCATTATCGAATCAATGTATTCAAAAAAGGGATGCCATTCTTTCATGCAGTCATCTGCTAAACGAGTAATGTAATTGCCGCCCAATGAGACGTGTTTAACAGATGGACATTCTTCTTTAATCAGTTTCGCTAACGTAACTGCAGAAATCAATTGGAAACAGCCGCTCACCGAAATCCCAATAAACTCGATTTTTTCCCTCTGAATACGCTTAAGAAAGGCAGTTTCATAGAAGGAAATAAACGGATTATGCAAGGTATCCGCAAGCGATTTCATTATTTCTGGTGTCGAATAATAATCATAGGGCAGATCTATGGAGTTGAACGTGTATTTAACTCCATATGAGACGTGATTTATGATATAGAGTGCATTTCTAAAAATGTTTTCAGCATATTGTCTTTCTTTTAGATTAAAGTATCTCTTCGATCTGAAAATATCTTTTGCCTCGTCAACATTAAGTGCCGACTTTTGTATCAACTCGATTGTTAATTGGACATTCGAACTAAACGAATCCTTTGATTCCCGATACCTTTTACAGCACTCTTCGACATGTCTAAAAGATAGGAGGTCATCGTAAAATTCCACGTTTAAGTCAACAATGTCAACTTTGTATTGTTCAACCTCTTGAAGATATGACTTCAAAATAGGCAAGGCAAGATACGGCCCCACTGGACTCCATCCTGGGGGAAATACTAAAAGCGTTTTAGGCATATCAACGTCACATCTTTCGCAAATAATTCAATTGAAACACAACTACCATCATAATTGAAAATACACCAAGTCCTGTAACGAGAATTGAGAACATCGCGATGCTCGTGAACAGCGAAACAAGAAGTGTTGAAATAACAACAGCAACCGATTGCAAAGACTCCCTAATTGAAAACAGGCTTATCGATTCAGATCCGTCTCTCGCCAAATCCTGCAGCGATGTTATGAGAAGCACATCTTGAATGGCGTTTCCGGCACCGACGATAAAAAGGAAAATAAACGATATCCCAGACGCATAGCGATAGCCAAACGCCAGATACGCACCGAGCGCAAGATACGTCACAAAACAATATGATTTAACGCAATCGGAACCACTGATTAAACGACCATATATTGTATTTCCGAACAACAGTCCGATTGTAAGACTACTCTGAAGGAATCCGTATTGTATCGATGACGAGTCAAATTGCAATTGCGCTATAGCTGGCAAAAGAGAATTCAGAGAGCCGAATGCCACGCCACTAGAAATATCGATTAATAGGAAACCAATTGCCAAGTGCTTCGCGCTAAGATCACTAAATGCAGTCCTGTTTTTTTCATTTTTGCTTATTCCCTCTTTACCATTAACCTCGATAACCGACGGAACATCTCGCAGCAACCAGAACGACGCGGCAAAAGAAAGCGCGTCTAATGCAAGAACAGCCTCCGCCCCAAATTGAGCGACAACAAAACCGCCGGCAACTGGCCCCAGAACCATCATCAAATTCTGCAGGAACCCAAACGAATTATTAATTACGTCGCGATTGATACTATTCGTATTGGCTCTTAACAACGAGTAAAAGCAGGGCATTTCTACCGTTCGGCAAAGCGATACCGCGCACGTAATAGCAAACATACTCCATTTACTATCAACAATAATATAGCAAACGAATAATCCCGCGCGAATTAAGTCTGCCAATCTCATGGCCTGCAGTGTCCCGATACCCATCTTCTGAGGCAGCTGCGCGAGCGCAACTGAAAACAGAGAGGGGGCAAATCTGCAGCAGACCATCAAAGCAGTTGCAGAAACATCGTGAGTTACCTCGTAAATCAGCATTGGCAAAGCAATATTCGCACACCAATTGCCTATTTCGCTTATCCCTCTAGCAATATATAGGACCCGAACCGGACGGCTAGCTCTCAATACCGTGAACATCACGATTAACCTCGTATTTCAGGCCTCGTTCATCCCTTAATAGGAATCCATAATCAACCAAGTACCGCCTCAACACGGCATAATCAGGATAGAGCTGTGACAGCACACGATTAACCTGAAGCTCCGTATAACTTGTATTTAATTCAAAGAAAGAGACGGCCCATAGCAGCATGATTCTTTTATAGCTTTCCTTTTTTGGAATTGAAACCAGCTCGCCATTCTTGAGAAATCGTTTTTTAAAGTCTATTAGCTCATCCATTCACATCCTCCATTTCATACGCATCTAATACTAAAAATGCATACGCTTTAGGTCATCGCATTCAGCTTCTTTATTCGAACTAAACTCGAACTAATCTAAATTATTTGCTCAGACACTCTTCGAAAGCTCGTTTTTCACTCTGAGTAAAATGCCCTTCCCAGTCAGTCCACGAACAGGAAGGCAACTCACAACGAGCGGAGTCGAAGCCCTCTGCCGTCGGTCGCTCAAAATGCACGATAACCTTTTCGATATCGCCATCTGTAATCAGGTCAGAATGAATGACCTCGGTACCATCTTCGAATGTCATATACGGGTACATCACGTAAACCACCTCGCAATCGTAAATCCAGTTTAGCATCAGGCTATCGCACCAAAGACAGCAAGCCCCCTTGATGAGTTGATGGTATCTGTTAAATGTCACGTACGATTCACATCTGGTGGGTACCCTGATGGCAACACGAAACGAAGCAGATTTACGCCGGGAGGACCCCGTATGACAACCAAGTACACCGACGCGCCGCGTACGCGTGTCATGACACCGGCAGCGCTCAACAACGGCGTGCACGAGAACCATTCCATCGGACAAACCATGGCCATCGCGCCCAAAAAGGGCCTGTTCGACGACATTTCCATTCCCCAAATCATCGCCGGCGCCGCAGCTGCCGCCACGAGCGTCGCGCTTGCTTCAAAGATCGGCATTGCCGGCTCGGTGATTGGTGCCGCTGTGAGCTCAGTCATCACCGTTGTGTCCTCGCAGGTCTACCGCCACTTTATCTCTGCCAGCGCCGAAGCCCTCAAAGGTACGCACGCCGCCATCGACTACCCCGCCGGCGCCTACGAGCCCGTTGAGCTTAATGCCGAGGAGCACCTGGGCGGCGCCGCGACTACGCAGGAGATGCGTCAGGTCGCGGGACGCGCGACCACGGCGCGCGTCGCCCCCAACAGCCTGCGCGCCAAGGCGGCGGAAGAGCGCAGCCAGACGCAAAAGAAGGTCATCATCTTCTCGATCGCCATCGCCATCGTCGCGGTCATCGCCTGCGCCGGCGCCATCCTTATAACCACCGCCGGTGAGGGTCTGGGCGAGCGTCCCGAGCCAATCCTTTCGTCGCGTACGACCGAGAGCGATGCAAATGACAACACCCAGTCTCAAGATCAGCAGACGCAGACGGACGACACGCAAGACAGTTCCACCTCTGCCAATTCGTCCTCGAACACCCAAGACCAATCGCAGGGCACCGATTCCTCTACGGCCAACAGCGGCACGCCATCCGGCACGACCGACTCAAGCCAAACGACTGACGGCTCTCAACCGAGCACGGGCGACCAGGCGAATGGCAATACATCGAGTACGGGATCTACCGACAACAGCAACACCAACAGCTCGAGCGGAACCGCGTCCGGCACGGCATCTGACAGCTCGAGCCAAGACACGGCATCGGGCAACTAAGCACGTTTGTCTCTCATAGATAACCGACCTGCATAACGGGCGCGAACCGGCAACGGTCGCGCCCGTTTACCTTGGGCGACGAGATGGCAAGCCCCGTGCGATGGTAAGATGCTTTGGTGTGTAAAGAGGAGATTTGCCATGAGCAAGACAATAGTTAAGCCTACGCTATCGCTGGGCAACCACATCTATCTGTATCGCCTGTTGCGCGATGCGATTGGGTGCGGCAAGCAAACGTTTATGACACAGGTCGAGGAGGCACTCGCCGCCGGCGATATGACCGCTTACGACCTGGGCTTCGAGTCCACGCGCGAGCTGCTCGAAGAACTCGACGACTGCATTAAACTGACCGTCTTTAAGGGCGGTCGCCTGTATGCCACCGTCATCGCCAACGAGACCTGGGATACCACCCTTGCCAAAGGCGAGGACAAGCCCAAGGCAGTCAAGGGCGCCAAGCAGTCCTACAAAAAGAAAAAGCGCGGCGAAAAGGACCTCAAGGCTGTGCGCCCCAAGCACGTTAAGCGTCCCGAGCCCGAAGCTATGGTTGAAGCCGCACCGGAACCCGAGCCCGAGACAGAGATCGAAGTCGCTATTGAGGTAACAGCAGAAGCCGAAACCGAAATCGCCGCCACGACCGATCCCGAAGTCATATCAGAGCAGGAAGCCACTGCGGAGCTCAACGAGGCTCCCAAGTCGACAACCGAAGAAGCCGCCAACCAACCCGAGACGCCTGCGTTCCAAAACAGCGACGTCTTTAGCGACGAGGCCGAGGACGATCAACCCGACGAGTCCGCCGATCAAGACGCTACCGAGTCGACGCCGGAACCCGAGACGCCGCAGCCTGCCATCTCGCTTACGGTCGTCTATGACCCCGAGAGCGCCAACGCCGGCATCACCACCATGGCATCCACGCCCATCGAGGCAAAGTCGAGCGTCGAGAATCAGAGCGCTCCGCAAGTCGAGTTCGACACCGCGACCGCAGACGCACCTGCCATCGTCGAGCCCGCAGATTCCGCGGCGATGCCGAAAGCGGACACCGAATCAGTACTCGGCGCCGAACCCGCGCCCGTCATCGAGGTGACGCCCGTCAATGAGCAGGCCTTCGCACCGACGATGGTACCGGCCCCCGCACCCGTAGCGCCCGCCATCCCCGAGGACTTCCCCATCGATTTCGCAACCGAGGTCTTCTGCCCCGGTCCATTGCTACACCAGCTGTCGACCTATCTCCCCTACGGCGCCGATACCCTCGGCATCGTCGGCGAGTACTACTGGATCGCCCGCGAGCGCGGTACCATCGAGGCCGCGCGAAACCGCGCAAACTTCCCCCTGCGCTACACGCAGGCCGGCGAACGCCGCGAGGTTACCGTGCGCATCCGCCGCAACACCGCCGGTGGCCTCGGATCCACCTGGGCCATCGACAAGGTCGAAGCCCCGGTCGAGTAAAAAACGGCCTCGGATAGCCAATTGACCATCCGAGGCCGTTTGAATTCAGGCCTTTTAGTTGTCATCGGCGCATATAGACACCAGAGAAGCAAGCTCATCCTCAAGTTGCGGAGCAAAGTATCTAAAAGAAACCTGCGCTCCAGTCGGTATCGACTCAATCATATTCGCAGCATTATCTGAAACTCGGTACGATGCAGTTTCACCTGTCTTCAAATCCTCTATTGAGCAGACAGCGTCTTCAGCATCAATCGACCTAAGCACGCCTTTTCCTTGTAACATCACATCGGCATGCCCGCCAGCTATTTCTAATGAACCTGAGTCTGTCGCAGTCACTTCTCCGGAACCTCCGCGCGATATCTCTTCCTTTGTTGAACAGCCCACCAATGAAGCCATCAGCACCAAAGACAGAGCTAGACGAATCGCCCTACTTCGAAAAAGTCGTTCCATAAGTCCACGCATAATAGCTCTGATCATACTTCAGGAAGGATAAAGATGAATTCCAGCCGTCCGCTATGCCAATCATCTGCCTTGTCTCTCCAGTTTTCTTACCAGTAAGTGTGGCGTAAGCCTCCGCTGTTACAGAATGGGCTGATCCGTTGTACAAACTCGCATGTAAAACATTCGGTCTATTAGAGTTAATCTCATTTTGAATGCTCGCGATAGCCGGAGAGGAGACAGTGCGGGCGATAAGAGTACTTCCTCTGCTTGCGCAGTAATTTGTAAACCCCGTTGCACAGGTTGATATCGGCGTTCCGCCCAAAACAACGCCGGGAACAGTCTGTTCTTCATCGGAAAGAGCATGGGTATTGGTGTAATTCCATATCTGCATATATTGCGAAGGGTCGCTATATAAATTGGCAATGCCATACAGTTCCGCAACGTTCGAAAAAGCTGTCACCATACAAGCATAGTGGGCAGTAAGCCTCTTAATCTCGCTTTCATCATATGACATAAACTGAGAAATGGAACGAAATCCAGATACTGTGTAATCCTGCATTTGAGTTGCGTAAATTACGACATCGTTCCAGCTTGAAGGTTTATTCGATAAAACGACAGGCCGTCCTTCTATGGAAACAGCCGGGATTGTTCGTCCGCAATTTGTTGTTATTGAACCGTCCAAAGATTGCACACCGAATTCGAATGGATTGATCATTACGACTGGGTTATTGAAAGAATAAGACTCAACACCAAGATCTCCTCCCCGATCCATAGGGCTGACTAAGCCGTCTCCAAAACGATATCCCGTAAGTATTTCATCATCTGAAGCATCTAAAACCAAATAGCCCGCGGCTCTATTGAATGTCACAACCGGAACAATGTAGCCAAGCGGGGACCCATCAACGTCTACAAAAGGAATAGGGTCAGAAGGCGTATACGAAGAGCCGAGGAGTCCCTTTATATATTTATCGGCAAGCTCTTGCGCAATTTCTGAAGTAAATTGTATCTGCTCACCATCAATATTGCCCGTCGAAGCAAAAACCTCTTTCGGACGTGCGGCCAAGGCGACAATTGAAGACGCGACAAGTTGCAGAAAACGACGACGCGAAAGCATATGTTCTTCTTTCTAGAGGATAGAGGAGCGACTTATAAGATACTCCTATTCTATAACCTTTTTTG
Source organism: uncultured Collinsella sp. (assembly GCA_900546755.1). Taxonomy (GTDB): domain Bacteria; phylum Actinomycetota; class Coriobacteriia; order Coriobacteriales; family Coriobacteriaceae; genus Collinsella. The sequence continues at coordinate 17,300 of UREC01000011.1, read as the reverse complement.
TAACGTTACAGCACTGGTTATATTTCAATTCGATTTGCTTATGTCCTTGTAACCCAATACGTCTTTACGTTTTAACGGAATTAGAAAATCACTCATAGCAAAAACGGGCTTTAATCCCAAAGAGATGACTTTGATTATGAATCAAACCAGCAGCCAGGGCATAGCTGCAGTGCAATTGCTACAAGAAAGGCCGCCCTTGCTGGCGGCCTTTCTACTTGCTACTAGTCACGCGTGAGCTTGCGGTGAATACGATGCGGCTGGGCTGCGTCCTCGCCCAGGCGCTCGATGCGGTTGGCCTGATAGGCCTCGAAATTGCCCCCGAACCAATACCAGTTGCCCGGATTCTCGTCGGTGCCCTCCCACGCCAGAATGTGCGTGGCGACGCGGTCCAGGAACATACGGTCGTGGCTAATGACCACCGAGCAGCCCGGGAACTCGAGCAGCGCCGCTTCGAGCGAGGACAGCGTCTCGACGTCGAGGTCGTTCGTGGGCTCGTCGAGGAGCAGCAGGTTGCCGCCCTGCTTGAGCGTAAGCGCCAGGTTCAGACGGTTGCGCTCGCCACCGGAAAGTACGCCAGCGCGCTTCTGCTGGTCCTGGCCCTTAAAGCCAAAGCTCGCCACATAAGCGCGGCTCGGAACCTCGGTCTCGCCGACCATCATGTGGTCCAGGCCGTCCGAGACGACCTCCCATAGGTTCTTATCGGGGTCGATGCCGGAACGGTTCTGGTCGACGTAAGAAATCTTGACGGTCTCGCCCACCTCGAGCTCGCCCGAAGTCAGCGGCTCCAGACCCACAATCGTCTTGAACAGCGTGGTCTTACCGACGCCGTTGGGGCCGATGACGCCCACGATGCCGTTGCGCGGCAGGGTGAACGAAAGGTCGTCGATAAGCACGCGGCCATCGAACTCTTTGTGCAGGTGATGGGCCTCGAGCACCTTGTTGCCCAAACGCGGGCCCACAGGAATGCGAATGTCAGTCCAGTCGAGCTTCTGGCTTGCGCGGGCCTCGGCCTCCATCTCCTCGTAGCGAGCCAGACGGGCCTTGTTCTTGGCCTGGCGAGCCTTGGGCGAGCTGCGTACCCACTCGAGCTCGGCCTCCATGCGCTTGGCGAGCTTGGCATCGCGGTTGCCCTGCGCCTCGATACGGGCAGCCTTGGTCTCCAGATACGTGGAGTAGTTGCCCTTGTAGGGATAAAGGTGGCCGCGGTCGACCTCGCAGATCCACTCGGCAACGTTATCCAGGAAGTAGCGATCGTGCGTGACGGCAAGCACCGCGCCCTGGTAGTTGTGCAGGAAGTGCTCGAGCCACAGGATCGACTCGGCGTCCAGGTGGTTCGTGGGCTCGTCGAGCAGCAGCAGGTCGGGAGCCTCGAGCAGCAGCTTGCACAGGGCCACACGGCGGCGCTCGCCGCCAGAGAGCACGTTGACCGGCATGTCGGAATCGGGCAGCTGCAGGGCGTCCATGGCCTGGCCGAGCTTGGAATCGATATCCCAGCCGTCGGCGGCGTCAATCTCGTCCTGGAGCTTTCCCATCTCGGCCATGAGGGCGTCCATGTCGCAGTCCGGATCGCACATCTCCTCGCCGATCTTGTTGAAGCGATCGACCTTGGCGATCATGTCGCCAAACGCCATGCGCACGTTCTCGATGACGGTCTTGTCGTCGTCAAGCGGCGGCTCCTGCTGCAGGATGCCCACGGTGTAGCCGGGGGTAAGCCTGGCATCGCCGTTGGAGACCTCCTCGATGCCGGCCATGATCTTGAGCAGGGTCGACTTGCCCATACCGTTGGGGCCCACGACGCCGATCTTGGCACCGGGGTAGAAGCTCAGGGTCACGTCGTCAAGGATTACCTTGTCGCCATGGGCCTTGCGAGCCTGATACATCTGGTAGATAAACTCCGCCATTTGTCTGTTTTATCCTTTCTACCTGTTGTTTCCCTATTCTTGATTCGCTTTAGTGGAAACGAAATGAGAAAACTAGCTCTGAAACGTAACGAAAAAGGGGCATGGTTGCCCATACCCCCTAATACTACCTGGGAAAAATCCCCCAGAACATACCATGAACTGCGTACGCTAGTTTTCCGCAACCTTAACGAACAGCCCGCTGAGATTTGCGCCACAGCAGATACGAGTAGACGTAGACGGCTCCGACCGAACCAAACGCCAGAACCGCAATCACCGCGGCGACGACTTCATTCGAAAGCACAGCACCTGCCACGCCCATCGCAATCAGGCCAACACCCAGCACCATAAAGCAGGCACCGCCAAAGCGCTGCGTACGGCGCCAGTTCTCGGGATCGGCAAGCGCCCAAGGCGTCTTGATACCGAGCGTATAGTTCTGCTTCACACGCGGCAAGTAGTTGCCTACGCCGATGAACAGCAAACCGATAGCACCGGAAATCAGCACGTTGACCGAACCGACCGCCGGCACCACGCCCCAGACCGTAAGCTCTCCCAGCCAGCTTACGACACACATGAACAAGGTAAAGGCGATTACGAAGCCCTGATAGAACTTGCCCGAGGTTCGATATGCCTCACCTTTAGGATCGATGCGCGGCACCACGCAGAACATTGCAAGAAGTGCCAGAGGCAGCACGCCGAGCGCGGAGGCCATCCAGCTAGGGCCCCAACCGTCGACGGCGCCGTTCGCTCCCCAGTGCGTGGGAATCTGCGCAGGCAAGCTCGGCATCACCATGAGGTGCGCTACGACATTGGCGACGCACAGAGCAACCAGCGCAATCCACACGCGCGACGATACCCCCGTGGGGTGAATGCCCTTGTTTTCGTTATTCATCCTTATCACCTTCCGTGTTTGTAAAGCCCATAAACCAGCCAATTAAATCCTGCATGACGGTGGTGTTTAAGCTGTATACGATGTTTTGGCCATGGCGCTCGTCGGTCACCAACCCGGCGTTTTTGAGCGTCGCCAAGTGATGGCTCAGCGATGGCTTACTGATATCGAAATGCTCGGCAAGCTCCCCCGCCGTGCAATTGCCCTCGCGCAGCAACTCCAAAATGCGCCGTCGCGTTGGATCGGCAAGCGCCTTAAAACCCTCTCCCGGCATAGGACCTCCTCTCAGCATTTCGTTCGACGCGCACACTATACTCGATATTTAGATGTTTGTCTAACTATCTAATCGCAATGCTTCAATCCACATCAAAGCAAACGCCATCGCAACCTATGGGCGATTACCTATAATGACGATAGCTAAAACACGATTCGCTTCCCAATCGGAGGATGTCTATGGCCGAAACCGCTGCCGCTCTCGTCGAGACGCGCGATACCAAGCTCGAAATCATCATGGGCCGCGAGGCGCTCGACAAACTCGCCGCCGCCGCGGTGCTGGTGCTCGGCTGCGGAGGCGTGGGCTCCAACTGCTGCGAGGCACTCGCCCGCGGCGGCATCGGTCATTTCGTCATTCTGGACAAGGACATCATCGCGCCCAGCAATATCAATCGCCAGGCCATCGCCTTTCACAGCACCGTCGGCAAGCGCAAAGTGGACGTGATGGATGCCATGATCCGCGATATCAATCCCGCCGCCACCGTTATCAAACGCACCGAATACCTGCTGAGCGACAACATCGACGAGTTCTTCGCGAGCGTTTTGGAGCAGACGGACGGCAAGCTCGACTACGTCGTCGACGCCATCGACACCATCTCGGCCAAGCTCACCATTGCCAAATATGCTCAGGACCACGACATTCGTTTGGTTAGCTCCATGGGCGGGGCCAACAAGCTCCATCCCGAGTGCCTCCGCTTTGCCGACATCTTCGATACGGTACGTGACCCCATGAGCCGCATTATGCGCAAAGAATGTAAGAAGCGCGGAATCAAGAGCCTACATGTACTGTTTAGCTGCGAGGAATCGGTTAAGACACAGCCCCGCGACCCTTCCAACATCCACGAGCGTACCGAGCTCGGAACCGCCAGCTTTATGCCGCCCATCATGGGCCAGATGATCGCCGGCGAGGTTATCCGCCAGATCAGTGGCCGCGGCACCGAGCACGTGCGTGCCGATGGCCAGCGCCTAGACTAGCGGAGCGCGCCGAGATGGAGCCCCGGTTATTTGATGCACACTGCCATCTTGATTTAATGGCTCACCCGGACGCCGTTGCCGATGAGGCAACGGCGCTGGGCTTGGGTCTATTTGATTGCGGCGTCGATCCACGCGACTTCGCTAGCGCACACGGGCGAACCCGTCGCCTTCCTACCGTCATCAAGGGCATCGGCCTCCATCCCTGGTGGCTCGCCGACGGCCGCTGCGGTCCCGCCGAAGTCAATCTGCTTTGCGAAGTTGCTGCCCAAGAGCGCTACATCGGCGAAGTCGGGCTCGACTTTTCCGCGCGCTTTGCTGGAAGTGAGCCGCTACAAATACAGGCACTTAACCGGCTCTGCGATGCACTCGTGCAGCATCCTCTTACCGGGCGCGTGATATCAATTCACGCCGTTCGTTCGGCAGGAGCCGTACTGGACGTCCTCGAATCGCATGGACTACTCATCCCAAACCCCGACTCCCCCGCTATCATCTTCCACTGGTTTAGCGGCACTTCGAACGAACTCGCCCGCGCGCGAAACGCAAACTGCTATTTTTCCGTGAACGAGCGTATGCTCGCCACCAAGCGCGGTCGCGAATATGCCCGGCAGATTCCACTCGACCGTCTACTGCTCGAGACCGATGCGCCAGCCGAACCAAACACAGAAACAAGCGCGCAGTCGCTCATCAGATCGCTCGCAAGGACCTCGATGCGCATCGCCTCACTCAAAAACTGTGACGCAAAGCGCATCGAGTCGGCAGTTTTAGCAAATGCGCACTCTGTTTTTGACCTTCGCTAACCCCTGTGGCAAAAATGCCAAGGGGCATGCGAATCACACAACGCGGTCCCTATTGGAAGGCGGTACAATTCGGCAGCATTACACCAATTCGTGCATGAGATCACGGTTGCGTGCATACAATTCGTCAAAGATATGACGGCGCGACGCATATAACTCGTGGGCAGTCATATCAGGCACGATTGTTTGCGCAACGCCAAGGACTTGGGCGAGCTCATCCCATGATGCATAGGCGCCACCTGCGAGAGCTGCCATGATGGCATCACCGAAGCATGCGCCCACCGTAACCTTGGCAACCGAGACCTCGCGCCCACATACGTCGGCGATAGCCTGCATCCAAACTGGATTCTTGGTTCCACCTCCGACAAGCATAATGCGCCCAATTGGCAGTCCATGTTCTCGCTCGATAATGTCGACATGGGATGCAACGGTATACGCGACGCCTTCCAAGGCGGCACGAACCATATGGGCTCGCGTATGCCTTCCGGTCAGGCCAAAGAAGACGCCACGCGCCTCGGGATCGTTGAGCGGAGTGCGCTCCCCCGCAAAGTACGGCAGACACAGGAGCCCATCGGCACCCGGCGCCACACCGGCGGCATCATGCGCCATAACCGAATATGCATCGGGGCCACCGTGGCCCTCGGCCTCCACGGCGTCGCGATACAGCTCTTGGCGCAGCCACGATGTGAGCGCACCCGCCGTATTGGTCCCCGCGCAGATCCCGTAAGTTCCGGGAATGATAAACGTCCCTGGCCACAGGCGGGCATCATCGACCATATGATCAGCTAGATAGATGAAATACGCCGTACTCCCCAACTGAACCATCATATCGCCGGGACGAAATACACCCGTCGAAATGGCCTCGGCACCAGAGTCGCCCGTTCCCACCAAGACAGGTGTCCCTGCCGCGAGCCCCGTCGCCTCAGCCGCACGCTGAGTAATCACCCCGGCAATATCGGTAGCCGACATTACCTCCGCCATCTGGTCAGGCCGGCAGAAACGAGCACATTCCCGAGCATCAACCTTCCAAGTGAAGCTGTCGTATAGGGGAAGAAAATCCTCCGCCAAATAACGGTCCACCGTAAAACGCCCCGTCAACTTTGCGCACAGAAACGATGACGCCGTCAGGAACTTCGCGGCACGTTCGTGCACCTCGGGCATATTCTCCTTAAACCACAAGATCTTGGGAGCAATATCTGACGAACAGGGATCGTGCCCGAAAAGCTCGCGTGCGCGATCTGACCCATATTCGGAAAGAAGCTCGTCAATCTGCGGTTTCGAACGTGCATCGACTCCATACAAAATCGCGGGCGCCAGCGCGTTGCACTCGGTATCGACCGGCACACAGTCGCAGCCCAATGCGGAAAGGCCCACGCATCCGATCTGTGCCGCGTTAACCCCCGATCGCGCCACCAGCTCGCGCGACAAGCGGCAAAAATCGCCCCACCAAACGGCCTCGGCATCATGCTGGTACCATCCGTCACACGGGTTGTCCGTCTCATGTCCACAAGAGGCTTGGCAAACGATGTTGCATCGATCATCGATTAAAACGCCTTTAGAGGCGCTTGTCCCAATATCAATACCCAGATAGAGCGCCATAGGTGCCTACTCCCCTCGCGCCGTACGAGCGGCAGCCATAAAACGAGCCACCCGCTCAACATCAACCGGGGCATCCAGCTTTCCGTCGCGCTTTAAGCAGGTGCCGACAAACGCGCCATCGTAGTGAGCAAATACGTCAGCCACGGTATTTTCGCGACAACCGGTGCCACATACCACGGGCACTTCGCCAACACGCTCACGGACCTCATCGGCAAGCTCGCCCGAAGCGCCACGACCGGCAGCCGAACCGCCGATGACCATCGCATCCGGTAGGCAATTAAAGAGAAGTGAATCGGCAATGTCCGCAGTCGTGCGGTCGTTGAGATAAACCTCCCCCTCGCTCGTGATGAAGTGAAAAAGCTTGAGGTCGTCCAGGCGCAGCGCCGCCTTGCGACGCATGGTGTGAGCGAAATCTCGGTTAATCAGCCCGAGATCACCGGCCCAGGCACCGCAAAAATTGCAACGCGTGAACTGCGCGTCGACGGCAGCGCACAGCTCGATTGTGGCATCACCATCGTAAATAGCTTCAGCTCCCCAAGGAGTCGACAAATCATGGGATAGAGCCCCGATTACATAGCCCATCGATGCAAGGGTTGAGGGAGAAACATGCTGCTCATAGGGCATCGAGAGCTCATTGGTAATCAAAATGCCATCGACACCGCCCTGCTGCAACGCCTCGAGATCGCGCTTGGCGGCTTCCACGACCTGCGACACGCTTCCGCCCGGGTAATACAGTGGATCGCCCGGCAGAGGACGCAGGTGCAGCATTCCAATAACCGGCTTTTCGGTCTTGAACATCGAGGTTAGAAACGACATAACGTGCTCCTTCTTAGGGTCATTGCAGGGACGTTACTCCCCCAGCACCTCGACGTACACTTTTCGCTTCTGCGGACCGTCAAACTCCGCAAGATAGATGTTCTGGGCACCTCCGCACACGATGTGGCCATCTTGGACGGGAAAGAAGCAACTGTTTCCACAAATCATGCTCTTGATATGCCCACAGGAGTTGTTACCAGTGGCTCCATAGCTCGGCAGGAAGTGTGCATGCGCATAGGGGGCATCGAGTGGGGCGATGCGATCAAGCGTCTCCATAAGATCCGTCTCCACGCAGGGCAGCCCCTCGTTTACCACGATTCCACAGGTCGTATGCGACAAAATAATCGCTGCCAAGCCATTGGTCACCGAGCTGCGTTCGATGGCAGCGTGCACATCTTCGGTAATATCGATGAACTGGTCCGGAGCAGTCGATAGATAGCTCAATGTCTCGAGCGTCACCATGTTTACTCATCCCCTTCAAGAAAACGCAGGGCATTACCCCAGTAGAGCCTTTCTCGCGCATCATCGCGCATGAGCACGGTATCGAGCGCCCGCTTGAGTTTGAATGCACGGAAACGCGGCGTATTGCTGGCGAACATCACTTGATGCGATAGCGCGCGCTCATACCACAGCGGCCCCATATCGACCGTGAAAAGGCGCTGCATCATCTCCTCGGGCGAATCGATGTAAGTGATAGAGGTGTCCGTGTAGCAGTTGGGATACTTGAGCAGCATCGCCACGGTCTCGCGCACCCAGGGCCAGCCAAAGTGGGTCAAACTAAAGCGCACATTTGGATGCGTTGCGATTGTGTGCTCAAATGCAAGCGGGTTACTGCGCGAGAGCTCTGCGCCCGGCTCCCAAGACATACCGGCATGGAAAACCACCGGCTTGTTATAGCGCTCGCACAGCTCGTAAAGCGGCTCGGCCACAGCATCATCGGGGGCAAAACCCTGCTTTGCCGGATGCAGGCAAAGCCCCTTTGCCCCCAACTCGGTAAAGGCGCGCTCCAATTCGTCTGCGGCACCGCTCACCTGGGGATCTACGCTCGCAAATCCCCACAGACGATCGGGGTGCGCGGCAACCAGCATGGCAATCTGGTCATTGGTGCCAAAGTGTCCTCCGCATGCCGTGGTTACATCGAGCGGCATGAGCACGCTCTTCCGCACGTCGCAGACGTCCATCTCGACTTGAAGCTCATCCCAATCCATGGGGCCCATATGCCCCATACCAAATTCTCGTGACCAAAAACCGAATCCATCAGGCTCATCACCCGGCGTACAGATCTCGCCATAGAGCATAGGATGGACCAACATGTCGATAACCATTTCGTACTCCTTTCCAGGCATTTGGCCCTAGTACGGCTCAAACGAACCAATCACTCGGGACGACAGTTCAGCGCCCGCCTTCATACACGCCGGAATATCAAGGCCATCGATCACGCCCTTGGTAAACCCGGCAATATACGAGTCGCCGGCACCCACGGTGTTAACGACCTTCTCCGCCGGCACGATCCCGCACTCATAGAAGCGCTCACCGTCATAGGCAATGCTTCCCTTCTCACCAAGCGTGGCAACTGCCACCCGCGGTCCCAGCTCCTGTACGTGACGTACCCAATCACGCAGCTCCGGAGTGTCCTCTTCAAACGACATGAACGCATAGTCAACGTAGGGAAAATGGTTCTCGCAGGCATATTCGGGATCCTGGCTGAACACCGAGAAGTCCATAACCACCGTCTTGCCCGCATCATGCCATTCGGGCAGGAGGTCCAAACAATTGCCAAACAGGTCGGTGTGAATGATGTCATGTTCTAGGATAAACGCCCGGTCATCTTCATTCGGTCGATATGCCTCCATTACGCCATCGATTGCCTCGAGATGTACGCGATCGACGCCGTCTTTCAACGCCATGAGCATCACCGAGGTGTCGCCATCCTCCACCCGCAGATGTGAGATATCGAACCCCTCAGCGGCCAGCGCCTCCCTCATCTTGTCTCCGTACTCGTCCTTGCCGACAACCGACACGGCGGATACCGAAACGCCCATTCGTGCAAGATGGATACCCCAGTCAATGCCATTACCAGTCGGATAGAACACGCCGATGTTTTGATAGACGTCCGCACAGCAAAAACCAGCTGCGCACGCTTTAATACCCATGGTCTTCTCCAATGTTCAAAAGGGGACCCACCACATGGCGAGCCCCCTTTTCGCGTTTCGCTTATTGTTTTGCATCGGCTGTCCAAAGCCTCATAGCCAGACCGCCGTACGCTTTCTTAAGCTATTCGACGATTGGTGCTCCGTGGCCCCAAGAACCTTCCATGCCGCACACGGTCGAGGCAAACCCGGCAGCAAAGTCGAGCGCGCGCTCGATGGCCTCGGCGCCATCCTCACCACGCTTGGCGGAATCGAGATAGCACATCAAAAACGAAGTGAGGAACGAGTCGCCCGCTCCCATGGTGTCCTTCATGTCCGTTACCGGTTTAGCCAGCTGGCGGTAATAACGCTCGCCGTCGTAAGCAATGCAGCCCTCGGCACCCGCCGTAGCCGACACAAAACGCGGACCCAGGCCCTTCACCCATGCCAGACGCTCGCGAATCTCGTCCTCACTCGCGGCATCCGCCGCACTAAAGAAGGCAAAATCGACGTAGGGTGCAATCTGCTCGTAGTACTCGTCGGTGGAGTCGTCCGAAAAGTCAAAAGAGACCGTGACGCCCGCAGCCTTCAGCTTGGGCAGCTCGCGCTCGGTAAAGCAATAGTTGCCCGAATGAACCACATCGAACTGCTTCATGTACGAAAGGTCAAAGCGATCGAGGACATAGCGCGCATCGCCACGGATACCGCCCTCGTTGGAGCCAAGGAAGACACGGTCACCGTCAACGACGGTCACGCGAGCCGCTCCGTTCTCGCCAATCATCTGCTCACACTTGTCAAGCTCGATACCCTCATCCTCGAGGCTTGCAATGACATGCTCGGCAGCGGCGTCATTGCCAAAAATGCCCATGTATGCGGAGCGTGCGGCACCGCATTTCTTGGCATAAACGGCGAAGTTCACCGCGTTGCCGCCAGGATACATGGTGTGGATATGCTCGTAGCGATCGACGACGTTGTCGCCAAATCCGAGCGCGTTAACGTTAAATGCCATGGTATTTATCCTTCTAGTACTCGACGACGCCCATGTAGCGACGGAAATCGGGATCGTGATCAAACACCTTGCCGCGTGCGGCACGCAGCTCGCAGTTCATGGCGTAGAACAGCACCGGGTCCAGATAAGCACGGACGCTCGCCGGCACGGCTTCCATACCGTACTCCTTGGCATCGAGCACCATCAGCGTATCGGTATGCGTCTTAAGGAACGCCAGGGCGCGCTCGTCCATAGCACGGCACTCGCTGGAGCCCATCTGCAGGAAGTAAAAAACGCCATCCTGAGTAGCCTCGAAGGGGCCATGGAAGTACTCGGCAGAGTGAATGTAGCTGCAGTGCTGCCACTGCATCTCCATAAGAGAGCAGATAGCGAAACCGTAGGTCTGGCTAAAGTTGGGACCGCTGCCCAGAATATAGAAGAACTCGTGCTCCTGGCAAAGCTTGGCAAAGCGATCGCCCAGCTCGGCATTTACCTTCTCGCGTGCCGGGGGAAGAATCTTATCCATCTCGGCGATACCGGCATACATATCGGCAAGATCGGCGTAGCCCTCCTGCTGATCGAGCAGCTCTGCCGCAAGCGACAGCGAAATGCCAGCGGGGACCTCGGCCTGCGGCACGCCCTCGCCCCATGGGTAGACCCACGTGGTCCACTTGCCGGAGTCAATCTTGGATCCAGCGTTGTCGGTCTGGGCGATCACCGTAGCGCCGGCAGCAAGGGCAATCTCGCAGCCCTCGACGACCTCGGGGGTATTGCCGCTGTGGCTGCAAGCGATGACCAGGGACTTCTCGCCCAGACGACGCGGACGCATAATGTCGAATTCACGCGCGGTATAGATATACGAAGTGAAGGTGGTAGCCTCGCGCTGCAGAAGCTCATGAGCCGGGATCAAATCGATCATGGAGCCACCGCAAGCAATCCAGTAGACGCTGTCGAACTTGCCCTTCTCGGCAATTGCCTCTTTAATCAGATCGTGTGCGTTCATATCCAGTTCCTTTCTTGTTTGGCCCGCAATCAATGACGTTGGTTGCGTGGCCGATGGTTGTTTTAGTCAATCAGATATTTCTCGAATGCGGCCATGTTCTTGGCATCTGCGGCCGCCGGGTCATCGTAGTAACGACCGTCCGTGATTTCCTGGCCCAGCATGCCGTCGAAACCATGGGCGTTGAGCGTGGCGACGAAGGCGTCCATATCGTGCTTGCCATCGCCCCACACCAGATGGCCATACGGGTCACCGTCGATAAAGTGCATCTCGTGAATTGCCCCATCGCCAAAGGCGGCAAACCAGTCCTCGAGCGTCTCGCCTGCGACGCCCATCGCGGTTGTATCAACCATGGGCTGTAAGTACGGGCTCGCGACCTCGTCAATCATGCGCTTCGCATCGGAAACCGTCGTCACGAGGTTGCTCTCCTCGGGACGCAGGCTTTCCATCGTAAGCACCAGACCGTGCTCGCCGGCATACTCCGCCAGAATGGACAAGTGCTCGCGGCTGCGCTTCCAGGCTTCCTCGCGGTCCTCGTCCCAGTCGCCCCAGCCCGAGTTGATGGACATACGGTCACACCCAAGTACCTCGGCAAGTTCAATGCCGTGTTTAAAGTACGCCAGGCTGCGCTGTTCATGCAGCGGCTTGCGTGCGCAGTACTGCCAAGGATAGACAACATTCTCGGGGCACAGAGTACGATACCTAAGCCCACGGTCTGCAGCCTTTTTCGCCAGGACCTCAGCCTCAAAGTAGCCCGTATGGTCGAGCGTCACATGCGGCTCTGCACACCACAGCTCAATAGACTCAAAGCCCAAGCGCTGCTGCACATCAAGGAAGTAATCGAGCGACCACATGATGTAGTGGATATTCATGCCCGCAATCTGCTCGCGACGCAGCGTCGGTTTGGATTCAGACATCTTATGCCTCCTTATTTCGATCGAACACGATTTGTCCGTCCGACATCGTCATATCAACCGCAAGATCGCGTGCGTCGCGATAATCGAGGTCGAACACATCCCGATCGAGCACGCAGATATCGGCAAGCTTGCCAACCTCAAGCGTACCCAGCTCATCTTCGCGCATCAGATCGTACGCGCCCCCGGCAGTCCAAGCGCGCAAGAGCTCGACAAGCGTCAGCGTGTTGACCTCATTCACGGGCAGTCCGTCGGCGAAGAATCCACCGCACGCGCTGTATATTGACTCGCCCAGGCTCGGAATCAGCAGTGGCAAATCCGTTCCACAGCACACTGTGCATCCGGAATCTTCCATGCCGCGGCGATTCCAGCTGTGCAAAAGTCGCGTCTCGCCAATTTGTCGACGCATCATCGACAGGCAATCCTCGCGCCGGTCCAGCGTCAGAATCTGCGGATAGACCTCGCAAATTCCACCTAACTTGCCAAACTCGACAAGATCGGTCGGGTCAGAGTTCTCGAGATCGGTAATCGCATGGCGGCGAAGCATCCGTCCATGCTCGTCTCGAGGCAGCGAGGCATAGAGCGCCACGGTGCGGCGAACGGCGCCATCGCCCTGGCAATGCAAGGAGTATCGGAAGCCCTCAGCATCAATTGCACGCAGCTCGTTCTCAATCAGATCCCACTCTGGCTCCTCGACGACCGTCTTGCCGGCAGCGCCCGCATCGGCCGTGTCCTCATAGGGGTCAATCATCTCGGCAAGCCCCACCCATACGCCGCGATCGGTCATACGGTTGAAGCCAGAAAAACGAACGAACGGTCCCCGGAAGCGCTCTCGCGCCTCGCGGGCATATGCCAGATTTGCACCGGCGCCCACCGGCTGCGACATCATAGAGACGCGAACCGTCAGCTCACCAGATTCCTCACGGCGAGCCATTTCGTCGGCAAAGCCGTAGTAGTCATCAAACGCCATTTCCTTGATGGCGGTAACGCCGCGCTCGTTAAGCATGCTCATGTAGTCCGAATACCCGGCACGCACCTCGGGCAGCGCGAGGAAATCGCTCATCATGCGCCAGATCTTCTCGGCATAGCACGCCTGGGGTGTAAAGCCATATCGCGCACTGGCGGCAGCATTGAGAACGCAGGTCTCCGCGCCCGGCGTAAAGCAGACGACAGGGATATCGCCAAAACACTCGTCAAACACAGCTGCTGTATTTGCGTTCTCGGCATCCGATGCCAACGTTTCGGGTAGGTTGTGGCCAAAAGCCGCCGCGCAATCCGGATGACCTTCTTTCCATGCACGCAAGAGCGACACGGCCTCTTTGGCATCAGCGATGCCGGATAGATCAGACCCCAACGTCCGCAGCGCCCAACCTGTATAGAAGGTATGCACATCGATCAGGCCAGGCATGACAGTGCGGTCGCCCAGGTCAACTACCTCGTCCGCCTGGGTCAAATACGAAGCTACCTCACACTTGGTGCCAACAGCCTCAATTCGATTGCCACGGACCGCTACGAAACCTTCAAACGGCAGGTCCCCCGTACCGGTAAAGACGCTCTTAGACGTCAGGACCGTCAAACGATCAGACATCACAACCACCTACACCGGAAGCATGCCAGAGATTGCCGTTACGATCAGGCCAAAGACGACCATGAAAATGAAGAACTTCCAAATGGTCTTCCACCATTGGCCAAACGAAATCCTAGCCACGGCAAGACCGGCGACCGTCATGCCCGCCACGGGGCTGATGGTGTTGATGGTCTGGTTGGCAAACTGGAGCGCGGTGACGGCCGCCTCGGGATTGAGGCCCATGAGCTCGGTCAGGGGGCCCATAACGGGCATGGTGAGCGCCGCCAGGCCAGAACTCGAGGGAACCAGCAAAGAGAGCAGGCCAAGGACGATATACATAAACGTGGTGTAGACGGCGGCGGGTGCACCGGCAAGCGCAGTAGCGAGCGCCTGGAGGATGGTGTCGATGATCATGCCGCCCTCGGCGATGACCAGAATACCGCGAGCGATACCGATAACGATGGCAGCGTACGCAAAGTCGGCAAGACCCTTAACGAACTCCTCTGCGATCGTCTGCTGGTCAAGACCGCCCAGGATACCGGCAAGCAAGCCCATGCCAAGGAACACGGCGGAAATCTCATTCATGTACCAGCCCTGGGTAACAAGACCCCAGACGATAATGCCCATACCGCAAGCAAAATCGATAAGCACGAGCTTCTGACGGATAGTGAACTCTTCCTCGATGGAGGCATCGGTCACGGAAAACTCAATACGCTTGAGCTTATCGTCCTCGTACACAATGGACGACTCGGGATTTTTCTTGACGCGCATGGCGTAGCGCATGGCCCATGCGATACCGACGGCAGTGAAGATGACCCAAGAAACGGCACGCAGCCACAGTTGCGGATTACCCTCGATGCCAATGATGCCTTGGGCGATCAAAACATTAAACGGGTCGATGGTCGAAGCACAATATCCCAAGTTAGGACCAAGGAAGCAGATGATGAATGCCGTCATCGAGTCATAACCGATACCCATCATGATGGGAATGAAGATGGCATAGAACGGCAGGGCTTCCTCAGACATACCAAACGTAGTGCCGCAAATGGACAGCAACGTCATCGTGATGGGAATGATGAGGATGTCCTTGTTCTTGAGCTTTTTAATCACACGGCTCATGCCGGCATTCAAAGCGTTGGTCTTGGTGATGATTGCGAACGATCCGCCAATCAATAAGACGAACGCAACGACGTCGGCAGCCTCTTGGATACCCTTGGTGGGCGCTTGCAGGACCGCGAAGATATCCTGGCCCAGATTGATGGTCTCGCCGGTCTCGGAATCGGTGTAGTTCTTATCGACCTGTTCATAGGTTCCAGCAACGGCGACTTCACGCTCGCCCGCCGCTGTCGAAATCGTCTTGCGCTGATACTGACCAGAGGGAACGATCCAAGTCAGGACCGCAAAGACAACGATCAGCAAGAACATGATCGTATAGACATGCGGTAATTTGAACTTAAAACGTCTGTTTGTCTTCTTCGCCTTCGTATCTGACATAGATACCTCCAAAGAACTCGAGACTGCATCGCATCTCGCTTCAACGTTTGCACAATGCAAACGTTCTATGACGTCCCATAGATTACCAGCAGCTTTTCTCGTCATCAAGATAATTTCAAACTGATTGCCGCAACGCGGTTGAACGGTTGCGTTTGCGCCGTGAACGGTATGGAGACGCCCGGTGAGATGATCCACCGGGCGTCTCAATTCGCAATGTCCTAGATGTCAAAAACGTAGCGAGACCCAACGATCCGCTGACGACCGATGATAAACGGCCGCCGCTGCTCGTCGAAAAAGAAGGCTTCCATATAAAACAAGGGTTCGCCAACGGGAACTGCCAACAGCCGAGCGACCTCGGGCGACGCGCACGCGATCTCGAGTGTGCACGGGTCGGTAAACGCGGGCGTACGGCCCGTCCGGTTACGCACGAACTCAAAAATGGATTGGTTAGATAGAGGTGCCGTTGATAGATAAGCGTTGTCCTCGTAAACGTATATGTTGTTCTCGAGCATGACGGGGACTCCATCGGCAGTACGCACACGCTCAACGCAAATCAAATCAGTTCCAACGGGAACACCAAAGAACTGCGCTTCGGTAGAATCCGCCGGCAGTATCTTTCTCGAAATGACGCACGCCCCCGGCTCCATTCCGTTAACGCGGCATGCGTCCGAAAAACTCTGGACGTCATCCTTCTGGCGAATCTTGCGCTTAAGCTTGGGGGCATTGACAAACGTGCCTTTCCCCTGCCGCTTCGTTAGATAGCCCTGCTGGACGAGCTCCTCAATAGCGCGTCGCACGGTAACGCGGCCAACTTTATAGCTCTCAGCCAATTCGAATTCATTGGGTATCCGCGCGCCCGCCTTGTAGGCACCGGAGTTAATTTCGTTTTTAATGATATCGATAACCTGTTGGTACAGCGGTATCGCTGCTTTACCGTCAGTTAGCCCTTCAGTCGGTGGCATATACCCTCTCCCAGCACAATTAAGTCTAAAGCGGGCCCAAGGGCATTCAACAAGCCCTTAAGCCCGCATTAGCATTAAGTATGCTTGCTGCCGCACCAAAATGTCGGGTATTTACTCATCGGACCCGAAAAACGCGCAACTACCGCGCTCCTAAGAAAGCGTGAGCAGCTCCGGCAGCTGGTCGATAATCTTGTCCGCGGCATCTTGGCTAAAGCCGAAGCGTTCCTCGCGCTTGGCAATGACCGTCAGGCCGGCTCGCTTGCCGGCAGTGATGCCGGGCACCGAATCCTCAACGCAGCAGCAGCGATTCGCGGGCAGCCCCAGCAGGTCCAATGCATGCAGGTAGATGTCGGGCTCGGGCTTGCTCTCCTTAAACTGCTCGCCGCTCACCACATACTCAAAGGCATCCGACAGCCCGCATGCGTTGAGCACTTCCTCGATGCTATCCATGGGAGACGAGCTGGCAAGCGCCACGCGAACGCCGCGGCGCGGCAGCTCTCGAATCGTATCCACGGCGCCTGGGTTAATCAAAGCCTGATAGTCGCGCGGACGTTTATGCGCCCACTCGTCCCAACGGGCCAACGCTTCCTCGCCAGTGAAATGCCCCTTACCGGCGCGCTCAAACCAATCGACCAGCATATGCAGGAAGAACTGATGGGAGGTACCGACCTGCCCATTCAACTCCTCTTGAGTCAGATTAAGCCCCAGCTCCTTGGCAAACGCGGCAGTCTCGCCCAGGTAGTAATACTCGGTATCGACAATGACACCGTCCATGTCAAAGATAACGGCGTCGAACGGAAATGCGGACACGGCACCCTCCCTAACAAAAGGGCGCCTGTAAGCAGGCGCCCGAACCATGCATTATCGGCGATTCTAGCCCAGCAGCTTATCCAGCGCCACCGCAATACCGTCTTCGTTGTTATTGGCGGTCACCATCTGGGCCACAGCCTTAACCTCATCGACGGCGTTACCCATGGCAACACCGGTGCCGGCCCACTCAAT
>UREC01000010.1:0-61985 GCA_900546755.1 uncultured Collinsella sp. | reverse complement strand
AGTGGCCGGGCCCGCGACCGGTGGGACATGTACCCCCAATTAACTGTTCTTCATGACAATCGAATCCACGACATCGGCCACATTCTCGCAGCAGTCGGCGCAGTACTCCAGGAAGGCGTACACGTCACGCCAAGCGATGACCTCGAGCGGGTCCTTGCCGTTAACGTGCAGGTTACGCATGGCGTTGATATAGAGCTCGTCGGCCTCGGACTCGATGGTGTTGATCTGGATGACGAGCTCGCGCAGCGTTTTGGACTTGCGGTAGTTAGGCAGCTCGACCATAAGGTCCTTCATGGCGCGGCAGGCGTCGGTCACCTTGTGGGCGATGACGATGGCGTCGGGATGGATGCTCTGGATGTTGGTGAAGTAGACGCGCTGCACGACGCCCTCGATACGGTCGAGCACGGTGTCGAGCGAGCAGCTCATCAGATCCAGGTCCTCGCGCTCAAGCGGGGTGATAAAGGCCGTGAGCAGGGCGTCCTCAAGCTCATGGTGCTTCTTGTCGGCCGCATGCTCGATCGCATGCATCTTGTCGAGCATATCGTGAATCTTTGCGGGATCGAAGTTCTCGAAAATCTTGGTAAGCAGCTCGGCGGCCTGGACGGCGAGGTCGGCGCAGGCGACGTAGTTGTCAAAGTAGAACGAATCGGGTTTCTTTGCCATGAGTGGGTCCTTTCGAGGCGAAGACGGGTGGGCGAGGTGTTACGGTCCGGATGGACGTTCGGTTTGACTAGATGAACATCATGAACAGCTTGGCCATGACAAAGCTGATGAGTCCACAGGCGGGGAAGGTGAAGAACCAGGTGAACATCATGTCCTTGACTACGCCGAAGTTGATGGCCGAAAGGCGCTTGACGGCGCCGACGCCCATGATGGCGCAGGTCTTGATGTGAGTGGAGGACACGGGGATGCCGGTGAGCGTGGCAAGCAGCAGGTTTGCGGCGCCCGCCAGGTCGGCGGAGAAGCCCTGGTACTTTTCGAGCTTGACCATGCTCTGGCCAACGGACTTGATGATGCGCTCGCCGCCCACGCTGGTGCCGATGCCCATGGTGGCCGAGCACAGCAGCATAATCCAGATGGGGATGCCGGCATCGCCGACGCTCGTCTGGCCGCTGGCAAAGGCCACGCCTAAAAAGAGCACGCCGATGAACTTCTGTCCATCCTGCGCGCCGTGCATAAAGCTCATGGCCGCAGCGCTTGCGATCTGAGCGTATTTAAAGAAGACATTGGCACGTCGCCTGTTGGCGGCGGCGAAAAGAATCGAGACGAGCTTGCACAGGACCCAGCCCATGACAAAGCCCAGGCCGATGGAGAGCGCCAGGCCGTAGATGACCTTCATCCACTCGTGGACGTTGACGCTGCTCGCACCGCCGAGGGCGATGGCGGCACCGGTCAGGCCGGCGATAAGGCTGTGGCTTTGCGAAGTGGGGATGCCAAAACGCGACGCTGTGGCGCCGTAGACGACGATGGAGAACAGCGCCGCGCACAGACAGGCGAGCGCCATGGTGCTGTTTCCGCCAAAGTCGACAATATGGGAGATGGTGTTGGCGACGCTCGCGTTAAAGTGCGTCATGATGAGCACGCCGAGGAAGTTGAATGCGGCACTCATGAGGATGGCGGCGCGGGCGGGCATGCAACGCGTAGTGACGCAGGTCGCGATGGCGTTGGGTGCGTCGGTCCATCCATTGACGAAGATGGCGCCGAGCGCGAGGATCACGGTGACGGCAAGGACTGGGTTCGACACAAGTTGGCCGAGGAAGGTTGAGAACGTTACGTCCATATATGGGCTTTCTCGAAGTTTGCAGACACGTTACAGAAACATGATAAATCGTATCACCTCCTGCGGGTTTCTTTACCGAGTTCTGATGGGAGCAGTGAATTTTTTGGCACTAAAAATGAATATTAGCCCTGTTGACCGCGGGTGTTCTTTTTGCTAACACACCATGAGGACACGTGCGCGCGCCCCAACACCCCAAAACCACAGTCTGTTCGCTTTACAATATGCAAACATGCGTTCGATAATAGGAGGCATGGAATATCGACAGACAGACGGCAAAACTCGGCGCGTGCACAAGCAGTATGTGGACGTCGTGACCCGCATCCTTGCGGGCGGACAAGTCGTGCCGGTCACCGTCTGCTGGGTCGACGGCCGTTGCTTTACGATCGACGAAATTATCTCGACCACCGGGTTTGGCCTGACGGTTCACGGCATTCGTACGGCAACCTATAAGGTACGTTTTGGCGGACATGCGACCGAGTTGTATCTGGAGGACCAAACGCGTGAGCGGGCGGATGGCTCGCAGACGCATGTGATGCGTTGGTGGGTATGGGCGTTTGACCGCACGCTTGAGGGCGAGCGCCGCAGGTAAGAGCGCACGGCATTCGGGTACAATGGCAGGGATCTTGTCACCTACGGCGCTGTCGTGGCGCTTTTTGAAAGGACGAAGTATGAACGATATCCAGGGCTATCAGAACGGCCCCGTCGAGACCGGCGCAAGCCGCGCCAAGGAGATGTCGCCGCGCGCGTACAATCTCGCCATGTCCGCCCTGATCTTCTTGGGCTTTTGCGCCATGGGTGCCGGCGCCTACTTTACGAGCACCATGTCGTTTGCGCGCATGATGATGAGCGGCGCCGCCCTACCGCTGGTCTTTGGCTCGTTTATTTTAACCATCGTCGGCATGGTCATGATGTCGGCTGCTGCGGGCAAGCAGTCCGTGGGCCTGTCCCTTGTGGGCTACGTAATCTTTGCGAGTACCTTTGGCCTGACCGCGTCGTTTGGCCTTGCCAACTACGACCTGCCTACCATCAACACTGCCTTTATCGCCACGGCCGCCATCACCTTTGTCTTTGGCGCCTTGGGCGTGACGTTCCCCAAGTTTTTCCAGCGCGTATATGGCATCGGCTTTGGCATTCTGCTCGCCACTATTCTGGTTGAGATCGTGCTGATGTTCATGGGCGTTTCGCAGTCCATCACCGACCTGATCGTGATCGTGGTGTTTGCCGGCTTCATCGGCTACGACACCTATGTGGCAACGACGGTGCCGCCCACGCTGCCCAACGCCGTGCTCATGGCATCCAGCCTGTTCGTGGACATCATCAACGTGTTCCTGCGCATCCTGAACATCCTCGGTCGTCGCGACTAGCGCGGGGGATTGCAGCGTTTCTTGTCGGACGCGGTAAAACGATGTGAAAGGCGGTCCTTCGGGGCCGTCTTTTTTGTACGCGGCGGGGTATCATGGATGGGAAAAGCCGATAGCGGCAGCGACAGGAAAGGTGGCCACGTATGGCAGACGTCGACAACAGGAACCGTAACCGCAGGTCCAACCGAGCGGGTCAGCCCAATCCCAAGCGCGAGGCCCGTGCCAAGGCCGCCGAGCGTCACGTGGCAACTGTGTCCGAAGCGTGCGCCAAGGATATCGAGCGTTCGCTTGCCGGTGTTCGCGAGTTTGACGGTATGCCTGCCGGCTTTGTCGCGGCGATGAAGGCCAAGGTTCAGAGTGCTGTGGCCGCCGAAGAGCAGGTCGCCGAGGACGTCGAGAACGCGGAGACTACCGAGGTCGAGGCGGCGCCCGAGACCGAGGCGGCGCCCGAGCCCGTCGAGGAGCCTGCCGAGGAAATCGCCGAAGCTGAGTCCGCGCCTGCTGAGGAGCCCGCTCCGGTCCTGCCCGAGGTCACTGTGCTTGATGCCTCCGCCACGCAGGCAATCCTCGATAACGGTCGCGGCTATGCGCAGTTCTGCGACATGGCCGTGCTCGCCTTTGCCTCGTTTACCAATCCGGGCGGTGGATATATTCAGGGTTATCTGGGCCAGGAGGCCACGCTGTGCGCCGATTCGTATCTGTACAACGTTCTCGATAGGCAGCGTAAGTGGTACGGCGAGAACCGTCGCCGCAACATCAACTGCGAGCTCTATCGTAACCGCGCCCTGGTGGTGCCTGCGGTGCGCTTCGACCGCAACCACGTGCATGCATACGCCGACGTGATCGTGGCCGCCGCGCCCAACGTTAGGCGCGCCCGCCAGGAGTATCGCGTGAGCGACGATGCTCTGCTGGATGCCCTGCGCGACCGCATTCGCTTTGTGCTCGCCATCTGCGATGAGCTTGGTCGCGAGAAGCTCGTGCTGGGTGCTTGGGGCTGCGACAACAACGGCTTTGATGCCGAGGCCGTGGCCGAGCTCTTCCGCAAGGAGCTCGCGTCGGGCGACTTCAAGGTCAAGCAGGTCTTCTTTGCCGTGCCCTCTACGCGCTGGGACGAGGACTTCGCCAAGTTCGAGCACGTGCTGGCAAACTTCCCCGAGCGCAACGAGGAGTCCTATGCTCAGGTTGCCGCCCGCACCGCAGCCGCCCGTGCCGCCGAGCAGGCTCAGGCCGCTGCCGAGGATGACGAGGATGACGACGACTGGCGCAAGTACCTGTAAACGGTGCGCGTGATGCGATATACCGAGCCGACGGGGGCTGCTCCCGTCGGCTTTTTATTGAGTGGGGAGCTTACGATGAAAAACGTTCTATGCTTTGGTGACAGCAACACCTATGGTTACGATCCGGCGGGCATGCGCGACGGTACCGCGGTGCGCTATGCGCAGGATGTGCGCTGGTGTGGCGTGGTCCAACGTGACTTAGGCGAGGGCTGGCATGTAATTGAAGAAGGCCTCAACGGCCGCACGACGGTACGCGACGACATGTGCCATCTGGACACTAACCTCAACGGTATTCGCGCGCTTCCGATGCTGCTCGAGGCCCATAAGCCGCTGGACGCCATTGTGATCATGCTGGGCACCAACGACTGTAAGACGGTCTTTAACGTGACAGCTTCCGATATCGCCCGTGGCGCCATGGCGCTGATTCGCGCCGTCCGCGCGTTTCCGTGGACCGACGCTGCGCCTTGCCCGCGCATCCTGCTGATGGCTCCTATCAAGATCAAGCCGCAGATCGCCGATGTGTATATGACCGACTTTGACGAGCATTCCGTTGAGGCATCTGAGCATTTTGGCGAGTACTATGCGCACGTGGCCGAGCAGTTTGGCTGCGACTTTTTGAATGCCGCCGAGTTTGCCGAGCCGGGCGATATCGACTATCTGCATATGATGCCCGAAAGCCACGAGAGCCTGGGTCACGCCGTGGCAGCCAAGCTCAAAGAGATGCTCGGTGAGTAGCACGGCCCCAAGCCACCGCAAAGGGGACAGGCACCTTTGTGGTGGTTTTGCCCGGGTAAACGAACGGATTGGCTGCCATATGGGCATGGACGAGCTCATCGACCTCTTTGCCGAGGGCGATGAGCTCGTCTCCAATACCGCTTTTGAGGATTTGGATCTTGCCTACGACGTGGCGAACGGCGCGACCTTCGATGGCGTTGTGTTCCGATCTTGCGAGTTCGATAGCGTTGACTGGAGCGGCTCGACGTTTCGCGACGTGGTGTTTCGCGGTTGCCGCTTTATCCGCTGCAACATGGAAGGCTGCTGGCTCAGCCGCTGCGACTTCGTTGACTGCTCGGCACCGGGACTCAACTTGCTCAAGGCGCGCCTGTCGAGCGTGTCGTTTGGATCGTGCGATTTGAGCTATGCGAACCTTTCGGAGGGACGCATTGGCCCTATGACAGCATGCGATACACGTCTGAGAGAGGCTGCGTTTCAGGGTGCCAAGCTGGGTCAGATACGCCTGGATGGCTGTGACCTGACGCGTGTTGATGTGTTCAAGACGTCGCTTTCCGGCGTTGATGTGTCGCGCTGTACATTTGCAGCGCCCGTTGTTTCGGGCGATTACCATGAGCTGCGTGGCCTGACGGTCAATGCCGAGCAGGCGCTGGCACTCTCGGGTTTGTTGGGAATTCAACTCGCCGACGACTAGACGCCCCGGCCCTTTGCTCGACCGCTATCTAAAATCAAACCGTCGCAACATCCGATGATTTTTCGCGTTTGCACGATTTTCATCGAATGTTGCGACGGTTTTTGGTGCAAGGTAGCCTGTCTCTTTTTGGCAGGTTACTGGCTATTTAGTACTGCCACATGTGGTTGACGGGGCCAGAGCCTTTGCCCATGTCAAAGCCGGCGGCGAGAGCGCCCGTTAGGTAGGCCTTGCCGGCGTTGACGGCGTCGGCAAGATCCATGCCCTGGGCCAGCGCGCAGGCGATGGCGGACGAAAGCGTGCAGCCGGTGCCGTGTGTGTTGTCGGTCTCGATGCGCTTGTGGCGGAACCACGTGGTGAGCGGATCGCCCAGATGGTTGCCCTCGTCATCGAGTGGCGCGGGTTCGGCCAATACATCGTTGGCCTCGTTGACAAGATGCCCACCCTTAACGAGGGATGCGCAACCAAAGCGGCGGGTGAGGAGCATGGCAGCATTTTGCTGTGTGCGCTCGGAGTCGACCTCGTAGTCAAGCAGGGCCATGGCCTCGGGAATATTGGGCGTGATGACGGTTGCTAGTGGGAACAGGCGGCGGGTGAGCGCCTCGGCGGCATCTTCGGCAATCAGCCGTGCGCCCGAGGTGGCTACCATGACGGGGTCGACGACCACGTTTGTGGCGTTCCAGGCGCTCAGGCGGTCGGCGATAACCTCGATAATCTCGGCAGAGGAAACCATGCCGATCTTGACGGCGCTGGGGCGGATATCGTCAAATACGGCGTCGATCTGCGCAGCGACGATATCAGGGGAGATATTCTGCACGGCGGTGACACCGAGCGTGTTTTGTGCGGTGATGGCGGTGATGGCCGTCTCGGCATACAGGCGGTGCGCCGTAATGGTCTTGATGTCGGCCTGAATGCCGGCGCCACCGCTGGAATCGGATCCTGCGATGGATAGAACGGCGGGTACCTTACTGCGATCCATGTTCGCTCCCTTGTTCGGTCGGAATCAAATGGGTCTTTAACCCAGCATTATAAAGATGCCCGGGCCGGCGATATGCCGAACCCGGGCGCGAGATGCACTTTTTACGCAAATGCAGGCAAATGTTCACAAGTTAACAATTGGCGGGAGCTGCGGCGAGCCTATAGGCGATTGCGGCGATAAGGTTAGTCCTCCATGCCCAGATCAATCGTGGTGCCCTCGAACACTTTGTTGACAGTGCGGACGGCGCACATCTTGCCGCACATGGTGCAAGTGCCCTCGGTGGCAGCGGGGGATTCCTCGTAGCGCTTCTTGCCCGTAACCGGGTCGAGCGCGCACTTCCACATGGCGTCCCAGTCGAGCTTGCGGCGTGCCTGGCCCATCTTGTCGTCCATGTCGCGGGCGTGCGGCACCTTCTTGGCGATGTCGGCGGCGTGTGCGGCGATCTTGGTGGCCATGAGGCCATCGAGCACATCCTGGGCGTTAGGCAGGCACAGGTGCTCGGCTGGTGTCACATAGCACAGGAAGTCGGCACCCGAGCTCGCGGAGATGGCGCCACCGATGGCGGCGGTAATGTGATCGTAACCCACACCGATATCAGTCACCAGCGGCCCCAGCACATAGAACGGGGCGTTGTGGCACAGGCGCTTCTGCAGCTTCATGTTGGCGGCGATCTCGTCGAGCGCCATGTGGCCCGGGCCCTCGACCATGACCTGGACGCCGGCTGCCCAGGCGCGCTTGCACAGCTTGCCCAGCTCGATCATCTCGGCGGTCTCGGTGGCGTCGTTGGAGTCGTAGAGGCAGCCCGGGCGGCAGGAGTCGCCGAGCGAGATCGTCACGTCGTACTCGTGGCAGATCTCGAGCACCTCGTCGTAGAACTCGTAGAAGGGGTTCTCGTTGCCGGTGACCTCCATCCAGCCAAACAGCAGCGAGCCGCCGCGGCTGACGATGTTCATGAGGCGGCCTGTCTCCTTAAAGGTCTTGATGACCGACTTGTTAATGCCGCAGTGGATGGTCATAAAGTCCACGCCGTCCTCGGCATGTGCGCGCACGACCTCGAGCAGGTCGTCCTTGGTAAGCTTGACCAGCGGCTTTTCCATGTAGCCGATGGCGTCGTACATCGGCACCGTGCCCACCATGAGCGGCGTCTCGTCGATGAGCTGCTGGCGGAACTGGCGTGTCTTGCCCGAGTTGGAGAGGTCCATGATGGCGTCGGCGCCAAAGTCCTCGGCAATCTTGACCTTCTTCCATTCCTCGGCGGCATCGGCCTTGTCGCCCGAGATGCCCAGGTTGACGTTGACCTTGGTGGACAGGCCCTCGCCGACACCAAAGGCGCGCATGCCCTTTTTGATGTGCTCGATATTGGCGGGAATGGCGATGCGGCCGTCTGCCACGCGCTCGCGGATGTACTCGGGGTCGCGATGCTCTCGCTCGGCGACTTCCTTCATCTGCGGCGTGATCTGCCCGGCGCGGGCGAAGTCGATTTGCGTGACGAGCTTGGGCTCGGTCTGTGTGCTCATTGGCACGGCTCCCTTCGTTGGCATTACCCATATCAGGTTTGCGGGTCAGGGCGGGCGCGCCCAGTCTCAGCCTGCCGTCTTGTCCTGCAAGCTCCCCGTTTATGTAATGGGCTCAAGTATAGCTCGAATGGGTACGATTGGCCTAACGAGCGTGCCTGTGGGGAGGCGAACATGGAAGACAAGCATCTATATCGAGAGACACAATGGGACATATCGGCCGAGGAGGGCCGTGCGCACCATGGGTTGGTCGCGATTGGCTTTGCGGTGCTTGCCGTGCTGGTGATTGCCTTTTGTATTTGGACGTTTGGCGGTCGCGGCGGCGCTGCCTGGGAATTTGAGGCTGATGATAGCCTACCGATTATGACGGTGAGGAGTACTGGCGGTAATGCCAATACGCTCGCCGTTCCGGGCGATTATTGGTACCCGCGCGATGAGTTTGTGCAGTTGCAGCTGAGTGGTGGGTCCATTCCAGGTGAAGAAATCGAACGCGTGACGTTTGACGCAGCGCTCAAAACGCTCACGGTGAAGCTCAAAGATCAAGGAGATGTGCCCACGACGATGGATATCGCGCTGACGGAATGGCGCCTGGAGCCCCCGTCGGGCGTTACGGTATCCGACGTGGAGCATGTTAAGATTACCTATCAAGATGGCTCGACGAGCGAGATTGCAAAGGCCGATGGCTTGGCGGAATAGGCGCCGTGCCTAGGCAGCACATTTAAAAGTAACGGTGATCCTACAAGGCCTGTTCGTTCAGGAAGACCAAAGTGTTTTTATTTGAAAGCTCGGGAAAGTGGCGATAGCCAACGTCGAACGCGGTGAGCCCGCTTGCATCCTCGAGCTTGTTTTCTGCCATCCAGCGCACCATGGAGCCGCGCGCCTTTTTGCTGGCGGTCGAGCGCTGGATGGGCTTGCCGTTGCGGATGCCTTCGCCAAAGAGGCATGTGACGACCGTGACATCGGTGGTGAGGCGGGGCAGAACGGCTTTGGCGTATTCCGCACTGGCGAGGTTGACGATCGTAGCGTTGGAGTCCGTTGGAGCGATGGCCCGTGCGAGCTTGTCGCCCCAAAACGCGTAGAGGTCTTGGGCATCGTCGACGGCAAGCTTCGCGCCCATCTCCAGCCGATACGGTTCAACGGCATGAAAGGGGCGTACGCATCCGTAAAGGCCCGAGAGGATCCATAGATGGTCTTGCAGCCAGTCGAGCTGTGCGGCATCCATGACCTCGGGCGCCATGCTCTGGTATTGAATGCCGTGATAGGACATGACGGCAGGGGAGAGGTGACGGGCGAGTTCGGGATTGTCGAGATCGCCGTTTTTCAGGATGGACCCGAACTCATGCAGGGTGTTGAGGCAAAGCCCCAGCAGTTTGTCACTCACGTTCCATAGCGCTTGCAGGCCGCCGCTGCCTTCATTTCGTTCGATATCTAGCAGTGCGCGGTGGAGGCGAGCCGTCTCGTGCGCAAAAGGTGGAATGCCCAGGACTTCAAAAGCATCTTGGGCCGCGCGCATCTGCTTGGCGGGCGAAATGATGATCTGCAGCATGGACTCTCCTCTGCCAAAAAGGAAGTTGCGGTGGAATAATTCCTGTTTCGTCTGTTAAAAGGCGTGTTTGGGAACTATTTCACCGCAAGTTATGAAGGGCTGGTTGGGCTCGTTTTACGAGGGTTGGTTAGGCGCGCTCGAGGAAGGCCTTGTAGCCGCGATATGCCTCGTAGATGTCGGCCTTGTTGGCGACCTCCCACAGGGCGTGCATGGACAGGACGGCAACGCCGGAGTCGATGACGTTCATGCCGTACTTGGCCATGATGTAGGCGATGGTGCCGCCGCCGCCTGCATTGACGCGGCCGAGCTCGCAGGTCTGGAAGTCCACGCCCGCCTCGTCCATGATGTCGCGGATGAGGGCCACATACTCGGCGTCGGCGTCGTTAGAGCCGCCCTTGCCGCGGCTACCCGTGTACTTGTTAAAGCACAGGCCGCGACCCATGAAGGCTGCGTTTTTGGTCTCGAACTTGCCGGCATAGCCCGGGTCGAAGCCGGCGGACACGTCGGAGGAAAGCATGCGGCTGTGGGCGAGTGCACGGCGCAGGGCCAGCGGGCTGTCCTCGCCGGCAAGCGTCATGATCTCGGCGACGGCGTTCTCGAAGAAGCGGCTCGTCATGCCGGTGGCACCCACGGAACCGATCTCCTCCTTGTCTACGATGAGTGTGATGCTCGTGCGCTCCACGTTGGCGACGTTGATCTGGGCGAGCATGGACGGATAGGCGCAGACACGGTCGTCGTGGCCATAGCCCAGAATCATGGAGCGGTCGAGGCCCATGTCACGGGCGGGGCCGGCGGGCACGACCTCGATCTCGGCGGAGAGGAAGTCCTCCTCCTCGACGTCGTACTGCTCCTTGAGGATATCCAGGAACATCTGCTTGACGGGCTCCTTGGGAGCGTCCTTGTCGTCCTCGTCAAACTTGACGGGGCGGCCGCCCACGATCACGTCGAGGATCTCGGCGTCGACGGCGTCCTTGGCGGGCTTGGCCATCTGCTCGCTCGAGAGGTGGATCAGCAGGTCGGAGATGGTAAAGACCGGGTCGTCGGCCTTGTCACCGATGTTGATGTCGACGGTGGTGCCGTCCTTTTTGCAGATGACGCCCACAAGCGCGAGCGGGGAGGCCACCCAGTGGTAGCTCTTGACGCCGCCATAGTAGTGCGTGTCGAGATAAGCCATGTCGCCGGCCTCGAAGGCGGGGTTCTGCTTGAGGTCCAGGCGCGGCGAGTCCACGTGGGCGCCCAGGATGTTAAAGCCCTGCTCGAGCGGGACGGTGCCCAGGTTGACGAGCATAAGGTCCTTGCCGTGGTTGGCGGCGTACACCTTGTCGCCGGCCTTGAGCGCGCGGCCCTTGGCGATCACGGTCTCCAGATTGACGTAGCCCGCCTCCTCGGCCATCTTGATACCGGCCTTGACGCACAGGCGCTCGGTCTTGTTCTCACTCAAAAACTGCTTATAGCCGCGGCAAAGCTCCTCGAGCTCCTCGATCTGCTGTGGCGTGTACTTTTTCCATGCGCTGGGACGCTCCATGACGCAGGCTCCTTTCGGATCGATCGTGCTGGTTGATGTACCGTGAGCCATCGTATCACGCGCGGGCCCGCGGCGGCAGGGAAGCCTGATGTGCGGTGGCCGCGGGGCGGGGAGCGTGTAAACTGGTGTGAGCAAACCGTGCCCAGCCCAAAGCGAGGTATTCAATATGTCTGAAAAGCGCCGTACCTTTGCCGTCATCGACGGCAACTCGCTCATGCATCGCGCCTTCCACGCCGTGCCGCCGACCATGAACGCGCCGGACGGTCGCCCCACCAACGCGATCTTTGGTTTTCTGAACATGTTCCTCAAGATGATCGATGCCTTTAATCCCGACGGCGTTGTCGTGGCGTTTGACAAGGGCAAGCCGCGCGTGCGTATGGAGATGCTGCCGCAGTACAAGGCGCAGCGCCCGCCCATGGACCCCGACCTGCACGCGCAGTTCCCCATGATCAAGGAGCTGCTCGCCGCGCTCAACGTGCCCATTTTGCAGTCCGAGGGCTGGGAAGGCGACGATATCCTGGGAACCATGGCGCGCCTGGGCGAGGAGGCCGGCTGCGACATGCTGCTGGTGACCGGCGACCGCGACATGTATCAGCTCGTGACCGAGCACGTCAACGTGGTCTCGACTCGCAAGGGCCTGTCCGACGTGGCGATCATGACGCCCGAGAGCGTGGACGACCTGTATCACGGCATCACGCCGGCGCTCGTGCCCGATTTTTACGGTCTGAAGGGCGATACGTCGGACAACATTCCCGGCGTACCGGGCATCGGCCCCAAAAAGGCGAGTGCGCTCATCGCGCAGTACGGCAGCCTTGACGAGGTCATCGCGCATGCTGACGAGGTCAAGGGCAAGATGGGAGAAAACCTGCGCGCACACATCGACGACGCGCTGCTGAGCCGTAAGGTGGCGACCATCCGCACCGATGCACCCGTTGAGCTCGATTTTGAGGCGACGTCCTTCCCGGCGTTTTCCGCCGATGAGGTTTCCGCGGCGCTGGGCACGCTTGGTATCACCGCCATGCAGAACCGTTTCTTGGCGCTGATCGGCGGCGAGGGCGGGGCAGCTGCCAGCACGTTTGAGATTCCCGCCGTTTTGCGCGCAGCCGCCGGCGATGCTGGCGCGCTTGGTGCCGTTGCGGCTGAGGTCTCCCGCGTGATTGATGCCGGCGAGTGGGTCGCCGCCGTGGTGGACGATGACAAGGAAGAGGGCGCGCTCTTTGGGCTGACGCGCACGCTGTGGTTGGCGACGTCCAAGGGCCTGTTTGCGCTCGAGGAGGGCGACAGCGGTGCGGCGGCTGAGGTTGAGGGCTTCAACTTCGCCCACGGCGTGATTGCCGGCGTGCTCGCGCGTCTGTTTATGGAAGGCCGTGTGGCGAGCCCGGACATGAAGGCACTGCTGCATGAGCTTTCGCCCATCGATTCTTCTGAGCTCGAGCTCATGGATCCGCTGGCAGTCGATTCCACGCGCATCTTCGATACCGTTGTTGCCGCCTACCTGTTGGATTCCGACCGCTCCGAGTTTGACGAGGTGTATCTGGCCGATACGTATCTGCAGATGGCGCTGCCTGCGGCGCGCGGCGCAGAGGGTGCCGGCGAGGACGCTCCTGTGCCCGCCGCTCGCACGGCTGCCTTGACGCTGACGCTCGTGGCGCCGCTGCGCGATCGCATGGCCCGTGAGAACGCCGCCAACGTGTTCGACGGCATCGAGATGCCGCTTGTGCCGGTGCTTGCCAAGATGGAGCGCGCGGGCATGCTCGTGGATCCCGATCGGCTGCGCAGCCTGTCCGAGGGCCTGGCGACCCAGATCACCGAGGTCGAGCGAAGCATTCGCAACCTTGCCGGTGACGAGACCTTTAACATCGGCAGCCCCATGCAGCTCTCGCATGTGCTCTTTGATGTGATGGGCCTTCCGACCAAGGGTCTCAAAAAGACCAAGCGCGGCTACTATTCGACCAACGCCAAGGTGCTGAGCGACCTTGCCCGCGACCACGAGATCGTGCGCCTGATTTTGGACTGGCGTGAGAAGTCCAAGATTAAGTCGACCTATCTGGACACGCTGGGCCCGCTGCGCCGTGGTGACGGGCGTGTGCACACCACGTACAACCAGACCATCACCGCGACGGGGCGTTTGTCTTCGAGCGACCCCAATCTGCAAAACATTCCGACGCGCTCGGAGCTGGGGCGTACCGTCAAGACGGCGTTCTCGGCGGGCGAGGGCAGCGTCTTTTTGGCGGTGGACTACTCGCAGATCGAGCTGCGCCTGCTCGCGCATCTTTCGGGTGACGAGCACCTGGTGCGCGCCTTCAACGAGGGCGAGGACTTCCATGCCGAGACGGCCGCGCGCGTATTTGGCGTGCCGGTGTCCGAGGTGACACCCGACCTGCGTAGCCGCGCCAAGGCCGTGAACTTTGGCATCGTGTACGGTCAGCAGGCCTATGGTCTGTCGCAGTCGCTGCACATCTCGATGGCCGAGGCGCGCGATATGATCGATCGCTACTACGAGGCCTACCCGGGTGTGCGCACGTTCCTCAACAATGTGGTGGCGCGAGCCAAGCAGACGGGCTATGCCGAGACCATGTATGGCCGCAGACGCCATATTCCCGAGCTCAAGGCCAAAAACCCGCAACTCCGCGGCTTTGGCGAGCGCACGGCCATGAACCACCCCATGCAGGGCACCGCGGCCGACATCATCAAGATCGCCATGGCCCGCGTGAGCCGCCGCCTGGAAGAAGAGGGTTTTGCCGCCCACATGATCTTGCAGGTACACGACGAACTGGACTTTGAGTGCCCCGTCAACGAAGTCGAGCGCCTAACCACCATGGTCCGCGACGTCATGGAACACGTAGTAGACCTCCGCGTACCGTTGATCGCCGAAGCCAGCACCGGCATAACCTGGGCCGACGCGAAATAGGGAAGCACTCCGTAAGGCAAGCTCGCCCAAGACGCAAGCCCCCACATACTTAAGATTTGGGACAAACACTACTGATTAATTTGTCCCACAGTAACCAAAACAGAGGGGAGCCCCTTCCAACAAGGGGCTCCCCTCTGCTCAAATCATTTCAGCTAAGTATCTAGACACTCAAGACGCCATCTTGGCGGCAGGAAAGTAAACCTAGGACCTGGCCGGGCGGCGCGGATTAGTTTTTCGTAGATTCCGCACGAGCCGGAAAGCACTTAATGTGCTTTCCGAGCGAGCCCAGGACCTGACCGAACGAAAAACTAATCCGCGCCGCCCGGCCAGGTCCGACGTGCCACGTTACCGAGCCGCCAAGATAGCGTCGATGAGCGTCAGTACGCCCCCGTCGTTGTTGCTCGGAATACGCCACTTGGCATGCGCGTTCATATGCTCCTCGGCATTGTCCACGATAAAGCTGTGACCGACGCGCTCAAGCATGGGGATGTCGTTGTACGTATCGCCCACGGCAGCGGCGTCGGCGATATCGATGCCCAGGCGCTCGCAGAGATGTGCTACGCCCGACCCCTTGTCGACGCCCAGATTCATAAAGTCGATCCACTCGCGGCCCGCATTGGTGACGTAGAGTTTGTCCGAGAACTCGGGGCTGTAGTCCTCGCGAAACGCTGGCTCGGCATCGTAGGCGGGGAAGAAGATCGAAATCTTGTTAGACTCGATGTCAATGCCCTCAAAGCTATCGACGTAGTTGATCGTGTTGTAGTAGACGCTGATCTCGTCGTGGTATTGATGATCGCGGGCAAGTACATAGAACTCGTCGAAGCAGCACAGGACGGGGACAGCGCGCGAATCCTCCGAGGCGCGGCTCAAGACCTGCTGATACAGCGCCACGTCGATAGTGCTCTTATAGATATAGTTGCCGCGGTAGATAACGCACGCGCCGTTATCGGGGCAAAAAGCGATGCGGCTCTTGATGTCCTCAAACATCTCCTCGAGTTTGGGGGCGGGGCGTCCGCTGGCGGGGCAGAACACGATGCCAGCCTCGGCGAGCTTGTCCAGGCACTCGTCGAGGCCCTGAGGCAGCACGCGCTCGTCGGTCAGTAACGTCTTGTCCATATCGACAGCGAGAATCTTAATGTTGCCGATGTTGGCGTCTGATTCGTAAGTCTGCATAAAACGCGCCTTTCGGTTTCCAGAATGTTTCGGGTGATTGACCCTCTACTTGATAGTCGGGCGTATTTTCGCAGGATTGGCGCATATTTGCATCATCATTCACAAAGTAATGAAAAAACTTTTCAGAAATTTGAATTTGTCGCTTGTACAGCAGGCACTTTAGCGTAATATAGCGACCATCGAAAACGGAGACGGAAAAACAACCGCTTACCGAGGAAAAGGTACCGTTTACGATATTAGAATTGCGCCCGGCGATAGGTGAAAGGAGAGGCAGATGCAGTTCGTAAAGATTATCACTACTGCAGACAATGCCATCCGACGCCAGCGCGCAATTTCCCGACGACGATAACAATCGTCTCTGTCCGCATGGGGCTAAATGCCCCAACAGAGTCATTTTGAGGTCGTTGGGTTTTAGCACGACATTGCTGCATGTTTCTAGGGCATGTATGTGCTGATTTTTGCTATTTAACCTGATATTGCACGGTTTTTGACCTCGAAATGACTTGCAACTGACCGATGTTCTAACTAGCTACCAAGGGCGAAAGGAAACAGCCATGAGCAAGGAAAAAGTCGTTCTCGCATATTCCGGTGGTCTTGATACATCCGTATGTGTCAAGTGGCTTCAGGACGAGAAGAATCTTGATGTCGTTTGCGTCTGCGGTAACGTGGGCCAGGAGGAGACCGGCCTGGATGCCAAGAAGCAGAAGGCGCTCGACCTGGGCGTTCTGGATTGTCAGGTGCTCGACTTGCGCGACGAGTTCTCCGATGAGTTCCTGACCAAGGCCATCGCGGCCAACTCCATGTACGAGAACAAGTACCCGCTGCTCTCCGCCCTGTCCCGCCCGCTGCTCGCCAAGAAGCTCGTCGAGGTTGCTCACGAGTTTGGCGCGACCTACGTCGCCCACGGCTGCACCGGCAAAGGTAACGACCAGGTCCGTTTTGAGGCTGCCGTCAAGGCGCTCGACCCCGAGCTCAAGGTTATCGCCCCGGTTCGCGAGTGGGATCTGAAGTGCCGTCCGGACGAGGTCGCCTACGCCCACGCCCACAACGTGCCGGTTCCCGAGGGTACCAACGACAACCCCTATTCCATCGACGACAACCTGTGGGGTCGCGCCATTGAGTGCGGTCACCTGGAGGATCCCTGGAACGAGCCGCTCGACGACGCCTGGGTTATGACCAAGAACCCCGAGGATACGCCCGACGCCCCGACCTACACCGAGATTGAGTTTGAGGCGGGCAAGCCCGTCGCCGTCGACGGCAAGAAGATGAAGCTCTCCGAGATCGTCATCGTCCTTAACAAGATTTCCGGCGACAATGGCTTTGGTCGCCTGGACCTGGTCGAGGATCGTCTGGTGGGCCTCAAGAGCCGCGAGTGCTATGAGGTCCCCGGCGCCCTGACGCTTATCACCGCCCACAAGGCGCTCGAGGACATTTGCGTTGAGGGCGACCTGCTCAAGGAGAAGATTAAGCTTGAGCAGGATTGGGCCACCGCCGTGTATAACGGCCAGTGGTACAGCCCGCTCAAAAACGCGCTCGATGCCTTTATGGCCGACACCCAGAAGTTCGTGACCGGCACCGTCCGTCTGAAGTTCTTTAAGGGCAACTGCCATGTCGTCGGCCGCAAGAGCCCCTTCAGCCTCTACGATTACGGCCTGGCCACCTACGACCGCGACACCACGTTTGATGAGAAGGCCAGCGCCGGCTTTATCGAGATCGATACGCTGTCGCTCAAGACGTGGGCTAAGGTCCAGGGTCCCAGCTCCGCTGCAGCCCAGGCCTAAGGCTTCTCTTCCTTGGTATCCGCGCGGCCCATCCGCGTGATACATAACGGGCGCACGGGGTCCCTACCTTTCGTTATGCTTGCTGACACTTCTTAACATCGGTGGCCCCTACGTTCCGCCCGCATATATGATGCCGCATCTGCGGCTGAGTCCGAGCCCCGCCGGGGTTGTCCGGCGGGGCTCTTTCTATCAATTTGGCGGCTCTGCGCCTATATATATCTGAGGAGTACCTACTATGTTTGACGCTATTGCACACTCTTTGCTTTCTCTTGCCCCCGAGCTCGATACCGCCAAGGTGGAGGAGGTCCCCATGAGCCTGAAGGCCTGGATTGACGCCTCGCAGGGTAACCTCAGGAGGGAATCCATGGGCGCCAAGTGCATGGTGCGTCACTTCTTCGCTATTTAGCTTGTCAGCCTCGCGCACGGTGGGGAATGTGTAAAACTAGCGGTTGATAAATCGCTTTAGCGATATGGCGCATTGCTTTGGGCGCTTGTTTTGGTATTTGGAGAAAGGGGACGGTTCCATGGCTCTTTGGGGCGGTCGTTTTGAGGCGGGCGTGGCCGAGGTCACGCAGGAGTTTGGCGCGTCGCTGCCGGTCGACAAACATCTCTATAAGCAGGATATCGCCGGCTCTAAGGCACATGCCAAAATGCTGGCGGCCCAGGGCATCATCAGTGCCGAGGACGAGCAAGCGATTGCCAAGGGCCTGACTGGAATCGAACAGGATATCGATGCCGGCAACTTCACCTTCGACATCAACGACGAAGACATTCATATGTCCATCGAGAGCGAGCTGACGCGTCGCATCGGCGAGGCCGGTAAGCGCTTGCATACCGGACGTTCGCGCAACGACCAGGTGGCGACCGACACACGCCTGGGCGTCAAGGCGCTGGCCAAGGAGCTCATGGAGGCCAATCTTGAGCTGCGCCATGTGCTGGTGGATGCGGCTAAGAAGTACGACAAGGTGATTCTGCCGGGCTACACGCACATGCAGCACGCTCAGCCCGTGCTGCTGTCGCATCATCTGCTGGCGTATTCCTGGATGTTCGCGCGTGACTTTACGCGCCTGAAGGCCGCCTTTGATGCCGCCGACAACTGCCCGCTGGGTGCTGCCGCGCTTGCCGGTACGAGCTATCCGCTCGATCGTCAGATGACGGCTGCCGAGCTTGGCTTTGCGGGCGTGATTCCCAACTCGCTCGATGCGGTTTCCGACCGCGATTTCCTGCTCGATCTGCATTACGCCGGCTCCGTCATGGCCATGCACCTGTCGCGTCTTTCCGAGGAGATCGTGCTGTGGTCGAGCTCCGAATTTGGCTTTATCACGCTTTCCGACTCGTACTCCACCGGCTCGTCCATCATGCCGCAGAAGAAGAATCCCGACTTTGCCGAGCTTATCCGCGGCAAGAGCGGCCGTGTGTATGGCAACCTGGTGCAGCTGCTCGTGACCATGAAGGGCCTGCCGCTTGCTTATAACAAGGACTTGCAGGAGGACAAGGAGGGCGCGCTCGATACCGCCCATACGCTCATGCAGTGCCTGTCGGTTATGGCCGGTATGATTTCGACTTGGACCGTCAACGAGGATGCCATGGCGTGCGAGTGCGGCGTGGGACACCTTGCCGCCACCGATGTTGCCGATTACCTGGCTAAGCGTGGTCTGCCGTTCCGCGAGGCACATGCCGTGGTGGGCCATCTGGTCCTGATGTGTGAGAAGCGTAGCTGCAATCTTGAGGACCTGCCGTTTGAGGTGTTCCAGGAGGCAAGCCCGCTCTTTGAACGCGATATTACCGAGGCGCTCGACATCCCCTCAATTGTCGCCGCGCGTACGACCGAGGGCGGTACCGCCCCTGCCGCCGTTGCCGTACAGCTGGATCGTGCCGAGGCACAGCTCGTGGCCGACGAAGGCGTGTTTGGATCGCTGACCAAGGTCTTCGAGATGGGCCACGGGGCAAAGTAAGAGTCTGGCTAAAGCTGCTTGGCCATTTATTGATAAATCGTTTTTGCTTTTACGGGCGTCTGCTGAGTGGGCGTCCGTATTTTGTTGTAATGGGGGAGGGGCTTGTCGAGAACTTCTGTAGGACCTTTGGGCAGGTTGTGAAGGGGGTACGTTCACAGGCGGCAATCGACCGTCCGCTCGGTTCGGTGCGGTTGATGGGCAGTCGGATGGTACTCTAATCGGGCTTCGAAACAGAAGTGACACATATGGAACGCTTCAATTAATTGCAGCGCTTCAATAAACAGCTTTTTGTTTAACTGCAGCTAAAACTCTGTTACGATGCAGTCCAGGCGAGTGCCGGAATGGGACTTGGGCACGCGCGAACCTACTTGAAAGGCTACCTTATGGCTATCGAGAAGACCTTCATCATGATTAAGCCCGACGCCGTGCGCGATCGCAAGATCGGCGAGATCGTTGCTCGCATTGAGCGCAGCGGCCTTGTCATCGAGCGCATGGAGATGACTACGCTCGAGCGCGCTACCGTCGAGGAGCACTACGCTCATCTGGCCGACAAGCCCTTCTTTGGCGGTCTCTGCGACTTTATGACGAGCGGTCCGGTCGTCAAGATGGTCGTTTCCGGTCTCTCCGCTGTTTCCAAGATGCGCACCCTTATGGGCGCTACCAACCCGCTTGATGCTGCGCCCGGCACCATTCGCGGCGACTTCGCTGTCGATGTCAACGCCAACGTGATCCACGGCTCCGACTGCCTGGAGAACGCCGAGATCGAGATCAAGCGCTTCTTTGGCTAAACCAGCTTTGACTCCTTAAAGCTGTTAGCGTGTGGCTTGGGCGCCGCGGAATTCCAACCGCGGCGCCCTTTTATTCCGGTAGATTTTTGGTAAACGCATAGAAAACTACTAAAGAGCCCCGTCCGGATGTTTCTTCCGGGCGGGGGCTGGCGCTAGCGTATGGCTTTGTAAGTCTTTAGGCCTCGTCGACAATCTTTAGTCCGCGGGTCTGGTCGATCTCGTTGAGGAGATTGACGCGACGCTCGTGGCGGCCGCCCTCAAACTCGGCGTCGAGCCATTCGTCGACAATCATCTTGGCGAGCTCGGAGCCCACGACGCGGGCGCCAAAGGCCAGCACGTTGGTGTTGTTGTGCATACGGGAGAGCTTGGCGCTGAAGGGCTCGGAGCACACGACGGCGCGTACGCCCTCGACCTTGTTGGCAGCCAGGCTAATCCCGACGCCGGTACCGCAGATCAAGATACCCAGGTCGACGTCACCGTTGGCCACGGCCTTGCCCACCTTGTAACCGGCGATGGGGTAGTCGAAGCTCTCGGAGGTGTCGGTGCCATAGTTCACGACCTCGCAGCCGCGCTCCTTCAGGTGCTCGGAAATGATGTTCTTGAGCTCGACGGCGGCGTGGTCGTTACCGATACCGATCTTCATGAGTGGTTCCTCTCTGGTCCGTGCGGCGGAATTGCTAAAGGTTTTACCGCGTTCGACTGCATGATAGCGCGACTTTTGTGTAAACGCTCGGGCGTTTTTTGGTCAAACGCTTAAGCATGCAACAAGACCTGCTTTTCATGAATGAATGCCGCCAGTTTGTGCTTGAGCGCCGTCCGCCGGAACCGTGGTTGCGGTTTTTGATGCATTGTTATCAAATAAAGGAGCTAACTTTTTTGAGAGACCAGCCCGTTATGCAAGCAGGAGATACCTATGCCTACCGATTCCCTTCGTGATGCCGCGTTTTGCGATGTTTTGAACCGCGAGCTTGTCTGTGCGCTCGGCTGCACCGAGCCTATTGCCGTTGCCTATGCAGCGGCGTTGGCGAGCCAGACGCTCGGTTGCGAACCCGATCATATGGACGTTGCCTGCTCGGGCAACATCATCAAGAACGTTAAGAGCGTGACCGTGCCCAACTCGGGCGGTATGCACGGTATTGAAGCTGCAGCCGTGCTGGGTGCCGTGGGCGGTGACGCCAAGAGCGCGCTTGAGGTGCTCGAGAGCGTTAACGATGAAGACCGCGCTCGTGTGGCCGAGCTCCTCGCCGACGCCGGCTACTGCGATGTGTCGCTTGTCGAGGGTGTGCCCAACCTCTACATCAAGGTGACTGCGACGGCCGGGGGCCATACCGCGGTCGTCGAGATTACCGATCACCACACTAATGTCACGTGCCATACGCTCGACGGTATTCCGGTATGCGGCAAGTCGGCGGGGGAGTGCGCCGCCTGCGCCGAGCGCGTGGTGGCCGAGCGTGCGGCAGATAACGCCGATACGCCCATGTCCATTGATTCCATCATCGACTTTATCGAGGACGGTGACATTGAGGGCGCCCGCGCTGCCGTTGAGCGTCAGATTGAGCTGAATGGCGCAATCAGTGCCGAGGGCCTTGCGCACGCTTGGGGCGCCGAGGTGGGTCGTACGCTGCTGGGTGCTCGTGCCGATGACGTCGCCTGCCGTGCCCGTGCCCGTGCGGCCGCCGGGTCCGACGCCCGCATGAACGGTTGCGCGCTGCCGGTCGCCATTGTGTGCGGCTCGGGCAATCAAGGCATTACCTGCGCATTGCCCGTCATGGAGTATGCCGAGTACCTGCGTTGCGACCACGAGCGTCTGG
The DNA here is from genome assembly GCA_900546755.1 of uncultured Collinsella sp. Classification (GTDB taxonomy): domain Bacteria; phylum Actinomycetota; class Coriobacteriia; order Coriobacteriales; family Coriobacteriaceae; genus Collinsella. The sequence goes on along the minus strand of UREC01000010.1, from coordinate 40,161 downwards.
TACGCGCCGTGATGCTGTCCGATCTTATCGCCGTGCATATCAAGAGCTATATTGGTGCGCTTTCGGCGTTTTGCGGTGCTATTTGCGCCGCGTGCGGCGCCGGCGCTGCGATTACCTGGCTGTGCGGTGGCACGCGCGAGCAGATTGGCGCGACGGTCTCGAATACGCTCGGTAACGTGGGCGGCATCGTGTGCGACGGCGCCAAGGCGAGTTGTGCCGCCAAGATTTCGGCTGCCGTCGATGCGGCGATTCTGGGACATGACATGGCCATGCAGGGGCGTGGCTTCCGTGCCGGCGAGGGTTTGATCCAGGATACCGTCGAGCAGACGATTGCCAGCATGGGCTACGTGGGCCGTGTGGGTATGAAGGACACCGACGTCGAGATCCTCAACATCATGATCGGCAAAACCCAAGTGTGCTAGGACAGTTCGTCGGCTACTTGGTGTTCGTAGAAGGCTTCTACTACGGCGTTAAAGTCGCGGGCGAAGCCTTCCATGGTTCCGCGCCAGGTGACTCGGTTGGGCTTGCCCTGGCCTACATAGGCAGTCTGAATGCCGCAGGCGGGGTTAGGGAAGTCGCGTTTGGGATCGTTGCCCACCATAAGGACCTCGTGCGGTTCGAGCCCCATCACCTGAAGCTGCTCTAGATAGTAGGTGGCATCAGGCTTGCAGCGGGTGGCGTTTCCCATGTGCGTGACGAGCTCAAAGGGGGCGTCGGCCAGGTCGCCCCAACCCATGCGGCACTCGATGGCCCCCTGCGGAAAGCTGGGGTTGGTAAAGAGCGCGCAGCGCAGCCCTGCGTCCTGTACGGCCTGAAGCGCGGCGTGTGCGCCCGGCATGGCATGGGCGTTGATGAGTTCGTCATTCTTGTACGGAAGAACTTCGCGGTCGTAGTAGGTAAACGCCTCGTAGATAAGTGGGTCCGAGAGGCAAATGCCGCATCGGCGCTCGACCTCTTCTTGGTAAAACTCAAGATTGGTGCGATTGTCCGTGCTGCTGCGGCGATTGGCGTTGAGGTCGACCAGGATGGTGCCGAGGCGTGCCATCGTGCCACCGCGGCTGCGGCGCCCGATATCCGCGAGCATCGAAGAGACATCCTTAAAATAGCGAAGGATGAACGCGTTGAGGTTGATGCTAAGAAGCGTTTCGTCCATATCGAAAACGACTGCTTTGAGCACGCGGGCACCTTTCTCGAAAAATCGATCTAGAATCGTTGGCTCCGGATACTTTACCCCAAAGCCGAATGCCTGGCTGGTTATCGTCAAGTTGCGGAGACGTGTGTTCATAAGATTACGAAAAAGTCTCCACACGAGTAAAAAATCGCAGTTCACGCTTGAAATCGAACTCATTTCCCCGTAACCTATACGAACGTGATTGCATAAGCGTCACATTAGTATCTGTCGGCTCCCGAGTGTTCCTAAACGTTGTGTGCTTGTCGCACCCTTCTGTAGGTCCTAGCAATCGGGGCCCCGTAGTTCGAAAGGGGTCCACCTTTGAGTGAGATTCAGAACTCGTCCATTTTCTCTCTTGACGATGTCAACGAGGAGGAGATGAACAACCTCATCGACGGTACGATTACCGACTTTGATGAGGGCGATCTCGTTAACGGCACTGTCGTTAAGATCGAGCATGACGAGGTGCTCGTTGACATCGGATTCAAGTCCGAGGGCGTTATCCCGGTCCGCGAGCTGTCCATCCGCAAGGACGCTAACCCTGCAGACATCGTTGCACTCGGTGATCCCATCGAGGCTCTGGTTCTCCAGAAGGAGGACAAGGACGGTCGTCTGGTCCTGTCCAAGAAGCGTGCCGAGTACGAGCGTGCTTGGAACCGCATCGAGGAGAAGTTCAACTCCGGCGAGAACGTCGAGGGCGAGGTTATCGAGGTTGTCAAGGGCGGCCTGATCCTCGACATCGGCCTGCGTGGCTTCCTGCCCGCTTCCCTCGTCGACCTCCGTCGCGTCAAGGACCTCACCTCCTACATGGGCACCCGCATCGAGGCCCGCGTCATCGAGATGGACCGCAACCGCAACAACGTTGTCCTCTCCCGTCGCGTCGTGCTTGAGGAGTCCCGGAAGGCCGAGCGCTCCGAGATCCTGTCCAAGCTCAAGTCTGGCATGCGTCTCCAGGGCACCGTTTCCTCCATCGTCGACTTCGGTGCCTTCGTCGACCTCGGCGGTATCGACGGCCTCATCCACATCTCCGAGCTCTCCTGGAACCACGTCAACCATCCTTCCGAGGTTGTCAAGGTCGGCCAGGAGGTCGAGGTCGAGGTTCTCGACGTCGATCTCAACCGCGAGCGCATCTCCCTGGGTCTCAAGCAGACCACCGAGGATCCGTGGCGCGCACTGGTCAAGAAGTACCCCGTCGGCGCTATCGTCGAGGGCACTGTGACCAAGCTTGTCCCGTTCGGCGCTTTCGTCGATCTGGGCGAGGGCATCGAGGGCCTGGTGCACATCTCCGAGATGGCCAACAAGCACGTCGATCAGCCTTCTCAGGTCACCCATGTGGGCGACAAGGTTCAGGTCAAGGTCATGGAAATCGACCTCGACCGTCGTCGTATCTCCCTGTCCATGAAGTCTGCTGCTGAGACTCTGGGCGTCGAGATCGAGGTTACCCCGCTGCCTTCCGAGAAGAAGGACGAGGAGACCGACGCCGAGTAAATCGGTTTGACGATCACTTGTTTTAAGGGATCCGTCCGTAATGGACGGGTCCCTTTTTGCATTTGCTGCTGAGGTGCGCGATGTCGTCCGCGCGCAATGCTGTCCGAGCTGTCCACAGGCTATTAGGTTTTCGGTGCATGAAAAAATGCCGACATCCCGCCTCGGGGAGGAGGCGGGAACGCACCGAGTAGACGGAGGGGTGCGGAGCGCGGTCGCGTCTCGACTGACGACGTTGCCCATCGACAGGACCATTGTAGCGCATGGCGGTTCTTGGTTTATCGTGTCGAGCGTTTGCGTTGTGCCATTGCCTGCGGCAACGGTGTGTTACACTCTTGCACTGCTGAGTGGGCCAGACGGTCGCGCGATGTGCTGCTTGCAGTATGCGTGAGGAAAGTCCGGGCTCCAGAGGGCGGGATGCCGGCTAACGGCCGGGCGGAGTGATCCGACGGAAAGCGCCGCAGAAAAGAAGACTCCCACCTGCGCCGCAAGGCGTAAAGGGAAAAGCTGAAACGGTGGTGTAAGAGACCACCAGCGTCGTGGCAACATGGCGGCTTGGCAAGCCCCATCCGGAGCAAGCGCGAATAGGAACGCTATGGGCCGGCCCGGTTCGCGTTCGGGTAGCGTGCGTGGAGCTGCACGGTAACGTGCAGACAAGATAAATGACCGTTCACGACAGAACCCGGCTTATAGGCCCACTCAGCTTTCTTGTTGACGCTGCGACGGCGTCAGCTGGCCGATTTGTCGCTCATTCGTCGGTCGCCGCCATAAGGCGTGCTCCCTCCTCTTTCGGGCCAAATCGACTCAGCTGACGCCGTCTCGCTGTTGGTGACGGCATCATTGGCGTTTCCGTTCTTGTTGGCGAGGGCAACGGTACACCCTTTGCCGTATTATTGAAGCTGTTTGTTGCTTTGCTTGTTGTTGAGGGGCTTTGTTGGACAGCTATTTTACTCTGCAATCGAATATTGAGGTTTCGGGCGAGTTTGTGGACCGCAAGAGTCGGTTTATTGCCCAGCTGGTCCATATTGAGTCCGAGGACGAGGCGAATGCCTTTATCGAGATGGTTCGCAAGCGTCATTACGACGCTCGACACAATGTTCCCGCGTGGATTTTGGTCGATGGACGCGAGCGCCAGAGCGATGATGGTGAGCCGAGCCGCACGAGCGGTATGCCGACACTCGAGGTGTTGCGCGGTGCGGAGCTCAAAAATGTTTGCTGCGTAGTGACACGCTATTTTGGTGGTACGTTGTTGGGGCCCGGTGGCTTGGTACGCGCCTATACCGCGGCGACGCAGGCGGCGGTGGCCGCGGCTCAGGAGGCCGGGCAGATCGTCGAGATGACGAGTGTCGTGCCTGTTGACGTGCATGTGGCCTATCCGCAGTATGAGCAGGTGCTTCGCTTGGCCCAGGATTCCGGTGCCAAGGTTTCGGATACCGAGTACGCGGATGCCGTGACAATTCATTTGGTGTTTAAGGCGGGGGAGCAGGAGCCGTTTTGCGTTAAGATGCGCGAGCTTATGGCGGGGCGCGAGGAGATTGAGGTCGGCGCTCCCGAATTTGCCGAGTTCTAACGACGACGGCCGGCGTGCTTTTGGATGAATCCCAAGCGCGCCGGCTGTCGTTTTATGTCGCTGCCGTTTACTCGGCGAGCTGCTTTAGTACATCGCAGGCGATTTCGACGGCATCGTCGATGCAACCGGGACAGCTGCGGAGCGGACCCTTGTCCGATCCGATGCCCTTGAGCGTGCCGCAGACGGTCGTCGTGTTCTTCTCGCCAAAGCGCTTGGCAATCTCGCGCGACAGTTTGTAGGTCTGGCCCTTGGTCTTGGGGTTTTCCATGCCATCGCTCATTACAAAGCCCATGATGGCCACGGCGCCCGAGATGGCACCGCAAGTTTCGGTCATGCCGCCCATGCCGGCGCCAAAGCCCTCGGTGAGGGTAAAGGCGACCTGGGGGTCGAGCCCGACGGCGGGCGCGAGCGTGCAGGCGACGGCCTGCGCGCAGTTAAAGCCGCGGGCGTGGTATTCGGCAGCCTGAGCCTGGCAGGTGGCAGTGTTGAGCTGAGTGGTATCAATCTGCTTCATCGGTGTCTCCTTGATTGCGGTGTACCCGCCTATGGTACCCTTGCTGGCGCATTCGCTTATCGAGACCGCAGTGCATATCTCATTGTTTTTCGCCATCGAACACCTTCTTAAGATTTGGGACAAATAAACCTGATTAATTTGTCCCATAACCTATCGGCGGGATGGGTTGAGAGGGGTGCGGGGTAGCGGTATCGTGAACCGAATAAAAACAAAACCCAAGTAAGGGAGTTGGATATGAGCGAGCAGACCATCGGAACTACATGTGTTCAGGGCGGCTATCACCCGGGAGATGCCGAGCCGCGCCAGGTGCCCATCTACCAGTCCACCACGTGGAAATACGACACGTCCGAGCACATGGGCAAGCTGTTTGACCTGGAGGAGTCGGGCTACTTCTACAGCCGTCTGCAGAATCCCACGTGCGATCTGGTTGCCGCCAAGATCTGCGAGATGGAGGGCGGCACCGCTGCGATGCTCACGAGTTCGGGCATGGCCGCGAACTTCCTCGCGATCTTTAACGTGGCCGGTGCCGGTGATCACGTGGTCGCGAGCTCTGCTATCTACGGCGGTACGTATAACCTGCTCGCCCACACCATGGGCCGCATGGGCGTGGCTTGCACGTTTGTCGCCCCCGACTGCACCGATGAGGAGCTGGAGGCAGCCTTTGAGCCCAATACCAAGCTCGTCTTTGGCGAGACGATTGCCAACCCCGCCCTTGCCGTGCTCGATATTGAGCGCTTTGCCAAGGCCGCGCATGACCACGGCGTGCCGCTGATGGTCGACAACACCTTCCCGACGCCCGTGATGTGCCGTCCCTTTGAGTGGGGCGCCGACATCGTCACGCACTCTACCACCAAGTACATGGATGGGCATGCGGCCTACCTGGGTGGCGTGATCGTCGACCACGGCCAGTTTGACTGGATGGCCCATGCAGACAAGTTCCCGGGTCTCACCACGCCCGACGAGAGCTATCACGGCGTGACCTATGCCGAGAAGTTCGGTCGCGAGGGTGCCTTCATTACCAAGGCAACCGCTCAGCTCATGCGCGACCTCGGCCCCATGCAGAACCCGCAGGCGGCGTTTTTCCTGAATAGCTCGCTCGAGAGCCTGCATGTGCGTATGCCGCGTCATTGTGAGAACGGCCTGGCCGTTGCTAAGTTCCTGCAGAGCCATCCCAAGGTGCGCTTTGTGAGCTATCCGGGCCTGGAGGGCGATAAGTACTATGACCTGGCTCAGAAGTACATGCCCAACGGTACCTGCGGCGTCGTGAGCTTTGGCTTTAACGGTGGTCGCGCGGCGGCCGAGACCTTTATGAAGAGCCTTAAACTCGCCCAGATCGCCACGCATGTGGCCGATGCTCGCACCTGCTGCCTGCATCCCGCTAACGCCACGCACCGTCAGATGAACGATGAGGAACTCATCGCCTGTGGCATTTCCGCCGACATGGTACGCCTGTCGTGCGGCCTCGAGGACACGGCCGATCTGATTGCCGACCTTGAGCAGGCGCTCGAGCAGTGCTAGGCTAGCTCCGTACAAGGTGCCGATGCTGGCAGAAAGCTTCGGTGACTTTTCGTTCCGATTCCGTAGGCGGGACCCCAATCGCGACTGTTTGCAGGCGATCGGGGTCCCGTTTTTTGCATTGCGCCACTCGAAAGGATGGATATGGAGAAAACCGCAGAGCAGCTGCGCCGCGAGCACATTGCCCTAGAGGGCGACACCCATGGCAAGAACAAATGGGCGATTCTGTTTACCGTGCTCATCATGACGTTTATGTCGTGTCTGGATTCGACCGTCGTGACCGTGGCGTTGCCCGTGATGCAAAAGGAGCTGGGCGTGGGCCTCGACCGCATTCAGCTGGTGAGCTCGGTGTACCTGCTTGCGACGTGCGTGGCTATGCTGCCGTTTGGCCGCCTGGGTGACGTGCGCGGCAAGGTGGGCGTGTTCCAGCTGGGCGTCATCGTCTTTACGGTCGGCTCGCTGCTTTGTGGTCTTTCGGCCTCGCTCGAGGTTCTTATTCTGGCACGCATTGTGCAGGGCGTCGGTTGCGCGGCGGCCATGGCAAACAACATGGGCATCATCACCGAGTCGTTTCCAGCGCGCGAGCGCGGCCGTGCCATGGGCATCCTTGCGACCTTCGTGGCCCTCGGCATGATGTGTGGCCCCGTGCTGGGCGGCATGCTGGTGGCAAGCTTTCCCTGGGAGAGCATCTTCCTCATCAACCTGCCCATTGGCGTCATCTCGTTTATCGTGGGGCTCTATACGCTGCCGCATGTTAAGCCGGAGGCTGGCGAGCGCCCCATGTCCCTGATCGAGGCTGCTCGTCGCTGCTTTGCAAATTCGGCCTTCACCATCAACCTCGCCTGCATGCTCATCGTGTTCGTTGGTATTGGCGCATCCGAGTTTATCCTGCCGTTCTATTTTCAGGACGCCCACGGCTTTGGTTCCGACATCTCTGGACTACTCTTTTTGGCGTTGCCGATGGTGAATGCCTTTATCGGCCCGCTTTCGGGTACGGTTTCGGACCGTGTTGGCTGCGAGGGCCCCACGGCGGTCGGCCTGGGTGTGTACGTGTGCGGTCTCTTTGCGGTGAGCACGCTCAACGAGCATTCCTCCATCCTTGTGATCGTGTGCTGCGTCGCATTTATGTCGCTCGGTACGTCGATTTTCCAAAGCCCTAACAACTCCCTGTATATGGGTTCGGCCCCGCGCGAGGCGCTCGGTTTTGCGGGCAGCTTGGGCAGTTTGGCGCGCTACGCTGGCATGGCATTCGGCATTACGGTGGCGTCGCATATCCTGTATGGGCAGATGAGCGTGGCGATGGGCGAGGCCGTAACCAGTTTCGTTGCAGGCCGTCCGGATGTATTCCTATTCGGTTTTCGCTCGGTGTTCTACGTGCTTATGGCTGTGGCCGCTGTGGGTTTTGCGCTCGCCATGGTGCGTTTGGTGAGGATGCGCGCCCGCCATTAGTGTGTTGAGAGACTGTCTGCCACGATTCGCGCCGTCCCAAAAAGACCGGTTTGTGGTGCGATGCGGCTTGTGGGGCGGGCGGGGGTCGGTCCGTGGTAGACTATCGAACAACGTTTATTAATCGCGCGGCATCGTTGCCGCGAGAAGGGGTTGCGCCATGCAGGAGCTTGAGGATCGTATTCGCCATGACGGCATCGTAAAGGCCGGTAACGTCCTTAAGGTTGATGCCTTCCTCAACCACCAGTGCGACGTTGAGCTGTTCGACCACATGGGCGCTGAGTGGGCCCGTCTGTTCAAGGATGTCGAGATCAACAAGATTCTGACGATCGAGGCTTCGGGCATTGGTATGGCTTGCATCGCAGCCCAGCATTTTGGTGGCGTGCCGGTTGTCTTTGCCAAGAAGGCACAGTCCATCAACCTCGACGGCGAGCAGTATGCTACGACCATCTACTCCTTTACCAAGCAGAAGGAGTATCCGGTCATCGTGGGCAAGCGCTTCCTGTCCGAGGGCGACAAGGTCCTGATCATCGACGACTTCTTGGCCAACGGCTGCGCGCTCGAGGGTCTTATCAAGATCTGCGAGGCTGCGGGTGCCGAGGTATCCGGCATTGGCATTGCGGTGGAGAAGGGCTTCCAGGGCGGTGGCGATAAGCTCCGCGAGCGTGGCTTCCGCGTTGAGAGCCTGGCCCGTATCGCCGATATGGACTGCGAGACCGGCGAGATCACCTTCGCCTAAGCGCGCAACACAAGCGATTGGTATGCGATGTGACAAAGGGACTGTCCCTTTGTCACATTTTTTTGTATGAGGGGAGGTATTGATATGGATGAGAACAAGATGGGATGGTGCGAGTATGCGCGCTATGCCGCGATGGCGGCCGAAGAGTTGGCGCGCGATTGCGAGGTACAGGTGTTTCGCGCGACGGGTCCGGGCGGACAAGGCGTGAACACGACGGACTCGGCGGTGCGCATGAAGCACGTGCCCACAGGGATTACCGTGACGGCGCGCGAGAGCCGCAGCCAGTTCCAAAATCGCGCGAGCTGCCTGCGCAAGCTGCACGCCGAGCTCGAGCGACGCGGACGTCCACCGCGTCGACGTGTAAAGACCAAGGTGCCCCAGCGCTCTCGTCAGCGCAGACTCAATGACAAGCACTTCAATGCCATTAAAAAGGCCAACCGACGCAAGCCGGGCAGCGACGAGTAGTCGTTTGTTCCGCTGGCCTTGCTAGCGGGTAGGGTGCCAAACTTGGAGGGCGCTGCCGAGGACGTCGACCTCGATGCGCGAGGCGTCAACGGGCTCGCCGTCGGCCTGGATGGGGTAGTCGGGCTCCTCAAAAGTTAGCTCGGCATGGCGGCAGCGGCGCATGCGAACCGGTGGCAACTTGGTATGGTGGCCGTCCTTGGCCGAAAGGAACATAGGCAGGGCTACCGCGCGAGGGACGGGGCCGCAGGCGTAGCAGACGTCGAGCATGCCGTCGCAGGGGTCGGCATCGGGGCAGATGCGATAGCCCGAGCCATAGGTAGGACCAAGCTGAATCGCCATGATGATCGCCCTCACGCGCTCGGCGGGCGCGCCGTCAAAGCTGACTGTCATGGGGTAGTTGCGGTAGCGCAGGCCAAACTGCTCAAGTCCCGAAAGGGTGTAGAGCGGCGCGCCCGTCAAGCCGGTCTTTTTGCGCAGCTCAGTGGTGCCCAGGCCGATGGCGGCATCGATGCCGACCGAAAGCGTCTGGTCGTAGTACTCAACGGTAGCCTCGCCGCTGCCGCTCGCAGGGCTCCACGAGCGAATGCGCCCGATGTCCTGACGCTGCAGCTCGCAGGTGAGCAGCGCGCCATAATCCTTGCCGGAGAAATCGTTGATGCCGAGCGTCTGGGCAAAATCATTGCCGGAGCCCACGGGCAGGACGGCAAGAGCGGGGCGGGCGTCCTCCTTTTGCGTCATAAGCCCGTTGACGACCTCGTGAATCACGCCGTCGCCGCCGAGTGCGATAACGGTGCGATAGCCCTGAGCCTGTGCGGCCAGCTCCTTGGCGTGTCCCATACGCTCGGTCAACACCAGGTCAAACTGGGATGCGCGTGCAGTCATGTCCAAAAAGCGTTGCAGGCGCTCGGCAACTTCGCGTGCCGCACCCGACTGGGCGGCTGGGTTGGCGATGATGAGCGTGCGACCAAAATCAGTTGCGTGCATGGGGCGACTCCCGGCGTGTGACATGACAGTGCGGTCGCGCTCAGGTCGAATTAGCCCCGATTGTGGCTGCACGGCGATAATTACATCTACTCTATCAGGTCGTTGTGGCGCTCGATAGCATCCGCTACCGTACCTCCCTCATCCACAATAAGCGAGCGGCGCTTGGGTGAGATGATGCGCTGGGCGGGGTACACGCCGCGGTGTCCGCCGGTTAGGTAGCTGATAAAGGCCACGATGACAAAGAACCCGGCGGCCGTGCCGTGGAACAGGTCGATGGCCATCATGCAGGTGGTGATGGGCACGTTGAGGCCGGCGCAGAACACGCCGAGCATGCCGAGAGCCGCCATAAAGCTCGGGTCGAGTCCAGCGAGGCAGCCAATCCATCCGCCGAGCGCCGCACCGATGCCAAACAGGGGCGTGACCTCGCCGCCTTGGAAGCCCGCGCCCAGGGTAAGCGCTGTGACGACCAACTTGATGGCTGCGTCCGCCAGGGTGGTGTTGCCTGCAAATCCGGCGCCGGAAAGCCACGTGGAAAGGCCGGCGTAGTCCCAGGCGTCAAGGAGGGCATAGGCGGCCAAAACCACGAGTGCGCCCACGAGTGCGCGAGTAAGGTAATTGGTGATAAAGCGACCGTAAAGGCTTTTGACGGTTCGAACCGACCAGGCAAAGAGGCGTGCCGTCAGACCGAAGATAATTGCGCTGATAACAACGATGACAACCGTCCGCGGTGTCATGTTGGGAACGCTGGCGATGACATTCGCCTCGTACTCGGTTCCCAAGGCAAGTGACGTAAAGTAGCCGGTAAACGAGGCGACCAGGCAGTAGATGCCCGCGGTGTAGTCGATCTTGCCGATAAAGCACATCTCCATGCCAAAGAAAGCTCCAGCAAGGGGCGAGCCGAATACGGCGCCAAAGGCCGACGAGATGCCGGCGAGCATGAGGTCGTGGTGGTCATGTTTTTTGAGGTGGGCGAGGTTCGAGATGTTGCTGGCGATGGTGCCGCCAATCTGCACCGCGGCCCCCTCGCGACCGGCAGATCCGCCCGTTAGGTGCGTGAGCGTGGAGCAGACGAAGGTGAGAACGGCCATGCGCATATGGATGAGGCGTGTGCCCAGAGCGGAGTCGATGACCAGGTTGTTACCGCGTTTGGCGGCAAGGCCGTGGTTTTTGTACACCCATGCGGTGGCAACGCCCACAACGGGAAGCAAGGCGTAGACCCATGCATGGTGCTCGCGATAGTCGGTCGCGATATTCAGCGAGGTCAAAAACGCCCAGGCGGCAACGCCCATGGCGAGCGAGACGATGACGACGAGTGCGAGCAACTTGGCGCTCGCGAGTAGGTTGCGGGCGTTGCGGCGCGTGTCGGCAGCCAAGAGATGCTCGGAGCGGGTGAGCTGATGCCTGCCGGCCATGATGACGTCGTTAAGGGAGAAAAAGCCGCCGTCGTCGAGCGACTGGGAATGATCCTGCGCCTCGTTAGCGCTTTCGGGTTTGTCGGTAAAAGCCATACGTTCCTCTTCTTGATTGCAACACGAGCATTATAGAACGTGCCAAACGTGACAAACCGGCTGGTTGGTTTTGGTTCTGTTTCGCCGTCCGTTACCGACAGGTGTATTCGTGGGCACGGGCCGTGTCGCCGTCGTGCGGCGGGGGATTATACTGAGATAAACATAAAGAATCGGCGCCCGTGATGTGCGCCGTTGCATGCTAGAGGTGTATATGGCAGAGAAACTCATTCCGTTGGAGGACGCACAGGCGATCGTCTTGTCGCACGTGAATCGCACCGAAGTTGTCGAGATTCCCGTGTGGCAGGCTGCCGGTCTTCCCTTGGCCGAGGACGCGGTGGCCGATATCGACATCTCGCCGTTTGCTAACAGCGCTATGGACGGATATGCCGTGCGCTCGGCGGATTTGGCGCAGGGATCTGGCGAGGCGCCGGTGACGCTCGACGTTATCGGACACGAGGCCGCGGGCCATGTGTTTGAGGGCACAATTGGCGCGGGCGAGACGGTCCGCATCATGACGGGCGCACCGGTACCCGAAGGTGCCGATGCCGTGGTGAAGTATGAGATCGTCGATGTGCTCGTCGGTGACGGCAACGAGGGTTCGCGTGTGAGGTTCTCGGCGCCTGCCAAGGTAGGGGAGAACGTTCGCTCTGCCGCCGAGGAGGCCCATGCCGGCGATGTTGTGATGCACGCCGGCGAGGTCGTGGCTCCGGCGGGCGCCGGCTTGTTGGCGAGCGCCGGGTATGCGAGCGTGAAGGTCCATGCCGCTCCGCGCGTGGGCATTATCTCGCTGGGCACGGAGCTGGTCGCGCCGAGCGAGCTGCCGGCACGCGGGCAGATTCGCGATTCCAATTCCTCGGCGTTAATGGCCGAGGTGCTCGATGCTGGGGCCGACCCAGTGTTCTACGGCATTGCGCCCGACGACGAGCGGGCGATTGCCGAGCTGGTGCACCGCGCCGCGCAAGAGTGCGATTTTGTCATTACGAGCGGTGGCGCCTCGGCTGGCGACTATGACTACGTGACGGCGCTGGTTCGGCGCGAGGGCGAGGTGCTGTTCGATCGCATTTCGTTGCGTCCCGGCAAAGCCATCACGTTTGGCTTGCTTGGGGGTAAGCCCTACCTGGGACTTTCAGGCAATCCGGCCGCGGCGTATGTAGGCTTTGAGATGCTTGCGCGTCCGGCGATCCGCAAGATGCGCGGCTTTGCCGAGGGTACGCGTCCCGTGCAGCAGGCGACGCTCACGCACGGCGTGAAAAAGCGACAGCATCGCCGCTTCTTCGATCGCGCCACGGTTTTGCGCGACCCCGAGACCGGTGAGCTGTTGGTGACCGAGGCCAAGACGCAGAATTCGGCGCTGCTCGGCACGATGCAGCGGGCTAACTGCCTGTTGCGTGTTGACGAAGGACCGTGCGACCTCAAGGTGGGCGATGTCGTGGACGTTGTTCGCGTCGACCTGCCCGAGGGCGCCGTGTTGTAGGAGGAATGCTATGGAGCTGAAGATATCGATCGTGACGTGCTCGGATACGCGCGATCTTGCCCAGGACGAGGCTGGAGCCGCACTCGAGGAACTTATCGAGGCGCAGGGCTGGACGGTCGCCTCGCATGTGGTCGTGCGCGACGACGTCAGCGAGATCGGTGATGCCATTGTGGAAGCCGCCGATGAGTGCCACGCCAATGTCGTGCTCACCTGCGGCGGCACGGGGCTTTCGATGCGCGATGTGACGCCCGAGGCGACGCGTGCCGTCTGCGAGCGCGATGTGCCGGGTATTGCAGAGGCAATCCGTGCGTACTCCATGACCAAGACGCGCCGCGCTATGCTCTCGCGCGCTATTTGCATGCAACGAGGTCATACACTTGTCGTAAACTTTCCCGGTTCTACGAAGGCCGCCCGCGAAAGCTGGGAGGCCATAGCGGACCAGCTGGAGCATGCGGCTCAGATGACAGCGGGCGGCGGACATACCAACTAAGCGGTTTACCTGCGGCGGAGCGACCTGAACGGCTGCTCCGCCTTTTATTTGCGCCCAAGGGGACGGCATTCTGTAGGCATGCTTGAAACTATATTATCAGACGAGAATAATTTCTCATAATCATTATTCGCATCGAAGTATAATCAAATTACAGAATAAAGCCCGCGGTGGGGTACCCGGGCACAAGGTACGAAAGGGTTGAACATGTTCGATATGGTTTCTCGCCGCGGATTCGTCTCACTCTCCGCTGTCGCCGCTGCCGGCCTTGGGCTTGCCGGCTGCTCCGGCAACAAGGAGCCTGAGGCGACCGGCTCCGATGCCGGCTCCGCCAAGGCCTCTTCCAAGAAGGAAACCGTCGAGCTGCAGGTCTTTGCCGCCAACTCGCTCGAGAAGGCTTTGCCCGAGGTTCAGAAGCTCTACACCGAGCAGACCGGTACCACCTTTGCCGACACGCAGTTTAAGGCGTCCGGCGACCTCGTTGAGCAGATGCGTGCCGGTGCCACGGTCGACGTGCTCATCACCGCTTCCAAGGGCACCATGGATGACGCTGAGACCGTCGAGCTCGTCGATGCCGACACCCGTGAGGATATGTTCGTCAACGATCTTGTGATCATTCGCGCCGAGGGCTCCGACACCAAGGTCGAGGCCATCGCCGACGTCGCGAATCTGGGCGGCAAGATCGCCATTGGCGACGCCAAGACCGTTCCCGCCGGCAAGTACGCCAACCAGGCGCTGGCTTCTGTGGGCCTCTATACCGGCACCGAGGGCGACGACGGCGAGTATGCGCCCGAGATCGCCGACAAGGTCGCACTGGCAGACAAAGTTGGTACCGCCGCCGCCTATGTGTCCACAGGCGACTGCGTTGCCGGTTTTGTCTACAGCTCTGACATCTACCGCTACAACGGCATCGAGGACGCCTTCGTGTGCCCCGAGGACTCGCACAAGCCCATCGTGTATCCCGGTGCTGTCGCCGATAGCTCCGAGCATGCCGACGAGGCTAAGGCGTTCATCGACTTTTGCCTGTCCAACAAGAAGGCTCAGAAGATTTGGGCTAAGTACGGCTTTGAGCTTTCCGCGTAGTGCGGCTTGGCGCGATAATTCCATCGTTTTGTGTTTCACTCCGTCCTTGTATTCGCTTGGAGCTTTTCGTGCTTAATAGATTCCGCATGCTTGTCGCCTGTGCTTTGACCTTCGCGCTTTGCTGGGTGCCGGGATTTGCGTTTGCTGGGGACGCTGAGGACGGGGCCCAGGTTGCTGCGACCGCTCATGGGTTTTCCTATGGGATCGAGGGTTTTGAGCGGTTGGCCAAGGGGACCGCTCGTGCTATGGAGGGCCAGCCTGAGGGCTACCGGTTTCCCGTTGACGAGGACGTGGACCTTGTAGTGGCGGCTGCTGCCGATCGCGTTGTGGTGTGGATATCGCCCAAGGCGGCCGAGAAGTATGGATTGGATCCGCAGGACAACGAGTGCGTATCGGGTCTCAAGGCCCTCGTCTGTGAGCTCGACAGCGCAAACTCCATGGGAGGTGCGCAGCTAGGGGACGTTGATCTTCCTTGGTATGTTACGGCGGAAACAACGTTTGATGCCGGCGGGTATACCTATGGCTTTGATGTGCGTGGTGCGGATGGGGACCGCTATGTGGTGATTGCATCGGCCTCGGGTGATGCCAAGGGCGGCGCGCGTTGGCTTGATAGCGCTCAAATGGTAGAAGCATCGTCTGTCGTATTGCGGGATGAGCAGGGGCCCTTGACCTCTCTGGCCTCCTTTTTAGGCGGCATCGACTACCGCCCGTTTTGGGTGTCCATTAAAACGAGTGGCCTTGCCCTGGTGATTGCCTTTGCACTGGGCCTGTTTGCCGCGTGGAAGACTATGGGTACCTCGAGTCGCATCAAGGGCCTGCTCGATTCGGTCTTTACGATTCCTATGGTGCTGCCGCCCACGGTCTGCGGCTTTCTGCTCCTCATGCTGTTTGGCCGCTCGACCGGTGTCGGCCAGTGGCTGATCGCGCACGGCATCTCGATCGTTTTTACCTGGCCCGCAGCGGTCATTTCGGCCGTCGTTGTGTCGTTTCCGCTGGTCTACCGCACGGCGCTCGGAGCCTTCGAGAGCCTCGACACGCAGATGCTCGACGCCGCACGAACCCTGGGATGGTCCGAGCGTCGCATCTTTACCAAGCTTATGATGCCGCTTGGCTGGCCTTCGATTGCCGCCGGCGCGGTGCTTGCCTTCGCGCGTGCCATGGGCGAGTTTGGCTGCACCCTGTTCTTTGCGGGCAACTACGCCGGCATTACCCAGACCATCCCCATCGCCATCTACTTTGAGTGGATGGGCGGCAACACGTCGGTGGCCCTCTTTTGGGTCGCCGTCGTGATCGTGTTCAGTTTCCTGGTCATCCTGTTCATCAATATGTACACGGCGCATTCGCAAAAGTACCGCGGGCGCGGCCTGTCCCGCGCGGAGCGCAAGCAGGCCAAGCAGCTGGGCAGCCAGGCCGATTCGCTCGACCCAGTGGGCGGCGATGCGCTGCGTATCGATCGCGAGGCGCTGGCCGAGCTTATGCGCGATGGCGCGGTCGCAAAGGGAGGTCGATAAGCCATGTCGCTCGTTCTGGATATCAAAAAGCGCTATCCGGGCTTTACCCTCGACATTCAGCTCGATGCCGGCGAGGAGCGTGTGGCGCTGCTGGGCGCCTCGGGTTGCGGCAAGAGCTGCACGTTGCGCTGCATTGCCGGCGTGGAGACACCCGACGAGGGCGAGATCGTCGTCAACGGCGTGACCTTTTTTGACTCGGCGGCGGGTATCAACCTGTCGCCCCAGGAGCGAAAATGCGCCCTGCTGTTCCAAAACTATCAGCTGTTTCCCAACATGACGGTGGCCGATAACGTTTGCGCCGGTGTTAAGGATGCGGGTGACGCCGCCGCGCGCAAAAAGCTCGCCGAGCGCTATCTGGGCATTTTCGGTCTGGCCGATTTTGCTGACCGCTACCCCGCGCGCCTCTCGGGCGGTCAGCAGCAACGCGTGGCGCTTGCGCGCATGGTGGCGGCGCATCCGGGCATTTTTATGTTCGACGAGCCCATGAGCGCGCTCGATTCCTATCTTAAGAGCGCGCTCGAACAGAACATGCTCGACCTGTTCGATGTGTGCAACCGTACCGTGCTCTACGTGAGCCACGACATCGACGAAGCGTGCCGTCTGTGCGAGCGCATTTGTGTGATGCACGACGGGCATATGGAGGAGATCGGCTCCGTCGAGGACGTGGTCCGCCGGCCGCAAACCTTGGCTGCGCTGCGCCTGACGGGCTGCAAGAATACGAGCCGCGCGCGCAAGATCGGCGACGAAGAAGTTGAGGCCCTCGACTGGGGCATGACCTTCAACGTGGGCCGTGAGGTTCCCGATAACGTGGCGTACCTGGGTATTCGTGCGAGCTACTTCCATGTGGACAACCGTGCTGAGCGGGGTCGCAACAGCTACGACCTGCATGTGGCCCGCGTGAGCGATTCACGTTTTGAGCGCCTGGTGCTGCTGGACGTGCCGCGCGCCGACGCGCCGACGCGCCTGCAGTGGAAGGTCAACAAAGTGCGCATGCCTGTCGACGAGCTGCCGCAAGCAGGCGAGACGCTGCGCATGCATTTTGATGCCAGCAGGATCCATTTGGTTTGTCGATAGCGCCGGGTAATGCCGTCGGGGAATATAAGCCTCGGCGGCTTTGTTTTTGCCGTTCGCCGAATGAGGAATGACAAACTCTTATCAATTATGATAATAATTTATTAAACGACGGCACACGACGCTGTCGTACGAATGTCAACGGTGTTCGCATGGTCGATGACCGTTGGTATAGTTGACCTCAACTTGTAAAGGAGGGTGCGCACATGCCGCAGACGACATACATTCGCCGCGTTGCCGCGCGTGCCCTATATATGGCTCGGAGCCGCATATGAGCAGGTATGTTCACGGCTCCGGGAGAGACGACGCACAACTAAATAATCGACCGCAAAGCAGGTTCCCTAAAATTCCGGGTTTGAGCACGGTCGGGCAATCGCCGTCCGTCGTGCATCGATACCGCTGTTATCCGTTTTTGGTTCGAGAGGGGAACCGTTATGGCTGAAGAATTTGATTTCCATCCGATGTGGGAGAGCCTCGGCATGAATCTTGCCGACCACGACATGCTGCTGGGCGCCGTGGGCCAGATGTACGGCGATATGTTCCTGACGCAGAACAATCGCCCCAAGTCCACGTCCTACCTGGATTTTGTCGCCACCAACATCCACAGCGGCCGTATTAAGGAGATGCTCGACAAGAAGGAGACCGGCGAGGCCACCAAGATCGTGGGCAGCTTCTGCGTCTACGTGCCCGAGGAGATTGTGCTCGCCTGCGACGGTATCCCCGTGGGTCTGTGCTCGGGTGCCGATTGGGCGACCGACAAGGTCGAGGAGCACTTGCCGCGCAACACTTGTCCGCTCATCAAGAGCTTTGCCGGCTTTAAGCTGGGCGAGGTCTGCCCCTACATTGAGTCGAGTGACTTGGTGGTAGGCGAGAACACCTGCGACGGCAAGAAGAAAGCCTACGAGTTCTTTGCCACGCAAAAGAACATGTACGTCATGGATATTCCCAACGTGCACGACGAGTCGACGCTCGTGACCTGGAAGGCCGAGGTCAAGAAGCTCGCCGCCAAGATCGAGGAAGAGTGCGGCGTCAAGATTACGCCCGAGCGTCTGAAGGCTGCCATCCACGCCGTCAATGAGAAGCGCCGCGCCCTGCAGCGCCTCGCTGCGACCCGCGCTGCCGACCCTGCGCCCATCAGCGGTCTCGACAGCCTGCTGACCGTTCAGGCCGCCTTTATGGACGACACACCGCGTCTGACCGGAGCCATCAACGATATGGCGGCTGAGTGCGAGCAGCGTGTCGAGGCCGGCGAGGGCGTGGCACCCAAGGGGACCAAGCGCATCCTGTACACCGGTACGCCCATGGCCGTGCCCAACTGGAAGCTGTTCAACCTTATCGAGAAGGCCGGCGGCGTTGTGGTAGGCGAGGAGTCCTGCACGGGCTCGCGCTACTACAAGGACCTGGTCGACGAGTCCGGCGAGACGGTTGACGAGATGCTCGACGCCATCGCCGAGCGCTACTTTAAGATCAACTGCGCCGTCTTTACGCCCAACGACCAGCGTATGAAGGATATTGTCCAGATGGCCAAGGACCTGCATGCCGACGGCATCGTGGACGTGGCTCTGCAGTTCTGCACGCTCTACGAGATGGAGTCGTTTGCCGTGGAGAAGGCCGCCGAGGAGGCAGGCATTCCGTTTATGCACATCACGACCGACTACGCCGGCGAGGATGCAGGCCAACTGCAAACCAGGATTGAGGCTTTCTTGGAAACCATTTAGGACTATTCGTCCCGGCGGCTTCCCCAGGCACCCGATCTTGCTGTTCAAACCATCGCTTGCGTACCAAAGTACGCGACGCTCCTCTTTCACGGCAACCTCGGGCACCTGGGAAAGCCGTTTCCTTGGTTGGTTAAAAGGTTTGTTAAGGAGTTATATGTCGGAAAATATTGAGCAGCCGTTGCCGTCCACGTTTGAGGAGTTCAACGAGCAGCGCAAGGCCGCGTTTATTCGCGTTAAGGATTACAAGCAGGCGGGCAATCGTCTTGTCGGGTATCTGTGCAGCTATACGCCGCTCGAGATTATCGATGCCGCGGGCGCCTCGAGCGTGGCTCTGTGTGGTACGTCCGACGAGGTGATTCCCGAGGCCGAGAAGGTGCTGCCGGCAAACCTGTGCCCGCTCATCAAGTCTACGTATGGTTTTGCCTATTCGCAAAAGTGTCCGTTTACGTACTTTAGCGACATGATCATCGGCGAGACCACCTGCGACGGCAAGAAGAAGATGTACGAACTGCTCAACGAGCTCAAGCGCACGCACATTCTGCATCTTCCGCAGGGTCGCGATCGCGCCTACGAGCGTAAAGGCTGGTACGAGGAGTGCCGCCTGCTCAAGGAGGAGCTCGAGGGCTTCTACGGCATCACGATTGCCGACGATGACCTGCGCGCTGCCGTCCGTCGTCGCAACCGTCTGCGTGCGGCCCAGCTCGAGATGTTTGCGCTGCAGGCCAACCAGCCGGCTGCCATGAGCGGCGTTGACCTGATGAGCACCATGTTCGCCGGTACGTTCAACTTCGATATCGAGGCCTATACGCAGCAGCTGGAGCAAAAGGTTGCCAAGCTGCGCGAGGCCTACGACGCGGGCGAGCGCCCGGTTGCGGCGGATGCCAAGCGCATTCTGATTACCGGCTGCCCGGTGGGCGGCGTGATCAACAAGATCGGCCGTACTATCGAGTCCAACGGCGGTGTGGTCGTGTGCATGGACGACTGCTCGGGCGAGCGCACGGCGGCCATGATGATCGACCCGGAGGCTCCCGATATCCTGCGCGCCATCGCCGACCGCTACCTGGACATCAACTGCTCGGTCATGACGCCCAACGACGGTCGTATGGAAAACACGCTGGCCATGTGCGAGAAGTATCACGTCGATGGCGTAGTGGAGAGCGTACTCCAGGCGTGCCACACCTTTAACGTGGAGAGTGCGCGCATGCAGGAGGCTGTCGAGGGTGCGGGTATTCCGTATATGAAGATTGAGACCGACTACAGCAACGGAGACATGGGCCAGATCGAGACCCGCATCGCCGCCTTCATCGAAACCCTCTAGCTTCCTCAGGCACCGGATCTTGCCCCTCAAACCGTCGCTTGCGTACCAAAGTACGCCGCGCTCCTCTTTCGGGGCAACCTCCGGCACCTGAGAAACCTAGAGCTAAGGCGCCTGAACGCGCCGCTGTCTTTGATGTTTGGATTAGGAGAGAGCCATGATAGGGATCGGGGTCGATATCGGGTCTACGGCGGCTAAGGCTGCTGTGGTCGATGGTGAGGGTTCGGTGGCGTGGACGTGCGTGCAGCCAACCGGGTTCTCCTCGGTCGATGCCGCCGATAGGTTGCGCGAGGCGCTCGCGGCGGCGGGCTTTGACGTTGCATCCGATTCTGCGCGTGTGGTGGCCACGGGTTACGGGCGCGTGGCTGTGCCATACGCCCACAAGGTTGTGACCGAGATTACCTGCCACGGCGCCGGTGCCGTGCGTCTGTTTGGCGATCGCGGCACGGTGATTGACGTGGGCGGCCAGGACACCAAGGTCATTCAGCTTAAAAATGGCCGCGTGGCCAAGTTTGCCATGAACGACAAGTGCGCTGCCGGCACGGGGCGCTTTTTGGAGATCATGGCCGACCGCCTAGGTATTTCTCAACAGCAGATGGCCGACCTGGCGCGTTCCGGCGAGCCTACCAAGATTTCCAGCATGTGCACGGTGTTTGCCGAAAGTGAGGTCATTAGCCTGATCGGTCGCGGTGAGCCGCGCGAGAACATCGCACGTGGCGTGATCGACAGCGTGGTCTCGCGCGTGGCGACCATGGCCGGGCAGGCCGCGGGCGCCCCGTACTACCTGACCGGTGGCCTGTGCGAGAACGCCTTCGTGGTGGAGCGGTTGGGCGAGCTGCTGGGGTCGCCGGTGACCACCTCGCCCCAGGCTCGCTTTGCCGGTGCCATCGGCGCGGCGATTCGCGCACAGGCGCTCGATTAATGCATCGGCCGTGGGCCTGCATTCATGCGTATACTGGGAGGAAATGATTGACCGATGAGAGGAGGTATCGATGGCTGACGATCAGATTAAGCTCACGTCTATGACTGCCGCGAGCGGTTGAGCCGCTAAGTTGGCTCCTGGAGCCCTCGCCCAGGTCCTGGGCGACTTACCCAATGTGCATAACGACAACCTGCTCGTGGGGTTCGATACCTCCGACGATGCGAGTGTTTTTCGTGTTGGCGAAAACCTGGGCCTCGTGCAGTCCGTCGACTTCTTCCCGCCGATGGTCGACGACCCGTTCCTGTTTGGTCAGATCGCGGCGGCCAACTCGCTGTCGGACATTTATGCCATGGGTGGACGACCGAGCCATGCCATGAACCTGCTGTGCATTCCCAGTTGCCTGGGCGTCGAGGTCGCAGGTGAGATTCTGGCGGGTGGCGCCGACAAGTGCGTCGAGGCTGGCTGCACCATCGCGGGCGGCCACACCATCAACGACGACGAGCCCAAGTACGGCCTGTCCGTGAGTGGCTTTGTCGCGCTCGACCGCATGCTCGCCAACAGCGGTGCGCGCGTGGGCGATGTCCTACTGCTGACCAAGGCGATCGGCTCGGGCATTATCACCACGGCCATTAAGGGCGTGCTCATCGAGCAGGACGAGGCCGCAGCCATGTTTGACTCGATGCGCACCCTCAACGAGGCCCCGATTCGCCTGGCCGAGGGACTCGAGCTTCACGGCTGCACCGATGTCACGGGCTTTGGCCTGATCGGGCATGCGTGCGAGATGGCCGAGGGCTCGGGCGTGCAGATTGAGCTCGCGTCGGGGGCGGTGCCGCTCTTTGACCAGGTGCTCAATATGGCGCGTCTGGGCATTATCCCTGCCGGCGCCTACCGCAACCAGGATTTCTTTGGCCCGCGCGTGGCGGCCGACGATGACCTGGAGCCGGGAATGCTGGATGCGCTGTACGATCCGCAGACCTCGGGCGGCCTGCTCATCGCAGCGCCTGCTGCCGATGTGGATGAGCTCGCCCGCCGCCTGCATGCCGAAGGTCGCGTTGCCGCCACAATCGGCCGCGTGTGCGAGGCGGTGCCGGGTGGTCCTGCCGTTCACGTTGTGCATTAAGGAAAACCGTTTATGCGACCGTCTACTGTTCTGGGCGGTCCCTTTTGAAAGGATTTGCTATGTCTACCAAAATTGAAGTCAATGCCATGGGCGATGCCTGCCCGCTGCCCGTCGTCAAGACGCTCAAAGCTCTGAAGCAGCTTGATGGCGAGGGTGTTGTCGTGACCTCGGTCGACAACGAGACGGCCGTCAAGAACATCTCCAAGATGGCACAGGAAAAGGGCTGCACGGCCTCGGTCGAGAAGGTCGCCGATGCCGAGTGGCACGTGATCGTGGCGACCGCCGGCGCCGTTGCCGTGGCCGATCCTGAGCAGGACGGCGCCGCTTTCTGCGACGCCAGCGCCGGCAAGGGCAAGCTGGTCGTGGCCGTCTACACCGATTGCATGGGTCGCGGCGACGATGAGCTGGGCCACAAGCTCATGAAGGCCTTTATCTTTGCCGTGACGCAGCAGGAGGAGCTGCCCGCCACGATGCTCTTCTACAACGGCGGCGCCAAACTCACCGTCGAGGGGTCGCCGGTGCTTGACGACCTCAAGGGCCTGGCCGAGCAGGGTGTCGAGATCCTTACCTGCGGCACCTGCCTCGACCACTTTGGCATTAAGGACCAGCTTGCCGTGGGCGATGTCACGAACATGTACGTGATCGTCGAAAAGATGGAGCAGGCCGGCCGCGTCGTGCGTCCGTAGCGCCTGGGTGGGATTGCCATGAGAGAAAAGCGCCCGGCGCTTGTCATCACGTTTCCCACCACGGCGGCCGCCATGGGCTGCGAGTCTCTGTGCCGTGAGCGTGGCCTTCCCGGGCGAACGATTCCCGTACCCGGAGAGGTTGCTGCCGGCTGCGGCCTGGCATGGAAAGCCCTGCCTGAAAATGAACCACTGCTGCGAAGCGAGCTTGCCGCGGCGGACGTTCCCACCGAGGGCTTTACTGTGATCGATATGTGGGAGGTCGTGCGATGATCTACCTGGATAACGCGGCGACGACCATGCACAGACCTCAGGCGGTCATCGATGCCGTGGTGCAGGCGATGTGCTCGCTCGGCAATGCTGGGCGAGGCGCCACGTCGGGTGCGCTCGACGCGGCGCGCACCATCCACAGCTGCCGCACCAAGCTTGCGCGCTTGCTGGGCTGCCCGCGGGTGGACCATATTTGTTTTACGCCCAACTCCACGGCGGCGCTCAACACCGCCATCAACGGCGTGGTGCGCCCCGGCGATCGTGTGGTCACGACGGTGCTCGAACACAACTCCGTGCTGCGTCCGCTCAACCGCCTGGCGGCAGAGCAGGGCGTGACTGTTGAGCATGCGGGCTGCGACGCGAACGGCGCGCTCGACTACGACGAGCTCGAGCAGCTGGTCACGCCGGGCACGCGTGCCGTGGTGGTGACACACGCCTCCAATGTGACCGGCAACGCGGTCGACATTGCACGCGTGGCTGCCATGGCCCATGCGGCCGGCGCGCTTGTGATCGTCGATGCCTCGCAGTCTGCCGGCACGGCGCATATCGATATGCAGGTCATGGGGCTCGACGTGGTGTGCTTTACCGGCCACAAGGGGCTCATGGGCCCGCAGGGGACCGGTGGCCTAGCCGTGGCGGAAGGCATTGACGTGGCTCCTTGGGCCATGGGTGGCACGGGCGTGCGCAGCTTCGATGCGCTGCAGCCGCAAGAGTGGCCCACGCGTCTTGAGGCGGGCACGCTCAACGGTCACGGTATCGCCGGCCTTTCCGCCGGCCTCGACGTTATCGAGGCCCAGGGCGGGGTAGAGGCGATTGCGGCACGCGAACGTGCGCTTGCCGAGCGCTTCCTCGCCGGCGTTCGCGACATTCCCGGCATTGCGCTCTACGGTGCGTTTGACCAGCCCGTGCGCTCGGCGATCGTTTCGCTTAACGTGGGCGATATCGATTCGGCCGAGGTCTCGGACGCGCTCATGCAAGGGTGGGGGATTGCGACGCGCCCCGGCGCCCACTGCGCTCCGCTCATGCACCGCGCACTGGGGACCGAGCGCCAGGGTGTCGTTCGCTTCTCGTTTGGGTATTTCAACACGGACGAGGAAGTCGACACCGCGATTGACGCTCTGCACGATTTAGCCTGCTAAAGCGTATATACTTGCGGGACGGGTCTTTTGCCCGTCCCGTTTTGTTTCGACCCGAAAGGTGGTCCTATGGCATCATCCGCCCCGCGCGGTCTGCGCTCCGACCATGTCCTCACCGTCGGCATCGCCCTGTTCTCGATGCTCTTTGGCGCCGGCAACCTCATTATTCCGCCGCTGCTGGCGCTGCAGGCGGGCTCTGCCACGCCGCTCGCCATGCTCGGCTTTCTGATTGCCGCCATCGGCCTTCCCGTCATGGGCTTTATCGCCGTGGCACTTGCCGGAACGGCGCGCGAGCTTGCCGGTCGTGTGCACCCCAAGTTTGGCGAGTTTTTTGTCGCGGCGGTGTATCTGGCTATCGGTCCGTGTCTGGCCATTCCGCGTACGAGTTCCACGGCCTTCGAGATGCTGGTGCCGCTGCTGCCCGAGGGTGTCTCGCTCGGCACGGCCCGCCTGGTGTTTGCCGTCGCCTTCTTTGCCGTCGCCTTTGTGCTCACGCTGCGCCCGGGTGTCATTACGCGCGTGCTCGGCCGCATTACGGGCCCCGCGCTCATCGCCCTTATCGTATTGGTCGTGGGCGCTGCCGTGGTCTCGCCGCTGGGTTCCGCTGCCGCGCCGCAGGCTCCTTACGATGCCGGTGCCGCCGTGCAGGGCTTTTTGACCGGTTATCAGACCATGGACCTGCTCGCGTCGCTCGCCTTTGGCATCATCATCGCCGAGACCATCCACGAGCTGGGCGTTACCGACGACAAGCGCGTGGCCTTCGAGATTTCGCGCTCCGGCGTGATCGCTGGTGTGCTCATGGCCATCATCTACTGCGGTCTGGCGCTTGCCGGCACGCAGCTGAGCACCGTGATGCCCGATGCCACCAACGGAGCCGCCATCCTCGCCCGCTCGGCCTCCATGCACTTTGGCCTTGCCGGCACGGTCGTGGTCTTTGCGATCTTCTTCCTCGCCTGCATGAACGTATGCATCGGTCTCATCAGCTGCTGCTCGCGTTACTTCTGCGAGACGTATGTGGTCGAAGGGGGAGCAGAGGCTTCCGAGGAGGCCATGCGCCGTCCCTTTGCGATACTCGCCTTTGTGTTCGCGGCGTTTTCGTGCGTGCTCTCAAACGTGGGTCTCGACGTGATCCTCATGTTCTCGGTGCCCATGCTCAACGCCCTGTACCCTGTTGCAATTGTTCTGGTGCTTATGGGCCTAGTGCACGGTTTTTGCGACGCGCATCCGCAGGTGTGGGTCTGGGTCGGCGGCGTTGTCGCGGTGCAGAGCGTGATCACCTCGATCCGCGACGCGTTCTTTGCAGGCGTGTGGCTGCCGTTCGATGCGCTGCCGCTGGCCGACATTGGAGCCGCATGGGCGCCGGTTGCCGTGGTGGCGTTTGTGATTGGCCTGCTCCACAGCCGGTTTGTCGCACATTCGAGGAGCTAGGGTATCGTCGCTTGCACAGGCGGGGAGTCTCCCCTATAATTTCCTTCGCTTTGGGACACGCAAGGTTTAGACCTTAGCTGCTCAACACCTTCGGGACGTGGCGCAGTTTGGTAGCGCGCCTGCTTTGGGAGCAGGATGTCGCAGGTTCAAATCCTGTCGTCCCGACCATATCTTGCGGGCGTAGTTCAATGGTAGAACCCCAGCCTTCCAAGCTGATGACGCGGGTTCGATTCCCGTCGCCCGCTCCAAGTAATTTGCAGGTCAGAGGTACGTTTACTTCTGACCTGTTTTGTTTTGACCGTCCGACGCGGGGCCTTTGCATTGGCAATGCTCGTCCCTGCTGATTAGGAAAGAAGTGACTGACATGGCAGATTTCAAGGCAGAATACCCCATCCCCGACTGCCTGGCGCCTGCCGCAATCGAGACCAAGACCGAGGCCGCCGGCGTTACCAAGGCCAGTCTGCCTGCCTCGAAGGCATTTTTGCTCGCCATGTTCGCCGGCGCGTTCATCGCCTTCGGCGGTCTGTTCTTCACGGTCTTTCTGAGCGATGCGTCCCTTGGCTGGGGCGCTCAGCGCTTTGTGGGCGGCCTGTGCTTTTGCCTGGGACTGGTGCTCGTGCTCATTTGCGGCGCGGAACTGTTTACCGGCAACTCGCTTATGGTCTGCGCGCTCAAGAGCAAAAAGATCACGCTCGTCCAGATGCTCAAGGCTTGGGTCGTTGTGTGGATCGGCAACTTTGCCGGCGCGCTGTTCGTTGTCTTTTTGGTTTACATGGCAGCTATTTATAAGCTCAACGGCGAGGCCGTTGCCAACACCATGGTGAGTGTCGCCGCCGGTAAGGTTTCGATTGACGCCGTCACCATCTTCTTCCGCGGCATTCTGTGCAACATCTTTGTGTGCCTGGCTGTATGGATCGGTACCGCCGGCAAGACCGTGGTCGATAAAGTCGTGGGTATTCTGCTGCCTATCGCCGCCTTTGTGTCATGCGGTTTTGAGCACTGCGTTGCCAACATGTACTTTTTGCCCATGGGTGCCGTGATGCACGCGTGCGGCTATGGAGCCGATGTCGCCGGCGCCGATGCCCTCAACGCCGCCGGGTTGGCGCTCAACCTTTCGGTCGCCACGCTGGGCAATATCGTAGGTGGCGCCCTGATCGTGGCGCTGGGCTACTGGTTTATCTACGCCAACAAAGAGTCCTAAAGGACCCAACCCATAACCGACCAAAAAGGGACAGGTTTATTTTGGCAGGTTTTGGACGAGGCGCTTCGCCGTCTTGTCGCGAGCTGCCATAATGGACCTGTCCCTTTTGTATTCGCGTCGTCACATTTTGGCCGATGACGACCAAGGGGGGCCTGCTTTTTATTGATTATGTCGAAGGGCTTTCCATGAGCGACTGCGAATCCATGCCTGCCGAGGTGCGCGACCGCCTGCGCTCCATTCCCGCCGTGCACGAGCTGCTGGCCGAGTGGCCGGTCATGAAGGCTGCCGGCGATGCGGGCGACACGTTGGTGCGCGAGGCGATTGACGCCGAGCTCGATGCCGAGCGCGCGGCGATTCGCTCTGGCGCCCCCGCTAGGAATAAGCGCGAGCTCGCCTTGGCTATCGAGCGGCGGTGCCACCGCCTGTCGCTGCCGACCCTGCGCCCTGCCGTTAACGCGACGGGCGTTGTGATTCACACCAACCTGGGCCGCGCTCCGCTCGCGCCCGCGGCGGTGCGGGCGGTGACCGATGTCGCTCGCGGCTACAGCACGCTTGAGTATGACGTCTCAACCTGCGCTCGCGGGGGCCGCAAAGAGCATGCCGCGCGTCTGCTGCGCACGCTCACGGGGGCGCAGGACGCCCTGGTCGTCAACAATAACGCCGCGGCGGTGCTGCTGGTGCTTGCCGCGCATGCGTGCGGCAAAGAGGTCATCGTGAGCCGCGGCGAGCTTGTCGAGGTGGGCGGCAGCTTTCGCATCCCCGACATCATGGCGGCTTCGGGTGCCAAGCTTGTCGAGGTTGGCTCTACCAACCGCACACATCTGGACGATTATCGAAGCGCCATTACGCCCAACACGGCGATGATCTTGAAAGTTCATCCTTCTAATTACCGTATCGAGGGCTTCCACGAGGAGGTTTCCGCGGCGGAGCTTTCCGCGCTGGCGCATGAGCACGGGCTGTTGCTGTACGAGGATCAGGGCTCGGGCGCTTTGCTTGCAGACGGGGTGCTCGCCGATGCGGGGGAGAAGCCCACGTCCGCCTCGCTTTGCGCCGGCGTTGACGTCGTCTCGTGCTCGGGTGACAAGCTGCTCGGCGCCTCGCAGGCAGGCATTATTCTCGGCAGCGCCCAAGTAATCGCCGCCTGTGCCTCGCATCCTCTTATGCGCGCGCTTCGCCCTGGCAAGCTCACGCTCGCGGCGCTCGAGGCCACTTTGCGACTGTATGTGACCGGTCCCGATGCGGCGCATCGGGAGATCCCGGTACTCAACATGCTTTCCGGCGCGCCGGCTCCGCTCGAGCGCCAGGCCAAGCGCCTGCACGACCGCATGCTGCGCAAGCTTCGCGAGGCTCAGTGCGAGGAGGCCGTGGTGCTGCAGGTTGTCGAGGGCGCCTCTACTCCCGGCGGCGGATCGCTGCCGACTGTCGAGCTCCCTACATTTTGCGTTGCCGTCTGTCCCGTTGATGGGCGTCTATCCGCCGATGGCCTAAAGCGCGCTATGGTACAGGAGCCCGATACGCCGGTTGTGACACGCGTGCGCCACGACCAGGTGCTGTTTGACGTTCGCACGCTTTTGCACGACACCGACCTTGACCTGTGTGCGTCTGCGTTGGCGGATACCGTGCGGGCTGGTTTGCGTCGATGACTGCGCGTGAGCTTGTCGAGTGTCCCGTTGTCGTTGGAACAGCAGGTCACGTCGACCACGGAAAGTCGGCCCTTATCGAGGCGCTGACCGGCAAAAATCCCGACCGTCTGGAGGTCGAACGCCGCCGAGGCATGACTACGGAGCTCGGCTTTGGCGAGCTCGAGCTTCCCAGCGGCAAGCTTGTCGGCCTGGTCGACGTGCCCGGGCATGCGCACTACCTGCGCGCGATGGTACAGGGTGCTACCGGCGTGGGCGTTGCGTTGCTGGTGGTTTCTGCCGTTGAGGGCGTGATGCCGCAGACGCGAGAGCACGTGTACGTGTTGGAGCTGTTGGGCGTGAGGCACCTCGTGGTGGCGCTCACGATGCGCGATCTGGCCGATGACGAGACGGCGGAGCTCGCCGAGCTCGACGTGATGGACTTCCTCAGCGATACCGTCTTTGCCGATGCGCCCGTGGTGCCTGTTTCCTCGCGCACGGGCGTGGGCATCGAGGACGTTCGCCTTGCCCTCGATGCCGCCATCGACTCTTTCCTGGCCGATACCGCATCCCGCCCGGTGCGCCCCGGTCTGGCCCCGCGCCTGCCCATCGACCGCTGCTTCACCATCAAGGGATCCGGGACGGTCGTCACGGGCACGCTTCACGATGCCCCCGTAGCGGTGGGCGACGAGCTCGTCTCATGTCCCGCGGGCGTGCGCTGCCGCGTGCGCGCGATTCAGGTGCATGGTGATACTCCTCGGGCGTTGCCCGGACAGCGCGCGGCGCTCAACATCGTGGGCGACGGTGCGGGCGACCTTCCGCGTGGCGAGGTCCTCTGCGGGTCTGGTGCCGAGGGC
This sequence comes from uncultured Collinsella sp., assembly GCA_900546755.1. GTDB lineage: Bacteria > Actinomycetota > Coriobacteriia > Coriobacteriales > Coriobacteriaceae > Collinsella. The sequence continues at coordinate 10,869 of UREC01000010.1, read as the reverse complement.
TTGACGCTCAGACTCATCGCCCGCTTCACGTATCTGGGGCGCGAGGGCACCAAGCCCGCGCCCTTCGAGTCCGGTACGCGCGTTCATGTGATGGCGGGTACGGCGGAGGTCCTTGGCCGTGTCATGCTCATGGAGGGTGAGGGACCCATTGAGGCTGGCGAGACCCGCATCGTGCAGGTCCGTCTGGAGGAGCGCCTTCCCGTGCGATCAGGCGACGGCCTCATTGTGCTCGCGTTCTCGCCGGTGGTGCTTATCGGCGGCGGTCGTGTTCTTCTTTCGCGGTGCCGCCGCTCGCGCGTCCTCTCCGCGGGCGAGTGCGCGCTGCTCGGGGCCCTGGATGCCGACGACCGCGCCGCCGCCGTTGCCGCATGGTTGGGGCTGCAGCGCCTGCCTGTGCCTGCCGCGGCCGCAGCCCGTGCTCTCGATCTTTCGGGTGCCGAGGCGGCTGCGCTCCTGCACGGGGCGGTTTCCTCGGGTGACGCCGTGGCGCTTCATGCCGAGCGCTCGACCGAGGAGCTCTATGCCGCCCCCGCTGTGCTCGATGCCGCCCTCGCCACGCTCTCCGTCACGTTGGCCGCCATGCACGGGGCCGCGCCCAAGCAGACGGGTTTCACGCCGGGCGAGGTCGCGCATGCCGCCTGGCCGACAGCGGGCGAAGACATTGCGTCCGCGCTCGTTCTCGAGGGCTGTGCGCGCGGCGTGTGCACCGTCGACGGTGCCGAGGTGTTCGACCCGCACTCTGCCGCTGCGGCGATACGTGTGGTGCGCGAGGCGAGCCAGCGCATCGTGGCCGCCCTCGACGAGGCGGGTCTCGGTGCGGCGACGCTGCCCGAGGTGGGTGAGCGTCTGCAGCTCGATCGCGACACCATGACGCGTGCCCTGCGCGAGCTTTCGCTCAACCGCGCGATCGTTAAGATCGAACGCGACGTTGCCTTGTCTGCCGCCGCCGAGGCCCATGCACGTGAGGTCGTCGCCGCGGCTATCGAGGCTGCTGGCGGCGTTGCCACGACGAGTGTGCTGCGCGAGGCCTTAGGCGTGTCGCGCAAACGAGCCATTAGCATCTTGGAGCACCTGGATGCGGTGCGTTTTACGACGCTCAACAAGGAGGCCGGCGGTCTCAGATCCCTGCGCTAGGGCTCCGAATCGCCGCTCGCCACAAAACCGGCCTATCTACTACGTTTAAGTGACTACCCTCGACCATTTCAAAAACCTCAAAAACAAAACCGCAGGTAGATGACTTGCCGATGTTACGAAAAAGTGGGTATGGCTAACCCTTGCTGGTTAAACGTAGTAGATGGGCCGTTTTCGTGGCGCGACACTGCGCGTTTGGTAAAATACCGCCACGTTTGGGAACGGATGGGCTCCGGTGGGCCCCGCGGTCCTCAAAACCGTTGTGAGGCGTGCAAAACGTCTTGGATGTGTTCGATTCACATACGTTCCCGCCAACGCATCCTGCCAACCACCACAAAGGTGCCTGTCCTCTTTGTGGTGGTATGGACCATGTGGACGAAACAGCTTCGAAACACGCGATTTGTACGTCGGGTGCTCAAAAACGCTTCTACCTGCATCGTAATCAAAACGAAACATCTGCTCGTCGGCTTATGCGAAATTTTCCCGCAACAGTGCGATATTATCCATAAACGATAAAGTTCGCGGCGCATGGGGTGCCGTGATCAACATTTTTCGTTTCCCATCATTGGAGGAAGCATGAGCTACACGCAGAAAGTTCTCGACGAGCTCAAGGCCCGCTATCCCGAGCAGCCTGAGTTCATCCAGGCCGCGACCGAGATCCTCGGCACCATCCAGCCGGCGCTCGACGCCCATCCCGAGTACGAGGAGGCCGCCCTGCTTGAGCGCCTCGTCGAGCCCGAGCGCATCGTTATGTTCCGTGTCCCCTGGGTCGATGACCAGGGCAAGGTTCAGGTCAACCGCGGCTATCGTGTCGAGTTCAACTCTGCCATTGGACCCTACAAGGGCGGCCTGCGCTTTAACCCGACGGTCACCCTGGGCATGCTCAAGTTCCTGGGCCTGGAGCAGATCCTCAAGAACAGCCTGACCACCCTGCCCATGGGCGGCGGCAAGGGCGGCTCCGACTTTGACCCCAAGGGCAAGTCCAACAACGAGATCATGCACTTCTGCCAGTCCTTCATGACCGAACTCTATCGCCACATTGGCCCCAACACCGACGTTCCCGCCGGCGACCTGGGCGTTGGTGGCCGCGAGGTTGCCTACATGTTCGGTCAGTACAAGCGCCTGACCAACGAGTGGACCGGCGTCCTCACCGGCAAGGGCCTCTCCTTTGGAGGCTCGCTCGCCCGTACCGAGGCCACCGGCTACGGCCTGGTCTACTTTGTGGACGAGTACCTCAAGAGCCGCGGCGACTCCTTCGAGGGCAAGAACGTCGTCGTTCACGGTTCCGGCAACGTTGCTATCTATGCCGTCCAGAAGGTCTCCCAGCTCGGCGGCAAGGTGCTTGCCTGCTCCGATACCCACGGCTGGGTCGAGGATCCCGACGGCATCGACTACTCCGTGCTCGAGCACGTCTACAACCAGAAGCGCTCCGGCCACGACAAGGGCGTCACGCTCGCCATGTACGTTGACGAGAAGCCCAACGCCGTGTGGCACGAGGGCGACGGCCGCGGCGTGTGGGAGCTGCCCTGCGACATCGCGCTGCCCTGCGCTCGCGAGAACACGCTGCTGCTCGAGGACGCCCAGGCGCTCGTCGCCAACGGATGCAAGGTGGTCGGCGAGGGCGCAAACATGCCCACGACCATCGAGGCCACGACTTACTTCCAGGAGAACGGCGTCGCCTTTATGCCTGGTAAGGCTGCCAACGCCGGTGGCGTGCTCGTGTCCGGCCTGGAGATGAGCCAGAACGCCGAGCACCTGTCCTGGACCTTCGAGGAGGTCGACGGCAAGCTCGAGCAGCTCATGCGCGGCATGTTCCACAACGTGGACGACACCGCCAAGGAGTACGGCGAGGAGGGCAACTTCGTCATGGGCGCCAACATCGCCGGCTTCCTGAAGGTCGCCGACGCCATGCTCGCCCAGGGCGTCTGCTAAATCTTCGCTCGATATAGCATCGCAGAAGGCTCCCAGTCATCTTGGCTGGGAGCCTTTTTTGATCCGCATGCGACGGAGGAAAACGGTTCATTTTGTCCCGACACGAGCTATGCCCCCTCGTTTGGTACACTTAAAGGTACTGGACAAGTGAAGAGATGGGGGAGAACGTGCTCAAGTTCGGTACCTACGTCCGTGTTGGAAACGCGGCCGAAGCCTATGAGCTCTTGCAGAAGAACCGCAACAACAAGATTGTGGGCGGCGGCATCTGGATGCGCCTGGGTTCGCGTCGTGTGGCGACGGCGATTGACCTTTCGGCCTGCGGACTCGATCAGATCGAGGAGACCGAGACCGAGTTTCGCATCGGTGCCATGTGCACCCTGCGCCAGCTCGAGCGTCATGCCGGGCTCAACGCGCTTGTCAATAATGTCTTCGAGTTCGCCGTCCACGACATCGTGGGCGTGCAGCTGCGCAACACCGCCACGGTGGGCGGCAGCATCTACGGCCGCTTTGGCTTCTCGGACGTTCTCTCCGCCTTCCTCGCGCTCGATTCGTATGTTGAGCTGACGGGTGCCGGCCGCGTGCCGCTCGCGGAGTTCGTGGATATGGGCTATGTGCGCGACGTGATCGAGCACGTCGTGGTCGTCAAGCATGATTACCGCGCGAGCTACGAGGCCGTGCGCAAGGCCGCGACCGACTTCCCCTCGCTGAACGTCACCGCCGCCTGGTGGGACAGCACCTGGCACGTCACCGTGGGCGCCCGCCCGCTGCGCGCGACTCTGCTGCAGGGCGAGGCGTGCGGCCTGGTGAACGAGCATCCTTCCGAGGACGAGCTTCGCGCCCTGGCCGCATCCGTGCGCTCGCTGAGCTACGGCACCAACCTGTGGGGCTCGGCCGACTACCGCCGCCGCATCTCTGCCCCGCTCGCCATCCAGGCTGTGCGTCGCGCCGCCGGCATCGAGCTTTCGGCCGCGCTTGCCCGCGAGCTCGAGACCGTGCAGATCCCCAAGTTCGCCACGGACGAGTATTCCTGCCGCCGCGTGCCCGGCGTCGATTCTAGCGAGGTGCGCTAATGGCTGCCAAACTCATCGATCTTTCCTTTACGCTCAACGGCCGTAAGGTCAAGGTTCAGATTGCCCCCGACACCATGCTCTTTGCACTGTTGCGCGAGCAGGGTTGTGCGTCGGTGCGCTGCGCCTGCGAGACCACCAACTGCGGCCTGTGCACGGTGTGGCTCGACGGCGACCCGGTGCTGAGCTGCTCGGTTCCCGCCGCGCGCATCGAGGGCCGCTCCATCACCACGCTCGAGGGTCTCAAAGCCGAGTCCGAGGCGCTTGCCCGTGCGATGGCTGCCGAAGGCGCCGAGCAGTGCGGTTTTTGCGCCCCCGGCCTCATCATGAACGTGCTGGCGCTTGCCCGCGCCGCCAAGGAGGACCCGAGCCTCGTCGCCACGCGCGAGGAGCTGTCGCGCCAGCTCGCCGGCAACCTCTGCCGTTGCAGCGGCTACGAGAGCCAGCTGCGCGCCATCGTGCGCTTCCTCAACGAGTCCGGCGTGCAGGTGGGCTTTGAGATGCCCGAGCTGCCGGTCAACGACACCAGCTGCAACGGTGTCTCGTACAAGCAGATCACCCATAAGCAGCCCAAGAAGGACTCGAAGGCGCTGCTCGAGGGCCGTCCCGTCTACACGGGCGATATGGTGCCCGCCGGCGCCCTGATCGTCAAACTCAAGCGCAGCCCCTATGCCCGCGCCAAGATCCGCTCCATCGATACGTCGCGCGCCCTGAAGGTGCCCGGCGTGGTGGGCGTTTACACCTATGAGGACGTGCCCAAGCGCCGCTTTACCATCGCCGGTCAGAGCTATCCGCAGCCGAGTCCCTACGACCGCCTAATTCTCGAGAACCTCGTCCGTTACCAAAACGAGGAGGTGGCGATCGTCGCCGCCGAGACCGAGGAGGCTGCCGACAAGGCGCTCAAGCTCATCAAGGTCGACTACGAGGTGCTCGAGCCGCTGCTCGACTTTACCCAGGCGCTCGATAACGACATCGTGGTCCACCCCGAGGGCGACGTGACCTTTATGTTCCCGCAGGGCGGCGATGTTTCGCGCAACTTGGTGTGCAGCGGCACGAGCGACTTTGGCGACCTGGACGAGGCCTTCGCCCAGAGCGACATCGTCTTTGAGCGCACCTACACCAGCCAGGCCACGCAGACCGCGCCCATGGAGACCTTCCGCGCCTTCGCGACGACCGATGCGTTCGGCCGCATCTCGGTGACCACCTCTACGCAGGTGCCCTTCCACGTGCGCCGCATGGTCGCGCAGTCGCTCGACATTCCGCAGTCGCAGGTGCAGGTCATTAAGCCGCGCATCGGCGGCGGCTTTGGCTCCAAGCAGACGGGCTGCTGCGAGATCTTCGTTGCGTTCGTGACCCAGCAGACCGGCCGTCCGAGCTACTGCTGCTACACCCGCGAGGAGACCATCACCGCGGGCAACTCGCGCCACCAGATGCAGATGACCGTTAAGCTGGGTGCCATGAACGACGGCACCATCACGGCCATCGATCTGCATACGCTGTCCAACGCCGGTGCGTACGGCGAGCACGCTACCACGACGATCGGCCTGTCGGGCCACAAGAGCCTGCCCATCTACAACCACGTGAAGGCGAGCCGCTTTAGCTGGGACGCCGTCTACACCAATACCAACCGCGGCGGCGCGTATCGCGGCTACGGTGCCACCCAGGGCCAGTTTGCCGTGGAGAGCGCCGTCAACGAGCTTGCCGACATGCTGCACATGGACCCCGCCGATCTGCGCCTTAAGAACATCGTGCGCGAGGGCGAGATCATGCCGCAGTACTACAACGAGAAGCTCAACGCCTGCGCGCTCGACCGCTGCCTGCTGCGCGCGATGGACATGATCGGTTGGCGCGACAAGCCGCTGGCCGTCGACCTGGGCGACCGTGTGCGTGCTCTGGGCTGTGCGCTCACCATGCAGGGCTCGGGCATCTCCAACGTGGATATCGCCGGCATCGACATGCGCTTGGAAGAGGATGGCTTCATTACCATCGGCACCGGCGCCACCGATAACGGCATGGGCGTCGACACGATCCTGGCGCAGATTGCCGCCGAGGAGCTGGGCGTGGAGAGCTCGCTGATCGTGGTGCGCGGCGTGGACACCGATGTGTCGCCGTTCGACGCCGGCTCGTACGCGAGCTCGGGTACGTACGTGACGGGCCTTGCCGCCAAGAACGCCGCGACCGAGCTGCGTGAGAAGATCTGCGCCAAGGCCGCCCAGATGTGGGACGTGGACGCCGCCGATGTGGTCTTTGATGGTCAGTACGTGCGCCTGTCCGACGAGCGTGCCGCGCGCGAGCAGAACCGCTACCTCACGCTGCGCGACTTTGCCAACCTGTGCGTCAAGAACATCGCGGGCGGCGACGCGCTCACCTCACATGCTTCTGCCTGCCTGCCCGTTTCGCCTCCGCCGTTTATGGCCGGCATTGCCGAGGTCGAGGTCGACAAGGCCACCGGCAAGGTGACCGTGGTGGATTACGCGGCAGCTGTGGACTGCGGCACCGTGATCAATGAGGCGCTCGCGCGCGTCCAGGCCGAGGGCGGCATTGCCCAGGGCATCGGCCACGCGCTCTACGAGATCGTCGAGCACGATGAACGCGGCCGTCTGCGCACCGGCAACTTTATGAGCTACAAGCTGCCCACGCGCTTGGATATCGGCAGCATTCGCGTGGCCTTTGAGCCGAGCTACGAGCCGACGGGCCCGTTTGGCGCCAAGTCGATCGGCGAGGTCGTCATCAACACGCCGCTCGCCGCCGTGGCCTCGGCCGTGGCGCACGCCACCGGCCATCAGGTTCGCTCACTGCCCATCACGCCCGAGAAGGCCCTGCTGGGGGAGTAGCGGGTCGGCGAACAAGTCGTAATTGGCGGGGCGGGGCAACTCGCCCCGCCTTTCGCACTCGTGGTGAGGTCGTGAGCCTGTAAAACGTATGCGTGCGCTTGCCGTTCGTATCTGCTATCATTCCTAGTCTGTGCGCTCATGCGGGCGTGGCGGAATTGGTAGACGCGCCAGATTTAGGTTCTGGTGGGATTCCCGTGAAGGTTCGAGTCCTTTCGCCCGCACCAACGCATCTGCGTCGGCTTCGGCCGTCGCGACTCTTTGTTGCATAAAGGTACCAGCACCTCAGATAAGCTGGGCAGTATGAGGAGGAACGTGTTGAACATCACCGCTTCTGACGTCAAGGACGCCAAGCTCACCGCTACGGTCACCATCCCGGCCGCCGACGTCGACGCCGCGATCAAGAAGGCCTACAAGGACACCGCCAAGAAGTACCGCTTCCCGGGCTTCCGCGCCGGCAAGGCTCCCCGTCCGGTCATCGACTCCGCTCTTGGCGCCGAGGCTACCCTCGCTCAGGCCACCAACGACCTGATCGCCGCCAACGAGCCCGCCGTCCTCAACGAGCTGGACATCGTCCCCACCAAGAACGGTGACTACAAGGAGCTCGACCTCGCCAAGGATCACGAGGACTACACCTACACCGTCGAGTTCTCCCTGCGTCCCGCCGCCGAGCTCTCCTCCTTCGACGCCGTCGAGATCGAGATGCCTCCCGCGGAGGTCACCGAGTCCGAGATCAACAACCAGGTCGAGATGCTTCTCAACTACCGTGCCACCTTCGAGGACGTCGAGGGTCGCGCCGTCGAGGCCGAGGACTACGTCACCGTCGACCTCAAGGCCGTCGAGAACGCCGATAACTTCGCCGCCGAGGGCCGTATGCTCATCGCCGGTAGCGACAGCAACCCCACCGAGTTCAACGAGGCTCTGATCGGCGCCAACGTTGACGACGTCAAGTCCGTCACCTGGACCGACGAGGCCGAGGAGGGCGAGGAGGCCGAGACCCACACCGTCGAGGTCACCGTCAAGGGCATCAAGGTCCGCAACACCCCCGAGCTCACCGACGAGCTCGTCAAGTCCGACTTTGGCTTTGACAGCATCGACGCCATGCGCGACGCCATCAAGATCGAGATCGAGCAGGACAAGGCTTCCCGCCTCCCGGCCGAGAAGGAGAACCGTTGCGTCTCCGCTCTCGCCGAGCGCCTGCAGCTCGACGAGATGGATGCCGACTACGAGCAGTCCGTCTTTGAGGAGCTTGGCCAGAACTTCCTGTCCAACCTCGCTGCCCGCGGCATGACGCTCGACACCTGGCTGCCCGCTTCCGGCCTGACCATGGAGCAGTTCATCGGCGACCTGCACAAGCAGGCCAACGACGTTGCCCGTGAGTCCCTGGCGCTCGACGCCCTCGCCCGCGAGCTCAAGATTGAGGTCACCGAGGACGACATCAACGCCGAGTTCGAGAAGGCCGGCGTCAAGGACGTCGAGGCTTCCAAGGCCGAGTTCATCGCCGATGGCCGCATGCCTGCCGTCCGTGAGTCTATCCGTCGCTCCAAGGCCGTCGACCACCTGGTCGAGAACGCCAAGGTGACCGAGGTCGACGAGACCGCCAAGGACGCCGAGTAATTCTCGCCACCTTGCCCGCGAGCGCATGCGTGCGCCTGTGATGGGGTAAAGTTATACACCGGTTATCCGGTTGCTTCGTACGGTGCCAGCCAATGCATAGCATGCGGGCACCGTACGTTTATCTAGAACCAATTTGGTCCGCAAGAGAGAAATGGAGATGTGTATGATCGCTAAGTTCGATTCCGCCCTCGTGCCATACGTTATCGAGCAGACGCCGCGCGGCGAGCGCAGCTACGATATCTATTCGCGCCTGCTCAACGACCGCATCATCTTCTTGGGCGAGGAGATCAACTCCGTCAGCGCCAACCTGGTCGTTGCCCAGCTGCTGCATCTTGAGAGCCAGGATGCCGAGAAGGATATCTCGCTCTACATCAATTCGCCCGGTGGCGAGGTTTACTCTGGCCTGGCGATTCTTGACACCATGAACTTCATCAAGCCGCAGGTCTCCACCATCTGCGTCGGTATGGCCGCGTCTATGGCTGCCGTGCTGCTTTCGGCCGGCGCCAAGGGCAAGCGCTTCTGCCTGCCGCACTCCAAGGTCATGATTCACCAGCCCAGCGGCGGTGCCCAGGGTCAGCAGACCGAGATTGAGATCGTTGCCGAGGAGATCAAGAAGACCCGTCGCGAGCTCAACCAGATCCTGTCCGACGCCTCGGGCCAGCCCATCGAGAAGGTCCAGGCCGATACCGAGCGCGACAACTACCTCACGGCTGCCGAGGCCCTCGACTACGGTCTGATCGACCGTATCGTCACCTCGCGCGATCTTGCCGCGAAGGATGCCTAGGATGGCAGGAAACATGCAGGACAACTTTGACGAGAACGGCAATCCCATCCGCTGCTCCTTCTGCGGAAAAGAGCAGGGCCAGGTCCGTCGCCTCGTAAAGGGCCCGACCAACATCTTTATCTGTGACGAGTGCGTCGCCGCCTGTTCCGAGATCCTTGAGGAGTCGCTGGCTTCGGACTTTATGGACGCTGCCCGCAACGGCAAGCTGCCGGGCTTCCTCAACGACCACGGCCAGGCTGCATCCCAGCCCGCCGCGGACCCCGAGACCGAGGGTTTTGAGCTCGAGGACGATCGCCAGGTCATCACGCACGTGCCGACGCCGCACGAGATCTATGACGAGCTTTCGGCCTATGTTATGGGTCAGGAGGACGCCAAGCGCGCCATGTCGGTGGCCGTGTACAACCACTATCGCCGCGTGATTGAGGGCGGCGCTGCGGTGTCTGCCTTTGATGACGACATGGGCTCGCAGTTCGATGACGATATGGACGAGGTAGAGCTCGCCAAGTCCAACATCCTGCTGCTCGGTCCCACCGGTACCGGCAAGACCCTGCTGGCCCAGACGCTCGCGCGCATTCTTGAGGTGCCGTTTGCTATCGCCGATGCCACCGCGCTCACCGAGGCCGGCTATGTGGGCGAGGACGTGGAGAACATCCTACTCAAGCTCATTAATGCTGCCGATGGCGACATTGAGCGCGCACAGGTTGGCATCATCTACGTTGACGAGATCGACAAGATTGCCCGCAAGGCTGAGAACCTCTCCATTACCCGCGATGTTTCGGGCGAGGGTGTTCAGCAGGCGCTGCTTAAGATTCTTGAGGGCACGGTGGCCAGCGTTCCGCCCACCGGCGGCCGCAAGCATCCCCAGCAGGAGCTGCTGCAGATCGACACGACCAACATCCTGTTTATCTGCGGCGGTGCCTTTGTGGGTCTGGATAAGATCATCGCCGATCGCGTTGGCAACAAGGGCGTGGGCTTTAACTCCGAGATCGCCGGCCCCACCTCGGTCGACGAGAACGACCTGCTGCGCCAGGTACTCCCGCAGGACCTCAATGCATTCGGCATGATCCCCGAGTTCGTGGGACGTACGCCCGTCGTTACCCAGACGCAGGCGCTCGACGAGGACGACCTGGTGTCGATCCTGACCGAGCCAAAGAATGCCGTGGTGCGCCAGTACCGTAAGATGTTCCAGCTCGAGGACGTCGATCTTGAGTTTGAGGACGCGGCCCTGCACGAGATCGCCCGCATGGCGCTTGCCCGCAAGACCGGCGCCCGCGGCCTGCGCGCCATCTGCGAAGACGTGCTGCAGCAGACGATGTTCGACCTCCCCAGCGAGGAGGGCGTTTCCAAGGTCATCGTGACCGAAGCCTCCGTAAAGGGCGAAGAACAGCCCCGGCGCATCTATGGGTAAATAGCGCCCGTTTAGGTCCCGCGGCAACCACTGCGGGACCTGCCTTTTAGGGACAGGTTTATTTTGGTCGGTTTTATATGGGCAAACGTCATTCTGCCT
>UREC01000009.1:0-64431 GCA_900546755.1 uncultured Collinsella sp. | reverse complement strand
CCTTGAAGTGCTCCTGAATGCGTTCCGCACTGCGCTGTGCCTCAAAGCACTCCTCCGGCATCGGCTCGATAAGCGCCTCCAGACGTTCCTTCCGCTCGGCAATCTGGGCGCCGATGCCGTAGCTGTCGGCTGCGGTGTTCCATTCATTAGAGGGGTCGCGCTCGTCTCTCTAAATGTCTCTCTAAAGATAAAGTCGGTTAGAGAGACAGCCTTAGGAAATCTAGCAGCGAATTCGATATATCTCTCTAAAGGTCTCTCTAAAACAAGGTGCTTATCTCTCTAAAGTTAGAGAGATAAATCTATTGGTTTAGAGAGACGGAATGCCAAGGCTGCCGTGATGCTGATGGACGCCGGCTTCCGTGACAAGGTACGCGCGAGCACCGATCCCGTTGAGATTGCGGAACTCATCAATAGCGGACTCGAAGACTAGAACGGTCATCCCGTTCAATCAATCGATCCTTCTCCAAGGAAAAGGGCCGCGACGCCATATGGGTGTCGCGGCCCTGTTTGCGTTTCCCCAGATAAAACCTGCCAAAATAAACCTGTCCCTTTTTGGTAGGTTGGCGACAATTTATGTAGTTCAGGTTGAGCATATGCGAGCGAGCGGGCTCCGGGTGCGGTAAGGTGACGCGAAACAAGCGGGCGCTGACCTTTTGGTCGCGCCCGTGAAGCTGAACGTCAGATTGCCGTGCCCGGAGCCCGCGCAGCGCCGAGCAGGTACGCCGTTTGTAAAACGGCGTAACCTAAAGGTTCATGTTGCCGTGGATGTAGGGGGTGACCTCGTGGGAGATGTGGCCGCAGCCTAGGTTGCGCAGGGCAGATTCGATGGCGGCGGGAAGCGGGGCCTTGCCCTCGTCGTTGACCGCGGTCCTGCCGAGGGCGGCGATCTTGGCGACGTCTGCCGGCGCGGCCTCGATATGCATGCAGCCGCCGACCAAGCGCGCGCGGACCTGGTCCAGGCCAAGGTCGTGCAGGTAGTCCTCACAGGTGCGGATTACATCGACCTTCTCGCGCGTGAGCTCCTCGCCCGTGGGGACTCGCGTGGCCAGGCAGGCTCCTGCCGGCAGGTTCCAGACGGGGTATCCCCAGGCGCGTAGCAGCTCGCGCTCCTCGTCCTTGGTAAAGCCGACCTCCATAAGCGGCGAGCGCACGTCGAGCTCCTGGGCGGCGCGCATGCCGGGGCGGTAGTCGCCGCGGTCGCTTGCGTTGCTGCCGTCGATGACGGTGGGAAAACCCAGCGACCTGGCGTGGTTGACGATGGCGGTAAAGCCGGCGCGCTTGCAGTGGTAGCAGCGGTCGGCGTCGTTGCAGGCTACCTGGGGGAGCTGCAGCTGATCGACCGAGAGGTTGAGCACGGGGAGCTTGAAATGCGGCCCCTCATCGGCCTGCCCGTCAACCGCCCGCTCAAACGAAGCCTGCTCGGGCGTGCCGATGAGCGGCGTAGTGAGGTGAACAAGAAGCGTGCTGGCGGGCATGATGCGGGCGCATACGGCGGCCAAAAAGCTGCTGTCAACGCCGCCGGAAAACCCGATAGCCACGCGCCCGTATGCCAAAAGCAGCTGTTCGAGCGCCGATAGCTTGTCTTGAAGCTCCTCTGCGGGTGCCGTGGTGTCTAAAATCATGAAACGATCCTTATCGTTGAGTACTCGATCGAAAACTATAATCCTACCGAGCCACTTGTCATAAGACTTCTATCTATGTAACGAAAGTGCAATATGCTATATACGTTATATACAAGTTTACAAGTGCGGTAAAGTTGCGGGAGTACAGCAGCGCGAAGCGATGGGGGACCGATATGATCAAGGCTGTCATTTTTGACATGGACGGAACGCTGGTCGACACCGAGCGTTTGGGTATCAAGGCGTGGAAGGCGGGCGCGGCCGAGCTGGGATTCGCGATTGACGATGCGCTGATCCATCAGTTTATCGGCCGCACGCTGCCCGATGTCATGGAGATCCTTGATGGGCATTACGGCAGCCGCGAAACCGCTGAGGCGATCTATCGTCGCCACAAGGAGATTCGCGACGAGATGGTCAAGACCGAACTGGAGCTTAAGGCCGGCGCCGCCGAGTGCCTAGACGAGCTGCTGACCGCGGGCTATCACGTGGGTCTTGCGACGTCGTCGCGCCATGTTACCGCCGAGCGCAACCTTAAGACGGTCGGCCTCTTTGATAAGTTTGAGACGGTGACCTGCGGCGAGGACGTCGTACACGGCAAGCCCGACCCTGAGATGTACCTGCTCGCCTGCGAGCGCGCGGGCTTTGCTCCCGAGGAGTGCGCCGTGGTCGAGGATTCCCGCAACGGCTGCGTCTCGGGCATCACGGCCGGCTGCCACGTCTTTGCCGTTCCCGATATCGTGCCGCTGCCGCAGGACGTGGTGGATGGCTGCGAGGCCGTGCTCGATACGCTGTTCGATCTGACGGCCGCGGTCAAGCCCGTGTGTTAGCGTTCGCACGCGAGTCGCCATGCCCCGCGCCCGATCCCGCGGGACGGTGACGGCAACGGCGCCTGCGTGGAGGCGCTGACGCAGTCAGCCCCTCTTATCACGCCAAGATTGCTGTTTTGGCCGATAAGAGGGGCATTGTGCTTTAAGCGACTGGGGCTGCGGCCTTGGTAAGGAGCTGGCGGAGGGTTATGACGCTACAAGTTACTCCAGGAGCCAGTCGATCACGTTGCGCTTGCGGACTCCTTCGTAGTTCGCGTCCGCAAACAGCGTGTCGAGCGTAAGAAGCGTCTTGGGATAGTTGTCTCGGACTTTCTTAAAGGGGGCCAACTCTCGATTGAGGGTAGTTTCGTCGAGCGTTGTGGCTGAAACCTGAAAATAGGCTGTCTCGTCTGAGTTTAGGGCAACAAAATCGATTTCCCCGCCGTCGATATCGCCCACGTAGACGTCGTATCCACGGCGTAGGAGCTCGAGATAAACAACATTCTCGAGGATATGACCGATATCGCTGCTTTGGGTTTTGACGAGAGCGCCTCTAAGTCCAAGGTCAACGGCGTAGTATTTGCCGTTTGTTGAAAGAAGCTGCCGACCGCGCACGTTATAGCGCGGAGCAAAGTACAGCACAAGGCTGTCTGTTAAGCCTTTGAGGTACTTGGCTACGGTTTTCTGGTCGGTTTTGTTGCCGTTGGACGAGAGCGTGTCGGAGATTTTTTTAATCGAGATCCGGTTTCCAATGCTATGGAGTAGGAACTTGGTGATATCGCGCAGGGTCGGGACGTCCGAGACCTTCAGGCGTTCGATAACGTCGCGTATGACGATGGTATCGTAGAGGCTCATAAGATAATCGCGCGCCTGGGGTCCTTGAATGCCCGTCTCGGCGATAAAGGGAAAAGAGCCCCGGGTGATGTACTCGTCAAACAACTGCGCGGGAGCCTTTCCGTCATTGGTTTTTGCCGAGCAAAACTCCTTAAAGGATAGGGGCAGCATCTTGAGCTCTACGTAGCGACCAGAGAGCAAAGTTGCCAGTTCGCTCGAGAGCAGATAGGCGTTGGAACCGGTTATGTAGAGGTCGACATTGTCCTTGATAAAAAGACTGTCGACGGCTTTTTCGAAATGCTCGACGTGCTGTATCTCGTCCAGAAAAACGTAGTTCATCTTATCGGGGACGAGTCTGGCGGAAATGTAGTTGTAGAGTGCTCTATACGACGTAAGCGACTCGAACTCCAGGTCTTCAAAGTTGAGGGATATAACCTGGTCGCCTGTGATTCCATGATCGCGCAGGTAGCTACGGTAGATTTCGAATAGCTTTGATTTGCCGGACCTTCGCACGCCCGAAACGACCTTGATGACGTGCGAGTCTTTCCACGAAATGAGCCAGTCGAGGTACTGTTTGCGATCAATCAGATTCATGAAACCCCTTTCTTGGCGAGAAAAAACTGGAGCAAAATCAATACTTATAGGAAATATCTAAAAATATGGAATTGAATCTATTTTAACAAAAAAGTTAATGAAAAATGGATTACATTCCATAAATATCCGTAGCCGCAGGTTCGGCTAAACGGGGAGGGAACATGGGGCCAGCAAAACGCCGCAGCGGGACTGTTTCCGTTGCGGCGTTTTTTTGTTACAGGTAGGCGCCCAGGTTGATGTCGGTTGTCGGGACTATGGGTTGGCCCGTCGGATGCGGCTTGGCATTTTGGGTGCTTACGCGCTCGAGCAAGAAGGGACGCACGATTTCCTGACGGTTGATGTCCTCGGTGGCCGGGACCGTGGTGACGGTGCGCGCGGCGGAGCCGATGCGGACTCGTTTGGTCTTGGCGGCAGGTTTATCCTCGATTTGTTCCATGAGCAGCTGCACGCCCTTGCGGCCAATCTCGTAGCCTGGGGGTGCTACCGTGGTGAGCGGGACCGATCCGCTCCAAGCGAGCGGGTTGCCGTCGCAGCCGGCCACGCGGACCTGGCCGGGGACGGAAATGCCTTTGTCGGTCAGCGCCGAGATAACGCCCGAGGCCAATACGTCGGTCAGGCCGATGACAAAATCGGGGCGCTCGTCAGCAGGGCGTTCGGCAATCTGGGTACCGATGCTGTAGCCGTCGGCTGCGGTATTCCACTCCCCGGCATCGATGACCTCAATTTTGATATCAGGATGCAGGGCAAGTGCCTTGTGGATGCCAAGGACGCGCAGGCCGAGCTGCATAAATGCCGCTCGGCCCACAACGGTGATATGGCGTGCGCCGCGGGCGATGGCGAGCTCGGCGATAATACGCCCCTGTGCCTCGTTGTCGGCGGCCACGTAGTAACCGGGCTCGGAGCAATGGATGTCCAGATAGACGATCGGCACGGGCATCTTGGTCATAGCGGGGTGCCAGTCGGGGGACGCCATGGGCTGAACCATGACGCCGGACATCTGCGTGCCCATAAAATAGCGCAGGTAATGATCCTCGAGAATATCGTCGTTATCGGCATTGGCGATGAGCAGATCGTAGCCGTGCTTGCGGGCCTCGTTGTGGGCGCCGCTGGCGATTTGGAGCGAAAAGCCGTGGTCGAGACGGGGGAGCACCAGGCCAAAGGACTTGGTGGCGCCGCCCGCGAGCTGACGAGCGCTTTGGTTGGGCAGGTAGCCCAGGCGATTGATGGTCTCGTTGATGAGCCTGAGGGTCTCGGGGCGCAACTTCTCGGGATGGTTGAGCGCGTTGGAAACCGTGCCAAGCGAAACCCCGGCCTCGCGCGCGACGTCGCTGATTTTAACCTTTGCCATAGCGG
The DNA here is from genome assembly GCA_900546755.1 of uncultured Collinsella sp. Taxonomy (GTDB): domain Bacteria; phylum Actinomycetota; class Coriobacteriia; order Coriobacteriales; family Coriobacteriaceae; genus Collinsella. The sequence continues at coordinate 59,225 of UREC01000009.1, read as the reverse complement.
CCCCTTTGATGCGTTTCAAGTACAAGCCAGATTGTAGCATCCTAAACCAACCAAAAAGTGACAGGTTTATTTTGGCAGGTTTTATCTGGGGAAACGCCGTTGCCAGCGCGACCACCACAAAGGTGCCTGTCCCCATTGTGGCGGTTTGGACCGGCTGGGCATGTGTGCATCGGGTGGTATCTAAGTTGAGATACCACTTCTGGTATATCAGCTTGCGCTTGCGTGAGTACAATACTCGAACGTTATACGTCTCAGCGCCCCCTGTGCGTGGACGTCTTGCAGTCACGCGAACGAAGGGATTTATCCTATGTGCGGAATCGTCGGCTACACCGGCTCTGATATTGCAAAGAACATCCTGGTCACAGGCCTTAAGCGCATGGAGTATCGCGGCTATGACTCCTCGGGCGTTGCGCTCGAGGTGGGCGAGGGCGCCGCGGCACACCTCGACGTCATCCGCCGCGTGGGCAAGGTTGCGGGCCTGGAGAGCGAGCTTTCCAATATCGATAGCGACGCAACCTGCGGCATCGGTCACACCCGCTGGGCCACCCACGGCAAGCCTTCTGTCGTTAACGCTCACCCCCACACCAGCTGCGACGGTCGTATCGCCATCGTCCACAACGGCATCATCGAGAACTTCGCCGAGCTGCGCGAGGAGCTGGAGGGCCGCGGCCATCACTTTAAGAGCGAGACCGATACCGAGGTCTTCGCGCATCTGATCGAAGAGGCCTATGCCGAGACACACGACCTGATGGCCTCCGTGCGCGAGGCTTGCACCCACGTGGTGGGCGCCTATGGCTTGGCCGCCGTGTGCGCCGACGAGCCTGGCGTAATCGCCGTTGCCCGCAAGGACTCCCCGATCGTGGTCGGCGTGGGCGAGACCGGCTCCTACGTTGCCTCCGACGTGATTGCGCTCATCGACGCCACCCGCGATGTCGTGGTGCTCGAGGACGGTCAGTTTGCCAAGCTCACGCCTGCGGGCGTCGAGTATACCGACGAGGCCGGCAATGTCATCGAGCCCAAGGTCACCCACATCGATTGGGATCTGGATATGGCCGAAAAGGGCGGTTATCCCGACTTTATGCTCAAAGAGATTCACGAGCAGCCGCGCGTCGTGCGCGATACGCTGGTGGGTCGCATGACCCCCGCCGGTGAGCTCGATATCGACGAGCTGGGCCTGTCCCTCGAGGAGCTCAACGATATCGACCGCGTGTATGTGATTGCCTGCGGCACCAGCTACCATGCCGGACTCATCGCTAAGAACCTTATTGAGGGCTGGGCTCGTATTCCTACCGAGGTCGAGGCTGCCAGCGAGTTCCGCTACCGCAACCCCATCATCACACCGACGACGCTCGTCGTTGCCGTGTCCCAGTCGGGCGAGACGGCCGATACCCTCGCCGCCATTCGTGACGCGCGTATCAAGGGCGCCAAGGTCTTTGGCATCACCAACGTGGTGGGTAGCCCCGTGGCGCGCGAGAGCGACGGCGTCATCTACACCAAGGCCAACAAGGAGATCGCGGTCGCCTCGACCAAGAGCTTCATCGGTCAGGTCGTTAGCCTCACGCTTTTGGCCCTGCTGCTGGCGCAGGTCAAGTACCGCCTGACCACCAAACAGGCACGCATGATGTTCCGCGAGCTTTCCGATACGGCCGAGCAGATCCAGTGGATTTTGGACACGCAGACCGAGGCCGTTCATGAGGCCGCCCTGCTGTGCAAGGACGCGCAGTCGGCACTGTTTGTGGGCCGCGGTATGGGCGCTGCCATCTCCTACGAGGGCGCGCTCAAGCTCAAGGAGGTCAGCTACCTGCACGCCGAGGCCTACGCCGCCGGCGAGATGAAGCACGGCCCCATCGCGCTGATCGATCCGGGCTTCCCCGTCATCGCCGTGGCCACCAAGAGTGCCACCTACGACAAAACCGTGTCGAACCTTATGGAGTGCAAGGCGCGCGGTGCCAAGGTCATCGTCGTTGCCACCGAGGGCGACGAGGAGATCAACAAGATCGCCGACTGTATCATCCGCGTGCCGGCCGTCCGCGACGTGTTCAGCCCCATCACGGCGAGCGTCCCGCTGCAGCTGCTCGCCCGCGAGGTGGCCATCCTGCGCGGTTGCGACGTTGACCAACCTCGAAACCTCGCCAAGAGCGTGACCGTGGAATAACTAATATTCCGCCGTTCTAGCGACTAAGGCCCGGCTCCGTTGTGGCGGAGTCGGGCCTTGTTGCGTTTGCCCAGATAAAACCTGCCAAAATAAACTTGTCCCTTTTTGGCAGGTTAGCGGAGCTTGCTGGTCTCGAAGTACTTGGGATATTGGTCCAGGACCTCGGTCTGGTTGCGGAACATCATATGCAGGTGCTTGCTGACCAAAAAGCTCGCCTCGATGGGGTCGCGACCGGCGATAGCGCGGCGGATTTTCTTGTGCTCGTTAACAATCTCCTGATTGTCGAGCCTCTGCGTGGCGGCGCGCAGCCAGCGGAAGCGCTCCAGGTCGGCATTGGTCGCCTCGAGCCACGACCACACGGTGCTGCGGCACGCGATGTTAAAGATCATGCGGTGCATGAGGTTGTCGCTTAAAAAGAAGCCGATGCGATCCTCCTCGGCCATGGTCTTTTCCTGCAGCGCGATGGCTCGGTCGAGCTGCTCGATGCCTGCCGAGGTGGCACGGGCGCAGCACTCTACAATCACCTGCTTTTCCAGGTGTTCGCGAATGTAGCAGGCGCTCTCGGCAAGAGTGAGGTTGATGGGCGAGACATAGGTGCCGCTTTGGGGCACGGTACGCACCAGGCCCTCTTGCGCCAGACGCACCAGCGCCTCGCGCACAGGGGTGCGCCCCATATCCAGGTCGTCACAAAGCTGCTTGACACCCAGTTTTTCGCCCGGTTTGTAGTCCAGGTAGACGATTTTGCGTCGAATGGTGTGGTAGGACTGGTCCTGTAGGCTCGTTTCCTGCTCGCCGACGTGCATCGATTCTTCCATAGTGCCTCGCAACCGTTCTATCACACTGATATGTCAGCTGTTAATTATGCCGCGAATCGGCTCTCCGCGGTGGGTAATTCGACTGTTGCCCAAGAACTATTGCGGCATCTTGGTCTGTGTTTACGCATGGCTGTGCTCAACGTTGCCGTATCATAAGCCGTCGCAAACGTGAAATAGAAAGAAGGAATCCCATATGCAACTGGCAAATATCGTACGCGAGCGCTGGAAGGGCGTTTTGTTCTGCCTGATCATCGCCATTCCCGCAACGCTGCTCGGCAAACAGATCGAGGTGGTCGGCGGGCCGGTATTCGCCATCCTCATCGGCATGGTTCTGGCACTTGTCTTTCCCAAGCATCGTCGTGAGCCGCTTGCCGCCGGCGTTACCTATACGTCTAAAAAGATCTTGCAGTATGCGGTCATCCTGCTTGGCTTTGGCATGAACCTCTCCCAGATTCTGTCCAAGGGCGCCCAGTCGCTGCCGATTATCGTGGCGACGATCTCGACCTCGCTTGTCATCGCCTTTGTGCTCTGCCGCGTTATGAACGTGCCGGGTAAGATCTCGACGCTTGTGGGTGTGGGTTCGTCGATTTGCGGCGGTTCTGCCATCGCCGCGACCGCACCCGTCATCGATGCCGACGATCGCGAGATTGCCCAGGCTATTTCGGTCATCTTCCTGTTTAACGTTATCGCGGCGCTCGTGTTTCCGACGCTCGGTGGTATGCTCGGGCTGACCAACGAGGGCTTTGGCCTGTTTGCCGGCACCGCCATCAACGACACCTCGTCCGTAACGGCTGCGGCGAGTGCTTGGGACAGTATGCATCCCGGTGCCAATGTGCTCGAGAGCGCCACGGTGGTCAAGCTCACCAGGACGCTGGCCATTATTCCCATCACGTTGGTCCTCGCATGCTGGCAGATGCATCTGGCGCGTAAGGCCGGCGGCGACGCCAAAAGCACGTTTTCGCTTAAACGCGCGTTTCCCATGTTCGTGCTGTTCTTTGTGCTGGCAAGCGTGGTCACCACGGTGTTTCAGCTTCCCACGTCCATTACGGCGCCCATCAAGGAGCTTTCGAAGTTCTTTATCGTGATGGCCATGGCGGCTATTGGCTTTAATACCGATATCGTCGAGCTGGTCAAAAAGGGCGGCAAGCCCATCGCGCTGGGCTTTTGCTGCTGGATTGGCATTGCGTGCATGAGCTTGGGAATGCAGCACGTGCTGGGAATCTGGTAGAGAAGTAGCTTATTCGCGTGCTGGTTGCTGGTTGCTGGTGAGCGCAAGCCTGCGGTGGAGCGATAGGAGCTCTTGCGGGTATGGCTTGTCCGCAGGTTTATAAGTCCCGAAGAGCTCTTATCGCCCCGCCAGGATGGCGATGCGGGGCAACACCTATACTCGCAGGACGGCGCTTTCTGCCCTATAGTGTTTGGTGAGCAATATCGTTCAATTTTGAAACACTCGGTCGTGCGACCGTCGGCGGTTGCACGTCGCCGCGGACAGGGGCAAATCATGGATAGCGATGCCAAGCTGAACATCTTGACCGAGGCCCTGGCTGCTGCCGGGGCCTCGGCATTGGCAATCGATGCGCGTGGGGACGTCGCGATTTCGACCATGAATGACGCGGCGCTTGAGCGGGATGTGGCAGCTTTTGTTGCCGAACGCCTCGACCGTATAGGAGACGGCGCGCGTCTGGTTATGGGGCGTGCGGGTACGCGCCTGAGCCTGACCGTTCGCCCCGCCGACAAAGAGGGCGGGGGCCTTTGGGTCGTCGTGGTCCGCGAGGTGCGCGGCGCCGCGGCGCACGCGGGCATCGAGTGGCTCAACGCCGACGAAGTTGAGGCCCGCTACGAATCGAGCGCGTACGGCATCGTTGAGGGGCCTGCCTCGGTGGCTGCGCCGGTCGCCGAGAGCTACGCGCGCGGTGTGCCCCTTATGCTCGAGGGCGAGCTGGGAACGGGTCAGGTCGAGATTGCCATGCGCCTCTATCTGGACGGTCCTTTTGTCGATCAGCCCTTTGTTGCCGTTGCGCTCGATGAGCTAACGGATCGCGGCTGGCGCCATCTGCTCAAAAGCGCCGAATCGCCGTTGTTCCAAACGGGGCTGACGCTTTGCATTGAGGGCTGGAACACGGTTGGCCCCCAGCGTCTCCGCGAGCTCGTTTCCACGATGGCCGACACCGCGTTGGCGACGCGCTGCCATGTGGTGCTGACGGCGAATGACATGCCGGGCGGCAGCGAAAGTGATCAAGCCGCCTTTGTGACCGAGCGCTTCGCCTGTGCGGTGAGCGTGGCGCCGGCAATCGTCGAGCAGGGAGCCACGTCGCAAAAGATTGCGCGCTATTTGGAATATCTCGCTGGTGCATTTGGGACGGCAGCGCCCACGCTGTCTGCCGCGGCGACGAAGGCGCTCGATGCTTACCGCTGGCCGCGCAATTATCTGCAGCTCCGCGAGGTCTCGGAACGACTGTATATATTGGTGGGGGCGGGCACGGTGGATCGCGCTGTGGCGGAGGAAGTGCTAGCCCAAGAGGACGTGATTAAGACCGCAACCTTTGGCGCCCCGACACTCGAAAGCGACCTGTATATCCTGCGACCGCTGGCCGATACCGAGCGAGATATCGCGCATCTGGTTGTAGATCATCTCCACGGCAACCGAACCCGTGCGGCGGAGGTGCTGGGCATAAGCCGAACAACGCTGTGGCGCTTACTGAAGGACGATGACCGTTGAGCGAGGCGCCCGTGACCGCGCGCGACGCGTGTGCTACAGTCCAAAGCGTTATTGTTTCGATTTGGTTACGGCGTGCGGGGGCGTATGGCTGAGACTACAAAACCGAGCCGCAGAAGGCGGAGCGCCGCGCCGGTTAACCGACGCACAACATCGGTGACGTGGGGCAAACACGCCTCGGGGTTTGACGGCTCGTTCAAGCGCACTAAATACGGCTATCCTTCGACAGGTGCCCGCTTGGCAATGCAGGCAGAGTCCTCGCTGTGGGACCGCAAACGCGTGGTGGGTTCAAAGCTCAAGCACGACGGCACGCTCGGCTACATCAGCCGCGGGGCGGCTCGTCGCAGCGGACTCAATCCGGCTGGTTGGCATCGTTATGTTCCGATCGCGGTCGTCGTTGCAGTGATCGTCATCGCACTCGCTGCGCTTGGCTACGCCGGCGACGGTGCCAACTTGGACGCGATGTTTAAATCGCCCGAGCTCGCGCATGCAGGCACAGAAATTGTCGAGGGCGCTCAGACCCAGACGGGCGTCGCGCCCCAGCGCGGTATCGTTGCGGCGGCCTCCACCATCGCCGACGCTCAAAAGGACGAGGGCGAACAGGGCGACGGCGCCGAAACGACCCACACGAACGAAACGACGACAACTCCATCGGCAAGATAAGTTGCGAGTGGGGTGGCTAAAATAGCCTCGTCCCAAATTAGCTACCCCTATGACGCTCTTGGGTTACCTTACGTAGACGACGTTGTCGCGGCGGGGTTTGGGCTCGGGTAGCGTGTCTTCGGCATAGCCCAGAATGCAGTGACCGACGCCGCGCAGGCTGCCGTCGGCGGGCAGGCCCCAGCTGGCCAGCAGCTCCAGGCCCTCGGGCGAGTCAAAGACCTCATGCGCGCGGTGAATCCAGCATGAGTCGACACCCAGTGCATAGGCGGCGTTGAGCAGGTTGCCCATGGCGAGCGATCCGTCTTCCAGGTGCGTGGGCACGCTGCGGTCGACCAGTACCACCACAACGGTCTTGGCGCCATAGAAGGGGTCGCTGTTGCTGCCCATGACCTGTGCGTTGAGCTGCGAGAGGCGCTCAACGGTCGTGGGGTCGGTGACGGCGACAAACGTCACCGGCTGGCGCCCCATGCCACTGGGTGCATACTGGCCGGCCTCGATAATGCGTGCGAGCTTTTCGGCCTCGACGGGACGATCACTGTATTTGCGGCAGCTGCGGCGGTGGATGAGTGCTTCGATAGTCTCCATGGTGTCTCCTTGCGGTGGCGTTGCAGATGCCCCGTTCATACCCGTCGGGCTCAAACGATAGACGGTCAATTGCCCGGCCAAAAGGGTAGATCCCAATTGGGAAAGTAGGTTTGCATAAAAGTACCTTCAGAATGTGACAAACAAATGGGATGGTTAAACGTTTTATCCCGTCTACCCTGCGGTTTTTTACCACTTGCCTAAATGACGAACGCATAACCTCTGATAAAGGTTTTACTAAAGGAGTACCAACGTTTATCAATGCGCCGTGGTGGCGCCGGGCCAGGAGGTAACATCATGTTCCAGGCTGGAGATGTCGTCGAGACCGACTTCGAAGGATTTCTGAAGCTGCTGCGTTCCAAGACGCGCGCTTTTGTGACGATTGACGATCACGAGTACTACATCACGCACACCGATGGCTATTGGCGTGTTCAGGATTGCGAGGCCCTCAACGACAAGGGCCACTTTACTGACTGCTCCGAGCTGGTCAACACGGTCTGCGAGGTCGTCGAGCTGCCGTGGATTGCCGGCAAGAGCCTGCATGACAGCTTCTCGGGCGCTACGGTCTATGAGGCCGTCGCCGCTTAACGGGCAATAAAACCCGATTTTCACGTGACCGCTGGCGCTGCCCCCGCGCCGGCGGTCTTTTTCTGCCGATAGGCCATAAAAGTGCAAGCATTTGCGGAGAGCCTGTTGACGATAGTCAAAACTCGGACTAATCTAGAGATACAAAATTGGTCAAAAATCGGACAATCGAATGGTGGGATAGATGAATAGTGCGGTTACGCTGGTCGACTTCGACCGGTTGCTCAATGGACTCGACCATATCTATTCGGAGTTCTCGCGCGCCTGCGGTCTTTCGGACTGCGCTTACTGGATGCTCGTCGATACCAGCACGGCGGGCGGCAGTGTTGCCGTAAGCTGTCTGACAAGCGAATGGTTCTACAGCAAGCAGACTATCAACTCGGCAATTAAAACCTTGACGGCGCGGGGCTTCGCAACGTTGGAGTTTGCCGAAGGCAGCCGTAAGAACAAGGTTGTGCGTTTGACCGAAGCGGGCATGCGGTTTGCCGAGCGTTATGCGTTGCCGGCACTCAAGGCCGAACAGCGAGCCTTTGGTGCGCTTGAGCCATGTGAGCAGCGCGAGATTATGCGCTTGATCGGCAAATTCTCTCGGGTGCTCGGCGATGAGTGCGATGCCTTTAAGCAGCATATCGCTGCCGAGAGCCAGGCCGAGAATCAAGGTGAGGGGGAGTCGTGCGACTCTTAATGAGGTTTATGAAGCCGTATCGCAGGCTTGTCGCGGTGACGTTGTTGGTGCTGCTAATCGACAACGTCGGTACGCTGTTGGTTCCCACGATGCTGGCGAACATGGTCAACACCGGCATCACCACGGGCGATGTCGACTACATCCTGCGCAACGGCCTCTACATGCTTATCGCGACCGGCATGGCCAGCGGCGGCGCGGTGCTGGGCTGCTATCTTTCGGCACGCCTGGCCGCCAACGTGGCCTGCGATATCCGCAACGCCGTCTACGACAAGTCGCTTGAGCTGTCTGCCAGCGACTTTGAGCGCTTTGGCACGGGCTCGATGATCACGCGTTCGCTCAACGACATCAACGTGATCCAGCAGGCGATTCTGCAGACGATTCAACTGGTGCTGCCGGTGCCGTTTTTGGCCGTGGCGGGCATCATCTTCGCCTGGTTTATCGATCCCGCCATGGGCACGCTGCTGGGCGTCGTGGTTGCGATCGTGCTGGTGGCGGCGGTCTTTACGGTCGCTAACGCCGCGCCGATTTTTATGCGCCTGCAGAGCTTTATCGACCGCATGAACGTGGTGCTGCGCGAGAACATCGTGGGCGTTCGCGTCATCCGCGCCTTTAATAAAGAGCGCCACGAGGAGCAGCGCCTGGACGAGGTGTTTAGCGAGTACGCGGACAACGCCATTAAGGTCAACCACCTTTTTGTGGGGCTCGACAGCTCCAGCTTCTTTTTGATGAACATTGCCGAGGTGGCGGTGCTGTGGGTGGGCGGCAACCGCGTGGGCGCCCACGCCATGCAGATCGCGAGCATCTCGGCGGTGCTGGAGTACGCGCTTCTGATCCTGTTCTTTGTGATGATGGCGCAGATGGTGGTGCTGACGCTTCCGCGTGCCGCCGCATGTCTGAACCGCGCACAGCAGGTGCTGGAGATTAAGCCGAGCATCGTCGATGGCCAGCGTACGCTCGATGCGGCCGCGTCCGACTCAAAGGACGGGGCCGATACGGTCGCCGTGTTCGATCACATGTCGTTTCGCTTTGACGATGCCGACGAGGACACCCTGTGCGACCTGAGCTTTGCCTGTCGTCGCGGGCAGACCACCGCGATCGTGGGCTCGACGGGCTCGGGCAAGTCGACGGTGGCAAAGCTTCTACTGCGCTTCCACGATGCCACCAAGGGCATCATTCGCCTGGACGGCGTCGATCTGCGCGAGCTTTCGCAAGGTGAGATTCGCGGGCGCATTGCCTATGTGCCGCAGAAGGCGTGGCTGTTCTCGGGTACCGTGGCAAGCAATCTGCGCTTTGGCAACGAGGACGCGACCGAGGCGGACATGCTTCATGCGCTGCAGGTTGCCCAGAGCACCTTTGTGCTCGATCAGCCGCAGGGGCTCGATACCCCGGTGGTGCAGGGCGGTACGAACTTTTCGGGCGGCCAGCGCCAACGTCTGGCCATCGCCCGTGCGCTCATGAAGCATGCCGATCTATATATCTTCGACGATAGTTTTTCGGCCCTGGACTTTAAGACCGATGCAGCCCTGCGCCATGCGCTGCAGGACGAGACGCGCGACGCCGCGGTGCTCATCATCGCGCAGCGCATCTCGACGATTCTGCACGCCGACCAGATTGTCGTGCTCAAGGATGGCGAGGTCGTGGGCCTGGGCACGCATGGCGAGCTTATGGAAACCTGCGAGGTGTACCGCGCCATCGCGGAATCGCAGATGAAGGGAGGTGAGTAGCATGACCGAGGAGCTCAAGAAGCAGGGCGACCTTGTCGATGCCGCCGCTGCGGACGCTGCCGATAAAACGGTCGACCAGGCTGCCGCGTCGACCGAGCTGGATGACGCCGCCAAGGCGGCGGCCGGGCGCGAGGCTCGTCGTCAAGCGCTTTACGAGGAAAACGAACGAGCCGAGGATGAGCGTGCCCGCGCCGAGGCAGAGCGCATGCGCGACGTGGATGACGAAGACGAAGACGAGACGCCCCGTGATACCTGGGCGACGGTGCGCCGCCTGTGGAGCGAGGCTGCCGGCGACCATTGGCGCTTCTATATCGTGTTTGCGAGCATTGTGTTCTATGTCATCTTTAACACCGCCGCGCCGGCATATAGCGCCCGCGTGATCGATGAGCTGTGGGGCCACATTCAGGTGGCGTTTGCCAACGGAACCACCTTCAACATCACCTGGGAGAACTGCGGCAAGACCATCTTCGTCTACTTTATGATCTGGACTGCCGCCGCCTCGTTCTATGCGCTCCAGAGCTTTTTGATGTCGAGCGTGGCCGAACGCCTCAACCTGCGTCTACGCAACCGCATCGCACAAAAGCTCAACCGTCTGCCGCTTGCCTTCTTTGATGCGCATCGTCCCGGTGAGGTCGTCAGCCGTGCGACCAACGACTTGGACAAGATGTCCGAGAGCATGCAGCGCGGATTGCTGCAGCTGCTTGTGTCGATCGGCACCGTGGTGGGCGCCGTGGGCGTGATGTTCGTGTTTAGCGTGCCGCTTACGCTAGTCTTTTTGTTCTTTACGGCGTTGTCGCTGCTGGTGACCAAGGTGGTTTCGCGCCGTACGCATGATGTGACGGGCGAGCGTCAGGAGTGGGTGTCCAAAATCACGAGCGCGGTCGAGGAAGGCTATTCGGGCCGTTTGGTGATTCGCGCATTCAACCGCGAGCACCAGAGCTCTGCCGAGGTGCACGAGGCCTCGGGCGAGCTGGCGCGCGTGAGCACCAAGGCCGACTTTATGATTAACGCCGTCGGACCCGCGGTTCGCTTTATCGGTCGCCTGGCGCAGATTGTGATTGCGCTCGTGGGCTGCAGCATGCTGGTCGCCGGTCACATGACCGTCGGCGTGTTCCAGGCGTTCTTCCAGTTTATCTACGAGGCGTCCGAACCCATGACGCAGCTGTCGTTCACTTTTAACTCGCTGCAGAGCGCGCTGGCGAGTGCGGAGCGCGTGTTCGACCTGCTTGATGAGCCCGAGATGGAGGCCGATCCGCTGCCGGACGAGGCCGCCAAGCTGCCGGGTCGCATTGAGGGCCGCGTCGCTTTTGAGCACGTGCGCTTTGGTTATTCGCCCGACAAGCCGCTTATGCGCGACGTGTCGTTTGCCGCCGAGCCGGGCCAAAAGATCGCCGTGGTGGGAACCACGGGTGCGGGTAAGACCACGCTCATCAACCTGCTTATGCGCTTTTACGAGATCGACGGCGGCCGCATTACGCTCGACGGCGTGGACACAAGCTGCATGGACCGCGGCGAGCTGCGCCAGCAGTTTGGCATGGTGTTGCAGGACGCCTGGCTGTTCGATGGCACCATTGCCGAGAACATCGCCTATGGCTGTCCCGAGGCGACGCGCGAGGAGATTGTCGCGGCCGCACGTGCCGCTCAGGTCGACTTCTTTGTGCGCACTATGCCGCAGGGCTACGACACACGGGTGGCTAACGATGCCGAGAGCATCAGCCAGGGCCAACGTCAGCTGCTGACCATCGCGCGCGTGCTGCTCAACAACCCGGCGATCCTCATCCTGGACGAGGCGACGTCGAGCGTGGACACGCGCACCGAGCTTGCCATCGGCCGCGCCATGGACGCGCTCATGCGCGGGCGCACGAGCTTTGTGATCGCGCACCGTCTGTCGACGATTGTTGATGCCGACCTCATCCTGGTCATGGATCACGGCAATATCATCGAGCAGGGTACGCACAAGGAGCTGCTGGCTGCCGAGGGCGCTTACGCCGACCTCTACCTAAGCCAGTTCGCATAAGGTGACAAAGGGGCAGTCCCGCATGTCGCATCGAAAAGAAGGCGCGCCGGGGGCTGATTCCCTGGCGCGCCTTTTGTGCTGGCGTTCATGCTGTGGCGGCTGCCCACGGCCCTAGCGCTCGTCCACGAGCTTGGCGACGAGGGCTTTGAGCTCGGCCACCTCTCGCTCGAGTTCCTTGACGCGACGGGCGTTTTCGTTGATGCCCTGGCGGTTGAGGGCGCTCTGCTCGGCGGCATCGTCGGGCATGTACTCGCGATGCTGCTTGGCGTCGAAGCTCTCCTCGAACACGCGGCAGCCGTTGCGCTTGATGATGCGCCCGGGCACGCCCACGACGGTGCAGTTGTCGGGCACGTCCTTGACGACGACCGAGTTGCCGCCGATCTTGACGTTGTCGCCAATGTGGATGTTGCCAAGCACCTTGGCGCCCGTGCCCACCGTGACATTGTTGCCCAGGGTGGGATGGCGTTTGCCGGTCTCGTTGCCGGTACCGCCGAGCGTGACGCCTTGGTAGAGCACGCAGTTGTCGCCCACAATGGTGGTCTCGCCGATGACAACGCCCATGGCGTGGTCGATAAAGAAATGTTTGCCGATCTGTGCAGCGGGATGAATCTCGACGCCGGTGATGTGGCGGGTGATTTGCGAGAGCACCCGGGCGAGCGAGCGATGGCCGTGCTCCCACAGCCAGTGCTCGGGCACGTGGTTCCACTTGGCGTGCAGGCCGGGGTACGAAAGAAAAATGACCAGACCGTTTTGCGCGGCGGGGTCCTGCGCTTGGACGGTCTTGATGTCCTCGCGAATGGTATTGATAAAGCTCACTGGCCGCCCTCCCTCAGCGCCGTGACAATGCGATTCAATAAAGTATAGCGATTCGCTAGGGATTAAGAAGGGCGATCTTGCTTTGCTTTGGGCGACAAGTGTCAGTTATGCAAACTTGCTGGTAATGGAGTCATGCTTTTGTGGGGTTGCGCACGAGGGGGCGCCGCAACCGTATACTGGTCAACTTGGACGTGTCCGCGCCCACAACTGAGAGGTTTTACTTCATGGGTTTCATTAACTTTATCGCCGAGCTGCTCAAGGACCCGCGCACCGCGATCGCCAGTTGGATCGCCGCCGGCCCGCTTATGGCCTACGGCTGCGTGTTCCTAATTATCTTTATCGAGACGGGCGTGGTGTTCTTCCCGTTCCTTCCCGGCGATTCGCTGCTGTTCGCTTCGGGCTTCTTTGCCCACAACGGCGGCTTTAACATCGTGGCCCTGTTGGCCGTCGCATGGACGGCCGCCATCTTGGGCGACCAGTGCAACTTTATGATCGGCCATTTCTTTGGCCGAAAGATCATCGTCTCGGGCAAGGTCAAGGCCATGACGCCCGAGCGCATTAAAAAGTCCGAGGACTTCCTTGACAAGTGGGGCCACCTGGCCATCTTCCTGGGTCGCTTCTTCCCGTTTATCCGCACCTTTGTGCCCTTCATCGCCGGTATGGGCGGCATGCACTGGCGCAACTTTGTCATCTATAACGTGCTGGGCGGTATCACCTGGTCGACGGTCTTTACACTGCTGGGCTATTTCTTTGGCGGCATTCCCTTTGTGCAGGAGCACTTTGAGCTGCTGATCGTGGGCATTGTTGCCGTGTCGATTATTCCGACCGTGGTCGGTTTGGTTAAGGCAAAGCTGGGCAAAAAGAACGCGTAGCTCGAGCCGGCGCACAAATCGTGTCGTTGAGGCCCGTCACCGTTTACGGTGGCGGGCCTCTCTAGCTTCGGTCAAATGAAAATACTTTAGTTAGTTAAAGAAAAACGTTTTATCCGATGCGTGTGCGGAGTACAATCTCGTGCATGCGAATCGACGTGTCATCGGCTTCGATGTCGTCCGCGTGTCCCGTCCGGCTCTACGCTCCGGGCGTGTGACGTTGCGACACGGTCGGCCCCGGTCCTTGCGTGCGGGTTCGCGAGTATGCAACTGTGTATGTAAGGAGCGACATATGACTGTCGAGAAGAAGGATATCGATTGGGGTAGCCTCGGCTTTGGCTACATGAAGACCGATTACAGCTACGAGGCTCATTGGAAGGATGGCGAGTGGGACGAGGGTGGCCTGACCACCGACCACACCCTGCATGTCTCCGAGTGCGGTGGTATCTTCCACTACTGCCAGGAGGTCTTTGAGGGCCTGAAAGCCTACACCGCCGAGGATGGCAGCATCGTCTGCTTCCGTCCCGATATGAACGCCGAGCGTATGTACAACTCCGCCCAGCGTCTGGAGATGCCCCCGTTCCCCAAGGACAAGTTTGTCGAGGCCGTCAAGCAGGTCGTCTCTGCCAACGCCGCATGGGTTCCGCCCTTCGGTTCTGGCGCAACCCTGTATGTGCGTCCGTTTATGATCGGCTCCGGTGACGTGATTGGCGTGGCTCCCGCTCCTGAGTACACGTTCCGCATTCTCGTGACTCCGGTCGGTCCGTACTTTAAGGGCGGCCTCAAGCCCGTCAAGCTGCGCGTTTCCGAGTACGACCGCGCCGCACCGCACGGCACCGGCAACATCAAGGCTGGCCTGAACTACGCCATGTCCCTCAAGCCCACGATGGAGGCCCATCGCGAGGGCTATGCCGAGAACCTGTATCTCGACTCTGAGTCCCGCACCTATGTCGAGGAGACCGGCGGCGCGAACGTTCTGTTCGTGAAGGAGGACGGCACGCTCGTCGTTCCGCAGTCGCACACCGACTCCATCTTGCCCTCCATCACCCGTCGTTCGCTTGTTCAGGTTGCCGAGGACCTGGGCATGACCGTTGACCAGCGTCCCGTCGAGTGGGCTGAGGTCAAGTCCGGCACCTTTGTTGAGTGCGGCCTGTGCGGCACCGCTGCCGTCATTTCCCCGGTGGGCGAGATCGACAACAAGGTCTATGGTGCCGATGAGACCGTGACCTTCCCGGCTGGCTACACCGAGATTGGCCCCGTGATGAAGAAGCTCCGCGAGACCCTGACCGGCATCCAATCTGGTGCTGTCGAGGATAAGCACGACTGGGTTTACACCGTTGCGTAATTTGTCTTACCCGTCCGGGTGGAGAGCAAGTTCCCTCCCGCCGCGTCCTCGGACATGCAAGAAGCCCTCGCTGCGCACTTCGTGCGGCGAGGGCTTCTTGCGTCCTGCGGAGTGCGCCTTGAGGGGGACCTTCGCGACAAAGGAAACCGCCCCGTCGAAGTATGCATTCGACGGGGCGGTTTATGCATATAGCGGATTAAGGATGCGCTGGCAACCTGTTAGAACTTGACGGTCGGTGCCTGGCGGGCTGCTTCGGCGGCCTCGAAGCCCTGGCGCTCCTTAAACTGGAAGATGCCGGCAAAGATGACGGCAGGGAACGTCTGGATGGCGTTGTTGTAGCTGAGCACGCAGTCGTTGTAGCTCTGGCGCGCGTAGCTCACCTTGTTCTCGGTGTCTTCGAGCGTGGCTTGGAGCTGCGTAAAGTTGGTGTTCGCCTTAAGATCGGGGTAAGCCTCGGCCACGGCGAAGAGCTGGCGCAGAGCGCCGGTCAGCACGTTGTCGGCTTCCATCTTGGCTTCGGGCGTGGTGGCGCTTACGGCGGCGTTGCGCGCGTTGACCACGGCGGCAAGCGTGTCCTGCTCGTGTTTGGCATAGCCCTTGACGGTCTCGACTAGGTTAGGGATCAGGTCGTTGCGGCGCTGCAGCTGCGTGTCGATATTCTGCCAGGCGTTATCAATGCGATTGCGCTTGGTGACCATGTTGTTGTAGATGCCGGCGATGGCGCAGACAATCACAACGACAACAACGATACCGATGATGACGGGAATCATGGTGTCTCCGTTTCGAATGGCCGCGGCGTCTTCCGCCGGCTGCCGTTGGTGTAACGCTACTAGTATACCCGCAACCCTTGGCGATACCGAACTTTCCGGTAAGCGTTATGTTTCCACCAAGGTGAGGCCGTTCGCCAGGGGGTGGGCGATACAGGTGTAAGATATGCGACAGATTAGTGAGCGATGTCTTTTCCTTGAGGAGGGCGATACGTATGGACCTTCGCATCAAGAAAACCTATCGGGCCCTGTTCGAGGCCTTTACTGAGCTGCTCGAAGAGCATCGGTTTGAGGACGTGACGGTTGCCATGCTGTGCGACCGCGCTATGATTCGTCGGACGACGTTCTACAAGCACTTCCGCGACAAAAACGATTACTTTGCCTTCTATATCGATGAACTCATGTCGGGTCTGCCGCAAAAGCGGGCCGATGCGGATGGCGCGGAGGGCGCCGAGGACGTGCGCGCGCTTCGCCACGAAGTGTTCGCCGATGCCATGGATCTGATTCTGGCGCATGAGCAGCTCATGGATAACATTTTGGCGAGCAGTATGTCGGGCATGCTGACCAGCATGATTTGCGACCGCATCGCGCGCTCCATACGCGGGCGCGTGATGAGCGCGCTTGACGAGGATGCGCTTGCGCCCGTATCGCTCGAGACGACGTCTGAGTTTGTCGCCGGCGGCATTATTCGGCTCTTCACCATGTGGTGGGAATCGGGCCACGTACTGGAGCGCCGATCCGAAATCGCCGACGTGGTCGATGCGCTGTTCGAGCGGACCATGACGCCGGTGAGTCACTAAGAGTGGCGGAGAGAGGGGGATTCGAACCCCCGGAACGCTCTCGCGCTCAACGGTTTTCAAGACCGCCGCATTCAACCGCTCTGCCATCTCTCCGTGAGTCGTAATGATAGCATCGTTTTGGATTTGCAACAGGGGAGGCGAACGATGACGAGCACCGGAATCGATGAGAAGTTCATGCGTGAGGCGCTGTCGGAGGCGCGTGCCGCCGCGGCGGTGGGCGAGGTGCCGATCGGTGCCGTAGTGGTGCGCGCGGGTGAGATTGTCGCGCGGGCGCATAATCGCCGCGAGCTCGACCAGGATCCTTCGGCGCATGCCGAGTTTGCGGCCCTATGCGCCGCCGCTCAGTCGCTCGGTCGTTGGCGCCTTTCCGATTGTACGGTCTACGTGACGCTCGAGCCCTGCTGCATGTGCGCGGGGCTTATGGTTAATGCGCGCGTGGGGCGCTGCGTGTACGGCGCGGCCGATGCTAAGGCGGGCGCCCTGGGGTCGCTATACGACCTCAATGCCGATTCGCGCCTGAATCATCGGTTTAATGTGACGGCTGGGGTCTTGGCGGATGAATGCCGCGAGCTGCTGAGTAGCTATTTTGGCGGTCTGCGCGGAGCGGGCGGCGCTGATTGCGGTTGTGGGGCCGATCTTGAAGCACACGCCGCTCACGCCGCAGCGCTTGCAGGTGCCGGTGAGGATGCTGGCGCGGCAGTTGACTTTGGTCCTGCGTGCCGCCGGCCCCGCCGTGTGCTGCTGGCGATTGACTCCTTTAAGGGCAGCGTGTCGAGCGCGCAGGCGGAGGCGGCAGTTGCCGGGGGCGTGCGCCGCGTGTGGCCCGATGCCCAAGTAAGCGCGCTGCCGCTGGCGGATGGCGGTGAGGGAACGCTCGATGCCGTTGCCGCGTGCGGCGGTGAGATTGTGACCTGCGAGGTGGCGGGTCCCTTGGGCAAGCGCGTGGCTGCCCGGATGCTGGTGGACGGCGAGCACGAGTCGGCTGTCATTGAGATGGCCGAAGCCGCGGGCATCGGGTACTCGCCGTGCACGGAGTCGGCGGCGTTGGCCGCGACGACCTATGGCGTGGGCGAGCTGATGCTTCGTGCGGTTCGCGCGGGGGCGAGGACCCTATATATGGGACTGGGCGGCAGCGCCACCAACGACGGTGGCGCCGGCATGCTGCAAGCGCTGGGCGCGCGTCTTGTCGATGACCGTGGCTGCAATATCGCTCCCGGTCTTGCGGGCCTTGAGCAGGTGGCGAGCGTTGATTTGGCGCCAGCGCTGCAGGCTTTGGATGGCGCGCGTGTCGTGGTGCTTTCCGATGTCGAAAACCCGCTCGTGGGGCGTCGCGGGGCACTTGCGGTGTTTGGCGGGCAAAAGGGCCTGCCGACAGACGATGTCGAAGCGCTGGGCGGGTGCGACGGCTGGATGGTCGGCTACGGCCGCCTGCTCGATACGGCGATTGCCGAGGTACGGGCTCAGGGATTGCTGCGCGTGTCCGAGGGTGCGCGGACGTTTGGCTCGGTGCTCGGCGTGCCCGGCGCCGGTGCCGCTGGCGGTCTGGGCGCCGCGCTGCTAGCGCTCGGTGCAGAGCTACATTCGGGCGTGGAGACGGTGCTTGATCTGATTGGGTTTGACGAGCGCGTGCGGGATGTCGATCTGGTCATAACGGGCGAGGGCAATATGGACGAGCAATCCGCCGCCGGCAAAGCGCCGGTGGGTGTGGCCCGCCGTGCCAAGCGCTATGGCAAGCCGGTGGTCGCCGTCGTGGGCGGTCGCGCTGACAACCTGGATGCGGTGTATGAGCAGGGCGTCGACCTGGTTTTGACGATCTGCCGCAAGCCCATGGGCCTTGAGCTGGCGCTCGATCCCCAAGAAGCCATAACCAACCTTATCTGCGCCGGCGAGTCTGCCGCTCGATCCTACGACCTCGCCCGCCTCTAAAACCCATCCCCTCGATAAGTTGCGGTGAAATACGGAGTGTTTTTGCCTTTAAGGTGCCAATTCAGTCCGTATTCCACCGTAACTTCGTGAATGGTCATCCGAGGCTGGTCGACATGGGTTTCGAGTCGGACCGTTTGCCACGAAACACGGCTATCTACTACGTTTAACCGACCACCCTCGACTATCTCGGAATTTGCAAAAATGAAACCGCAGGTAGAGAGCTTGCCGATTTCCGAAAAAGTCGGCTATGGTCGACCCCTGCGACCAAAACGTAGTAGATGGGGCCTTTTCGTGGCGCAGCACCAGATCAGTCTTTTTGGGACGGGGCTTTCTTGGCTACTTTCGTCACCCTGATGTCCCCAGTCAAAAAGTAGTCAAAAAAGCCCCGTCCCAAATTAGCTGTCTTGCCCCATCGGGCGGGAGCAGGTAAGATATATCGAGCGCCTAGCGCGTTCGATGGGTTCGGATGACGACATGTTCCGAATCTGGTCAGGTCCGGAAGGAAGCAGCCATAAGGAGCCTCTGTCGGGCATCCGAATCCATCGAGTGCGCAGGCGCTTTTTCGTGCCGCGGCTACCCGCGAGTGCCGGCAGGGTCACATTTATCTGATAATTGAATCCCTGGCGTTATGTCGCTCGCTGGCGTTGCCAAAACATCGGCTGCTACGTGCCTTGGGCGCTAGCGGCCGTTGCCCTTACATCTGTAACGAGTTGCTTACGCATCTTCAGGGTTCGCCGTACTATCATGAATCAGATTGAAGAGAGATGATGATAGGGAGCGCCTTTTTATGATTGAGCTGCTCAGGCGTTTTGGTGGTAAGTTTCGCCGGTATATGGTGATTGGCCCTGCGTGCAAGCTGATCGAAGTGATCTTTGACCTGCTTACGCCGCTGGTGATTGCCCAGATGATCGATAAGGGCATCGGCGCGCACGATGTCAACGCCGTCGTCCGTTACGGCGTGGTGCTCGCCGCCATGGCTGTGATCGGCATCTCGTTTACGCTCGTTTGCCAAAAGATGGCGGCGCTCACCTCGCAGGGCATGGGTACCGACATCCGCGGCGCACTCTACGAGCATATCAACCGACTGAGCTATGCCGAGCTCGACCGCTTTGGCACGCCGTCGCTCATCACGCGTATCACCAACGACGTCAACCAGGTGCAGCTTGCCGTGGCGCTGGGCGTGCGCATGCTCATCCGCTGGCCCTTCTTGGCCGTGGGTTCCATGGTCGCGGCCCTTGCCATCGACCTTAAGCTCGGCATCATCTTCTTGATTTGCACGCCCGCCATCGGCCTGGTATTTTGGTTTGTCATGGCGCGCTGCATCCCGTATTACAGGCAGTTGCAGGCAAAGCTCGACCGCATCGCGCTCATTTGCCGTGAGGGCCTTTCGGGCGCCCGCGTGGTTCGCGCCTTTGTGCGCGAGGACCACGAGCGCGAGCGTTTTGCCCAAGCCGCCGACGATCAGGCCCATACTGCCATCGCGGTGGGCAAGCTCTCGTCAATCCTTAACCCCGTAACGTTTTTGGTGATGAACCTGGGCGTGTGCGCCATCCTGTGGGTGGGCGGCATCCAGGTCAACGTGGGTGAGCTTACGCAGGGCCAGGTCATGGCGTTTGTGAACTACATGACGCAGACCCTCACCTCCATCGTCTACGTGGCCAACCTGGTCGTTGTCTTTACCAAGGCGAGCGCCAGCGCGTCGCGCATCAATGAGGTGCTCAACTGCGAGCCGAGCATCACCGACGAGGGCAATCAGTCGGTTGCGCTGCCCGAGCCGGGCAATGTCACTCCAGTTCCTGCGCTGAGCTTGAGCCATGCGAGCTTTTCGTTTGGCGCGGGCGCGGCAAATGCCGTGAGCGATGTGACCTTGGAGCTGCCGCTGGGCAAAACGCTTGGCATTATCGGCGGCACTGGTAGCGGCAAGTCCACACTCGTCTCGCTTATCTCGCGCCTGTACGATGCGAGCGCCGGCAGCGTGTGCGTGATGGGCGCCGACGTGCGCACCTGGCCGCTCGATCAGCTGCGCCACGTGGTCGCGACCGTTCCGCAGCGAGCGTCGCTGGTGAGCGGCACCATCCGCAGCAACCTGACCTGGCGTGACGAGGCGGCGATCGACGAGGAGCTCTGGGCAGCGCTCGATATGGCGCAAGCGAGCGAGTTCGTGCGCAACAAGCCGCAGGGGCTCAACGCCCCGGTCGAGGCGGGCGGCAAGAACTTCAGCGGTGGCCAGCGCCAGCGCCTGACCATCGCGCGTGCCCTGGTGGGCTCGCCACAGGTCCTGATCATGGACGACTCCGCCTCGGCGCTCGACTTTAAGACCGACGCGGCGCTTCGCCATGCCATTCGCGAGCGCAGCGTGCGCGGTGCCGCCGAGGGCGGGCTGCCGCTCACGACCGTCATCGTAAGCCAGCGCGTCTCGACCGTGCGCGACGCCGACATGATCTGCGTGCTCGATCACGGCTCGGTTGCGGGCCTGGGCACGCACGATGAGCTGTACGCGACCTGCCAGCTCTATCGCGAGATTTGCCAGTCGCAGCTGCGCCGCGAGGAGCTCGAGGGCCAGCAGGGGAGCACGGTGCCCGCGTCCGCCCCGACTGCCCCTGCGCCTACTTGCTCAAAGGAGGGCTGCTAAATGAATCCGTACACTTCCTCCGGTTCGGTCGCCACGATGACGGCCAACGTGTCCGGTAACGATAGCCTCAACGACCTGGGCGACGGCCCGCGCCAGCCTGGCGACCCCGAGCGCTATCCCGTGGGTGCGGTGACCCGCCGCCTGCTGGGCTATGTTCGCCCGCACCGCGTCTCGTTTACGGCATCGTTTGTGAGCGCCGCAATCTCGGTGATCTTGCAACTCTATACGCCCATCCTCATTGGCGAGGGCATCGACCTTATCGTCGCCGCCGGACAGGTGGACTTCGATGCGCTGCTGCCGCTTGTCACCAAGCTCGCGATTGTCGTCGTAGGTGCTGCGGCCTTCCAGTGGCTGCAGGGCTACTGCGTTAACCGTCTGTCCTACGAGACGGTGCGCGACATGCGCGTGGAGGCGAGCGACAAGCTCAGCCGCATGCCGCTCAGCTTTATCGACGGCCATGCCCACGGCGACCTCATGAGCCGCGTGGTCAACGACGTCGACCAGGTGGGTGACGGCCTGCTGCAGGGCTTCACGCAGCTCTTCACCGGTGTTATTACCATCGTGGGCACGCTCGCGTTTATGCTCTCCATTAACCTGACCATGACGCTCGTGGTGGTACTCGTCACGCCGCTTTCCATTTTTGCAGCCGGTGCTATTGCCAAGCTTTCCAACAAAAGCTTTACGGCACAGCAGCGTATTCAGGGTCAACTGGGCGGTCATATCGAGGAGTATGTGGGCGAGCAGAAGCTCGTGGACGCGTTTGCCTATGGCCCCAACGCGCAGCTGCGCTTTGATGTCCTCAACGCCGAGCTCTACACCGCGGGCGAGCGTGCGCAGTTTATGGGTTCGCTCTCCAACCCCGGCACGCGCTTTATCAATAACATCATCTATGCCGTGGTCGCTGTGATCGGCTGCGTGGGCGTGATCACGGGCGTGCCCGCGGCGCTTACGGTGGGCGGCGTGCAGATTTTCCTGTCCTATGCCAACCAGTACACCAAGCCGTTCAACGAGGTCACCAACGTCATTACGCAGATCCAGACCGCGTACGCCTCGGCGCGCCGCATGTTTGCGCTGCTCGATGCGCGCGAGCAGGAGCCCGATGCGACGGATGCCGCGGAGCTTGCCGCCCCGAAGGGCGAGGTCGCCTTTGAACATGTGGACTTTAGCTACGTTCACGACCGCAAGCTGCTGCAGGACATTTGCATCGAGGCCAAGCCCGGCATGCGCTTTGCCCTCGTTGGTCCCACGGGCTGCGGCAAGACGACGCTCATCAATTTGCTGCTGCGCTTTTACGATATCGATGCCGGTCGCATTGCGGTCGATGGCCGGTCTTCGCGTGACTACACGCGCGCAAGCCTGCGCCGCGCCTTTGGCATGGTGCTGCAGGACACCTGGCTGTTCGAGGGCACGGTGGCCGAAAACATTGCCTACGGTTGCCCGGATGCCACGCGCGAGCAGGTTATCGAGGCTGCCAAGCGCGCGCATGCGCACAAGTTTATCGTGCAGCTGCCAGGCGGCTACGATACGGTAATCGGCGAGGACGGCGGCACGTTTAGCCAGGGTCAAAAACAACTGCTGTGCATCGCGCGCGTCATGCTCACCGACCCGGCGATCTTGCTGCTGGACGAGGCGACCTCGAGCATCGATACCCGCACCGAGCTGCAGGTTCAGGCGGCATTCGACGAGCTCATGGCAGGTCGCACAAGCTTTGTCGTGGCGCACCGCCTGAGCACCATCCGCAACGCCGACTGCATTCTGGTGATGCGCGACGGCGAGATTATCGAGCGCGGCACGCACGACGAGCTGCTAGCGGCAGGCGGCTTCTATGCCGAGCTCTACCGCAGCCAATTCGCCCAGTAGGGAATACCGATTAGCGGCAGATGGTTTACATCTGCGCCGTTAGTACTAAGATATGCTTCTAACAAATTGCATTAATGGCTCGAGTTTCGGGGGAAACGAGGCAACGTGACTATGACATGCTCTATGGTGGTCAACAGCAAGAGCGGTAATACCAGGATGGTTACGGGGGCGATCAAGCGCGCTCTGCAGGCTGCGGGCGTTGAGTTTGTCCACGCCGCGGCGTTGAGCGACGATGCGGACGCAGATCAGGTTGCGCTCGAGGCGCAGGGCGCCTGCGCGGCCGACACGGTGCTCGTCGGTTTTTGGTGCGACAAGGGCGCGTGCACGCCTTCGGTCGCGGCGTTGCTCTCCGCCTTGCACGGTAAGCGCGTCTTCCTGTTTGGCACCTGCGGCTTTGGTGCCGACCAGAGCTATTATCAGCAGATTATCGATCGCGTGACCTCCAATTTGGCCAATGATGCCGAGCTTGTAGGCTGGGCGATGTGCCAGGGCAAGATGGGTCCCGCGGTTAAGCAGCGCTACGAGGCAATGCTCGAGCAAGATCCCGAAAACGCCCGATTTAAGATGCTGCTCGACAACTGGGTTGCCGCGAAGGACCATCCCACCAAGGAAGATATGGATAACATGGCTGCAGCCGCAAAAAAGGCCGTTTTGGGCGAATAACTTCGCCGCTTGCGGTGCCGCGCGTTCAATCGTACAAACGTGAAAGCCTCGAGATTCTCGGGGCTTTTTTCATGACACGAGGGCGCCCCTTTATTGATGGAAGGCCTAATAAGCTGATTGTTCTATGCCCGGATGTGTGCGGAGTGGGATGGGATTTCCGGATGGGTGGGGTTGCGGAAGCTGCGTCCCGGAATTTGCCTTTGGAATGGGATGCGGTTTCCCGGTGAAGGGCTCTGTGGAAACTACATCCCAGCATTCGGTCGAGAAATGGGATGTAGTTTCCGGTTGAGGGTCTTGGCGGAAAGTGCGACCCGGAATTTGTGATCGAAGCGGGATACGGCTTCCCAACGGGGCCACAAGCGGAAGCCGCATCCCACTCCGGACGGGAATTCTGGGACACGGTTTTCAGAGGGTTATGGGCTGCGAACTACATGAGGTTGTCATAAAAACTCTAGTAAAAGGGGTCGGAAATAAATGGCGCTTCCAGCAGTTTGTTTTAATGTGGGGGGGGGGTACCATTATTTTAGTTTCGCAAAAAAATGATCCCTCTATGGGGAAGTTGCGTAGGGGGTTAGTCACAGATATTGGATAAAACAGACTAATTTGGTGATAAATGACCACTTACGCCAAAATAGGTAGCATTTAGCGACAAAACATTGAAAAATGTGTAGCACATCGCTATGTTTTTATTACGAAAAGATTCCAAATTGGCTTATTTCGGACTCACTTTTCAAGCGCCTTGCGGTTCCTGTTGAAACTTGCTGACCTTTGGATGGGTCGAATAGGTCCTCAAGGGGGATGAATTATCACTTTGGCTGCGCGTAGACTCAAACGATTTATTGCACTTTTGAGTAGCTTGGCGTTCGCGCTTGTCATAGCCCTTGCCGTTGTTTCTTTTGTGCCTCGCGCATTTGGATACATGCCCTTTGCTGTGCTTTCGGGCTCTATGGAACCCGATCTTCCCGTTGGCTCCATGGTGTTTGTCCGCCAGGTTGAGCCAACGGATATTACCGTGGGCGACAATGCAACCTTTTACCGATCGGACGGCGCCGTGGTGACGCACCAGGTGTACGAGATCGACCCTGCCGCGCAGACGATCGGCACGCAGGGAATCGCAAACAAAAATGCAGATGGAACCATCATGCACGATGCCGAGCAGACGCCTTTTTCACGCGTGATCGGCACTGTCTCTTTTTGTGTCCCTTACCTGGGCTTCGTTAACGCATATTGCACGACGATGCCCGGTTTGCTTGTTGTGGTGGCCGTTCTGGCGCTGCTGGTCGCGGCGTCGATAGTGCTCGATCGGGTGGTTCCCGACGAGCCTGCGGGCAAGCATGCCCGCGCGCATGCGAGGGAGCGGCGTTCATAGCGGCAGGGGAGAGGTGTCGGCAACGGCAAGGGCCGTTGCCGGGGAAGTCGATTTTCGAAAGGAAGAGAACGATGGAAAACAAGAAGAAAAAGCGCTACGGCATCATTGCCGCCCTGCTGCTGTTGGTGATGGCCGCCGGTGTGGGTACCTATGCATGGCTGACGGCGCAGGAGCACATTGACAACGTGTTCACGGTGGGTAGCTTTGGCCACCCGGAAAACAAGCCTGATCCGACCGATCCCGAGAAACCGGACCCCGATAATCCGAACACTGAAAAGGCCTACCTGTTCGAGACCCAGTGGGTTGCCAACTCCAAGATGGTTCCTGGCGCCACTGTGGCCAAGAACCCCAATGTCGGCATCAAGGCTGGCTCTGATGATGCATACGTATTCATTTACGTAAAGAATGCCATCGTCAAGCCTGGCACCAGCCTTGAAAAGACCCCGTACTTTACGCTCAAAAATACGAATTGGAAGCCCGTTGAGGGTCAAGTCAAGACCAACCAATCTGACAACTCTGGCAACCAGTACGTGAGCGGTCTGTTTATGTACTCCAAGAACTCTGCCGCAGAGAACCTGCCTGCAAAGCTCGAAGCCAACAAAGCAGAGCAGGACGTTTATACCGATGAGCTTTTCACTGCCGTGACGATTCCCTCTGCCATGAACAACACCGATGTTGTCGAGACTACTACTGACCCGAAACAGGCTCCCACGATGACGGTCTCTGCCTACATCTTTGGCGCGGGCCAGAATGGCACCGAGCAGGGTGAAAATGCTGACGCGCAGAATGCCCTTAAGCAGGCCAAGGAATGGGCTAAGACTCAGGCTCAGGCTTAATCCCCCCACTGAGATCCCGGCCCGCCCCCACCCCTATATTCGGGCTGGGATCTCGGTCCCCCTTTTTATCGACGATTGGCGAACGTAATGCTCAACAATCTTTCCGACAATCAGAAACGCACCTTGGCGCTTGCCGCGATTGCGCTGTTGGCCCTGGCGTGCATGTGTGGCACGCTGGCTTTTACCGTTGATATGGTTCCGGCGAACAACGTCCTATCGTTTGGCAGCGTGAAGGTACGAGTCTGCGAATACACCCTCAACGAGCGGGGCGAGGAGATTCCGTTTGAGGCCAACGAGCGCGGGGACTATCCCGACACCAAGGCCGGGGGCTCTGACATCAGCCGCATTGTACGCGTGGAGAACGCCGGCGCGCAGCCTGAGTACGTTCGCGCTCGTCTACGCATGACGTCAGTGGCACCCGACGGTTCGAGTGCGGATGCCTCGGGCAGCGTTGCGTTTCATGTGAACGCGGACGAGGGGTCCCCGTGGATCGACGGCGGCGATGGGTGGTACTACTACCGTGGATTGGCCGGGCGTGGCGGCATGCTCGACCCCGGCGCCATGACGGAAAGCCTTATGGACTCGCTGCGATTTGTGGGCGACTACCACGATGCCGCGCGCGGCGGCTCATTCAAGCTCGATATCGATGTTCAGGCCGTGCAGGCCAAAAACCAGCAGACAAGCGATACCGCCCTCGACGTACTTGACGTTGTGGGTTGGCCGGAGGCGAACTAGCCTATGAAGATCAAGAATATGAACCGGGGTATGCTTAGCAGGCTGGTTGCCGTCGCAGCGATTGCCCTTTGCTGCGTTATGGCGCTGCCAACGGTGGTGCATGCCGAGGATGTGCCCGAGGCCAAAATCGAATTCCACATCAAAAACGAGGCTGACTTTTTGTCGTGTGTGGCGCTGTCGCGCGAGCACGATACGTCCGGCTGGCACGTTTATCTCGATAACGACATTGAGCTCGACAGCGACGACATGAAAACCATCGTTGCAGACACCGTTAAGCATCTGTCGTTTGGCAACAAGGAGCATCCGTTTAAGGGCGTGTTCGATGGTCAAAACCACGCCGTTGAGGGCCTGAACTACGATAAAGACGCTTTTGACCCCGAGCGCGATACGGGATTTTTTGCCGAGACCAACGGCGCCACCATCAAAAACTTCCTGGTCAAGGACGCCAACGTGTGGGCGGACTTCCGCGGTGGCATTATCGTGGGCAAGGCCGTCAAAACGCGTTTCGAAAACGTTATGGTCATGGAGAGCACGCTGCACGTGACCTGCGCCAACAATGCTCTCAACCTCATTACCAACGCAGGCTTTGAGGGCGGTCTCATCGCCGGCGAGCTCGACGGCTGTACCCTCTATAACTGCGAGGTACGTGGTGGCCGCGCCGTTAACAACACGACCTCGGGCGTGCAGGCGCTCGGCGGTGAGGGTCTGTATATGGCGGCGTTTGCCGGCTACGTTACAAATTCGACGATTGAGTACTGCCGCGTTACGCCTACGCGCAAAGATGATGGCTCGATTGGCATGACCGACGTCACCAATAAGTACGACGTGGCCATTGGCGCCCTGGGCGGCAACAACGTGTACGCCTCGGGTTTTGTGGGCTGCATGGCGGGCGAGGCCAAGATTATCGACTGCTTCTCGACGGCGCAGTGCTACAGCTATGCCGCGTCATATGTGGGCGTCGTCGCCGTGACGCGTGCGTGGACGGGTGGCTTGGCGGGTCGTATTCTAACCGAAAAGGGCAACGAGCTCGTTCGAAGCCATTTTGCGGGTGACTTGAGCTCGCGTCAGTACAATCCCATCGCCGTGATCCCCATCATTCAAAACGATGTGAACCTGGGCGGTATTGCCGCGCGTGCCAACAAGGATGATGCCACGGTCACCGAGTGCTACTTTAAGCCGAGCGTGAGCCTAAAAGGCAGCAGCCAGGGTACCGCGGCTAAGAAAAAGATCCCCTCTTTTGGCGGCGACGGTACCACCAAGGGCGACAGCTATGGTCCATGGGACGACGAGCGCTACACCACGCGCGAGCTGTGGGAAGAGCACGACTACGACTTCTGTGCCGGCACCATGCGCTCGACTGCTAACGACGGGACCCTGGATGGCCCGCACCCCAATGAGTGGGCGATGGATTACAAGCTGAATATTCCTGTGCATGGCCAGAGCGTTAAGGCGACGATCGATTTTCCCGGTGCGGGTACCGCGACAATTACGGCAACCAAACTCGGTATTGATCAAGCGACCTCGGATCCGTACGCCTTTGCCGTGAGCGCCGTGCTGGCGGGAACGGCCCAGGGCTTGGCCCAGGGCGATACATCGGTGACGTTTAGGCAGGATACCTCCGCAAAGCCCAAGGGCTTGACCGATGCCAACGGCGGTTATCGCTTCATGGGCTGGTTCCGCGAGTCCGGAGTCAATGTGAACCGTATCGATGCCGATAACGCCTGGTTTAACGGCAAGACCGATGCCGATGCCGTTAAGGCTGGCAAGCAGGTCCAGAAGAACGAAGCGCACGAGATAACGTCGACCTATACCGCCGATAACGCGAAGGGGGCCGAGGCCTTTAAGGGCAACGACCTGTTTATTGCTTCGTACGAGGCGCAGGTACTGTTCTATAACGTCAAGGGCGAGACGCTCGCGTGGCAGAGCGGCGAGGAGCACGACAAGTCGACGGACTGGTACCGCTATGGCGTCGGTTTAACGCCGGCTGCCCCTGCGGACCGCGGCACTCTTTCCGCCAGCGCCACCTTTATCGGTTGGACGACGCAGCCGAGTGGCGAGGCCGGGATGCATGGCGGTTACGCGGCCATCACCTCGCCTAAGCTTGCCGAGCTAAAAAACGCCGGTGCGTTCTATCCTGCCGGCACCGAGATCACTGTGCTTGGTCCTACCGATTTTTATCCGGTGTACACCGACTATGTGTCGAACATCATGACGGTGTTTGAGGGCAATGAGCAGGATGCAACCGACGATCAGACTCGGCGCGACGGTGTGGGCAAAACTGACGTTAAGGTTGAGACTGCCGAGGATGGCACAAGCGCGTATACCGTACGGGTGCTCGACGTATCCGGTAAAGCTATATCCGAGGAGGGCCAGCTGCCCGACGGCTATCGTTTCCTGGGTTGGTATGAAAACAAGGGAACCGAGGATGCCCCGCTCGAGGTGCGCGTAAGCCGCGACCCCAGCTATACGCTCCCCGCCGATGTCGATTTAACCGCGCCGCATACCTACATCGCCCGCTTTGAGTACCGAGTGGATTATTACGTTCGGGCTTATACCAACCATGAGTTTACGGACAGCAAGCTACTTTGTTCCGTTTGGAATCGCTATCAAACGCCCTTTGAGGAAAACGTCGGTAGTACCTTCGTGCGTGAAAACGTCGTCCACTGGGGCCCGGAGCATGTTGACCACGGTATAAAGGATAGTTATGAAACGTGTGGCACGCGCTTCACGAAGGAAACCCTTGTCGTGAGTCCCCTTAACGCGTACTCGCACAACGTTAAAAACGATACGGGAGCCGATACTCTAAAAAACCTCTATGCCGATACCGATTTTCCAGGCGCTGCAACGCTAAGCGATACTTGGACTTCGGCTTCGCTGAACGTAACGGTCAAACCGGTGAATGATCGCTATCGCCTGAATTTCTGGACGCTTGAGCGCGATGGTGAATATTGGACATATGTGAAAAATCCCATCGAGAGCATGGTGCGTACAGATAAGAAGTACTACGTTCGCGCGATGATTACCACGGACGTTAATTTCTACAACAAGGGCGATAATGTCGTGAGGACTGCCACGCGGCGCTATGAGAGTAACTTGCTGCAGACCAAGGTGAACGGGGCGGATCCGACGTTCACGTATTACTACCCGCATGTTAATAAGTCGGTTAAAGTGGCCGAAAAGCCAGAAGATGGTGAGAAGGGATCGTATGAGAGCCCCCTGACCCTCGAAGCTTCCCCGACCGATGCCGACATGGCCGTGCCGGGCTATAAGTTCCTGGGCTGGATTTCGACCGCCGAGGTTCAGAAGGATTCTGACGTCTGGAAGTATATCTACGACGTCGCCGGCGACTCCTATGTGACGAGTGATCCGGATAAGGCAGAGCCGTATCTGGCGACCGACGAGTCCAAGGTCACCCAGTGGCAGGATGCCTATCCCGTCTACGCAAAGTACGACGTCAGCTACACCACCAACCTGCATCGCGCAGGTTTTGAGGGTACGGACAAGGTCAATGTGCCTAGCTACAACATCGCTCCCGTTATCAACGCGGACACCAATCCTGCTACGGCAACGGTGACCCCTGACGTTACGACGCCGGTTTATAAAGCAGGCGGTGAGCTGTATAAGTTGCAGAAGGTTGAGATCGAGCTTCCGAACGGCGAGATCAAGACGCTTCCCTACGATGTGGAGCATGGTACTTGCTCTTATCCGGTGGAACCTGGCGGAGCCTATACATTCGTGGCGTACTATTCGCCGTTGGCGGTTGTGTACCATCTCAATGCCAGGGATGTGGACGGTAAGGTAGCCCAGCAGGGCGATTCTCTCGGCAGCCTTAAGGACGGCATCCCGCTGCCAACGTATAACGTCGGCGATATCGATGCTGCAACAAACGCATACAATGCCTTCGTGGGCTGGACGGAAACTAAGCCGGTAGCTGGCAACGGTTATGTCGTTTGGTCGGACGACGTTTCCATGGTGAATAAAAGCACCGTGGTCAAGGCCCCCATGGAGTTGTATCCGGTCTACCGCGCCAGCGCGGTGCGTGTTCAATCGAATATCGATGCCAATCTGGATGACCCCGGTTCTGTGCGTTATCTTTCGCGGACCGACTCTGGTGATCAAATTTCGCTGGAGGTAAAAGCTGCAACTGAGGTTGTCGGCAAGGATGGCACCAAGTACGACTTTGTCTGCTGGTCGCGTGACTATGAATCCGATAACAAGTACACCCTGATGACCGGTGACGACAAGTATCCCCTCGAGGGCAATGAGCCCTTTAAGAGCGCGATGTACACTGCGGTGTACAAGATTGCGCCGCATAAGGTGCGCTATCACGGTGTCGACGGGTCGGTTCTCTTTACGGCGACGGTCGACTCGGGCGACGAGCGTGCGCAGGACGGCAAGTCCGGCTTCGTCTATACGGTTGATGTTCCCAAAATGGATGAGAACGGCCGCCCCGTCTATGACAACAGCGGGAATCCCATGATGGAGCAAAAGTCCGTGGCATACGACCCGGACGCCCATTCCAAGATCGTCGCGCTGCTCGATGAGCGTGCGGCCGCCAATGGCGATATGCGTGAGCTCTTCTTGGAGTGGCGATATGTGGGCGCCGATGGTGATACGAAGCCTTGGGATGTGTTTAAGGACGAGCCAATTAAGGGCGACATGGACCTGTATCCCGTTACATATCGCGTGGTTGCCAAAGATACGTCTGATCCCGCGAAGTCCGAAACCATGACCGCCCAGCTTAAGTGGCTGCTCGATCCCGCCGCCGCCAACACCGTCGATGACAGTGCCGACAAGGCGCCGTTTAAGGTCTGCTTTGCCAAGCCGTTTATGGGAACGCGGCTGACCGTTACGGTAATGCGGGCAAGCTACGGGCCTGGTACAGAGGGTGTTTCTGTGGCGGAAGAGCCCGTAAACGGCAAGTTTGTCTCGCTCTACAGCCTTGGTTCGGGTGACGGCTCGTTCGACCTGGCCAACCGTCTGGAGTCCAAGAAGACGGGCGAGGGCGATCAGGGCCCCGGCAAAGCCGTGTTCAACTTTGCCCAGACTCATGCGCTGACGATCGTTAAAAAGACGACCGATGCCAGCGCTATGGGGCAAACGTTCCGCTTTAAGGTAACGCGAAAGATGTCGCAGGATTCTCCTGCCGAGACGCGCATGGTCGAGGTGAAAGTTAGCGAGCAGCGCGACGAAAACGGTGAAACTTGCTATGTCGGCAGCGTGCAGTTCGCCGCTCCGGCTGGCATCTATACCGTCGAGGAAGATACGGCTTGGGCATGGCGCTACCAGGGTGAGCTGAGCACGCCGGGCAAGGCGCCCGGTAAAACTGCCGAGCTGACGATTTCGTCTGCATCGAGCGCGAACGATGCCACGTTCACCTGCACGAACACGCGTGTGAACGACAAATGGATCGACGGCAGCGATCGTGCCCATAACGTTTGGAGCAACGGCAACGTAGCAAAGAAGGAGGATTAGCATGTCCAAGCGCAAGCGCATCATCGCCTTGCTGGTGGGGGTTATCCTCCTGGCCGGTACGGCAGGCACGTTGGCCTGGCTTTCGGTTACGGGCGTGCTGGTCAACCAGTTCGGCATCGGATCGGTGACGCCATCGGTTCAGGAAACGCTCAACGGCAAAGTGAAAAGCGATGTCAAGGCGAAGAACACGGGTACTGCGCCCGCCTATATTCGTGCTGCAGTGGATATCTACTGGCAGGACCAGGATGGCGCACGCCTGTGGGATGAGCCAGTTGCCGGCACCGACTACGTCATTGACTGGGGCAGTGTGTCCAAGGCATCTGCTTCCAACACCGCCTCGTCTTGGGTTGTCGCGTCCGACGGGTACTACTACTGGACGTCTCCCGTTGCTCCGATGGGCAAAACCGATGTGCTCATCAAGAGCGTGACTGAGCAGAAGGCAGATGGGAAGAACCTGGTCGTTGACATTTCGACCCAAGCAATTCAATCCACGCCCGACGATGCAGTTGCAGAGGCATGGGGCTGTACAGTCAAGGATGGCGTGCTGGTGCCGCCGCATGGAGGTGCGTAGGTATGGCTTCTCCGATTCGTAAAG
Source organism: uncultured Collinsella sp. (assembly GCA_900546755.1). GTDB lineage: Bacteria > Actinomycetota > Coriobacteriia > Coriobacteriales > Coriobacteriaceae > Collinsella. Next base: position 26,595 of record UREC01000009.1, on the reverse strand, counting down.
ACGTTGTGTGTTCCTTGCGCTGCGTGATGGCGGCAATCGTCTGCCTTATCGCGCTTGCCGTTCCTGCACGTGCGTTTGCTGACGTTCCCACGATTGCCTATGACGGAAATGCACGCCAGCTAACGGTATCGGGAGCGACGGACTCCTCGGGGGAGCCCGATCTGTTTCCAGCCTTTAAAGATCTAATGCCCGGCGATGTACGCGAGCAACAGATTGGGGTTCGTACCACGGGTGTAAAGTCCCAGGTACGTGTGTTTGTGCGGGCTGTTGTCGATCACGAGACGGCACATCTGCTATCGCCCATCACCTTAACGGCGACTGTGGGCGATGCCTCTGCAGGTTGGCTCCAGACAGGAACACCGGGCAGCGTGTTCGCCTATCCCACGCAAATCGCCACGTTTACGAGCGATGACAGCACGGTGCTTAATCTGCAGCTAAGCGTTCCGACGTCGGTGGGCAACGAGCTTGCCGACGCAAACAAGACCATTCGCTGGGAGATTACCGCCGAGGACGATGGCGAGAAGATTCCCGTGCAGTCTGCTGACAGCAAGAAGCCCGGCTTGCTTGGTCTGGCGGCAACGGGCGACAACACGCTCACGTTGCTTTTAGTTTTGCTAACTCTTGCCAGCATCGCTTTTATAGCCGCGCTACTTTTGTCCCGGAGGGATAAGTACTAGGTCCATCTTCTAAACGCAACGCCCTCCCGGGCGGCTGGCACGAAGTTCCCTGCTCTACAGTCCTGCGCAAGACGAAGGCCACATTAAGTGGCCTTCTTTGCGTGCGGAACTCGCGATGAACTTCGAGCCCGCCGCTCGGGAGGGTGTCTCTTTATTGATAGAAGGCCTAATAAGCTGATGATTTTATGCCTGGATGTATTCGGAGTGGGACGGGCTTTCCGGATGGGCGGTGTTTCGGAAAGTGTGTCCCAGAATCGGCGCTCAGAGTGGTCCCCACTTTCCGGTTGATGTCTTGTCCGGAAACTATGTCCCGGAATTAAGGCTTGGAATGGGATGCACTTTCCGGTTGAGAGCCTTAGCGGAAAGTGCGACCCGGAATTTACTCTTGAAGTGGGATGCGCTTTCCCAACAGGCCCTCAAGCGGAAACTGCGTCCCATTCCGAAGGCAGATTCCGGGACACACTTTCCGAATACAAAGAAGGCCACTTAATGTGGCCTTCGTCTTGCGCAGGACTGTCCGAGCAGGGAACCTTATATGCCTCCGCCCGGACAGACGTTTCAGTTATGAACTCGCAGCTAGCCGCTATTTGATCTTGGTCGTACCCGGTGCCAAGTTAGGGTCGGTTTCGTTGGCCTCGGTCTGGAAGTGCTCGGTGTAGACGTTCTTGCCGTCGCGGAACATTTCGTAATACTGCATCTTGGCGTAATCCTCGCGCGCCTTGGTGGCAGCAGCGGCGACGGCGTCATCACCGGTGACGTTGGAGGAGAGCGCCCAGCGCAGGCTGGCGTCCTCGTAGCCGACGGAGTTGATGGCGGGCAGCGACTCGCGCAATGTCATATGCGCCTTCTGGTAGTCGGTCAGCGGTGCGCCGATCAGCTGCATCAGCTGGGTGGACAGATAGTTGGTGGACAGGTCGTCGACCTCACTCGTCTGGTCGCAACCGGCAACGTCGTAGTTAGCCCAGATGATGTAGTCGGTCTGCCACAAGCGTTCCTGGTGGGTGGCGTCGTCCTCGCCGGTAAACCACTTATCGTTGAACTTGGACGGGAAGAACGGCTGATGGTCGCCCCAGAACACCACGACCACCTTACGGTCGAGCTTGCTCAGGGCGTTGAGGAAGTAGCGCAGCGCCTGATCGGACTGCTCGATGCACGAGACATACTCGTCGACATCGGACAGCGTGCCATCCTCGACGGTCTTGGCATCCAGGTCGGTCGTGTCGATGTTCAGGTGCATCTGCTTGTCGACCGGCAGCAGGCCCGTGTCGTAGCCCGAGTGGTTCTGCATGGTCACGTCGAAGATGAACTGCGGGTCGGCGTTCTGGTCGAGCAGCTCAAGAATCTTGTCGTATGTCGCCTGGTCGGTCACCATGCCGCGCAGGGTGTCGGCACCCTGGAAGTCGTTGATGGACAGGAACTGGTCAAAGCCAAAGTCCTTGTAGACGTTCTCGCGGTTCCAGTTGGTCGCGTGGTTGGGGTGCATGGCCGTGGTGGAATATCCGAGCGACTTGAACTGCTCTGCCAGGTTCCCGGTCGTTTCCATGTTGTAGATGGTGTAGGGGTACACGCCCGAGCCCAGGTTGGCCATGGAGTTGCCGGTCATAAACTCAAACTCGGTATTGGCGGTACCGCCGCCGTAGGCGCTCACGTAGAGCTTGCCACGGCTGAGGCAGTTGGACAGGCTCTTAAAGTACTGCGGGCCCTCGTAGCCGGCGCGCATGTTCTGGTAGATTGACAGATCCGAGAAGGTCTCGTTCATGATGGCGATGACCGTGGGCTTCTCGCTGTCGAACTGCTCCTTTGCGGCGGCGCGCTCGTCGCTCTTGGCCGCGTCGGACTTGTCGTAGGCCTTGGCGTACTTTTTGAGCGTGGCCTTGGCATCGTCGACGGAGTAGTCGGCGGGTTTGGGCGGCTTGATGGACTGCGCTGCGCTAATGAAAGCGGGCAGGTAGCCCTCGCGCCAGTAGCTCTCGAGCGGGCGCCAGGTGTAGACGGTGATGCCGAGGGTGTTGTAGTAGTCGATGAGCGTGACATGCGCGGTTACGCCGCCCAGGCACAGCACTGCCACGAGCAGGTTGGTGAGCAGCATGCGCTTGGCGTTGGCGGCACCCTTCTGACGGTGCGGTGCCACCAGGCCGGCGTACTCGCACAGCAGCATGGCGATGGCGGTAAAGCCCATGGACAGCACGCAGAACAGCGAGATCGAGAAGGTGTAGCCGTTGCCGGCGACCGCGGCGGCGGTGGAGATGGCCGAAAGGTCGCCCGGCTGGATGGGCATGGATTTAAACGTGATGACGAAAAACTCGGCAATGCCCAGGACAAAGAGGGCGAAGGCCAGGACCGCGGGAGCTGCGCCGTGGCGCTGGAATAGGAAGAACAAGCCGACCATGAGCACGGTGATAATGGCCCATTCGAGCAGAATGCACAGGGGGTAGATCCAGGTAAAGTCGTGGTTGGACGAGACCTCCATGCCCAGCAGCGCAAAGACGCCGGCGAGCAGTAGGCACAAGACGGCGGCGACGAGCGGTTTGCCCACAAAGGCGCCGCGCAGGCGGGCGAGCTTGCCGGTGAGGGCGGGGGCATCGGGCGCGGCAAACGCAAAGACGCGCGGGGCGATACGGTCGCGGGCGATGCTGGCCCAAGCGCAGCCGGTGAGGATGGCGTTGGTCAGGATGAGCATCACAAAGGCGAGCGGCTCGTTTTGGGCGACGAGGCCAATGGCGCCCCAGACGGTCAAAAAGAGCTGGAACAGGCCGAAGGCGACGCTCCATCCAAGAGCGCTTTTGGCAACGGTGCCCGACTGAGCGCGAATGGCCTTGGCCTCGCGCAAGACAAGGTAGACGGTCGCCGCAAGACCGACGAGCGAGATGGCGGCAGCGAACATGCTGAGACTCCTCACAAACTAAAACCTACGAAAGCGGGGGTTTACCCGATTGTTACCAAGATATGCGCTGCATTTGGTGACTGCGCACAACAACCAGCCATAATAACGCGCGTGCGTGGCGGTGTTGCGCAATGTAGCGGCGACCTGCGCGATAATGGACGGGAATTACACGGAAACGTAAAGGCTTCTTAAAGAAATGGCGAGGGTAGGGCGATGAGCGAGCAGGTTTGCAAGGCGGACATGGGCAGCGACGGAGCTGCGGTCGTGGATACATACGGCTATCCGGTCGAGACTACGGGCAACGCGGTGCTGGACATCTTGGAGCATCGCTCGTCTACGCGTGCCTTCGCGCGTGATGACGATGACCGTCCCGTGGCGGTGACCGACGAACAGCGGGCGGCGATTCTGCATGCGGCGAGCCGTGCGCCGTCGGCAGGCGCCATGATGATGTATTCCATCGTGAGCATTCGTGAGCAGGCCACATTGGACCGCCTGGCCGACCTGTGCGATCATCAGCCCATGATCGCCAAGGCGCCCTGGGCACTCATATTTGTAGTCGACTATGCCAAGTGGATCGATCTGTTTGAGCATGTGGGTTGCTTTGAGCCCGAGTTTGTCGAGCGCACGGGCAAGTCGCCCCGTCGTGCGCCGGGCCTGGGCGACTTTGCCATCGCGGCACAGGATGCCATGATCGCCGCTCAAAACGCCGTGGTTGCCGCCGAGGCCCTGGGGCTGGGGAGCTGCTATATCGGCGATGTCGTCGAGAACGCCGAGGAAGTCGCCGCGCTGCTGGACTTGCCTCCCTATACCATGCCGCTGTCGATGCTCATCATCGGCACGCCCCGCAAGGAGCGCCCGGCGATCGCGCATCCCGTGGTGAACCTGGTGCATGAGGAGCGTTATTGTCGCGCCGACGCCGCGACCTTGGATGCGCAGGTGGCCGAGATGGACGCGATGTTTCGCCCGCACGCCCGCGAGGTGGGCGAGCGCGTCGTCGATATCTACACCCGTAAGCACACGAGTCCCTTTATGGCCGAGATGAGCCGCTCCATGGAGTGGTGGTTCAAGAACTGGCTCGGAAAATGACGAATGTGACAAAGGGACTGTCCCTTTGTCACATTCCATATCGCCGCGGTGGCCTAAAGGCCGCATAAATGTTTATTTAGCTGGGAAAACAGTACCATTCAAACATGGGCTGATTACCTATAATCCCGTCGAACGTTAAAATTGGGAGGAAACTGGCTTATGGAACAAAAGGCAAAGGAAGTAGCCTCGCACGCTGCGATTCCTGTGAGCATCTCGGCGATGCTCGTCACGCTGGGCGTGGTGTACGGCGATATCGGCACCAGCCCCATGTATGTAACCAAGGCGCTCGTTGCCGGCAACGGCGGCATCGGAAGCGTCACGCAGGAGTTCGTGCTCGGCGCGCTCTCCCTTGTCGTGTGGACGGTCACGCTGCTGACGACCGTCAAGTACGTGCTGATCTCGCTGCGCGCCGACAACCACGGCGAGGGCGGCATCTTTGCCCTGTACAGCCTGGTCAAGCGCTGCGGCAAGTGGCTTATCATCCCCGCCATGCTGGGCGGCGCGGCACTGCTCGCCGACGGTATCCTGACGCCGGCCGTTACCGTGACCACGGCCATCGAGGGCCTGCGCACCATTCCGGCGGTCCACGCCGTGCTCGGTGACGACCAGGGCCGCGTTGTCGCCATCACGCTCGCCATCATCATCGCGCTCTTCTTGGTGCAGCGCATCGGCACGGCCAAGATTGGCCACGCCTTTGGCCCCATCATGACGCTGTGGTTTTTGTTCCTGGGCGGTACGGGTCTGTTCTTTGTCTTCCAGTATCCCGCGGTGCTTTTGTGCCTCAACCCGCTGCGTGGCATCGGCTTTTTGCTGAGCCCCAACAACCATGCGGGCATCATGATCTTGGGCAGCTGCTTCCTGGCCACCACCGGTGCCGAGGCGCTCTATTCCGACATGGGCCATGTGGGCCGCGGCAACATCTACGCCACCTGGCCGTTTGTTAAGTGCTGCCTGCTGCTGTCCTACATGGGCCAGGGCGCGTGGCTTATCAACAACGCCGGCAACCCGGAGCTCATGGGCATCGCCGACCTCAACCCCTTCTACCAGATGCTCACCCCGGGCCTGCGTCCCTTTGCCGTCGGCCTTTCCACCGTCGCGGCCATCATCGCTTCGCAGGCGCTCATCACCGGCGCATTCTCGCTGGTGTCCGAGGCCAGCCGCCTGGACCTCATGCCGCATATGCAGGTCTTCTATCCTGCCGAGACCAAGGGCCAGCTCTACATCCCCATGGTCAACAACGTCATGCTTGTCGGCTGCGTCATCGTGGTGCTGCTGTTCCAGAACTCGGCGCATATGGAAGCCGCCTACGGCCTTGCCATTACGCTGACTATGATGTGCACCACGCTGCTGCTCTTCTTCTACCTGCATGAGGAGCGCAAGCTCAAGGTTGCTCCGTGGATCTTCGCGGCCTTCTTCCTTTTGCTCGAAGGCTTCTTCTTCGTGAGCTCACTCACCAAGTTCTTCCACGGTGGCTATTTCACCATCCTCATGGCCGCGCTCATCATGGGCATCATGGTGTGCTGGTACAACGGTACGGCTGTTGAGCAGCGCCAGTTTACGCTGCTGCCGCTGCGCAGCTACCTGCCGCAGCTCAAGCGCCTGCGCGACGACGATCGCTACGAGCTTATGAGTGACAACATCGTGTACCTGACCAAGGACACCAATACCGACTACATCGACCGCGATATCGTCTACTCGATCTTGGACAAGCACCCCAAGCGCGCTCGCGCCTGGTGGTTCGTGAATGTCGAGACCATGGAGGAGCCGCATACCTTTGCCTACTCGGTCGAGACGTTCGGCACCGACTACGTGTTCCGCGTGCATCTGTATCTGGGCTACAAGATCAACCAGCGCGTCAATGCCTATCTGCGTCAGGTTGTTCAGGATCTGGCTGCCAGCGGCGAGCTGCCGGCACAGACGCATGACTACTCGGTCTACAAGGATCCGGGCAACATCGGCACGTTTAAGTTCGTCATGATCCGCAAGCTGCTGGCGCCCGAAAGCGACGTGGAGCCCAGCGAGCGTACGGCCATCACGCTCAAGTACATCATCCGCCGCGCTGCCGGCACTCCCGCGCGCTGGTACGGCCTGGAGAACTCCAACGTGAGCTTTGAGTACGTGCCGCTGTTCACCAAGTTTAAGGCCGTGAGCAAGATGCAGCGCCTGGCTCCCGACGAGCGCCCGTAGTCGACGTCTGCTGTTTGTCTAGCGACTGCGGGCTGCAAAGGCTATACACTTGAAACCACCACAAGGAGGCCACCACCACAAAGGTGCCTGTCCCCTTTGTGGTGGTTTTTGTTTTTGAGAGAGGGGCGGTGCGCTGATGGACGTCCATACGGACGGCGATATTGCCGAGAACTTTTGGTGGCGGCGCACGACGCTGACGCGTCGCAGCCCTCTGTATGACGCCTGCGTATCAGCGGGGCTGCTGGTCGCGGCGACGATTGTGGGCGCGCTGCTCGACCGTCCGGGTCTCGCGCCGAGCATCATGATCGTCTATGTGTTTGCCGTGCAGCTGTGCGCATTCTTTACCTGGAGCCGCCTGTATTGCCTGCTGAGCTCGGCTGCCGCCGTGGCGCTCTACAACTATTTGTTTGTCGACCCGCGCTACTCGCTGTCGCTCATCGACCGCGTCTATCCCGGCATGTTCTTTATCATGTTTGTGGTCTCGCTCGTGTCGAGCTCGATTGCGCTGGCCCTGCGCCGCGCCTTGGCGCAGGCTGCCGCCAGCGACCGTCGCACGCAGATGGTGCTCGAGACCAACCGCATGCTGCAGCGGTGCGGCGATCAGCAACAGATTGTGCATGCTATGGCAACGCAACTGGCGCGTCTTTCGGACTGTCCGGTCGTGTGGTATAGCGCCGATGTCGACGACGATGACCTGCTGCCGCGCACGATGTACACGGCCGTGGGCGATGCCGCGCCGGTGCACGAGCTGGCGCCGCAGATGCCGCCACGGCTCTCGGCATCCGCCTATGTGGGAACGCCGCTCGATGCCACCTATGGCGGCTCGGCGTTCTTTGGCATATACCTGACCGTGCACTCGGGCGACACCATGGTGCGCGCGGGTGATCCCGCCTCGGTGGTGGGGGTGCTCGCCATTGTCGCCGAGCCCGATGCGCTGACGTCCGAGGAGCGGACGCTTGCCGATGCCATCGTGAGCGAAGGCGAGCTGGCTCTCGATCGCGCCCGCGCCATGGAGGCCCGCGAGGAGGCGGCGGTGCTCGCTAAAAACGAGCAGCTGCGTGCCAACTTGCTGCGCTCCATCTCGCACGATCTGCGCACGCCGCTTACCAGTATCTCGGGCAATGCCGACGTGTTGCTCGACCAGGGCTCGACTGGCACGGCCGTGCTCGACGACCAGACGCGCCGCGGCCTGCTCCTATCCATTCGCTCGGACGCGCAATGGCTCAACGCCACCGTCGAGAACCTGCTCGCCATTACCAAGCTCGAGGGCGGCGGCATGCATCTGTCGACCACGCTCGAGCTCATGGACGATATCGTCGAGGAGGCGCTGCGCCACGTAAACCCGGCCGTACGTGAGCACGACCTTAAGGTAGTGGCGTGCGATGAGCCGGCGCTCGTCAACGTCGACGCGCGCCTGATGGTGCAGCTGGTGGTCAATCTGGTGAACAACGCCATTACCTATACGCCCGCAGGCTCGCATATCGTGATCTCGATTGGCGTCCATGATGGATGCGTGGCGTGCTCGGTTGCCGATGACGGCCCGGGCATTGCGCCCGAGGACCGCGAGCGAATCTTTGAGTCGTTCTATATCGCCAACCATGGCCTAGCCGATAGCTGCCGCAGTGTGGGTCTGGGGCTTTCGCTCTGCCGCTCCATTGCGCTGGCGCATGGCGGTAGCATAGGGGTTGCCGCGGCGGACCCGCACGGCTCTGTCTTTACGATTGAGCTTCCTGCCGCCGATGTTTCGTTTGATAAGGAGTAACACTGTGCCGAACTCTGCTGTGAAACCGCTTATCTTGGTCGTTGAGGACGATCCCGCCGTCCGCAACCTTATCGTTGCCGCGCTCGAGGCGCACGGTTTGCGCCATATGGCTGTGGAGACCGCCCACGCCGCCATCGCCGCCGCTTCGTCGCAGGCGCCGAGCATTGTGCTGCTCGATCTGGGCCTGCCCGATATGGACGGCGTCAAGGTGGTGGAGTCGGTGCGCGCGTGGTCGGGCATGCCGATCATCGTGGTCTCGGCACGCAGCGAGGACGCGGACAAGATCCGAGCGCTCGATGCCGGCGCCGATGACTACCTGACTAAGCCGTTTTCGGTCGAGGAGCTGCTCGCGCGCATTCGCACCACGCTCAGGCGCCTTTCGTATGCGCAGGCGGGCGGTGTTGTCTCCGAGGGCTCGTTCGATACCGGCGAGTTGCATATCGATTTTGATGCCGGCATCGCCACGATGGATGGCGAGGAACTGCATCTGACGCCGATCGAGTACAAGCTCTTGTGCCTGCTGGCACACAACGCCGACAAGGTGCTGACGCACCAATTTATCCTGCACGAGATCTGGGGCACGGCGACCAAGAGCGACCTGGCGAGCCTGCGCGTCTTTATGGGTACGCTGCGCAAAAAGATCGAGTCCGATCCCGCGCACCCGCACTATATCCAAACGCACGTGGGCATCGGCTACCGCCTGGTCATCCAAGGCTAGATCGCCAACCATCATCCCAATATGAGTTGCGGTGAAATAGTTCCTGTTTGGGCCTTTACCAGGCATTTTTAGGGACTATTCCACCGCAACTTTGTTTATTTGCCCTTGGGCTTGCTGGCGTAGAACTTCTTCTTTTTGGGCTTGCCTGAGCAGGCGGGCTTGTCGTCGCCGTGCGGTCCTCGGACGCCGGCCTGCGCGTGCGCGGGCGATGCTGCGCGAGGCTTGCGGGCTCCGGGGTTGCGCAGTTCCTCGACGCGCTCAGCAATTTCCTCGGCGCTAAAGCCGACCTCGGCCATGGCGTCCTCGATGGGCAGGCGGCGCACGATGTAGCAGTGGTGCACCTTCTGGTTGCGCGCGAAATCCTCGGGGATGGTCTGCTCCGTAATGTCCTCCAGCACCACGCCTGCGCGCGCGAGCTTGCGCGTCTCGGGGCGGAAACCGCGCAGGTTGCAGCTAAAGATGGCATGGCCGCCCTGCGCGAGCAGGCGCGATACGCCGGCCAAAAGCTCAACATGGTCGCGCTGAACATCCCAGGTGCGACGGCCCATCTTGGACGAGTTCGAGAACGTGGGCGGGTCGACAAAGATCAGGTCCCAGCGGTTGCGCGTCTGGCGCTGGTCGCGAATCCAGGCGAGCACGTCGTCGCGCACAAAATGATGCTGAGGCCCCACAAAGCCGTTCTGGCGCATGTTGCGCTCGGCCCAGTCCAGATAGGTGTTGGAGAGGTCGACCGTCACGGTCTCCTCGACGCCGCTGTCTGCCGCATAGCAGGTGGCAGTGCCGGTGTAGGCAAACAGGTTGAGGAAGCGGCGCGCCTGCTTGGCGTGCTCGCGCACCAGATTGCGCGTGACGCGGTGGTCCAAGAAGATGCCCACGTCCAGGTAGTCGTCAAAGTTGACGGCAAAGGTGAGGCCGCCTTCCTCGATGAGCGGTAGGCGACGGCGCGCAATGTTGGCGCGCTCGCCCGAGCCGCCCTTGCCGGCGCCCTGCTTACCGTACTGCGAGCCGCCGCGCGAACGCATGCGGGCCTTGGCGTGCACGTGCTCGGCGGGAACATCTAGGATGCGCGGCGCGATGGCCAGAATGTCGAGCATGCGGGCCTGGGCCAGTGCGGGGTCGATGGTCTTGGGCGCGGCGTATTCGGCGATGACGAGCCAGCGGCCCGGCGTCTGCGGGCAACCCTCGTACAGATCGATGGCGGCGGAGTAGTCGGGCAGGTCGGCATCGTAGACGCGGTAGCAGCTCACGCCCTCGCGCTTGGCCCACTTGCGGCGCAGGCGAGCGTTCTTGCGCAGGCGGTTGGCGAACTGCTCGGATTCGGGGATGAGCACGGGCAGCGGCTTGCCGTCGCCCAGGTCGAGCGTGGCGGCAGGTTCGGGCATGGGGGTGCTGGCGGCTTCGTCGCTGATGACGTCGTTGGCATCCGCAACCTCGGCCTCGGCATCCGCGCTGGTCGCAGCCTCAAACGCTGCGGCGGCGTGGTCGAGCGAGGGCCAAACCTCGATAGTCGCCTCTTCGTTGTTGGGCATGACGGCAATGGAGCGCGCGGGCTCGGCATGGAGCGCGCGGGCCAGCAGGCCGTCGCGGGTGAGCGCGGCGACCGGTGCCGAAGCAAGCTCGGGCGCGCGGCGCAGCTCGCCGACCAGCGTCATGGCGTCATGCATAAGCGACAGCGGTGTCTCGGTCGTATCCGCGACGAGGGCGGCGCCGGCGACAGCGCCCGCATGGTCCAGCACGGTGGCGGGCTTGGCGGCGCAAAAATCGACAAAGCGCTTGTAACCGGCGCACTTGGCCATGCGCTCGGCGGTCTTGCGGGCGGCAGGGTCAATGTCCACGGCGACGATGCGTGCCTGGCGCTCGCGCGCTGCCGCCTCGCGCTCTCGTGCCTCGGCAAGCAACTGCTCCCATAGGGCGGCATCGTGCAGCTGCCAGCCCTCAAAGCCCCAGCGCTCGCGTGCGGCGCCCGGGGCGCGGTCGGTCAGGATGTTCACGGCCTCCAGCAGCAGGCCGCCGCCGGCGCACGAGGCGTCGATCAGCGTAGGTAGGGCCTCGTTTTCGTAGTCGTCGGCCGTCAGCTCGCGCTCGCACAGCGCGGTCCAGCCGACCTGCGCCAACACCAGGGCGGCGTAGTCGGGGCGTAGCACGTGCGCGCCCTCGCCGGCGCGAGTCGCGGCGGGCGGCAGGCGCTTGAACAGCGGGTCGCCCGAAAGGTCCAGGCTTATGCTCGCACGGCGCTGGCGTAGCGAAAGCAGCAGGTGGACATCGGGGTCGGCAGCATCGACATCGGCGCGACGGCCTGTGGTCTCGGCCAGGCGATCGCACAATGCGTCCTTGGCGCGCAGGGCAGAGAAGCGCGTGTTGCGCAGCTGCTCGGTCACACCACGGGCAGTGATGGCAATGGTGGCGCCGCAGCGGACGATGTTTTCCCAGGCAATGTCGTAAACGGCATCGTACAGTTCATCGGCATTCTGCGCCTCAAAGCGCCTGAGCACCACGAACACGCGGCTCGCCAGGCGCGACCACAGACAGGCGCGGTAACCTTCTTCGAGCTCGCCCTCAAATGTAGCGCGGCCCTTCAGCCGGCGAACATGCGAAAGTCCGAGGCGTTTAAGCTCATCGGCGAGTGCGGACTCAAAGCCCTCGGGGCAGCTTGCGTAAAATTCCATGGGTGACCTCTCTGGTTGCGTCGCTCCATTATATGATGGATGCTTCGTTTGCCCTTATCCTCGAAAGGAACCCATATGATTGATGCGTGTCCCGAACCCGCTGTGCTCTTTTTTGACGTGGACGGCACGCTGACGTCGTTCGATCCCGACGATATGACCGATAAGGACTTTACGGCGGTGCGTCCCTCGCGGGCGGTTATCGAGGCATTTCACCGTTTGCGCGATGCGGGGCACAAGGCATTTATCTGCACGGGTCGCCCCTTGTGGCTGATTGCCGATGGCCTGCGCGCGCTGAACCCGGCGGGTATCGTTGCCATGGCGGGGGCCACGCTAGAGGTCGAGGGCCGCGTGGCACACGAGGACTGCATTGACGAGGACATTGTTGAGGAGCTCGCGCGTCGCATTACTGTGGCGGGCGGCGAGGCGTTGTTCGAGACGAACAGTGCCACCTATTCACTTGAGCCAGTTGGTGTCGAACAGTCATTTCTGCTAGGCGCCGGCGTGGTGCATGGCGTTGATCAGATGCGCGTCGATGGCCGCTTGCGCGTAGGCAAGGTGTGCATTAACGCGTGCGACCTGGCTCGCGTAGCCAACGATGACGGCTTTATCGAGCGCGAGTTTGAGCTGTGCAACACCGGTGGTCAGAATCGCGAGCTGAGCCCCAAGGGCATCGACAAGGGCGTGGGCGTGGCGCGGGCGCTGGAGTATCTGGGTCGCGCGGGAAATGCGCGCACCTTTGGCTTTGGCGATTCGGGCAACGACCTGGGTATGCTCGCTGCGGTCGAGACAGCTGTCGCCATGGGCAACGCCATGCCCGAAGTCAAGGCGCTCGCCGACTACGTGACCGACGATGTCGCACACGACGGTACCGTCACAGCGATGCAGCATTTTGGGTTGATTTAATAAATGGCCGGGTCGCCCGCAGTGGGGGCGACCCGGCCATTTGAGCTATTTTGCAATATAGAGCTTGGGATGACTGCGACTGCTCTCGATCGCCGCCGTCATGATGCCCTCGTCGTCTCCATCAACGATGATGCCGTCGAGGTCATCGATCTGCGCGGACTGATAAAAACTGGTTTTGTTGAACTTTCCCTGGTCAACCATCATGTAGCCCTGGTTTGAGTTGGTAAGGTACATATGCTTGATCATGGCCGAGAAGTCGTGCTCGACGGTAAAGCCGTGGTCGGGGTGGAATCCGTCGGCACTGACAAACGCCTTGTCGGCATGTAGTTTGCTCATGCAGTCGAGCGTCAGTGCGCCCGCGAGATAGAGGTGCCCCTTGCGCACGGAGCCGCCCAGCAGCACTACCGAAGCATTGGGGAGATTGAAGCTGGCGTAGTTCGCGATTGCAAGATCGCCGGTGATAATGGTGATCTCACGCTTGTCCATGAGGGCCTTAGCGAAGTAAAAGCCTGTGGTGCCGATATCAATTACCAGAACATCGCCATCATCAACAAGAGTTGCTGCGGTTGCGGCGATGGCCTCCTTGGCCTCGACTTGGACATTGATGCGCTCCTCGGGATACGAGATTGCGTTGGAGCGAGAAAGCGATACCGCTCCGCCGCGTACGCGACGCAGCTTGCCTTCGGATTCCAGCGAGATGAGGTCGTGCCGTGCGGTGACTTCCGAAACCGAAAAACGGCGAACGATGTCGGATACCGAGATATTTGGCTTTTCGGCCAGCCAATTCATGATAAATCGCTGACGCTCGGCCGGTGAAAGGTCTGAAGTAGATGCCATATGCCGCTCCTTTTGAACAAAAGGTAAAAGATGCGCCTTTCGTAATCGAAATATAACGTATCGATATGAAAAGAACAAGGCAAATTCGAATGAATCAAAAGAACGGAATGGCATGTCACAAATGCATGCGTAGCAGATAGTTCGCACGTAAACGGGCTATAAAGAGTCTCATTCTGAAGGTGCCGCCCAAAAGAAGTACGTTCACGCCCGATATTCGACCGTTCACGGAAAGTTGACAATTGAGCTTTCGATAGCTTTTGAAATAGTTTATAAAAGAAAACCGAAAAGCTTTTGAAACAAAGAAGAAGGCTTTCGATAGCAATAGTGTTAGATGAGAAAGGACCGAACATGGCGATCAAGGTGTTTGCCGACGGCGCTGACCTCGAGGGCATGCTTGACATGCATGACAATGGCAACGTTCAGGGCTTCACGACCAATCCTTCCCTTATGAAGGCCGGCGGCGTGACCGACTACCGCGCTTTTGCCAAGACGGTTCTTGAGCACATTACTGATGTGTCGGTCTCTTTTGAGGTATTCGCCGACGACGAGGCAGGTATGGAAGCCGAGGCTCGCGAGATCGCAACCTGGGCAGACAACGTCTACGTTAAGATCCCGGCGCTCAACACCAAGGGTGAGTCCACTGCCGCGCTGGTCAAGCGCCTTTCTGCCGACGGCATCAAGGTGAATGTCACCACGATCTTCACGCCCGAACAGGTCGACGAGTTTGTCGATGCCGTCTCTGCTGAGACCCCCTCTATTCTGTCCATCTTCGCCGGTCGCATTGCCGATACCGGCGTCGATCCGCTGCCCCTCATGGCGGAGTCCGTAAAGAAGGCTGCCGTTAAGCCTGCTGCCGAGGTTCTCTGGGCGTCTACGCGCGAGGTCCTCAATATCTTCCAGGCGGAGTCCGTTGGATGCCAGATCATTACGGTCCCCAATGCCCTTCTTGCCAAGCGCAAGAATTTCGGGAAAGATTTGCTTGAGTACTCGCTTGATACGGTCAAGGGTTTTGCCCGCGACATTCAGGCGCTTGGTTTTCATATCCTGCCCGAGGAGTAGGGGACGAGCATGCTGACCGATCTTCTTAAGCCCGAGCTTGTTGCCTGCCACGTCGAGGCCTCCGACTGGGAGGAAGCGATCAGGGCATGCGGTAAGTTGCTCGTAGACGCTGGCAAATGCGATCAGAGCTATGTTGACGCCATGATTTCATCGGTTCACAAATTCGGCCCCTATATGGTCTTGGAAGAGGGCATCGCCATGCCCCACGCTCAGGCAGATGGCAATGTGAGCGAAGCGGGAATCTGTATCGTCACGCTTGACCCAGCCGTTGCGTTTGGACACGAGGATTTCGATCCGGTTCACGTGCTCGTGGGTATTTGCGCACCCGACCCCAAGGCTCATCTTGGCTGCTTGGCGGAGCTTTCGCAGATGTTCGAGGACGAGGACTGCGTTGCCAAGCTCAGCGCATGCGATACGCCCGAGCAGGTTTTGGAGACCATGCGTTCATTCTTTTAGGCCTTAATGGCACGGCGATGCGTCGCCGCTTTTGGATAGACGGAAAACCGTCACGTGTAGGAGAGGAAGGTTGCCATGCATATCATCACCGTATGCGGAAACGGCATCGGGTCCAGCCTGATGCTCGCTGGCAAAGTCGAGGAGCTTTGCGAGGAGGAGGGCATCAAGGCCGACGTTGAGTCTATGGACCTGAACGGTGCTTCTTCCGCAAATCCGGATCTGTTCATCACCGTTAAGGAACTCGCCCCCGAGCTCCACGGCAACGTTGTGATCGTTCGCAGCTATGTGAACAAGAAGAAGATCCGCGAAGACGCCCTCGAGGCAATCAAGGCGGCCGCCGCTAACGCCTAAAGCGGCACAAAAAAGGGCGGTTCCCTGTGGAAGAGGGAAACGCGCCCACGTTAGAGAGAAAGGAAGCGCAGATGCAAGCCATCCTTCCCATACTTGAGTTTATCCAATCGATTCTGACCAAGCCAGCGTGGATTATGGGTCTATTTGCCTTTGTGGGCCTTGTCGCGCTTAAGCGTCCTGCCCACAAGGTGATGACGGGCACCCTGAAGCCCATTCTTGGTTACATCATGCTGTCTGCCGGCGCCGCTGTTGTTCAGGAGAACCTTGCTCCGCTGGGTACCTTCATCGAGACCGGTTTCCACATCACCGGCGTCGTGCCCAACAACGAGGTCGTCGTTTCGATGGCTCAGAGCGTCCTCGGCGTTCAGACCATGATGATCCTGATTCTCGGCTATGTCGTGAACATTATCATTGCCCGCTTTACCAAGTTTAAGTACATCTTCCTGACGGGCCATCACAGCATGTTTATGGCCTGCCTGCTGTCTGCCGTTCTGC
Organism: uncultured Collinsella sp.; assembly: GCA_900546755.1. GTDB lineage: Bacteria > Actinomycetota > Coriobacteriia > Coriobacteriales > Coriobacteriaceae > Collinsella. The sequence goes on along the minus strand of UREC01000009.1, from coordinate 10,514 downwards.
AGGCATCTGGCTTCCAGGATGTCCAGCTTGTCATCGTGGGCGGCATGTTCCTGGGCCTCGTGAGCGCTATGCTTCCCGCCGTTGGTCAGCGTTTCACCGAGAAGGTTACCGATGGCGATGAAATCGCCATGGGCCACTTCGGTTCACTCGCCTATTACATCTCCGCTGCAGTCGGTACGCTTTTTGCTAAGGACGCCGAGGAGAACAGCACCGAGAAGATCGAGGTTCCCGAGAAGTTCGCCTTCCTGCGCGACACTACCATCTCCACGGCTCTTACCATGGCCTTCTTCTACCTGGTTACCGCTTTCGCCGCTTACATTGCAGATCCTGCGGTCGTTACCAAGACCGCTGGTGGCGACAACGTGATTGTCTATGCCCTGACCTGCGCTCTGTCTTTCGCCGTTGGTGTCACCATCGTCTATAACGGCGTTCGTATGATCCTTGCCGACCTGGTCCCGGCTTTCCAGGGCATCTCCAACAAGCTGATCCCCGGTGCCATCCCCGCCGTCGACTGCGCCGTCTTCTTCCCCTATGCTCCCACCGCCGTCATCCTCGGCTTTGTCGCTTCCTTTATCGGTGGCGTGGTCGGTATGTTCATCGTGGGCGCTACCCTGGGCATCTTCATCATCCCGGGCATGGTTCCCCACTTCTTCTGCGGTGCTACCGCGGGCATCTACGGCAATGCTACCGGCGGTCGCAAGGGCGCAGCTCTTGGCGCTTTCGTCAACGGCCTGCTCATCACCTTTGCCCCGGCCCTGCTCCTGCCCGTTCTTGACGTCTTTGGCTTCAAGAACACTACGTTCGGCGACTTCGATTTCTCCGTCATTGGTATTACGCTTGGCCGCGCTGCCGAGGCCTTCGGTACCACCGGTGTCTACGCGATTCTCGCTGTCCTTCTGGTCGTTGCCTTCGTCCCCAACTTCATCCACACCAAGGGTGCTGTGATCAATCACGTTGAGGAAGAGTAATCCAGGCATACGTTAAGCCCTAATCGGGCGGAGCTCCGATAACCGGCTCCTACACGGAAGCGGTGACGTCTCAATCGAGGCGTCACCGCTTTTTGCTTTGGAGCGATTGTGAATATGAGCCGGCGAGGCGCTGCTTCTGTTCCGTGAACGGAATCAAACGCAATGATCGGCAAAAACGTTTTGCCGCTGGGGCGTCGATATAAAAATGGTAAATCTGCAAAACCGTTCGCCGAGAAGATAAAAAACCGCAGTTCACGCCTTGATAAACGTAGATAAAGTGTTTAGCAGTTTATCGGCCGTATGCTAACGAAAGGAATCAGGCAGATGGCAATCAAGGTGTTCGCTGACGGTGCAAACCTCGAGGGCATGCTCGACATGTACGAGAGCGGCAACGTTCAGGGTTTCACGACCAACCCGTCCCTTATGAAGAAGGGCGGCGTGACGGATTACCGCGCGTTTGCCAAGGAGGTCCTGGCCCACATCACCGATGTGTCCGTGTCGTTTGAGGTCTTTGCCGACGACGTCGAGACCATGGAGGTCGAGGCCCGCGAGATTGCTGCCTGGGCCGAGAACGTCTACGTCAAGATTCCGTGCGTGACCACCAAGGGCGAGTCCACCGCCGAGCTGGTGCACAAGCTTTCGGCCGACGGCATCAAGGTCAACGTCACCACCATCTTTACGCCTACGCAGGTCGACGAGATGGTCGAGGCCGTTGACGCCGAGACGCCGTCCATCATCTCGCTCTTTGCCGGTCGCATCGCCGACACCGGCGTCGATCCCATTCCGTTTGTGACGGAGTCGGTCAAGACGGCCGCCGCCAAGCCCAACTGCGAGGTCCTGTGGGCATCCACGCGCGAGCTCATCAACATCTACCAGGCCGAGGCCTGCGGTTGTCAGATCATCACGGTGCCCAACAGTATCCTGGCCAAGCGCAAGAACATCGGGCGCGACCCGTATGAGGTTTCGCTCGATACCGTGCGCGGCTTTGCCAAGGATATCGCCGCTTTGGGCTTCCATATCCTGCCGTAACGCGAACACTGGCTGCGCCGCGGGTTGTTCGCCCCGGCCTTTCCTTTCCCTATCGCTCACGCGCTTCGCGAGGGTCGCGCTAGGTAAAGGAAAGGCCGGGGCTGCCGACACGAGCTTGCCGGCAAGTTAGCACTCGGCTTCCATATCCTGCCGTAGGCAAAGGTACCCCCGCCTGCGACGTGCAAAATTGAGAGTATTCAGCAAGGTAAAGGCTTTTACCAGCTGGTTGAAGCACGGAACAGCCCCCGTTTTGGCTCTGACGACGCTAAAACGGGGGCTGTTTGTGACTTTATTGCCTCTGAGGAGCGTTCGGAGCGGCGGAAATTGCAGAATACTCGCGATTTTGCACGCTGCTACAGGGGGTACCCTTGCTTTGGCGGTTTATTTCCCCTGCACCATGGTGAGCGAGATCTTCTTGCGGTCGCGATCGACCTTTTCGACCCACACCTTGACCGTGTCGCCGACGCGCACCACGTCGCTTGGGTGCTTGACGAAGCGGTTGGCCAGTTTGGAGATGTGCACGAGGCCGTCCTGGTGCACGCCCACGTCGACGAAGGCGCCAAAGTCGACGACGTTGCGCACCGTGCCCTTGAGCTCCATGCCGGGTTCCAGGTCGTCGATGGAAAGTGCCGAGCGGCTAAAGACCACCTCGGGCGCGTCGTCTCGCGGGTCGCGGCCGGGCTTCTTGAGCTCGTTGACAATGTCGATGAGCGTGAGGGTACCGCAGTCCAGGTCGCTTGCCAGCGTCGAGATGCTGCCCAGGCGGCGCTCGATGTCGGGCACGCCGCCGCGGCTGAGCTCGCTTGCCGCAACGCCGGCGCGCTCCAGGACGGCCGTGGCCACCTCGTAGCTTTCGGGGTGGACGCTTGTCGCGTCGAGCGGGTTCTTGCCGCCGCTGATGCGCAGGAAACCTGCGGCGTTGAGGTACGCCTTGGGTCCCAGCTTGGGGACCTTCTTGAGCTGGCGGCGATCGGTAAAGGCGCCGTTTTCCTCGCGGAAAGCCACGATGTTTTTGGCCACGCTCGGCGTGATGCCCGATACGTATCCCAGCAGGCTCGCGCTCGCGGTGTTCACGTCGACGCCCACGCGGTTAACGACGTCCTCCACCACGTGGCCCAGGGTGCGCGAGAGTTCGGCCTGGTCAAGGTCGTGCTGGTATTGACCCACGCCGATGGACTGGGGCGGAATCTTGACGAGCTCTGCCAGCGGGTCTTGCAGGCGGCGGCCCAGGCTCATGGCGCCACGTACGGTGACGTCCAGGTCGGGATATTCCTGGCTGGCGAGCTCGGAGGCGGAGTACACCGATGCGCCGGCCTCGTTGACGATGGTGTAGCGAAGGCTGGGCGCCTGCTCGGCAATGAACTCCGAGACGACTTCCTCGGTCTCGCGGCTGGCGGTGCCGTTGCCGATGACGATGGTGTTGACGCCGTCCTTCTTGACGAGGCGGGCGAGCTCGCGCTTGGTGCCGGCGACGTCGTGGCGCGGCTTGGTGGGGTAGACCACGCCGTGGTCGAGCAGCTTGCCGGTCTCGTCCATGACGGCGACCTTGCAGCCAGTGCGGTAGCCCGGATCGAGCGCGAGCACGCGGGCGCCGCGCACGGGGCGTGCCGAGAGCAGGCCCTCAAGATTCTTGGCAAAGACGTTGATGGCCTCGGTCTGCGCGCGGACGGTGAGCTTGGCGCGGGCCTCGCGCTCCAGCGAGGGGGCCATGAGGCGCTTGTAACCATCGGCGATGGCGGCATCGAAGATGGGAGCAAACACGCCCTGGCGTCGGGGCCAACGGCTGCCGAGGCGCGCCGTGGCGGCAGCGCCGTCGACGTTCACGCGCACGCGGAGCTTACCCTCGCGCTCACCGCGGTCGATAGCCAGCACGCGGTGGTTAGGGATGCGGCGCAGCGGCTCGTCAAAGTTGTAGTAAGGCTCGTAGGGAGTCTTCTCCGCGGGGTCGGTGGCCTCGACGACGATATCGGCGGTGTTTTGCGTAAAGGCGCGCAGGTCGGCGACGTTCTCAGGGTCCTCGGCCACCGTCTCGGCCACGATGTCGGCGGCGCCGGCAAGCGCCTTCTCAGGTGTGTCGAAGCCGGCCTCCTCGTTGACGTATTCCGCGGCGGCGTCGAGCGCGCTGCCCTTGGCCGAGGCCTGCATGATGATCATGTTGGCAAGCGGCTCCAGACCTGCCTCGCGGGCCTTCTGCGCGCGGGTCATGCGCTTTTTGCGGTAGGGCTTATAGAGGTCCTCGACACGCTGGAGCTGTGTGGCCTCGCGGATCTGCTGCTCGAGCTCGGGCGTGAGCTTGCCCTGTGCGTCGATGAGCAGGATGACGTCCTCTTTGCGCTGCTCAAGATTGCGCAGGTAGGACAGGCGCTCGTCGAGTGCGCGCAGGGCGACGTCGTCCATGCCGCCGGTGGTTTCCTTGCGGTAGCGCGAGATAAAGGGGATGGTGTTGCCCTCGTCGATGAGCTTGACGGTCGCCTCGACATTGGCGGCCTTAAGGTTGAGCTCGCGGGCGAGCTGGGCGATAAGATCCATGGGAATTCCTGTCTGTGAGTACGTTACAGGTGCATGAGCCACCCAGTCTACCACCCGCCCGCGCGCCGCGGCTGCAAAGAAAAGCCCCGCGGGCAGGAGGCTGCTCGTGGGGCAAAGAAGAGGGGCTTATTTGTGGCGGACCGAGGGACTCGGCATGGGGTTTCTGCCGCGGCCGCTCTTAAGGCATTACAGCTCGACGAGCTGGCCGGTCTCGGCGGCCTCCTTGATGGCGTTAAGCAGCGTGAGCGTCTTAACGTTGTCGGCGGGGGTCACGACGGGCTCGACCTCGCGGCGGACGACCTTCACAAAGTGCTTGAGCTGCATCTTGTGCGGCAGCGCCGGGTCCACGGCCGGGATCTCCATCTGCAGCGGCTTGTGCCAGTTGGAGGCACCGTTGTAGGAGAACTGGTGCAGGCGGGGCAGCGAAAGGGCGCCCAAGGTTCCGCCGATAAAGTAGGCGTCGGCGTCGAAGGGACGGTACTGCGGGTCCTCGCGAGCGGTGGCCTCCCAGTTCCAGGGGCTGGCGGTGGCATCGGAGATGGTCATGCTTGCGAGCGCGCCATCGGCAAAACGGACGTTGACCACGGCGGAGTCCTCAGTCTCAAAACCGCGGGCGGCGCTGGACTGCATACCCTGGACGGCGACGGGCTCGCCCAGCAGATAGCGGAGCAGGTCGACGTCGTGAACCAGGTTAACCAGGATCGGGCCGGCACCCTTCTTGCGGCGCCACTCGACATCGAAGTACTCGTCATTCTTATAGATCATGTAGTGGAAGCTCGACACGGTGAGCTTGCCCAGCTCGCCGGACTCGATGATCTCTTTGGCTTTGTTGACGAAGGGGTTGTGACGACGGTGCTGGCCCACGAGCACGGGCACGCCGGCGGTCTCGGCCTCGGCGGCAAAGGTCTGGGCATCCTCGAGGTCATTGGAGATCGGCTTTTCGACCAGCGGCACGATGTTGCGCTTCACGGCCTCGCGGGCAACGCCCAGATGCAGGTCGTTGGGGGTGGCGATGATGACGGCCTCGGGCTTGACCTCGTCCATCATCTGGGCGGGATCGGTAAAGAACGGCACGCCGGCAGCCTCGGCCGTGGCGCGGGCGCCCTCAAAGGCGTCGGCGATGGCGACGAGCTCGGCCTCGGGCTCCTCGGTGACAAAGCGGATGTGGTTGCAGCCCATGGCGCCGGCGCCGATGACGGCAATGCGGACGGGGTTGAGCTCAGACATTTCGACTCCTTAATGCTGGTGGCTGGTGGAATGTGACAAAGGGACGGTCCCTCATGTCACATCGGTAAAACTAAGCGGACTTCTTCTTGCTGTCGGAGACCATCATGTAGACGGTGAGTACGACGGCGATGGCGGCGATCACGATGGCGCCGTAGAAGGACTGCTGGTAGGCGGCGCTGCCGGCCTCGGCGTGATACAGCACGGCGGTGATGGGCTGGCTGATCCAGGTGGAAGCGGCGTAGCCCAGGAACATGATGCCGTAGTTGACGCCGATGTTGCTGGTACCAAAGGCGCCACCGGTAAGCGGCGGGTAGATGACGAGCAGGGCGCCAAAGCTAAAGCCGAGCAGGGCGAGCGCCACAAAGAACATGCTCTGCGTAAAGCTCATCGACATGATGACGAGCGCGACGATGGTGACGACAAGGCTGATGAGCAGCGACTTGTAGGCGCCGAGCTTGTCAATGATCTGGCCAAAGGACAGACGACCGACCAGGTTGGCGCAGGTGTTGACGGAGACCACTACACCGCCGAGGGCGACAGCTGCGGCGCACGTGGGGTCGGCGAAGAGCTGGACGGCGGCGATGGAGGCAACCTTGCCCACGAGCAGGGTGCCTGCAGTGGCAGCAAAGGCGAAGGTGACGATGAGGATCCAAAAGCGCGGGGTTTTGACCATCTCGCCCGGGGTGAGGTCGCCGAAGGTGCCGGCGTGTGCGCCGCCCTTGGGGGCCTCGAAGCCCTCGGGCAGCCAACCGGCCTCGGGGGCCTTCAGGAACAGGGCGGAGGCGGCGATCATCGCAAAGAAGATGACGCCGAGTGCCTTGAGGGCGCCAAAGATGCCCAGGCTCGGGATGAGCAGCGAGGCGAGCACCGGGGACAGCACGGCGGGGCCGGCGGTCGAAGCGGCCAGGGTGATGCCGGAAGCCAGGCCCTTCTTGTCGATGAACCACTTTTGGCCGGTGGTGAGCGCCGGGTTGTAACCCAGGCCGTTGCCGATGGCGGCGACGAGCGAGAACCACAGGTAGAACTGCCACGGCTCGGTGACGGTGCCAGACATGAACCAGCCCAGGCCGTAGCACACGGCGGCGGCGATCACGACGTTGCGGGGGCCGATCTTATCGGAGATGCGGCCGGCGAAGATGCCTGTCACGGCCATGATGGTCTGAAAGACCGGGAAAGCCCAGGTAAGGGCGCTGGACCACTCGGGGTAGACGGCGAGCAGGTTCTTGCTCACGACGGAATACAGCGCGATGGAGCTGATAAAGAACATGGTGACGCACGCGGCGGAAAGCACGACGGCGCGACCCTTGTTGGAGTTGGTGGAAGCCATTGGACTCTTTCTAATCGATGCGGGGGAGGGGCGGACACGTCCGCGGGGCCTCCCTGTCAGGCTGGTTTACTGGTCAGTGGGCTTTGCGACGCCAGACTCGTCGGACCAAAGCTCGACACCCTTGTTCTTGAGGTAGTTGTCGGCAAAGGCTCGACGGCCGCCGGGCTTGGCGGTGAGGTCGCCCATCATATTGGAGAAGCCGCCGTCGACCTTGATGGCGTCGCCGGTGGTAAAGTCCGAGCGCTTGGACGCCAGGAACATGACGGCGTTGGCGATATCGCTGACCTCGCCGATGCGGCGCGTGGCGATGAGACGGCTGCGGCTCTTCTCGACCTCGGGGTCGGCGTAAAAGCTCGCCGACATGGGGGTCTTAACAAAGCAGGGCTCGACGCAATTGGAACGCACGCCGTAGGGACCCCACTCGGCAGCCAACATCTTCGACATCATGTTGACGCCCGCCTTGGTGGAGCTGTACACGCCCGAGAACGTCTCGGGGGAGTGGCTGGCAACGGTCGAGATGTGCACCAGGCGACCATGGCCGGCCTTGATCATCTCGCGACCAAAGCGCTGCGAGGTGATGAAGTAGCCGGTGAGGTTGACGTTGAGGACCTCGTTCCAGTCACTCAGCGGCAGGTCTTCCATGGCTGCGAAGCGCAGGATGCCGGCAGTGTTGACGAGGACGTCGACGCGGCCGAAGTCGGCGATGGTGGCATCGACAGCGGCCTGAACCTCGGCCTCGTCGGTGGCGTTCATCTTGTAGCCCTCGGCGTGGATGCCAAACTCGGCGGCGAGGTCGGCGGCCGCGGCCTTGACCTTCTCCTCGTCCAGGTCGAGCAGGACGACGTTGGCGCCGTTGCGGGCGAACTCGCGGCAGATCTCGACGCCCATGCCGCCGAGTGCGCCGGTCACAGCGCAGACATCGCCCTCGAGCTTAAGCCAGTTGCTCATAGGAACTTCCCTTCTTGTGCCTCCCGGTGGGTCGCTCCCATTAATCGACCCACGTGGTTTTCGCTGGTTATCGTATGCTTTGCATTTGCGCAGGTGAATTGCATATTTGTTAGAATGGCGTAAACCTATGGTTTACAGCACGCAAGGCAATTTGTTCTTAATTGAGTGTGTGACCTGCCAAAACGACCCCCTTCGGCAGCGCATGTCCATACGTCTGGAAACGGGAGATTGACGTGTACGATCGACGACTCGAGGCCATAGCGGCCGCCGCTGAGCTGGGAAGCTTCTCGCGCGCCGCGGCAAAACTGCGCGTGTCGACCCCGGCACTCGTCAAACAGGTGTCAAGATTCGAGGCCGAGTTTGGCATCACGCTGTTCGAGCGCTCGCATTCGGGCGTCAAGGTGACGCCGGCGGGGGCGCTTCTGGTGGACGACGCGCGCTCGATTATGCGCCAGTCCGAGGATGCCCTGCGTCGCGCCCGACGCGCGGCGGGCGATGGCGGCGCCGTGCGCCTGGGCGTGTCGATGATGTGCCCGGGGCGTCAGACGCTGTCGATGTGGACGGGCGTACACGAGCTGGAACCATCGCTGCGCTTCGAGATCGTGCCGGTGAACGACCTCTATGACGAGCGTGAATCCGTCATGCGCAGCTTGGGGCGCGAGGTGGATGTAGTGCAGTCGAGTTTTTCGACCCCGCGCTGGGGTGACGCCTGCCAAAAGCTCCGCATCGTTACCGTGCCGTTTTATATCGACGTGCCGCGCACAAGCCGGCTTGCGCGCAAGACGCGCATCACGGTTGCCGACTTGGAGGGCATGCGCCTGCGCGTGCTTCGTCACGGCAACGACGCCATGGACAGCCTGCGCATCGACCTGTTGGCCGACGGCGGCGTGGACGTGATCGACGTGGACAGCTTTGACTTTGCGCTCTTTAACGAAGCGGAGGAAAAGGGCGATGCGGTGCTCACCTGCGGAGCGTGGTCGGGCGTGCACCCGGCCTTTGTGGGCGTACCGTTCCTATGTGGCCGCGAGGTGCCGGTCTATTTGCACTACCCGCTTGAGCCCACCCTCCAAGTCCAAAAATTCGTCAACGCCATGGTCCAACTTCTCAAATAGCTATCGTGTCGATGATTCTTTAATCCCCGTCCTAGAAAAATCATCTGGTAGAGTTGACCTCACGTGAATTTCAGCACACTGTGTGCTACCTGCACTTTTGTCATTTGAGGAGTGAACTTGTGAATCCTTCTGTCGCCAAGAAAGCCAGCCGGGCGGTGCGCCTGCTCATGATGGTGCTCACGGCAGTTCTCATCTTCTTTTTCATCAATGTTATGCTGCTCGTCTCCGATATCCAGGGCACAGCGCGCGTGGTCAACTACGCCGGTCTGGTGCGCGGCACTACGCAGCGAATCGTTAAGCTCGAGGACGCGGGCCAGCCTCGAGATGACCTGCTCAGAGCCGTTGATTCATACATCAACGGTTTGCGTTACGGAAGTGATGACCTCAACCTCGTCCGTCTCGACGACGACGAGTATCAGGCAAAGATGACCGAGCTTGCAAACTATTATGATGAGCTTTGCGCCGAGATCATCCATGTGCGCGAAGTCGGCTACGAGAACACCGACATCATCGCCATGAGCGAGGAGTTCTTTGGTATTTGCGACGATGCTACGCGACTCGCAGAGGACTACTCTCAGGAGAAGGCGTCGGCGCTCAACTATCTCGAGGGCTTGGTGATCATCGACATCGTGGGCTTGGTGACGACCTTTGCGGTCGAACTTGTTCGCGCGGTGCGCACTGCCGCACTCAATCGCGAGCTGCAGAGCAAAGTTTATCTCGACGAAGCTACGGGACTGCCCAACAAGAACAAATGCGAGGAAATCTTGGGTCAGGAGCATCCCGTTTCCGCTGAAGCGCCCGTTGCGCTGTGTGTCTTCGATCTTAATAATCTGCATACGGTCAATAACCGCTTTGGCCACGAGAAGGGTGACGAATACATCCGTTCTTTTGCCCAGCAGCTGGGGCGCGTGGCGTCCGAGGCCTGCTTTGTGGGCCGCGACGGCGGCGATGAGTTTATCGCGGTGCTGTGGGATGCCGATCGAGCTGCCGTGGAGTCCCGTCTCGCTCGGGTCCGTGCGAACGTGAACGAGTATTCCGAGGCTCACTCCGACATGCCTATCAGCTACGCGGTGGGCTATGCGCTTTCCAGTGATTTTGATGAGCTGCCCACGATGCGCGAGCTCTTTTCACAGGCCGACAAAAACATGTACATCGACAAGAACCGCATAAAGACGGCCGAGGCAGCCGGTCCGCAACGCGATGGCCGGTAAGCCTGCAACAGAGGACGGCTACAAAACGAGGCCCTGGCCAAACGGCCAGGGCCTCACTAACCTTTATTCCGTTTTAAACAACGGGCTGATTGCGCGCAGGAGGGTGCCCCGGGGCGGCGGGGTATTTCCTCCGCGCGCAGTTTCGCAGCGAAGCGAGAATGTT
>UREC01000008.1:0-65047 GCA_900546755.1 uncultured Collinsella sp. | reverse complement strand
TCTTTGAATGACAAGTTGTCGCTCTGGTGCCCGCGCAGCGTCGGCTGGTCCGCCGTTCGTTAGAACGGCGGAACGAAGGGCAGCGTCGAGTGGTTACGCGGTTCGTAGAACCGCGTAACCCCCTAGTTACATCAGCTCGCAGACAGCCGCCGCGAAGGCAACGGGGTCCTCGGGGAGGATGCCCTCGACCAGCAGGGCCTGGTCATAGAGCAGACCGGAGTACTGCTTGATCTTGTCGGCGTCGCCCGCCTTCTGGGCAGCGACGAGCTTGGCGAAGACCGGGTGCTTGGCGTTGAGCTCGAGCACGCGCTGGCTCTTAGGCATACCGTCGGGCGCGCCCTCGGGGCCCTTCTGAAGCACTTTCTCCATCTCGAGCGAAAGCGGACCCTCGGTGGTGATGCAGGCGGGAGCGTCAGTCAGACGCGCAGAGACGGCAACCTTCTCGACCTTGTCGCCGAGCGCCTCCTTCATGGCGTTAAAGAGGTCCTCGTTCTCCTTGGTGGCGTCCTCGGCCTCCTTCTTCTCGTCATCGGTCGCCAAGTCAAGATCGCCGGTCGCGACGTTCTTAAGCTCCAGGTGACGATCCTCGACCTCAGGCTCAGCGCCATCGGCAACTGCCTTCTCAGCAGCCTCGCGAGCAGCGTCATCCTCGTAGACCTTGGGCATATCGGCAGCCACGTACTCACGCATGGCCTGGAAGGTGAACTCATCCACGTCCTGCGTCAGCAGCAGTACATCGTAGCCGCGGTCGAGCACGCCCTTCACGACGGGCATCTTGGCCAGACGCTCTCGCGAATCGCCGGCGGCATAGTAGATTGCCTTCTGGCCCTCGGGCATGCCCTTGGCATACTCGGCAAGGGTGATCATCTTCTGCTCTTTGGCAGACCAGAACAGCAGCAGGTCGGCGAGCTTGTCGGCCTTCATGCCGTAGCTCGAGTAGATGCCGTACTTAAGACCGCGACCAAAGTTCTCAAAGAACTTTTCGTATGCCTCGCGGTCGTTGTCGCGCATGTCCTCGAGATCGGCGGTGATCTTCTTCTCGACACGCTTGGCAATGGCCTTGAGCTGACGATTCTGCTGCAGCGTCTCACGCGAAATATTGAGCGTCACGTCGGCAGAGTCCACGACACCGCGCACAAAGTTGTAGTAGTCGGGCAGCAGGTCGTCGCACTTCTCCATAATCAGCACGTTAGAGCTGTAGAGCGCCAGGCCCTTCTCGTAGTCCTTGCTGTACAGATCGAACGGGGCGCGACCCGGCACAAACAGCAGCGCATCGTACTCAAGCGTACCCTCGGCATGGAAACTGATAGTGCGCGCGGGATCGTCAAAGTCGTGGAACGTGGACTTGTAGAACTCGTTGTAATCCTTCTGCTCAACGTCGGAGCTGCGCTTTTTCCAGATCGGCGTCATGGAGTTGATGGTCTCGAGCTCCTGGTAGTCCTCGTACTCGGGCTTGTAGTCGTCGCCGGCGTCCTCGGGCTTGGGTTTCTGGCGGCTCTTGCTCACCATCATCTGAATCGGGTAGCGCACATAGTTGCTGTACTGCTGAATCAGGCTCTTGAGGCCCCACTCGGTCAGGAAGCGATCGTAGGTCTCGGCCTCGCCGTCGGCGTCGAGCTTCTCGTTCTCGCGCAGCGTCAGGATGACATCGGTACCGTGCTCAGCACGCTCGCCATCCTCGATGGTGTAGCCCTCAAGACCGTCGGACTCCCAAACGTGGGCGATATCCTCGCCATAAGCGCGGCTGACGACCTTCACGTGGCTGGCGACCATAAAGGCGGAGTAGAAACCCACGCCAAACTGACCGATGATGTCGACATCGGAACCCTGCTGCTCGGCGTTCTCAGTCTTAAACTCCTCGGAGCCGGAATGGGCGATGGTGCCCAGATTGCGCTCAAGCTCCTCGGCGGTCATGCCGATACCGTTATCCGAAATGGTGATGGTACGGGCATCTTTATCAAAGGAAACACGAATAGCCAGGTCGCCCTGGTCGAGCTTGACGCTCGGGTCCTGCAGGCTCTTAAAGTTGAGCTTGTCGACGGCGTCGCTCGCGTTGGAGATAAGCTCGCGCAGGAAGATTTCCTTATTGGTGTAGATGGAGTTGATCATGAGGTCGAGCAGTTTTTTGCTCTCGGTCTTAAATTGACGCATGTGCAGTCCTTTCGCGCTACCCCCGTCCGCAAAAACGGCCCGGTTGCCCGAGCCGCATCGCAGACCTGCTATGTTCAGACTTAGATTTTATAACCCATTAGCGCGCATATATACATACGGAATCGAAAAACTGTATGTCCAAACGCTCTGATGCGCCAATTGCCAAGGAGTGTCCCCGACTGCCGGCAGGAAAGGAACGTCCCTATCTGCCATCTACGCGCTTGGCCATCCAAGCATGGGGCTGGCCCTCGTCTTCGTAGTCCACCGGGGCAATCTGCGTGTAACCCGCCTTGGCATAGAGCGGCAGCACGTATTCCTGCGCATGCAGCTTAATGAGCTTGGCGCCGGCATCACGCGCGCACGTATCACTGGCCTCGACAATCTTGCTCGCCAAACCGCGACGGCGCATGCTCGGCAGCACGGCCACGCGCCCCATAATGTAGGTCTCCCCCGCCGCGACGCCTTCGTCCAAGTCGCACGCCGGCGACACCGGAGCCTCTGCGTCAGCTGCGCGCTCGAGTTCTTCGGGAAACACGCGCGAGCAACCGGCAAGCTCACCGTCTACATAGAGCGTCACATGAATGCAGTTCGGATCCTCGTCGATAGCGTCAAACTCATTCTCGTAGCCCTGCTCGTCCATAAAAACGACGCGGCGCACCAACGCCGCGTCATCAAAGCATCCCGTCTTAAGTTGGATATCCATGGCTGCCCTTTCATTCAATGCGAACGTTAGGGACAGATTTTAGCGAAAATGAGCTCCGCGCACGCTAAACTTCGCGCGAGCCTTCGCCAGGCAATCGTAATGACCCACGTTATGGGCATCGCTCGCGATGAAGCTGTACAGGTTCTGATCGAACAGGCGCTGTGCCGGCTTTTTCTCGCGACCAAAGCGACCGCCGGCAATAAAGTCCGCCGAAGCCTGCAGCTTGCAGCCCATATCGACCAGGCGCTCCGCCACGCTTACATCCTTTTGAACCGCACGATAGCGCTCAGGATGAGCGATGATCACCTGGTAGCCACGGCACTGCAAATCGTAAATCGTGTTCTCGTACTCTCTAAACGCATACGCATCGGCATGCGTCGAAAGCTCGAGCAGAAACTCGTTGGTCCCATCGAAATGCAAGTGATCCGCGGCATCGATACCAAGTTCAACGAGCTTTCGATGGTTGACCTCGAAGCCCATCTGGAGCGGAAAACCGTCAGCGTTATCGCGCAGCAGCTCAAAGGCATCCCACATCTTGTCGTAATCAAAATAGGGATCACGGCAGTGAGGAGTGCAAACGATTCTGGTTACACCGGCCCGCTTGGCAGCCTCGAGCATCGCCAAGCTCTCTTCGAGATCGGCGGCGCCGTCGTCTACACCCGGCAAGATATGGCAATGAATGTCACGCATAGGTCAGCCTTAATCAACTAAACGTTTGCTCGGTTGGTGAAGATGCCCTTTTTGGAAGTGCCCTGACCGTCGGAGCCCTTCTTAACCTTCTTACCGTCCTTGGTGTAGTAAGAATAGTAGTACTCGCTGGTCTCGGTCTCACAGTAATTCATGACGGTACCGATGAGCTTGACCTTCTCGGACTTCTTAAGCTGACCGATGGCGTTGAGCGCCTCCTCGCGCTTGGTGAAATCCTCACGCACGACAAAAAGCGCACCGTCGGTCAGACTTGCGATCTCGGCAGCATCGATGAAGGTGCCGACCGGGGGAGCATCGAAGATGACGTACTGGAACTTGGCGGACAGTGCCTTTACCAGCTTGGCAAAGCGATGGGAGACGATGATGTCGGCAGGATTGGGAATGTGCGGCTCGGCATCGAGGAAGTAGAAGTTCTTCTGACCCGTCTCGACAATCGCTTGGTCGATAGAAACCTGCTCGGACAGGACTGCATAGAGTCCGCCGCGGGAGCGGACGCCGAGCATATCGGCAAGGGACCTGCGACGCATATCAGCCTCGACCAGCAGGACACTCTTGCCGCTCGTGGCGATTGCCTGAGCAAGGTTAATGGAAACCGTAGACTTGCCCTCGTTGGGAATCGAGGAGGTAACGGTGATGGTGCGAATGGGGTCGTCCACGCTCGCAAAGCGGATATTGGCCAGAAGGGTCTTGGCGGCATTCTGTACAACGAGCTTATCGGTGTTCTTTGCCTTAGCCATGCCTATTTACCACCTTTCATAGCCGGAATTCGGCCAACAACGGGAATACCCAGGAGCTCTTCTGCCTCTTCGGCACCGCGGATGCGGGTATTGAGCATGTCTGCCAAAACGACATAGGCAACTGCGATAAAGATACCGGCGAGGAACGCGACGGCAATATACAGCGTACGCTTGGGGCCGCTGGGGGCTTCGGGGGTCTTAGCCTCGTCGATAACGTTGATGCTCTGGGCAGCGCCGACGTTCTGAGCGACCGTACTCACCGAGCTGGCAATGGCCTTTGCGACCTCAGCCGTCTCCTTGGCATCGGTACCGGTAACCGAAAGCGTAATGACACGCGTGGTGGTCTCGGAGGAAACAGACACCTTGTAGTCATCCAGATCGGTGAGGCCCAGTTCTTTGGCGGCGCCGCTCTTAACGCTATCGCTATCAAGCAGCGTGGCGATATCGTTGGAAAGCATCTGGCTCGCCGAGAGATCGTTGTAGCTCATCTGACCGCTATCGTCGGTCTTGGCGAGAATGTACATGCTCGTCGTCGCGGTATAGGTGTTGTCCATCGCAACGAAGGACACGATGCCCATGGCGATCGCGCAGACCACCGGAAGGGTGATGACCAGCTTGAGGTGCTTCTTCAGCAGCTGGAACAGTTCGAGAAGGGTCATGCAGCTTGCCTTTCATTTCCCCAGTTCGGATTGACAAAACTGTCCGTATGTTATCGCATCTTTTTACCGAGACCAAACTCTATACATAAGAAACAGGCTCTCCTGTAAAAATGTCGGAAGCAATCGTAAAATTGCACAACAACGCCGCACCCGAAAGTCAAATGCGGCGTCTACATCAATATCTGTGTTGTATCGCTATGCGAATGGCTCGTCCTGCTGTATGGGAAACGTCACCGTAATGGTGGTTCCCACGCCCAACTCGCTCGACAGATCAAGCGTAGCGTGATGATACAGGGCCGCATGCTTGACAATGGCAAGCCCCAGGCCGGTTCCGCCGCGTGCCTTGGACCTACTCTTGTCCACGCGATAGAACCGCTCAAATACCTTGCCATGTTCTTCAGGCGCGATACCGATTCCCGTGTCGGCGACCGCGAGGAACGGATGACCTTCGTCGTTGGTGCCGCACTGCAGCGCAACCATACCGCCGGGTCGATTGTAGCGGATGGCGTTGCTTGCCAGATTGTAGATGAGCTCGTCAATCAAGCGCGACACGCCTTCGATGACCACAGGCTTGGTCTCATGACTTATCGTCACATTCGCTTGACGGGCGACCTGTTCAAGACGCTGCTCAACCGTGTAGATGGCACGCGAGAGCTCAATAGGCTCCGTGGACCCAATGGGCACCGCCTCGCCCTCAGTCGCACGCTCGGCCTCGTCCAAGTTAGACAGCATAAGGATATCGTTGACAAGCGCTGCCAAGCGGCCCGCCTCACGATAGATACGACCGCCAAAGTTGCGCAGGTCATCCTCGCCCTCAACCATGCCGTTTGCGATGAGCTCGGCATAGCCCGAAATCGCCGTAAGCGGCGTCTTGAGCTCATGGGTGATATTCGCCGTGAACTCGCGGCGCATACGGTCGTTGTCCGCTAGCACCGCCATTTGGCGCTTGAGTTCCTGGCGCTGCGACTCGATACGCTCAAGCATGGGGACCATCTCGGCATAGGCGTGCTCATAGCTACGGCGCGGGTGGTCCAAATCCACCTCTTGCAACGGCGCGATGATGGCACGGGACTCGCGGCGCGCCATGAAAAACGAGAGTACCGCACCCGCTGCTGCGATAAGCAGCATCGGCGCCACCATCGACAGCAAAATCGCCGCAACGCCAGGCTGGGCCTGCGCCAAGCGGACAACCTGGCCGTTATCAAGGGCGACGGCGCGATACAGCATAATCTCGTCGAGCGTAGAGCTTGCGCGCTCCGCGGAACCCGAACCACTCTCAAAGGCCTCGATGACCTCGGGGCGATCGCCATGGTTGGGCAGTGTGGAAGGCGACGCCTCGTTGTCGTAGGCAACCGATCCATCCTTGTTAATCAGCGTGATGCGTAAGTCCTCGCGATCGAGGCTACGCAAGAACGGGATGGGCTCCTGCTGCTCGTCGAGGGCGGCAGCAATGAGCTCGGTTTCCTGCGCCAGATTGGCACTCGTGGCATCCGCCAAGGTGTTTTGCACAAAGAACGCACCCAGCACCGTAAACGCCACGATAACCGCCATGGCGCAAACAAAGATCGTCACAAAAACGCGGTGCGATAGCGTTTGTTTTCCCTGGGGGGCGAAGACCACGGGTTACTCCTCCGATGCGGTGGACGCGGTGTCGTCACCTTCGGCACCATCACCGGCAGAAGGCTCAGCCAAGCGGTAGCCCACGCCGCGCACGGTCTCGATGGCGCTGGCATGCTCGCCCAGTTTTTGGCGAAGCGTCTGCACGTGCACGTCAACGGTGCGCGAACCGCCGTCGAAGTCCCAGCCCCACACGCTCTGCAGCAACGACTCGCGGGTAAAGACCACGCCGGGCTTGCGCATGAGATACTCAAGCAGGTCGAACTCGCGCAGGGTGAGCTTAAGCGGCTCGCCGGCAACGGTCACCTCGCGATGGCTGGGCGAGAGCACGATGTCGCCCACACTGAGCACATCGCTCGCCTGCTTGACCATGCCGCCGCGACGCAGCAGTGCGCGGCAACGGCTCGCAAGCTCCATGAGCGAAAACGGCTTAGTCAGGTAATCGTCGGCACCGCCATCGAGCGCCATCACCTTGTCGAGCTCGGTGTCCTTGGCAGTAAGCATCATGATGGGCACCGTCGCCGTCAGGCGGTCGGCGCGCAGGCGACGCATAATCGCCAAACCATCGGTATCGGGCAGCATGATGTCGAGCAGGACGGCATCGGGTACCCGTCGCGCCACGGCGGCCTTAAACTCGCCGTCGCACGAAAAGCCCTCGGCCTCGATTCCCTGCTTGCGCAGCGCATAGACCGTCAAATCCCTGATGTTGTCATCGTCCTCGACGTAGTAGATCATGTTGAACCCCTTTGCGGCCGGCATGACCGCATCTTAACCCTAAAGGTACCTTTACGAGATGGTATCAGCCAAAACGTCCCGTCAAATAATCCGCTGTGCGCGAATCGGTCGGTTTTTTGAAGAGCTGAGCGGTGGGCGCGTGCTCCACCAGCTCGCCCAGCAAGAAAAACGCGACCGAGTCGGAGATGCGCGCCGCCTGCTGCATATTGTGCGTAACGACCACCAACGTGCAGGTCTCCTTGAGCTCGCAGGCAAGCTGCTCCACCACCAGCGTCGACACGGGATCGAGGGCGCTCGTGGGCTCGTCCATCAGCAGAATGTCGGGCTGCACGGCAAGTGCGCGGGCGATGCACAGGCGCTGCTGCTGTCCACCCGAAAGACCCAGGCCCGACTCTTTGAGCTTGTCCTTGACCTCGTCCCACAGGGCAGCGCGACGCAGGGAGTCCTCGACCAGCTCATCGAGCACGGCGCGGTCGCGCACACCCATACCGCGAGGACCGTAGGCGACGTTGTCGTAGATGCTCATGGGAAATGGGTTGGGGCGTTGGAACACCATGCCCACGCGCTGGCGCAAACGGCAGATGTCGCAATCGCCCAGGATATCTTGACCATCGAGCGCAATCTTGCCCTCGATGCGGCAATCCTTGATGCCGTCGTTCATGCGGTTAAAGCAGCGCAGCAACGTGGACTTTCCGCAGCCCGAAGGCCCGATGAACGAGGTGATCTGCTTGTCGCGGATCTTGATATTCACGTCCTTGAGCGCATGGTGGTCGCCATAGAACAGGTCGAGGCCCTCGACGTCGATGCGCGTCGGCGAGGCGGCAAGATCCTCTGCCGTGGGGCGAGTCGCATCCCCAACCTCGCGCTCATGCGCGGCCTCGGCCTGCGCTTCCATGAGTTCTTCAAGCTCCGTGGGCTCCACAGCCGCAGCAGCCGTCATACCGCACACCTCCATATCGATATCAATTCAGCAGTATCGATAGTAGGAATCGCGGCTCATACGCACGTGAGCACATTGTCAAGTGTTTGTAAGGGCACGCTAGCTATGCGGCGGGCAGCTCGATGGTGAATATCGTGTGTTCGGGCGTCGATTCACATGCAACGGTACCGCCGTGTGCCGCGATGATCTCCTTGGCAATAGCAAGGCCCAAACCGGCACCACCGCGATTGGTCGCACGCGCCGCATCCAGGCGATAGAACTTCTCAAAGATTACCTTGAGCTTAGCCGCAGGGATAGGATCGCCCTGATTGATAAAGCGCACGCGCACGCCGCCATCGTCTTGGCGCCTGGCCTCAATCGTGATAGTCGAGCCCTCATAGCTATAGGCAACGGCGTTTTTCATGATGTTGTTGAATACGCGAGCCATCTTGTCGCCGTCCACGAGCACCGTCAGATCCTCGCAGATATCAACCTGGGCTTCTTTATGCTGTTCGTTGAGAATGGGATAGAACTCGTCGGCCACCTGTGCCAGTAAGAGCCCTAAATCGACGTAGCTGCGGGTGAGCACGATATCGTGGAAATCAAAGCGCGTGATGTCGAAGAACTCCTCGATGAGCGCATCGAGCCGGTGGGCCTTGTCGAGTGCCACGCCCGTAAAACGTGCGCGCTGCTCAAGCGGCAAATCGGGGGCCTCCTGCAAGAGCGAAAGGTAGCCCACCACGCTGGCGAGCGGCGTGCGCAGGTCGTGCGCCAGGTACGTCACCAGGTCATCTTTGCGGTGGGATTCGTCACGCAGGGCTTGTTGAACCCTACGCTCGCAATCGCGCACCCGGTTGAGCGCGCCCTCGACCTCGAGGAAGTCGCCGTCAATGTTGTCCCATGTGTCGGGGTTATCGATCAGACGGTCCTGAATGCGGGCGGCGATCACGCGGTCGGCATGCTGCTCGCCCTGCTCATAACCCTGGTAGTACAGGGCACGCCCGCAAAAGAACAGGACGCACACGGCAAGTGCCAGCACAAAGCCAAGCATGTTGAACACAAAGCCGGCATCAAAGAACACGGGCTCGCGAATACCGCCAAGCGCCAGGGCCCCGATCGCCAGCGTAAGGGTCCACGCGGCACCGCCGATTACCACGCAGCGGCGAACGATTTCGAATCGATCGATCAGCAAAAAGCCAATGAGCAGCACCGCCAGGATGCCAACGATATTGTCGATGCCGATGAGCAGCAGACTCAGCATAAAGAGCAGTACCGTCGCCAACGCACGGTTGTCAACGACCGCCCTTACGTATTCAAAGAGTCGATCGGGCACCTCGAATACCCGCCTATCGTCTTTTGTCATATCCACTTCCCCACCATCAAAGGCGTTATTCGATTATGTAGCCGACGCCCCAGACGTTTTTGATAAAGCGCGGCTTTTGAGCGTCGTCGCCGATCTTTTCGCGCAGGTGGCGAATGTGCACCATCACCGTATTGTTGGAGCCGGGCATAAAATCCTCGTTCCACACCGCGCGGAACAGGTCCTCCACGGCCACCACGCTGCCGCGATGCTCGACCAGATACAGCAAGATGGAATACTCGATGGGCGTGAGGCGAACCGGTGAACCGTCCACTGTCACGGAACGAGCATCGCGGTTGATCTCAAGGCCGTCGAGCTGGATGGTCGGCGACTCGGCCGCCTGCGCGCGGCTACCGTAGCTGGTGTAGCGACGAAGCTGAGCGTGCACGCGTGCGATGAGCTCAAGCGGACGGAACGGCTTGACCACATAATCGTCCGCGCCAAGCGAAAGGCCCTCGATCTTGTCTTGCTGGGCATCGCGCGCCGTCAGCATGATCACGGGATAGGTATGGCTGGAACGGATCGTACGTAGCAGCTCAAAGCCATCGATATCGGGCAGCATGACATCCAGCAGCGCCAGATCGAACTCCTGCTCCAAGATTGCCTTGGCAGCATCGGCCCCGCTATAGGCGACCTGTACGTCAAAGCCTTCTTTTGTAAGGTAGATACCAACCAAGTCGGCGATGGCCTTTTCGTCATCAACTACCAAAATGCGCTCGTTCATGCGTGCTCCTCTCGCGCTCCATTATGCCCGAGGGGGCGCATGCCACACACAACAAGCGTGGGTGATTAAGTCGGCCTTAAGCACCCTTGTGCCCGTTCGGGCGCGGATGTGGGCCACGCACGCACGCGATAATCGCCGACACCGGCAAACGATATACTCTAGTTCCAGAAGAGACCATCCCGTCGAAAGCGAAATCTGTGAAGTCCCTCATCTCTTTTGCAAAGCGCTCAGCCCAGCTTGCCGCCGGCTTTGTCTGCGCTATCGCCCTTGCCGCTGGCGTGCCCACCGTCGCCGGCGCCCAAGTGCTCACGACCGACAATGTTTGCGGCAAAACCGCCGATGCGCGCGGCATCACGGCCGAAAACCTGCCCGATATCGATGCGACCAATGCCCTCGTCATGGGCAAAGACGGCACCGTCTACTATGGGCGCGGCGCCGATGAGCAGGTCAAAATCGCCTCGATCACCAAGGTCATGACCGCAATCCTAACCGTCGAGAATTGCAAGATGGACGAGAAGGTCACGGTGAGCAACGCCGCAGCCACCGTGGGTAATTCGACCGCCGGCTTGCTCGAAGGCGACGAGCTTACCGTGGAGCAGGCGCTGCGCGGCCTGATGATTCCCTCGGGCAACGACGCCGCCATCGTGCTCGCCGAATATGTGGGCAAGAAGATCGACCCTAAGACCAAAGACGCCGAGGCAACATTTGTGAAAGCCATGAACGAGCGCGCTAAGAAGCTCGGTTGCACCGGCACGCTTTTTGAAAACCCGCATGGTCTGGACTTTGATGAGTGGGCTGGCGATATGCACTCAACCGCACACGACGTAGCGCTGATGATGCAGGAGGCCATGAAAAACGACACGATCCGCGAGGTCGTAGCGAGCGAAGATTCCTGGATCGAGGTCACGGGCGCCGACGGCACCGACCATTCGCATTCCATGGACACGCATAACTATTTGCTAGGCCAAGATGGCAACATCGGTGGCAAGACCGGCACCACCGATGATGCAGGCTATTGCTTTACGGGTGCCTACAACCGCGATGGCGACGAGATCTACACCGTCGTTTTGAACTCCACCACCACCGACCAGCGCTTTACCGATACCGCAACCCTTGCCAATTGGTACTACGGTCACAAGGTGACGGTCGCAATCGCCAACACGCAGGAAAAGACCGCCAACGGCAACCCGCTTATGGCGCGCATTGGCCAAGCCGACTGGACGGATAAGACGATCGACGCCACGCTCGCCGATCCTACGGCGCAAGCGACCGTGTTTTCCCTTGCCGGCGAGGTGACCGAAAAGGTTAGCTACGACGATCTTTCGGGCACGGTGCATGTGGGCGACAAGGTGGGCAGCGTTACGCTCAAGCAGGATGGCACCAAGATCGCCGTCATGGACCTGGTTGCCGACGAGGAAGGCGCAGGGCCGAATCCCATTGAGTGGCTACTCGTGAAGCTCGATCGCTTGGGCCGCCGCATCGACAACCGCCCGCTCACGGCAGAAAGCGAGACCGTCGCCAAGGCGCCCGAGGTGTAGTGCGCAAGAATAATAAGCCCACTGAAGGGAGGCGTCCGAAAGGATGCCTCCCTTTTTGAGGTTCGAATCCCCAGCCTCCTTTCTCCGCACCAAAAAAGGGCCCCAGATGGGACCCTTCTTTCAATTGATACTGGCGGAGAGCTGGGGATGTCCGGGCATGCTGCGCATGCCCTCCGGCTTCAAAGCCTGGCGGCTTTTCGCCCACGGGCTACAAACGCTTTCGCGTTTGCTTAACGCCCGTGCCCTCTCGGGTTCGAATCCCCAGCCAACGTTCTTCGCACAAAAAAGGACCCCTTTCGGAGTCCTTCTTTCAAGTCATACTGGCGGAGAGCTGGGGATTCGAACCCCAGATGCCCTTTTGGGGCATACTCGCTTAGCAGGCGAGCACCTTCGGCCTCTCGGTCAGCTCTCCGTAACAGCCGTTCTATAGTAACCAAACAGCCAAGGATGAGCAAGAGGAAATTTTCTAATTGCCTAGCAGCCTTTCCTCCTTGAAAGCTTCGCCTACCCCAGCGAGCGGTTGAGAGAGCCGAGCTCGTCGTTGCCCATGGTGCGCCACATTTGGAAGATGCAACCGCGTGCCAGGAAAAAGAAGCCGTTGTCGACCAGTTGCACAGCGGCATCGGCAAGCTGATTCGTCACGGCGGACACCGGCGGCAGCTCGAGTCCAGCCTTGCGGATGGTCTCGACCGCTTCCTCGAACGTCGGAGGCTCGCTGACGCCCATCTCGTTCATAAGGCCCTGCATTTCTTCCAGTGCGCTGCTGCCCGACTCCTCGCCGCGCGGCACCAGACGGTAACAAGCCAGCGCCAGATCGAGCTGATCGCAATTCCAATAGGCAAACGCCAAGCGATAGAACAGGTAGCCGATTGCAGAACGATCGCTGGCAATACGTAGGCCGTGGCGCGCCACCTCGATAATCTCGTCAAAGCGCTCCAGACGCGCAAGCACGTTGATGAGCGCAAAGTGCGACTGCATGGACGAGCGCGCCAGATCGTAAAGATGGCGCACCTCGGGCAGTGCTCGTTCAAAGTCCTCTTGCTCGGCGTAAAAGCTGCAGATCTCGTGCTGGGCAAAGTACAGCGCATCGGGCGCACGAAGGATTCGCACAGAGCGGTCTTCTTCCAACACCGGTAGCACCATGCGCACCAGCTGGTTATCGCAAAACTGCGTTTGAACCGGACCTGTCGCCAAAAGCTCGGCGACGGCGCACTTAGCCTCCAACTCCTCAACAAGACGGGAAAAGCCTTCAAAAGCACCTGTACGGTCGACTTTTGCCTGCTCGCGCAATTCAACAACACGGGCCACGTATGGGTCGTCGTCCTCTTCCATGACCTCCAGCTCGTCAGCCGTATCGGCAAGCAGCAGATCGCGCAGCGCCGGCGGCAGCATGCGATGGTCATCACGCGGACGAGCATGAACCTCCGCAGGTTCAATCGTCTCCGGAGCGGTTGACTCATATGCCTCAAGCACACGCTTGCACGGCATATCGTCCATGTCCATGCTCTCAAGATCCTTGGCGACAGGCACGCAATCGGCCAGATAGGCCGCGCGCCCAAAGAAATACGTTGCGACAACGCACTCGCCCTGCTCACTGTCGGGAGCAGCAATCTGCACATAGCAGCGCGTGATGCAGGTGCCCGCGGCAAAACACGCTGCCGCAAGCGTGAGCGCCACGCGCGCATCGTGCTCCGCGGCCCAGATCGCGCGCGTGTCCTCGTCCAACTCGCGCCAGGCGTCATCTTGAGCGTCGTATTCACGTTGTGGCATAGCATCAACGACAGACTGCCCAAACCGAACGAGCATGATCCCCTCGGCAACGTTTGCCCGATAGGTATAGTCGAGCCGCGTGACCACGTTAAGTGCCTCGACAATACGCGCGAAGCGGGTACGCACATCCCACTCACCGCCCGGCTGGCAAGCCACCGTACCCGGTTTGCCCCACGGGTTATCGCTCGAGGCCGTATCGAGCAGTCGGGGAACATCGTTGGTCGTCTTGGCGATATGCCACGCATCAAAGAGCGCGCAGCCCTCAAGGCTCGGCGAGGATGCCGCAGGGACCAATCCGGCCCCGATGTGCTCAAGGATGGCGGAGAGACGGTTAAGACGGCACTCGATGGCAAGCAGCATGTCAATCTCGTCCTGGTCCAGCAGGCTGCGATCAAAATTGAGATAGAAAAGCTTTGAGCGATCGATGCGAGCCAGGCTCATCTCGGACTTAGCGGCGATGGTGCGCAAGCGGGGCAAGTCAATTTCACTCATAAGGGCGGCGGCATAGCGCTCGATACCGCTCGGATTCTCGGCATGGTCAACGCGGTAAAGCAGCGTCTCGATAGCATCAGGGAGCGGTGCCGTGTTAAAGCCCAAAAACACCTCGACCGGCTCGGGCAACTTTACGAGCTTGATCTTGTCGATAACATTTTGCATACCCTCGTCGAGTCCGCCGGCGTCCGCCGTGCTCGCAATGGCATTTTCGGAGTCAGCGAATATCACGTAGCGCAGGAACATCGATGCCATGAACTCGCCGTAAGGAAGGGAGCGGGTCGAATTCCATGTCTCGTGGTCGGACTGCTCGCGCATGGGGCCTTCGGGAGAGCCGACGGTTCGCGCGCACGCGCGCATTGTGCCGTTGGCTCCCCGAACCACAATCTCACCAATACCGGAGTCCGACTCGTCAAGGACCAGTTCCATGTCGGGATCGTTGGGCAGCGGAGTCTCGCTAACGGGGCGGTCCACCTTGTACACCTCGCCCGAAACGCTTACGTAGCCCAAAAGCGACACATGACTTTTGCCAACGAATTCGACGACATAGCAAGATTCATGCTGATCCTCGCCAAAGAGTTTCCAGACCACGCCATATGAGCGTCCCGCAGGCTGCTCGGGCATCGCCGGAAAGCGCTTCTTGGGATCGAGAAACCTGAGCTTGTATGTCGGACGCTCTGCCACGGAATATCACCCTGATCGGTCGCTTGAAGAAGGAGTGGTCGCGAATAAGTCGCGACATCTACTCGGAATCTTACACGAGTCGACAGGAAATCGTCCGCTTTACGCCAGCGCCTCGACCGAGGTTCGAATCAATGCGGTGTTTACGTAAAAGAAAAGCCCCCGTTGCCGGGAGCTTTAATCTCAAATGGTGCGGCGTATAGGATTCGAACCTATGACGTTCTGATTCGTAGTCAGACCCTCTATCCAGCTGAGGTAACGCCGCAGCGCAAGACATATAAAACCACTTTAGCTTATTGGAGTCAAGCACAATTTCAAACTTTTTTGTGGAACGCAGTCTTGTCATGCTGCTCCGCATATACCGCCATTCCCCGTACGATCGATTGGCTTTTCGATCACGTCAAACTTAGCATCAAGTTCCCTCAGGAGCGATCTCACCCGCTGGGCACAATCATAATCGGCAAACGAGATGCTCAACATGCGAGCAACCTGATTAGATGTCTGGACCCCATAGAAATGCTCTAGGGCCACAAGCCCCTCGTGCGCCACAAACGTCTCAACCACATGAGGCGACTCCTCGTAGCACCATTGCGTCAACGGCCCCTCGCTCGTCTGTCGAACCACCAGGCCACCCATGCCAGACGGCTCACACGTCACAAGCAGGTACTCCCCGCCCTCGTCGCTCTCAAACAAAACCACCCGATCATCAAACAGCTCCATCGCGTCCCCTTTCTCTCGCTCTTATTTAGCAAAAGCATAGCAGGTAGATGGCTGTATACAGAACAGTTGTTCGTGTGTTTTCTATTGAGCTGTCCGCACAGCATGGTATGGCCGCACACAAAAAGGGCACCCCAAAAAGGAGTGCCCTAGCAAATCGCTTATGCAGCCAATCTACGCGACCGGCTCGATCTTCTCGAGGCCGCCCATGTAGGGACGCAGAACCTCGGGGATCGTGATGGTGCCGTCAGCGTTCTGGTAGTTCTCCAGAATGGCTGCCATGGTACGGCCAGCCGGCAGACCGGAACCGTTGAGGGTGTGCAGATAGCGCGAACCCTTGAAGTTCTCGGGGTCGCGATACTTGATGTTGGCGCGACGGGCCTGGAAGTCACCGCAGTTGGAGCAGGAGCTGATCTCCTTGTAGGCGTTGTAGCTCGGCAGCCAGACCTCGACGTCGTAGGTCTGACGGGCAGAGAAGCCCAGGTCGCCGGTGCACAGGCTAATCACGCGATACGGAAGACCCAGCTGCTGCAGCAGGAACTCGGCCTCGGCGGTCATGCTCTCGAGCTCCTTGTCGGACTCCTCCGGCTTGGCAAACTTGACCATCTCGACCTTGTCGAACTCGTGCTGGCGAATGATGCCGCGGGTATCGCGACCAGCGGAGCCGGCCTCCTCGCGGAAGCAGGGGGTGAAGGCGGTGTAGCGGCGCGGCAGGGTATCGGCGTCGAGGACCTCACCGGCGTGCAGGTTGGTGAGCACGACCTCGGCGGTGGGGATCAGGAAGTTGTCGCCCGAGACGTGATAGGCGTCGTCCTCGAACTTGGGCAGCTGGCCCGTGCCGAACATGGTCTGACGCTTGACGACGATGGGCGGCCACCACTCCTTAAAACCACGGCTGGTGTGCGTATCGAGGAAGAAGTTGATGAGGGCGCGCTCAAGACGGGCGCCGGCGCCACCGAGAACGGTGAAGCGGCTGCCGGAGAGCTTGTTGCCGCGCTCGAAGTCAAGGATGTCGAGATCGGTGCCCAGATCCCAGTGCGGCTTAAAGTCGAAGTCGAACTCGCGCGGGGTGCCCCAACGACGGCGTTCGATGTTCTCGTCCTCGTCCTTGCCGTACGGCGTGGCCTCGCAAGGAATGTTGGGCAGGTGAGCCATGAAGTCGTACTGCTCCTGCTCGAGGGCGGTGCGGCGCTCGGCCAGACCGTCAATTTTCTCGTTGACGGCGCGCACGGCCTCTTTGGCGGCCTCGGCCTCGTCCTTCTTGCCCTCCTTCATCAGGGCGCCGATCTTCTTGGACTCGGCATTGCGCGTGGCTTGAAGTTCCTCGACCTCGGTGATGACGGCACGACGCTCGTCGTCGAGCTCAAAGAACTTCTCGCGATCCCAAGACGTCTGGCGGTTAGCCATGGCGACATCGATGGCATCGGGGTTCTCGCGAACAAACTTGATATCAAGCATTAGATCCTCCGGCGATATACATTCCATTTAGGTTGCAACCTTGTACATGTATGGGCAAGTATATACTTATGAGCGTTTACGACCCAACTCAACTACGCAAGAAGGCACCCAATGGACGCAGTTTTTTCCTTTTTGTTTGGCACCCGCACCGGTTTTGCCATCCTTTTCGCCGGCGGCATCCTGCTGTTTGCGATTATTGCCTTTGTAATGGAGAAGCGCACCCATAAGATGTATGTCGACCGCGGCCCCAAGTCCGAGGACGAAGAAGACAGCTTCTGGGACTAACCTGCCAAAAAGGGACAGGTTTATTTTGGTCGGTTTTATCTGGGCAAACGCAAGTGCCCCGCAACTGGAATTGAGCCAGTTGCGGGGCACTTTTCGCTAAAAGGACAAAACCGCAGGAAAAACCTGCCAACATAAACCTGTCCCTTTTTTGGTCGGTTTTACTGGAGGGTTGCGTCGATTGCCTTGACCAGGGCGCTGCGCATGCCGGCGTCCTCGAGCGCAACGACGCCCTTGATGGTGGCACCACCGGGCGAGCATACGGCATCCTTCATCGCCGCAGGATGCTGGCCAGTTGCAAGCTGCAGCTTTGCCGTACCCAGCACCATCTGGCTCACAATGCGATAAGCATCCGCACGCGGGATACCGTGCTTGACCGCCGCATCGCCCAGGGCCTCGATTGCCATGGCGACAAACGCCGGAGCGCAACCACCCACCGTGCCGCCCACAAACAGCAGGCTTGTGTCGAGCTCGACGACAGCGCCAAGCTTACCGAGCAGGTCGAGCACCACAGCACGCTGCTCGTCGTTAAGCGTCGAAGCCTTCTCGCAGGCGATGACGCCCTCGCCCACCGAAACCGGCGTGTTGGGCACCGTCGAGATATGCGCGACGCCCGGCAGGACCTGCTCCCACTTGGCACTGTCCCAGGTCCAGGCAACCGACAGAACGACCTTTTTGGCAAGAGCATCCTTGAGCGGGGCGAATACCTTCTCGATCATGTACGGTTTGACCGCAGCGACCACGATATCGGATGCGGCGACAACCTCGGCGGCATCGTGGCAGGCGACCATGCCGCGCACCTCGCAACGCTCGACCAAAGCATCGTAGCGGCCTGCGCAGGCGCACATGTCGCCCGCGGCCACGCCGGCGGCAATCCAGCCATCGGCCATAGCACTCGCCATATTGCCAAAACCGACAAATCCGATCTTCATATCACACAGTCCTCTCAGATGCGTTCCTCAAAAACGAAAGTCATTGTCCCACGCTATTGTTTCGTATTGCCGACCTACTTGTGATACGGCTCGCCACGGCTAATCTTGCAGGCGCGGTAGATCTGCTCCAGCAGCACCACGCGCGCCAGGTTGTGCGGCAAGGTAATGCGCCCAAAGCTGAGCATCTCGTCGGCGCGGGCGCGCACCTCATCACTCACGCCGTCCGAACCGCCGATTACAAAGGCAATGTCGCTACTACCTCGCAGCATAAGATCGTCGAGCCTCGCCGAAAACTCCTCGCTCGAGCGCTCCTTGCCCTCGATAGCCAGCAGGATCACATGCGCTCGAGATGGCAAGGCGGCAAGAATCGCCGCCCCCTCCTTGTCGCGCGCGGCATCCACGCCGCCCGCCTTAGCCGGGTCGATATCGGCCACCTCGCGGATATCCACCTTGGCATAGGCACCTAGGCGCTTGGTGTACTCAGCGCACGCGTCCTTCCAAAAGCGCTCCTTGAGCTTACCGACGCATACAACGGTGTACTTCACGCGCACCTACTCCTTCGAGTCGTTTTGAACTTTGCCGGCGGCCAGCATCTGCTCGAACATCGAGGCCGACTGTGAGAAATCGCTCGGCAGCACGACCGTCGAGGTTTTACCCGTGCGAGCGAACTCCGTCATCATCTCGGACCACTGCGTGAACATGAACAGCTGGTTGGCCTCGTCGTTACCGACTCCCGTCTCCTGGATGATCTCGAGCGAATCCTTGATGCCCAGCGCGATGGCCTTGCGCTGGTTGGCGATGCCTTCGCCCGCCTTTTCCATCGCCTCGGCCTCGGCGGTCGCCTCGGTGACGCGCTTGATGCGGTCGGCCTCGGCGAGCTCCTGCGCAGCAGCGCGCTTGCGCTGGGCGGCGTTGATGTCGTTCATGGAGTTCTCGACCTCGGTCGGCAGCGCGATCTTGGTGATGAGTGTCGACACGAGGGTAAAGCCGTAGGCAGCCATCTGCTCGGACACGGTGGCATTAACGTCCTTGGCGATGTCATCCTTCTTGGCAAAGACCTCATCGAGCGTATAGACGGGGATGGAAGATCGCAGGGCATCGGTGATGAAATCGCGCATCTGGTCGACGGGCTCCTGCAGCATGTAGTAGCTCTTGTAGATGCCCGAATCTGCCGGGCCGGCGCCCATGTCATAGCTCACGTGGTACTGAGCAGAGACCTCAAGGCCGATGGTCACGTTGTCTTGGGTCTTAACGTCGATGCCGAAGCCGTTTTTCATGGTGCGCAGACTCACCGTGGCGGCCTTGCGGTCGATCACGGGCACCTTCATGTGGAAGCCCGCGTTGACGATGCGGTTAAACTTGCCCAGACGCTCGATGATCACGGCATGCTGCTGTTCAACGACATAGCAGGCGTTGGGGAGCAGCAGCAACAAAATGATGATGGGAAGTAGAAGGCTCGTAAGAGCAGCGATAATACCGGACAACAGCATGGTCTCTCCTCTGATAGGCACACGTTAGCACTAGGATACCCGCACGAAGCAGCCACGTGACACCAACAGGAGGCCCATAACAAAAAAGCCCCCATTGCTGGGAGCTCTTTCAATCAATGGTGCGGGCGAAAGGACTTGAACCTTCATGGGGTTGCCCCCATACGGACCTGAACCGTACGCGTCTGCCAATTCCGCCACGCCCGCGTGCAGGAATTAGAATAACGGAGCGCCACCGCGAACGCAAGAACTATTTTTGAAAAAGTTTGCAGGCATTTTCCCAAGCGGCTTGCGCGATTGTTTCGGCGTCCTCACCAGTGCGATCGACACGGTCGTTAACCAGCGCGTTTGCCGTAATGGAGATCATTGCGGGCTCGCATTCAAGACCGCGGATGGGCTCCGGAGCCATATACGGGCAATCCGTCTCGAACAAAATGCGGTCGAGCGGGGTCGCCGCAAATGCCTCGCGCACGTCGTCGTTGCGCTTAAAGGTGGCCGCACCACCATAGGCGATATAGCAGCCCAGCTTCACAAAGCGCTCCATCGTGGCGCGGTCCTCGCCAAAGCAGTGCAGCACACAACCGGCCTGGGGCACGCCCACCTCACGAAGCACGTTGTACGCATCCATATGCGAGGTGCGCTCCCCATCCGAGTCCTCGTGCCGCAGGTGCAACTCCACCGGCACGTTACGGCACGCGGCAAGCTCGAGCTGGCGCGCCATGCAGTCAATCTGCACGTTATGAGGTGCCGGCGCGATATCGTCATCATAGTCCATGTGGTAGTCCAGGCCGATTTCGCCAATACCGGCGCATAAGGGGTCATCGAGTGCGGCAACGACCTGTGCGTGAACGTCGTCGGTATAGTCCGGCGCGCCATACGGATGCACGCCGGCAAGATACTTGATCTGCGGGATATCCTGCATCGGCAGAATCTCGCGCGTCAGCCAGTCGCTATAGTCCGTCACGCTGCGCTTATCGGCAATGGGATCGAAGACCGTCACCAACAGGTCGATGCCCGCGGCTTTGGCGCGCACGAGTGTCTCGGGCACTTCTTTGCCCCAAAACGAAAGCAGATGCGCATGCGTGTCAGCAAGCGGTGCCAAGGGCACGGGACAAGCAACCGTCTTCTTTTTCTTGGTAAACGTCACGCGTTCGGCATTAGGCATCATGGATTAGCTCCTGGGCCAGACGGACAAAGTCGGCAACATCAAGCGTCTCGGCGCGCGTGGTGGGTGCGATACCGCAAGCCTCAAAGGCGGCATCGAGCACGTCCTTGGCAAAACCGTTGGCGCTCATGGAATTGCGGATGGTCTTGCGACGCTGAGCAAATGCAGCGTCAATCACGCGGGCCACAAATTCGCGATCGAGTTCTTCGGGCACCACACCGTCAACACGGTCGATACGCACGACGGCCGAGTCCACGTGCGGCGCCGGCATAAAGCAACGCGGCGGCACCTCAAAGCGACCCGTCACCTGCGCATACAGGCCGAGCTTTGCCGTATAGCCGCCATAGGTCTTGTTGCCCGGCACTGCGGCAATGCGATCGGCAACCTCCTTTTGCACCATGACGACAGCGCGCTTAAGCGCGGGCATCGTCTGGAAGAACTGAAGAATGATCGTCGCCGCCACGTTATAGGGCAGATTCGCGACAAACACCGTGGGTTCACCACCGGCGGCCTGCTCAATCTGCTCCGGCGTCACCTTGAGCGCATCGCCCATGATAAAGCGGAAGTTGGCATAGTCGGCGGCGTGGGCATCGAGCACCGGCTCAAGCTCGGGATCGGCCTCAATGGACGTAACGCACGCCGCTTCCTGCAGTAACGCAAGTGTCAACGTTCCACAACCCGGACCCACCTCGAGTACGCGCTCGTCACCTGCAAGCTCGGCAAGCTCGCAGATACGCTCGATCACATGATTGTCGATTAGAAAGTTCTGGCCCAGGCGATGCTTGGTCGCAAGGCCAAACTCCTCCAGCAGCTCCCTGGTGGCCGTGGGGTTTGCCAAAGGCGAAGTTGTCATGGTTGCCTCCTTAGCATGATGGCGGCGTCTTGAAACAAAAGGGCATGGACCGTGGCGGCCATGCCCTTACAGCTAAACAGCAAATTGCCGATATGGCGCTCGCGCGGTCTCTACGCCAGACGCGGGAACAGCGGATCGCCCTTCTCGACGGGCTGACCACCAGCAAGCAGGCCCCAAGCGCAAATGCCCTTGAGGTCGTCGCTCGCGGCCTCGCCCTCACAGGACAGGCGGCGCAGAGCCTCGACAGAAGTCTGGGGCATGAGCGGCATCAGCAGGTGGGCGGCGATGCGGATGGCCTCGAGCAGGTTGTAAATCACAAATGCCAGCTCGTCAGCCTTGGCCTCGTCCTTGGCAAGCGCCCAGGGCTCGGAGTCCTCGATGTAGTGGTTGGCGGCATGGATGAGCTCCATGACCTCATCCTTGGCTCCGCCGTAATCGAGCATGTCCATCTTGGCCATGTAGCGCTCGACCAAACCGTCGGCAATCTTTGCCAGCGGGTTATCGAACGCGTCGGCAGACGCCGGTTTAGCCGGGGCGCAGCCGTCAAAGTACTTTGCGCTCATGTTGAGCGAGCGCGAAATGAGGTTGCCCCAGCTGTTGGCCAGATCGGCGTTGTAGACCTGCTCCATGCGATCGAAGCTGATGGCGCCGTCGGTGCCGGGGACCACGTCGGTCATAAAGTAATAGCGATAGCCCTCAACGCCCAGCATGTCGATAACGTCCTGCGGAGCGATGGCGTTACCGCGGCTCTTGGACATCTTCTCGGCCTTGCCTGTCTCGGCATTGCGCACGGTCAGGAAGCCGTGGGCAAAGACGTGCTCGGGCAGGGCCTCGCCGATGGCCATGAGCATGGCGGGCCAAATGACGCAGTGGAAGCGGATGATGTCCTTACCCACGATGTGGAACTGCGCGGGCCAGCGATAGGCCAGCTCGGCACGCGCCTCGTCGGTGTCGACACCGTAGCCGACGGCCGTCATATAGTTGAGCAGCGCATCGAACCACACGTAGGTCACGTGACCCTCGTCAAACGGGACCTGAATGCCCCAGTCAAAGCTCGTGCGGCTCACGGAAAGGTCGTTAAGGCCGCCCTCGACAAAGCTACGTACCTCGTTCATGCGGAACGCAGGCTCGACAAAGTCGGGGTGCTCGTCATAGAGCTTGAGAAGCTTGTCCTGGAAGGCGGAAAGCTTAAAGAAGTAGGACTCCTCCTGCACGCGCTCAAGCGGACGGTGGCAGTCGGGGCATAGATGCTGGCCGACGCTGCCGTACTCCTCGTCGCCCTTCTGGACCTGCGTATCGGTGAAGTAGGTCTCGTCAGGCACGCAATACCAACCGTCGTAGCTGCCCTTATACAGGTAACCGGACTCCTTCATGCGCTCCCACAGATACTGCACGGCATGATGCTGGCGCGGCTCGGTGGTGCGGATGAAGTCGTCGTTGGAAATCTCGAGCTTGCTCCAAAGCTCCTTGAAGTGCGGAGCCTGGCTGTCGGTCCACTCCTGCGGCGTCATGTTGTGCTTGGCTGCGGCCTCGGCGACCTTCTCGCCGTGCTCGTCCATGCCAGTCAGGAACTTGACGTTATAGCCGGCGGAGCGGCGATAGCGAGCCTGAACGTCGGCGATGATGGTGGAATAAGCCGTGCCCAGGTGCGGATCGGCGTTGACGTAGTAGATGGGCGTCGTGATAAAGAACGAAGGCTTGCTTTGATCCATGGGGTTTGTCCTCCAGAAAAACGTTGCATACAGGGGATGATTCTAGCGCAAGGGCTGGATATCCTCCATCTATTGCATATCGAGCACCATGGCATAGACATCGCGCTTGCGGCGCGAATACTTCTGAGACAGGCGTTTGGCCACCGCAGAGGCGGGCTCCCCCTCCTCGAGCGCGGTGCGGATATCCTCGCGCAGGGCCTCGTCGGGATCCGCTACCGCAGCGCCAACCGGCGCGATGCCGGCCTCCTCGTCCTCGCTCGGCGGCGCGATGACCAGCGCAATCTCGCCCTTTACCTCGCCGCGAGCACGCAGCTCCTCGGCAAGCTGGTCAGCGGGCCCGCGCAAGACCTCCTCGTGCAGCTTGGTGAGTTCGCGGCAGACGGCGACCTCACGCTGGGGAAAGACCTCCGCCACGGCCTCGAGCGTCGCCACGATACGATGTGGAGACTCGTAGAAGATGAGTGCGCCAGGCACCACGGCAAGGCGCTGCAAACGGCGCACACGGTCACCGTGCTTTCGGCCAAAAAAGCCCTCGAAGAAAAAATGCTCGCAGGGAATGCCGGACGAAACAAGCGCCGTGACGCAAGCAGAGGGCCCGGGAATAACTTCGACGGGCACATCGGCCTCACGCGCCGCCTCGACCAGCGCCTGGCCGGGATCGGACACGCTCGGCATGCCGGCGTCCGAGACAAAGGCGAGGGTCTCCCCCGCCAGCAGACGGTCGACCAGGCCGGCAGCGCGGCTAGCGATCACATTCTCGTCGCAACGGACAAGCGGCTTGGAAATGCCCAGGTGCATCAGCAGCTTTGACGTCACACGCGTGTCTTCGCAGCAAATGGCATCGGCGGCGGCAAAAGCCTCGCCAACGCGCGGGGACAGGTCGCCTAGGTTGCCGATGGGCGTGCCGACCACATAGAGTTTGCCCGTATGGGCGCTGTTTTGCGTCATATCAACCTATTCAATCATGCCGCGCTCGAGCGTACCAAGCGCCGCGCGGGCGTCCCATGCTGCAATACGCTTCTCGGTCTTCCACGTTTGGAAGAACCAGCCAGCCGCCGGCGCAAACGATGCCAGCTGGTTGGCGATAAACACGCGCTCGTAGGCATTGCGGCCCTCGGGCGTAACCGACGAGTTGGCAAAAATCGCCGCACCCGACCATTCACCCACCAAAACGGGGAACCCAGTTGCGACCGCCTCTTTGAGCTCACGCTTGTTGCGCGAAATCGCCGTCGTCAGACCGCGGGGGCTCGTGATGTCGAGCGCATACTCGTCGCGGTAATGGTACAGGTGAAGGTCCATGTAGACGTTCTTGTACTTGGCACCGCGCATAAAGTGCTTCCACTCGCCAGGGTGTCCCGAAGAGGAAAAGACGACGATCTTGTCCTCGGGCATATACGAACGAACGAGCTCATACGCGTCACGATAGAAGTTGCGCAGGTAGTGCGCCGGAATACCGTCCGTCATGGTAAAGAGGCTCTTGCGTACGCTCATCTGCGGCGTATCCAACAGCTCGATGCCCAGCAGGCTCTCGGCTTCGCCATAGCGATCGGCCAGGCGCTCCAGAACATCGAGTGCGACGTGCCGGCCATTGGTGGACGAATGCCACTCAGCGACGACTTCCGGCGTCGTGGGTGAATCGTTGGAATCGCCCTGACCGCCGGGTACAGTCGCCAGATCGAGCAGTACGCGGATGTTGTACTTGGCGGCCCACTCAATAGCACGGTCGATATAATCGACGACCGAGATGTAGGAAGCGTCGGACTCCTGCGAGCCAAAGGCATACCACGGCACCGGCAGGCGCACGGCGTTGAGACCGATCTGCGCCATACGACGAAAATCGTCCTCGCTCACAAACGTCTCGTAATGGCGACGCATGCGCTCGTTATAGGCAGCGGTGCCCATGGCCTCCTGCAGCTCGGCTGCATTGGATGCTCCGGTCGCTGCATAGAGCGACGGGGTCACCCAGGGCTCGGGAATAAACCAGCCAGAGAGATTAACGCCGAGAATCCTCTCCATCACGGCCCCCTTCAAATCGCGCAGGTCGAACCTGCATCGTATTGCATAGGAAAAGTATCGTTTTGAGTATACCCGCGCGTGCGGACAGGCGACCGAACGGTCTACAAAGTGGCGCAAAAGTGGGAGGAATGTCCGGGCAGGCGGAACCCGAGATGTACACGTGCGTCGGAAGCAGGCGGCCGGAAAGCGTGCCCCGTTTTTTCGCAAAAAACTGGGATGCATTTTCCGCGGAGCCATGCATAAAAGAAAAGGACCCCTTTGCAGAGGTCCTAGTCAATTCAAGGTGGCGGGGAAGGGAATCGAACCCCTGACACGAGGATTTTCAGTCCTCTGCTCTACCAACTGAGCTACCCAGCCATTTGAGGTGTGCCTTGTTTCAAGGCTTGATTAGTATAACCAAGGACGCGCTCCGGTCAACCGAGAATTTTAAAAAAGTTTTTGAGCGCAACTCGGCCACGACCTCGATCCTATAGAACGGCACGTCAGAAGCATCAACCGGCCGCAAGAAGTTTTTCACTCAGGGCCGCACGGGCAAACTCACTTGGCGTCATCCCCTCGGCAGCCGCCCGTCGACGAATAGCTTCCTTCATTCCCAGAGGAATCTTGACCGATAGCGTTGCCGTTCCCTCACCCGAGAGCGGAGGCCGTCCATGCACGATCCCACCAACGGTGTGTTCGCCATCCGGAAACTCTCCGCGCTCGTACGACTCACACCACGCGTCAATCATTTCATCCGTTACAACCTGACCGTTGGCGGTCGTATATGTCTTGCCCATCATCGACCCCTTTGCCGAGCTCGATCGATCTCTTGCCAGAATTTCTTCTGAACCGGAGACAAGGCATGAATAATGAGCCATCCACGAATAAGTTCGACCGCAACGAGCTCCACGCTCCGTCCGTCCGGAAGCCATCCAATTGCAAGCCATCTCGGCGGCTCGTCTTCCGACTCGCGGCGAATACCCTCAGTAACCGCGAGCCAGGCACCGAGCACCTGTTTTTCCGTCAGGTGCTTTTTGACGTTGGGATGGATCTCGACATCCATGCATCTCCTCCTCCATCGTACCAAATTTCGTATGACGAAAGTCCACTGTCGCCAATTCCTATGCCGGCACGCGTTGGAGAGCAGGGGGCGAAACAATGATTGAAGGGCGCTCGAGTGCCGCCCAGGCGCTGGGGCAAGAACACATGCGCCAGGGACGTACGTTTTCGTAGCATACGAGGACATTGCCATTGCGATCGATAAAGGCTATGTCGATGGGATAGGCCATAAAGCAGGTGTGAACCGAGGAACAGCGCGGAAACGCCATGACAAGCGGCAGTCCGCTGGCGGCAATCGGCCGCCGTCCCAGCATGCCGCGCAGACGCACGGCAAACGACTCCGCCACCACAAACTCGGCCGGCGTCCAGCCCAACCTGTTGAGCGCCCGCGCGTAGGCGATATAGGACGAGACCGCGGTCACATGACCACCCCCGGACGCCACGGATCGACCGTCACCGCGCGTTCATGCGTGAGCACGGCCGGCGCCCCCAGGGAAACGCCGGCGATGCTCAGCGAACTCGGCCACGGTTCGTAGTGCATGGTGCAGGTATAGGTCCTAAACGTACCAGAAAGAGAGAGCAGGCCACCATCCGATGACGCCGTGCCTTGCTCGCTCGAGACCTCGACCTGTAGGTCATATCCCTCCATGGCATCCTGAATCTGAGCCTGAACGGTCGCGGAAGCGTCAATGGAGCTCTCGTCACCCTCCCCGCCCGGCGCCACAGCGTGCGCCAGCACGATGTCGGGCACCACGCGGTCGAAGCGCGCGACCGCGCCGGCAAAGATCATGACGTTGTACGCGATGAGAGCCAGCACGATCAGGACGGGCGCAACCACAGCCATCTCGACCGTCGCCTGGGCACGCTCCTCGCGCAAGCCCGTGCGAATGCCCATTACGACCCACCGCCAAAAGCTCCCACCAGCGTGGCAACATCGACCGTGAGCGGGATGGAGCCGCCGCCGGGCAGCGGGATCTCCGCAAGCGTGAACACCGCGCCGCTGATGGTGCGCTCGACGTGATATTCCAATGCCTCGCAAAGTGCCTTGGGGTCAGTCACGCCCAAAGGGATTTTTCGCAGGGTATCTTGAGTTTTGGAGATGCCCGCGATATCGGACCCCGGACTTTTGATGACATTGGCGGTATCGGTCAGCACCGGTTTTCGCAGACGCAAATCGCACGGCTCGAGTCCCAGCGCCACCACGGAGGACGAGACGGTGTCACCGAGCCAAGACGCGATGGAGCCCAACGCGCCACTACCCCCTCCCAAGTCACCAATCAGCTCTCCCATAAGTTCGTCGGCCGAACCTTGGATGTCTCCGTATCCCACAAGCAGCCGTCCCCAGACATCCATGACGCCGTCGAGCACGCCGGCAACGCCGCCCGAGCGTTCCTTCAATGTCGAGAAAAATCGCGAAAGCACGTTGTTTTGCGCCGTCGCCCCATCGGGCGCCAGCACCGCGGCAGAGATGGCACCGCGATCGCCAAGTCTGACTGCCGTGTTAAACGAAGAGTTGAGTTCATCGGAGCTCGAGATGGCACCCGAAACCGCAAAGGCAACCACGCCGTTGCGACCGGGCGGAGCGATACGCGGGCGCTCACCGGAAAGTTCTTTGATGGCGGTATCGAACGCATTGCCCGCACGGTCGGCTTCGTCCTCGGTCTGACGCTCGAGCTCGAGCTCCTTGTTGCGACAGTCGACGTAGTCCTCCAGGGCGTCTTTAAACTTGTCAAAGTGATACTCGAAGCCGTTTTCGATAGAGGTTGAAGGCGCCGCAACAGCACCAAGCGACAAAACGCCAAAATGGCATTTGCTGCATTTATCCTGTCCATCGTAATCGGCAACCGAAGCAAATCCGCTCGGCGTCCCTTTCTTATAGTTAGGGCAGGTCGTCCCGTAATGCAGATACGCCTTGTCATCGTTCACGCTAGTCGGCCACACCGCATCGGTATAGAGTTCCGTCGCCCGAACCTCATCAGAGTTGCGCGGCAGCAGCGGAATATAGGAGGAAACCCTGTCTCCGTTCTCGGTTATATATGCCCGATCGACCTCCGCGTTCGCATAGGTATAAAACGCCTTACGCGCCGCAGACTCTGCCTTCATCTCGACACTCGAGCCCTGGGGCTTCTCATTTGTCAGACGCCAATGGTAGTAGTCCTTCGCGCGATCAAGGGCAACTTGAGGCTCCCACGTAACGCTCGATGAGTAATGCGGATTTTGAACACCGGAGAGATCCGTTA
Organism: uncultured Collinsella sp.; assembly: GCA_900546755.1. GTDB lineage: Bacteria > Actinomycetota > Coriobacteriia > Coriobacteriales > Coriobacteriaceae > Collinsella. Next base: position 36,353 of record UREC01000008.1, on the reverse strand, counting down.
GGCTTTTCGCGCGCTCCCACATGCAAGAACAGCTGCCGACCGAGCCCTTGTCAGACCCACCACAATCCGCCAGCCAAGCACGCTCTTTAGCCTTCGCCGTGTCCTCAGAAGCCTTCCGCAGCTCCTCGGCCGCACGCTCTAAATCATCTGATGTGTCTTTAATGGTATCGGTCGAGATCTCTGACCCTTTGATCGCAGCGAAGTCCGACTCGGATGTCCTGGGCACGGCAAGCGCCGTACCGGTATAGGTCACACTATCGGTATCCTGCGCCGACACCGCCTGCGTGGCACGCGCGGCGATCAGATACGGCAGAGCCGTCTCGATTTTCTGTAAGCCTTCCGATGCGCTTTTGGCAAACTTGTTGCGCGTTTTAATGATCTCGATCCCGGTGTCGACCATATTGCCGGCAACCGGCTCGGCACCCGGGATGAGGATGGCGACCAGGCCCGTCCCGATCGTGGCAAACCCCGCCAGCCCCAGACTCAAGATACTCGCATCAACCACCGTGGCAGCCGTGTGATAGGACGACACCACGTTGGCACCCGCCAGCGCGCCGCTATCAGCCGCCACCTGGGTGTCCCCGGCACGCGACATGCTCCATATCGCCGCGGTCGACGAAAACAGCAGCGTAAGCACTACCAGAATGACAACCGCAGAGGAGAGCGTGGTATAGGCGCCGTCTTCGATAAACAAGTCGATACCGGCACGGCCCATAAAGCCGCCCCGCTTGCGGCGAGTGCCTGGTCGACGGTGGGCCGCAAGCCCTTGCGTCACCCGCAGCAGGCAGCGCCTAATCCCATGTAGCAATCCATGAATCATAATCTCCCTCCAGCCATTCGGGACGTGATCGATACGAGACGTCAACCTTGAGCTCGACATAGCCGCCCTCACCCGCACTGCCCATGGCCTGCACAAATGCACCGATCACAGGCAGCGGCTTAACCTCGCCGGCAACAGACACGGACGAAACGCCGCCGGCATCGGCCCGCCCCAACTCGATATCCCACGACAGCGGCCCTCCGGCATGAAAAATCGAAACGTTGGGCACCGCGGCAAGTCTGCGGCGAGTGAACTCCTTAAGGTCATCGTCGTCCTCCACCGTCGTCGTGGTCATAAGCCGCGCGGTCTCGGCGGCGGCAGACTCCATGACCGCGCGCGTATAGAGCAGGCACACCGGCTGCAACGCGAGCAAGATAAGCGTCAAAAACGTCGGCAGCAAAAAGGCGGCCTCGACCGTAGACTGCGCCCGATCCTCGCACGCGATATCAATACAGGGCGATGTCCTTGGCACCCGTCGCAGCATCGATAACCGACGATGGGGCGACGCCATGAGACGCTGCCCGCTCGACCAGTGCCGCCAAGCGTCCATCGGTGCCAGCGCGCCAAAGCCCCGCAATCGCCAGCACAATCGACAACAGCGCCACGGTGACGATGGCGTATTCGACGGTCGACTGAGCAGATTCCTCACGCAGGACGCTATGCATTTCACGACCCCTCCTTTGACTCCGTTGTTTGCGGAACCAGACGCACGGCACGCAGGCGGCACGAGGCATCGCCGGCATCCGCAGCAACCGTCACCATGTCGACCCAGCCTCGCCCATCGCGCACGATGGCGCCCCATACGTTGCCCTTAATATCGAGATAGCCGCTCAGGGCGAGCTGGGCCGTGGGCACCTCGCGGTAGGCGCGCAACAGGTCTGCCGCCGCCTCGGTCATCGGCCGGTCCTCGGACCATGCGAGTCGAACCGCGATCGCGTTGTCTACAGACGGCTCCGTCGCGCTGGCCGCTCGCTCGTCGAGTGCCTGCAAAAAGGTCCGCGCCGTGACAGCGGCATTCTGACCGCCCATATCCCCCGCGCCTTCCGATTGTGTCACCGCCGCCGGGCCCGTTCCCAAATCGGCAGTAGCGCCTGGACGCTGCTGTCGCGCAACACCCAGCCCCCAAAGCGTCACCGCTATTGCCACGAGCAAACAGACGAGCACCAGCGGCGAGACAACAGGCCGCCTGCCTCCTACAGGCTGTTGATGCCGTCTTTGATCGCGTTCCATAGTTCTTCGACTTTGCTCTTAAACGCGACGATGGCGATAATCGCGATCACTACGAGCACGCCGACCAGGATGGCGTATTCGGTAGTGCCCTGCGCGCTCTCCTCCAGCAACAGCGCCTTGGCACGCTGGCGAGCGCGAATTGCCCGGCAAAAAGCCCAGCTCCAAGCCTTGCCCGCAATATCGGTCATCGTGTTCATGTATTCCTCCCTACATCATCCCGCCTGCTCCCAGCAGCGGGCCCAATATGGACAGAAGCAACGCCGGCAAGATGAGCGTGCCGGTGGGAATCAGCAACTTGACCGGTGCGCGCTCGATCTCGCGCTCGACTGCGGCGCGATGGGCCGCACGGATCTCGCGACTCTGAGCAGCCAGCGTCTCGGCCAACGGAGCGCCCAGGGCAAGCGCCTGCCCCACCGTGATGGCAAAGGTCTCGAGCGCCCTCACGTCCAAATCACGCGCGGCAGCCAACAGCTCGGCCTCGCGCGTCCCCACGCCCACCTGCCACGCCATGCAGGCTCGCTCAAGACGGACGGCCAGCACCGACCGACGATTGGCGCAGAAAATCTCGAGCGCCGCGTCAAACGAAAGACCGGCAGAAAGCCCCAGGCGCACCACGTCGATCATCTCGGACACCTCACCGAGCGACACCCGCGCCGGGCCGCCCGCCCCAATCGCGCCCTTCACTCGCGCGGTCAGGGCATCAATCACCGAGCAGCCCGCAGCAATGACCAGTACCGCCTCACGCTTGCACGTCTCTGCAATCTTGCGAGCATCCGCACGCTCCAGACCTGTCGCGGCAAATACGCTCAGGGCACACAGACAAGCCGCGACCCCGACCAGGGCGCTCATAACTCCACCCGCATAATGCGCCGGATAACTACCAGGGCAACGACGTTGAGGGCAAGTCCCAGCACCACGGCGCCCGCACCAGCCGGCGTCGCAAGACCGCGGCGAAAGTCTGCCGAAAGCAAAGCCAGTACCGCGCACATGCCCGCCGGCATCGCCGCGACCATGTGTGCCGACATACGCGCCTGTGACGTCTTAACGTCCAGACGGCGTTTGAGCTCAATGCGCTCACCCACCATGCTCGACGCCTCGGACAGCAAGCCGGCAAGCGGAGCCCCGGTACGCTGCGATACTTTGAGCGCCAAGGTGACAAGCGAAAGGCCGGGGGCATCGATGCGAACGAGTAGGTCATCGAGTGCGTCGGTCGCCGAGATACCGCAATCGATTGCCGCCGCCACCCGCAAAAACTCGGTATGCACCGGCTCTTGCGCATGGGCGCCCACAAAGCGCATGCCCTGTGCCAGCGAATGCCCCGAGGCAAGCGACATGGATAACGCCGTGAACGCCTCGGGCATGGCCTCTTCCACATCATGCTGTTCGCGTCGGCGATCGAAGGTGTCACGCGCGGCACCCACGCCAAACGGCGCCACCAGCCCCAAGACAAAGCCGGTGGGCGACAACGACGCAACGGCCAGCAAAACGCTGCAGATACCGCTCGACAGCAGCAGAAATGCCAGACGAGCCGGGTTATCCTCAATAGCAAGCCCAAGGCGATCTGCGGGGATCAGCGACGCCCACGAGCGGGCAATCTTTGTCAGCAGGTCGTTTTCCGTCAACTCACGCGGCAGCTTCTCCGCCATCGATTCGAGCGTCTGGCGCGCCAGCTCCGCCAGCGGCATCCGCGGCACACGAGGTTCTGCCCCACACGCCGTCGCGACAGAAAGCCCCGCCAAACCCCCTACGACGAGGGGCATAGCGATCTCCATTCGTCCACCTCCTCTTGCGTGAGCGTTCCCGACCGCAAGCCCTCCGCAATAAACGGCGGCTCGCGGTCGAGCGTCCAGGTACGTTCGGCGGCATCGAACGTCACGTAGCGTTCGAGCTCAACACCACCCGACGCGCCGCGGTGAACCCCAGAATATGAGGCCACAAAGCGCCTGCCATCTGCATGGCGCTCGGACATCACGATGCCGTCGAGCGCCATGGCGATCTGCTCTTCGATAAGCTCACTCGGCAAATCGATGCCGTAGCGCGCAAGCAGCGTCAGGCGAACCACGGTCTCCTGCTCGGTACCCGCATGGAGCGTGGTGAGCGAGCCGTCATGGCCCGTGTTCATGGCCTGCAGCATGTCGCAGCACTCGGCACCGCGCACCTCGCCCACGACGATGCGGTCGGGGCGCATACGCAGAGCATTGGTCACCAGGTCGCGAATCGTCACCGCACCCTCGCCCTCGATTGACGCCTCACGCGCCTCCAGACGAACGACGTGTGGGTGATGTGCAAACTTGAGCTCGGCGGAATCCTCGATCGTCACGATGCGCTCGCCGGTGGAAATCTCGCACGACAGCGCGTTGAGCAGCGTGGTCTTGCCCGACCCCGTGCCTCCCGCAACCGCCAAGTCCTGCCGCAACGACACCGCGCACGACAGCAGCTGCGCATACCAAAGCGGCAGTGACCCCAACCCCACAAGCTCGTCCAGCGAACAGATACGGTCCGAGAACTTACGGATAGTGAGGATTGGCCCGTCGATCGCCACGGGTGGAATCACCGCGTTGACGCGATAACCCGTCTTGAGGCGGGCGTTGACGATGGGGCTACGCTCATCGATACGACGGCCGAGCGGCGAGATGATACGGTCGATGAGCACACGGATCTGTTCGTCGTCCTCAAACGCGTGCTCGATGGGATACAAAACGCCACTGCGCTCAAAAAAGGCAGAGCGACAGCCGTTGATCATGATTTCGGTAACGGTGTCGTCCTCGATGAGCGGCTGCAGCGGTCCCAGGCCCACCACGTCATCTAGGATCTCGTCGATGATGGTCTCACGCTCAGGCGTCGCCAAGTCGGTCGGCTCTTCCACGTTGAGCGCCGCCTCCACCGCCGGACGCAGCTCAGAGCGGGCAAGGGCCGGGTCGACGTAGGCACTGATGCGCGCCACCTCGTCGTAGCCCATACGGTCCATCACCGCACGCTTGGTGCGGCGTTTAACGGCACGGTGGCGCCCCGCATCAACGGGGGCAGCCGCGGCGGCCGCGCCAGCGGCTTTAATCCTCGTCTGCAGACTCATCGCGAATCACCCTCACGCGACCAGGGAAGGCGGATACGCGGGCGTTCGGTACGCGTTGCACGGTCGGCGACCATATCGCTCCAAGGGCCGACGGCGCACCCCAGTTCCACGAGCATCTCGCGCGTGGCCTCGCGCATGCTGGTCGCAAAAGCGCTGGTCTGCCCCACCGCCTCGTCAGCGCGCCCAAACGCCATGAGCGCGGCGAGATCCTGCCCGCCATCGGCGATACGAATCTTGGAGCTCAACGCACAGGCAATCTCAAAGCGCATGGCGACGTCCTCGTCTGCCCCGCGCGCACCGAACCGGTTGAACACGGCGCTCATGCGCGTGCGCGGTACACCTACTCGACTTGCCAGTTCGATGACGCGCGACGCCGATGTCGCGGACGACACCGCCGCATCGCCAACGACCAGGCAACGGTCGCTCGCCGCCACCGCAGCCGCCACGGCGTCGCCCCAAAAGACCGAGGTATCGATAAAGACCACGTCGGATTCGCGACGCAGAACATCAAGCAGTAGCTCCACCGGACGCGCCATGAGCTCGGCTTGCTCGGGCGCCGCGACGGGACCCCAGAGCGTAACGCCCGGCGCCACGCGCATCGATGTGGCTACGATATCCGGCTCGGTGAGCGCGCCCGCCGCCGACGGCTCGATAAGTGCCGCCATATCGCGCGGAGCATCGACGCCTAACAAGTCGTAAAGGTTTCCAAACATCAGGTCCAGGTCGAGCACGGCGGCACGCAAGCCCAACAGCGACGATGTGTGTGCCATGGTGGCAACGATCGTCGACTTGCCGCAACCGCCCGAACCCGAAATAGCGCAGATGACCGGAGCTCGATGCGGCGGAGCGGCAGCGTCTGCCGGCGGCATCGGAGGCGGCGGGGCGGGCGTCGGTGGCAGCGCACCCGTCTCCCCCGCCGCAACCACACGCTGCGTCCAAGCCGGCATGGCAGCTTGTTCGGTCTGCGAGGCAGGCTCGTTCTGTACAATCTGCTCATGCTGCATCAGCGACAACTCGCCGCGCCCGGCAAAGCCCTCAACTTCGTCGAGTTCATCCGCCAGATTCACGCCGTGCACGTATCCCATATCTACAGCCGGGGAGTCGCCAGCATGCTGCGCCGGCCCTCCAGCGTCATCGTCTACAAGGGGGTTCCGGGGGCGCCGACCATGCTCGGCTTCCGCTTTTCCATAATCATCAACACGCGGGCCTCTTGTAGCGCGAGGCGCCCCGGGTTCCCTATCAACAAAAGCATCGGGCTCAATCGTCATGCGCCGATCGGAATCAACCGCTCCCTCGCCCGCACGCCCGTTGCCGCATATACTGTGTGCAGCGATGACCTCGGTCGCCCCCGCGCGAAACAGCCCCTCGATATCCGACGGATCGAGCGCTTCTATCAACACGACCACGCGACTCACGCGGCCTTCGGCCGTCAGGCGCGCAACAGTCTTGCGCACATCTTCAGTATCAAACAGAGACGCCGCGATGATGGCAGCCCCGCGGCGCGACGGAAACGCCCGCGCCATGGAAACCAGCCCGTCCAGGTCACCCACGCGAAGCACCTGTGCACCCACATCACGGCCCTCGACTTCCCGCTGCAACAGCCCGTAATCGCCGCACGCGCAGCACGCAAGCCAGATCGCCTTCATCACTCGTCGCCTCCGCTCTTTTTGCCGCGCGCCGTGGCGGGAATCGTCAAGCTGACCGTTCCCTTGCCCGAGGCTCCCAGCAGTTCCTTGACGTCTTCGGGGTCAGCCGCCAGCGTCACCCATTCGATCTTGCCCTCGCGCGTGGAACCGGAATTCTCACTGGTATCGATCACGTACGCACCGCACAGCCGATCGGTTACGCCGTCTTTTTGCACGTACACGTCCACGTAGCTGCCCACGCCCGCAGCACCGCCGACCGAGTGCTCGGCATCGACCGCCACCGAAACGGCGACCTTGCCCTTAGGCACCTCGAGCATGTGGCTCTCGGCCTTGGTGTAGACATTGCAGATCACGGCGTTTTTGGGAATACGCGAAGTCGTCACGTCGCCGCGCACCTGGCGTAGCTCGGTCGCCGCGTCACGCGGCAGCAGACTCGTCAACCACTCCTGGGTTATGACATTGGTCTCATCGAGGGTCTCACCCACATCGATATCGCGCGCCGCGACGCATACCTCGACGCGATCGCCACCGTACTTGGCCAAGGTCTCAGCCTGGACCTGTTCGGCTTGCGAGCGGATCGACGAGCCGTAAACCATGCAGAGCAGAGCAGCGAGCACGCCCGCGACCAGACTGATGGCGATGCGCTTGCTCTTGTTCACGGCCGCTCCTCTCATGGCAGTGCCGGGCGAATGCCCGTACCACCATTGTCTGAGCGGTCAGAGTGCAAAGCGGCGCAATCGCAATCTTGGTTTTCGATGTCAAACCAATCGCTGACCAAAAGCTGACCAGCCCGTCAAGCTCGTGGCAAGGTTTTGGTCAGCACGTCAGCAAACTGTATGTTTCGAAGCTTTTCCGCAGCAAAAAAAGCCGTCTCCCGAACAGTTGGGAGACGGCTGTCATAGGAAAAATCAATTACAGATGGACATCGGGATCGAGCATTTGAGCGCTCACGCGCATGGATGACGCCAGGTTTTGGAACGTTTCCAGACGCAGGCTATCGATCTGCCCGGCGTCCTCGGCCTCGCGAACGGCGCAGCCCGGCTCATGGACATGCGTGCAATCGCCAAACCGGCACGCGCGCGATGCCTCGACAATCTCGGGGAAAGCGCGCGCCAGACCCCGCTCGTGACCCACGAGCGGCAGGCTGCGCAGGCCCGGGGCATCGGCGATCACGCCGGCGTCGCCCGGCAGTGCCACCATCACGCGCGCGACGGTAGTGTGACGGCCCTGATCGTCGCGTTCGCGCACACCGCCGGTCGCCAACGTATCGTGGCCCAGCAGCGCATTGAGCAGCGTCGACTTGCCGGCACCCGACTCGCCCAGAATCATGGCGCAGCTCCCGGCGGGCACGCAGGCACGGACCTCGTCCAGGCCGCGGCCCTCGGCAGAGGACGTCACGATCACGCGCACGTCCGGACCCACCAGGCGGCGCACGCGGTCCAGATCGCGCTCGAGTTCCTCGGCATCGCAGCGGTCAGCTTTGGTGAGTACCACCACCGGTTCGGCATCGCAGTCGAGCGCCAACACCAGCGAGCGCGCCACGCGGTCGAGCAGCACCTCGCCGGCACCGAGCGCCTGCACGATTAGCACGCTATCCACGTTGGAGCAGAGCACCTGGCGCTCTCCGCGGGCACGGCCGCGCCAACGCTCAAAGCTCGTACGGCGCGGCAGCACGCACTCAATCACGCCCATATCGTGCCCGGGAGCGCGGCGCACCGCCACACGATCGCCCACGGCAGGCAGCAGGACCTCATCCTCGCCGCGCGACTTGGCAAACCCCACGGCATGCTCGGCACGAAACGTGTCATCGGCAGTCGCCACCAGCGGAAACCCGCGGTCCAGGCGCACCACGGCGCCAAGCTGCATCTGCTCGGGCTCCTCGGCATGTGCGCAGAAATCATCAAAGGCAGCCTGCTGAGCTTCATCGACCGGCAGGTCATCAAACGCCGGAACATCCTGCAGCGCGTCAAGCCCCGGTACACTCGCCAGCAACTCCTCAGCAGATGCAGGGGGTTCGGTCGCGAGCTTCCGACGACGATCACGCTTAGCCCGCGCCCCCGTCGTCTTTTTCTTCGCTTTAGCCTTAGCCTTGCCCACAGATGCCTCCCAGCACAAAACCACACAACTGAGCAGGTATTTTAAATCAAAAAGAGCTGGCCGGGCAAAGCCCGACCAGCTCACAAACTTTCCCTCAGCCAATGGTCCCGAGAGGTTATCCGAAGGCCCGCCCGCCGGGAGGGGTTTCTTCCGAGCGATCCCGCAGCGCGAAGCGCGAGGACCAGCGAGGAAGAAACCCCGCAGGCGGTCGGGCCGGTGGGAAGGATGGCCTTTCGACCTACTCCTTCTCGACCGCGCGCATGATCGCCTTGTAGATCTCCATCAGCGGGATGATCAGGAAGGCCAGGCCCAGGGCAGCGACAACGCCCTTGAGCTCAAGCGTCACGGGGCCAAAGAACATCTCGGCAAGCGTCGGCTGCACGGTCACGATCACCGTCAGCACCAGCGCCAGCGCGGCGGAAGCCCACAGCCACTTGTTCTGCTTCTTCATGGTGAACAGCGACGCACGACGGCTGCGCATATTGAAGCAGTGGAAAATCTCAACCATGTTGAGCGTGATGAACGCCATCATCACGCCTTCCTCGTCGGCATTGCCGGCGATCATATCGGCGATATGGATGTAGCCCATGTCAAAGTACACGCCCACAAAGAAGCTCGCCAGCACCAGCACGGTGATGATTAGGCCCTGGACCACACAGTCCAGACCCATATGTCCGGCAAAGACACCGTCCTTGGCGTTGCGCGGCTTGCGCTTCATGATGTCGCCCTCGGCATCCTCCATGCCCAGCGCGAGCGCGGGGAAGCAGTCGGTGACCAGGTTCACCCACAGCAGCTGCACCGGCTGGAAGATGGTAAAGCCGATGAGCGTGGCGATAAACACCGAGAACACCTCGGCAAGGTTGGCCGAAAGCAGGAACTGGATGACCTTGCGGATGTTGTCGTAGATGCGACGGCCCTCTTCGCAGGCACCGATGATGGTGGCAAAGTTATCGTCGGCGAGCACCATGTCGGCGACGTTCTTGGTGACGTCGGTACCAGTAATGCCCATGCCCACGCCGATGTCGGCGCGCTTGATGGACGGGGCGTCGTTGACGCCGTCGCCCGTCATGGCCACGATCTGGTCGCGCGACTTCCAAGCCTCGACGATGCGTGTCTTGTGCTCGGGTTGGACGCGGGCGTACACGCCGTAGTCCTCGATGTGCGCGTCGAGCTCCTCGTCACTCATGCGATCGAGGTCGGCACCGGTGATGGCATGGCTGCGATCGGTGACGATGCCCAGCTGCTTGGCGATGGCCACGGCGGTGTCGATGTGGTCGCCCGTGATCATGACGGTGCGGATACCGGCATCGTGCGCCTCGCGGATGGCGTCGGCGACCTCGGGGCGGACAGGGTCAATCATGCCGGACAGGCCGCAGAAGACCAGGTCGTGCTCGAGCGCAGCGGGGCTGCAGTCGCTCGGGACCTCGGTGTAGGTGCGGCTTGCCAGCGCCAGCACGCGCAGAGCCTCGTCGGCCATGGCCTTGTTGGCGGCCACGAGCTCGGCGCGACGCTCCTCGGTCAGCGGGACGACCTTTTCGCCCTCGTAGATATGGGTGCACAGGCCGATCACCACGTCGGGCGCGCCCTTGGTGTACTGCTCGTACTCGCCATCCAGGGTCTCGACGATCACGGACATCATCTTGCGGCCCGAGTCGAACGGGGCCTCGCCCACGCGCGGATGCTCGGCAGTCAGGCCGGTGAGGCCAGCCTTGCCGGCGTCGTTGACGAGCGCGCACTCGGTCGGCTCGCCCACGGCCTCGCCCAGCTCCTCGTCCCACTGGGCATCGGAGCAAAGGGCCATACCGGCCAGGAACTTCTCCTTAGGCGCAGCGAGCTCGTGCTTGACGACGGTCATCTTGTTTTGGGTAAGGGTACCGGTCTTGTCGGAGCAGATGGTCTGCGTGCAGCCGAGAGTCTCGACGGCAGAGAGCTTGCGGATGATTGCCTGGCGCTTAGCCATCTTGGTCACGCCAAGCGATAGCACGATGGTCACGACGGCGACCAGGCCCTCGGGGATGGCAGCGACGGCGAGCGAGACGGCGACCATAAAGGTATCGAGCAGGGAGGTCGGGTCGGTAAGAACGTTGCCCACGCCGTGGCGGATGATATCAACGCCAAAGATGACGACGCAGATGACGATAACCATAATGGTAAGGATGCGGCTGAGCTCGGCGAGCTTCACTTGCAACGGCGTGAGCTCTTCCTTGGCCTCGGCCAGGGCGCCGGCGATCTTGCCCATCTCGGTGTTCATGCCGGTGCCGACCACGACGGCGCGACCACGGCCGTACACGACGGTGGAGCCCATATAGCACATGTTCTTACGGTCGCCGAGCGGCACGTCATCGGTGCCCGCAGCGAGCTCGATCACGTTGGCGTGCTTCTCTACGGGCACGGACTCGCCGGTGAGCGCGGCCTCTTCGATCTTCATCGTGGCGCTCTCGAGCACGCGGCAGTCGGCCGGGACGGAGTCGCCCGCCTCGAGCATGATCACGTCGCCGGGCACGAGCTCGGCGCTCGGCAGGTGCACGAGCTTGCCGTCGCGCAGCACCTTGGACTGCGCCGCACTCATCTCCTGCAGGGCCTCGAGGGCCTCCTCGCTCTTGGCTTCCTGGACCACGCCCAGCACCGAGTTGACGATAACGACGAACATGATGATGGCAACATCGGCAAAGTCGGGCTCGCCCTTGACCATGCCCGTGAGCGCACTGATGACGGCGGCAACGATCAGCATGATGACCATGGGGTCGGCCATCTGCTCAAAGAAACGCTTCCACAGCGGCGTCTTCTCGGCTTCCTCGAGCTTGTTAGGGCCTGTCTTGGCGAGGCGCGAAGACGCCTCGTCGTTGCTCAGGCCGAGGTTCTCATCGACACCTTGGTCGCTGAGCACCTCCGCCGCGGCGGACAGGTATTCCTTTTGCATATAGAGTCCCCTCCTGGGATTCGGGCCACTCAGCAGATTGATGCCCGATCATAATTCCCAGGAGAAGGGCAAGGGCTCATCAAGGCTGCCGTGCTGAGCGGCAGTTGATAGTGGAGCTATGGTACCCCAAAGCGACGCGTCTAGCCAAAACAATCGGTTTGGAAATATGGTCCGCACGCAACGGTGCAGACCGTGTGATGCTCAACATTGGTAAAACGTTTTTTCTTCGGCACATCGCCAAACTGACATATCTCCCAGATAGCAGCGGTTGGAGTGGTTGGTAAAGATTTTTCATATACCGTTTTTCCCGCAAAAAATGAACTTCCATTTCGGCATACGGTCGATTTTTTGGGGTATTCGGTCGGCATTTCGTTATAATCATCTCGGTTTTATTTCTTATGGTTTATCTATCAGCGCAAGACGATGTCAGATGGAGGTCTGAATGTACAAGCGCACTAAGATTGTATGCACCATGGGTCCCGCCTGCGATAGCGACGAGACCATCCGCGAGATGATCAAGGCGGGCATGAACGTCGCCCGTTTTAACTTCTCGCACGGCTCCTACGACGAGCACCACGGTCGCATCGAGCGCGTCCGCCGTATTTCCAAGGAGCTCGGTCTGCCTGTCGGCATCCTGCTCGACACCAAGGGCCCCGAGGTCCGCACCGGCCTTCTGGTCGACGGCAAGAAGGTTGCCGTCAAGACCGGCGATAAGATCGTCGTCACCGCTCAGCCCACGTCCGAGGATTTCCATGGCACCGCTGAGCACATCTCCCTCGACTACCTGGCTCTGCCTTCCGAGGTCGAGAAGGGCTCCCTCATCCTGATCGATGACGGCCTGGTTGCCCTCGAGGTCGAGTCCGTCAGTGGCCAGGACATGACCTGCGTCGTTAAGAACGACGGCCTGATCGGCGAGCGCAAGGGCGTCAACATGCCCAACGTCAACATCTCGCTGCCCGCCATCACCGAGCGCGATCGTCAGGACATCCTCTTTGGCCTGACCGAGAACATCGACTACATCGCCGCTTCCTTCATCCGTGACGGCGAGTCCGTCCGCGGCATCCGCGAGCTTTGCCGCGAGAACGGCGGCGAGCACGTGACGATCTTCCCGAAGATCGAGTGCGCCTTGGGCGTCGAGAACTTCGACGAGATTCTCGAGGCTTCCGACGGCATCATGGTCGCCCGTGGCGACCTGGGCATCGAGATCAAGCCCGAGCTCGTTCCGCACATCCAGAAGGAGATCATCGCCAAGTGCAACGCGGCCTACAAGCCCGTTATCACCGCTACGCAGATGCTCGACTCCATGCAGCAGAACCCGCGCCCGACGCGCGCCGAGGTTGCCGACGTTGCTAACGCCATTTATGACGGCACCGACGCCGTCATGCTGTCCGGCGAGTCCGCTGCCGGTAAGTACCCGGTCGAGGCCGTCAAGATGCAGGCCAGCATTGCTCTCGAGACCGAGAAGTACCTCCCGGCCCACGCTCCGCTCGAGGTTCCGGCCGATGCTCACGGCACCCGCGTCGTCAACAACGTTGTGGGTATGTCCGCTGTGAACATGGCCACCACCGTTGGCGCCAAGTGCATCACCGTGCCGACGACCACCGGTCGTACCGCTCGCCTGATCTCGCACTTCCGTCCCAACATGCCGATCTGCGCGTTCTCCCGCCACGAGTGGGCCGTCCAGCAGATGATCATGTACTGGGGCGTTATCCCGCACCAGGCCGAGATTACCCAGGGTACCGTCAACGGCACGATCGTCAAGGCGATTGAGACCGCTAAGGAGCTCGGCTACGTCGAGGCCGGCGACCTGACCGTCGCCACCGCCGGCGATCCCCGCATGAGCGTCCAGCTCGAGGACAAGGTCTCTTCGACCAACGTCGCTTACCTCGCTCAGGTGCGCTAAATCGCACTTGCAAGCACACTTGCATTGCAAAGGGCCCGGAAGGCTTCGCCTTCCGGGCCCTTTTTCTGTGTCAATGCCGGCACACGGCAAAACACGCACCCATTTCTTTACCAAAAGCGCGAAATCCACCTTTCGAGGCCCAAAAATAAAGTCCCAAGCGCTAAAAGTGTTCGCCCGATGGCGAAACCACACCTTACCCGACGCTGCTAAATCGTTTTAGCAAGAGCCAGATCGACCGCGTTTTCGGAAGTATGCGGCAAATTCTGAGACCTCCGAGCACACCCCGTTTTTTCGCACCAAAATGCCTGATAAACTGGCCTCAAAAGCCAGGTCTGCTCACAGGGTTCAGATTTTGCCGCATACTTCCGAATTGACGCTGGCATCGCACGGTCCAAAAGCACATTTCGACCAGGAGGATATCATGGACCTGACGCTATGCGGTCAATCCGCTTTTTACTATCACCGTATCCCGCCGCAGGTATTAGGGCTTTACCCCGCCATTAGCCTTGGCAATATGGATCGCAGATGTTGCGGCCTCGGAAGTCATGCAGTTGTAAAAGACCTGCTTCACGCACCGCTTCACAGGCTTGTATTCACTCGAGTACAATCCGGGTCGCGAAGCCTGTTTAAATCGCACCTCCTGACCCAAGAGCCGCCTCCCGGGTCGTTTAGGCAAACTGAACATGGATTTGATGTCACGTCGCCCGAGTTTACGCTGCTCAGCCTTGCTACGCAGGTCTCACGCAACCAGTTACTCATGGCTTGCCACGAGATGTGCGGCTCCTTTGCAGTGTTTAAGCCCTGCGAGCGAACGCAACAACAACTCGATGAAGCCATTTCGCTTAAGCTCATTCCACCCAACTGCGGTTGGGAGCGTGTTGTCGACACCAAGGGCAATGACACCAATTTGTGGAAGCGCCCGCCGCTCCTCAGCGCGGCGGATATCGCCGCGTTCGCCAAGCAGGCTGCAGGCCTGCGCGGCGTTAAACAACTGCGCTGGGCGGCCGAGCACATGACGGGGCAGACCGCCTCGCCCTTCGAAGTACAGACCTCCATACTTGTCTCGCTCCCCCGCAACGAGGGCGGCATGGGTATCAACATCGCAAACAACGTGCGCATCCCACTCAGCGACGCCGCGCGCTCACTGTATGACAAAACCTGCTGCTACGCCGATATCCTCATCGAGAGCAACACCGACAGCATGGGCGTCATCTTGGAATGCCAAGGCCGCTCCGCCCACGATGGCGAAGCCGCAAGTCTCTCCGATGCCGAGCGCACCACCGCCCTCACAAGCATGGGCTATGACGTTATCCAGATAACCTATGAGCAAATCAAAGACACGAAGAGCTTTAACAACATCGCCGAACTCATCCATAAAAAGGCAGGGCTCCCCTACATCCCAAAGACCGATCAGGAACGCACCACCGAAGATGCCCTGCGGCGGGAGCTATTGGTCGATTGGGATGAGCTGTTCGCCGTCAAGCCGGCCAGCTAGCAGCTAGCGATCAGGGGGACTGCGGGAACGTCAGAAGCAGCAACGCGAACCGCAAATCCCGCCTCGGTTAGCTCGATGACCTCGGTAAACGTTGCATCGAAAAACTCCTCGGTTAGCAGGCGATACGGCGGATGATCGGGCTCGCCGGGGTTTTCGCGTACAATCTCGTGCATGACGCCGATAGTCTTGAGCACATATTCTTTATGGATGGGATACTGCCCAAAACGCGTCGCAGCGGTATAGAGGCGATCGGTCGCACGCGGAATGGAAACGATGCCCAGCGTCTTGCCAAACCAGTCAAAGTCGCCTTGCTTTTTAATGCGGAATTCCTCGCACGGCTTGCCGCCGTGCGCTTCCAGATACTGGTTCACACGCGTGTTCCATACCGTGTCGGCCACCAGATGCGACCAGACGCCCAGCGTTAAATCGAGCAGCGACTGCGCCACATCTTCGGACGCAAGCGAGAACTCACAGGCGCCGGGACCGACAACCGGCTCGGCATCCCTGTAGCGCTGAGGATAGTGCACGCGGTTCAGTCGCTCGCGCTCCTCGACAATCGAGGTAGCCTCAGCAGGTTCGCCCGCGGGTGCGCCTTTAAGCAACGGTGCCACATAGGTATCCCAGAACTCATGCTCACGAGGCTTAGGGATAGGCTCGGGCTTGGCAAAGTGCGTAATGCGGTACGGGATGGGATCGGCAATGCCGGGAACCATATAGCCCACAAAAATGTCCGGAACCACGCAACCAAACAAAAAGGCATTGCGATCACGCACGCTATCGGCAAGCGCACTGGTGCGCTCCAGCAAACGCTCCGTCTGAGCGATATGAATGTTCCAGCTTGGCATAGCCACCCCCATAAAAAACCTGGATAACTATACCATCACGGCAAAGCCGCGCGGGCGGCTACGCATCCCCTACGCAGCAACTATTCCGCAGCACCGCTCTCGGTTCCATACGACGGCGAAGGCGCCTCGACCACATGGTGATATCGATCGATATAGATGGCACGGGCCCCCAAGCGGCGCACCAAATCTTGATGGTGCGTACTCATCAAAACCGTCTTACCGGCAGCAACGTAGGCCAGCAAAAAGTTGACTACGATGTCGCACGAGTCCTCATCGAGACCGTTGGTGGGCTCGTCGAGCACCAAGATATCGGGGTTCATCGACACGATCGCAGCCAGCGCCACGCGCTTCTTTTGCCCGCCCGAAAGCTGATAGGGCGAGGCATCGACCAGATCGGCAACCTGGAACAGCTCCATGGCATCGCGGACGCGGCGCTCGAGCTCGTCTGTCGGCAGCCCCATCTGCGCGGGGCCAAAAGCAACTTCCTCGCCCACCGTAGCGCAGAACAGCTGGGCGTCGGCATTCTGGAACACAAAGCCCACGCGCTGATGGAACCGCTGAGCGGCCGCGGAATCCCTTAGAAACGCCGCATCGATCACGTGCCCGCCAAACAGGTATATCCCTGCGTCCGCGAGTTCAAGGCCGTTAATAAGGCGCATAATCGTCGTCTTACCGCAGCCGTTGGGACCGAGTAGGGCAACGAGTTCACCACGATCGACCTGCAGCGACACACCATCGACAACCGTATGCCCCGCATAGGAGAACACCACGTCGCGAAACTCGATGAGCGGCACGCTCTTGGCGCCAGTAGCACCGCTCGCGCCCATCACGCCATTCGTATCGTTTGCCAAAACGTCGCCCTTCCCTATCCACATCGACGGCTCGGCCGCCCGCGCTACAGCACCGCGCACAACGCGGCGAGCAGCACCACGACGGCCGCATAAACCGCATCGCGCCAGCCAAAGCCGCTCCGCCCGGGCGCCGGGTACGCACCGGCAAAGCCGCGGCAGAGCATAGCCTCGTCCATCGCGTGGCTGCACTCCATCGCCTTGATAAAGGTCATGCCCATGATACCCGCGATCGAATCGGTACGCGAAAATCCCTCAGGCGCACGGCCAACGCTGCGCAACATGACCGATTCGCACAGATCGTGCGCCGTGCATCCCAGCACCTCGATATGCTTGAGTGCCATATCAAAGGTAAAGATGACCTCGTCGGGCAGGCGCAGCATCTTAAGCGCCGCCGACATGCGACTCCAGGTGAGCGTCCACGAAACGCCCAGCACCAGCGACACGTTAATGAACGTCTTGAGTGCAATCTTGAGCATGGCGCCCGTGGCGGAAGCACCCAGCAGCAGGGCAGGCAGCGCCAAAACCACGGCAAACCCCGCGGCAGCCAACGCCGGCACAAAGGTAGCGCACAGCCCGCGTACAGGGCGCACCGCGACCAGCACCAACGCGATAGCCGCCATCAACATGAGGTACAGCGGGCTCTGCGTCAGGCACACGCACAGAACGCAGACGAACATCCCCACCAGGCGCACCGGAGCCGAAACGCAAGAAAGGGCACGGTCGACCATCGACCCGCCCTCGTTCGCGCCTCCACCCAGGCGAACCCGCTCAAGCAGGCTCGCCAGGTGCAGGACATTCTTTTGCATTACACGATGCCGAGCCCCCGCGGGCTCGTAACGCTGCTCGACCGTAAGCCAGCTAGGCAGCTCGGCTATTGCCATGAGCACCGCTTTCCTTGACCGTCAGCGAGACCAGGCGGAATGCGATGGTCAGCACCGCCACGCCAATCACGCCCGAGAGGATATACATGGCAGCCTGGCCGGCAAAGCCAAGACCCTGCTCCTCGGAATAGGCCTGCAGATAATCGCCCGTGGGCAGGGTGTCGGCAAAGGTCGGGGCATCGAGGCCGACCGAAGCCTGCAGGCTGTCGTCGCCAGCCTCCTGAACGGCGGTCGCGGCGCCCTCGGCGTCCCACTCACCCCAGGCGTCACCGGTGGCGAGCAAGCCGAGCGGCGTAGCCACGACAAGCACGGCGACCAGAATGAGCGTGGGAATCAGGGAAGTCTTCTTGGCGGTACCATCGGCGGCAAGCTGGCCATCGGCAGCAAGCTGGCCATCGACAGCCTCAGGCCCGACGATAATGCTCGGCGCCGTCTTCTTAATGAAGCCGTAGATGGCGGACGTCGCCACGCCCTCGATCACGCCGGCAACCAGCATATGCGGGATCAACATGGCCGGAATAGCCACGGACAGCGGGAAGGGGCAGTACAGAGGGGCGCCCGAAGCGTTGGTGAAGAGCATCGGCTGAATACCAAACTCGATTGCCGCGCACAGGGCCGCCAGGCACAGGCCGACCCAACCGCTCACGATGGCAGAAACCGAGGTGCCCCAGCTCTTGTCGTGCAGACGGCTGTTGAGCGCACGGAACACGATAGCAGCGACAAACGGCAGCACAAAGGCCATGTTAAAGCAGTTGGCGCCAAACGACAGAACGCCGCCGTCGCCAAACAGCAGCGCCTGCAGCGCCAGAGCGACCGAGACAGCGATAGCCGCGGCCTCGGGGCCCAGCAGCAGCGCGATGAGCGCGCCGCCGACGGCGTGACCAGTGGTGCCGCCGGGCAGCGGCACGTTGAACATCATGAGCAAAAAGGAGAACGCAGCGCAAATACCCAGAAAGGCCATATGCTCGCGATCGAGCGTGGCGCGCACTTTCTTGATGCAGTGAACCCATACGGGCACCATCGCCACCGCCATAACGGCATCGGTCTGCGGGGACAGGTAGTTATCTGGAATGTGCATATACGCCTCCCGGTTGCCGGCACATGGGATTGCAGCGCCGCTTGAACCATTTCATCAGTGTTACGAGCTAGATGATTCGTAACACGCCGCAGGCTATGATAGCAAAACGGCGCGCCGCCACAAAAGCAGCACGCCGTTTTGTAATGCGCGTGTCATATATGCAGGGTCAGCGATGCCTTATTCCGAACACCGCGGTCGCGCAGAGCTCCGCAGCAACCGCCATCAGGCCCTACGCCCCCCCATCGCAAGCCCTAGCCGCGGACCTCGCCGTTTACGCCTTTGCATACCTTGGTGACAATCTTCTGGTGCGCTTTCTCGACCTCTTCGCTGGTAAGCGTGTGGTCGTCGGAGCGATACGTAAGCGCAAAGGCCATGGACTTTTTGCCCGCTCCGATGCGGATGGGATCGCGGTAGACGTCGAACAGGCGCACGCCCTCGAGCAACTTACCGCCGGCGCTCGCAATGCGGCGCTCAAGATCCTCACAGGTCACGGAGTTGTCAACCACAATGGCAAGGTCGTGCTCAACGGCCGGGTACTGCGAGAACTCGCGATAGTTCTCCTGGTTGCGGGCGCCCTTGATCAGCTTGTCCAAGTCGAGCTCAAAGGCAACGACGACCTCATCGATGCCCATCGCCTCGCGCGCCTCGGGGTGAATCTCGCCGACCCAGCCCAGCACGGTTCCGCCGGACAGAACCTCGGCCGCACGACCCGGCTGCAAGAAAGCGTAGCCCTCGCCCTCGACGGGACGGAAGCGAACCTTCTCGATGCGCAGCTGGGCGAGCAGCTCCTCGACAATGCCCTTGCCAAAGAAGAAGCGCAGCTTGCGGTACTTCATGTTCCAGGACTGCTCGCTCCACTGGCCCGAGAGCACACCCGCCACGGACTTGGTCTCCTTGGGCAGGCTGGCGTTCTCGCGACCGTGGAACAGGCTGCCGACCTCGTACAGGTGCACGTTGGGCGTACCGTGCGCCTCGTTGTAGGCCACGGACTGCAGCAGGCCCGGCAGCAGCGAACGACGCATCTCGGTCTGCTCGGCCACCAGCGGGTTCATGAGCACCACGGGGCAGCCGCGGCCTTCGGTGGACATGCCAATCTTCTCCAGGTCGCCCGGGGCGGCAAAGCCAAAGGTCGTGGTCTCGTTGAGGCCGCAGGCGCGCAGGATCTCGCCGACCTTGCGGGTGAGCTTCTGCTCGCGGGTCAGGCCGCCGATGTGGTTCTTGGCAGCCGGGATGGTCGCCGTCACACGGCCCATGCCCCATAGGCGCAGGACCTCCTCGATCAGGTCAATCTCGCGCGGCAGGTCGGGACGGAAGCTCGGCGGGGTAACCATAAAGTCCTCGCCGTCGCGCTCGACGGTGCAGCCCAGACGGGTAAGCGAACGCTCGATAAAGTCGGGCTCGATGTCGGCACCGCAGATGGCATGCACGCGGGCCAGGCGCAGCTTAATGCTGTCGATGGTCTTGGGCGCGGGGAAAACATCGACATAGCCGGGAGCAACCTCGCCGCCGGCGAGCTCCTCGATGAGCGCGCAGGTAACGTTGGCGACATCCACGCAGCCAGTCTCGTCAACCTGGCGCTCAAAGCGAATGGAGGCGTCGGAGATCAGCGACAGATCGCGGCTGGTGTGCGAGGTGCGACCGGCGTTGAAGCAAGCGCTCTCGACCATCACGTCGACGGTGTCGTCCTCGATCTCGGAATCCATGCCGCCCATAACGCCGGCCAACGCCACGGGGCGCTCGCCGTCGGTGATAAGGCCCATGCCGGCGTCGAGCACGCGCTCTTCGCCATCGAGCGTCGTGAATTTCTCATCCTGCTGGGCGGCGCGAACCACCACGCGACGGTGGCCATCGCGCTCGGCAAAGGTGTCCAGGTCAAAGGCGTGCAGCGGCTGACCGGTGAGCATCATCACGTAGTTGGTGATGTCGACGATGTTGTTGTGCGGACGCACGCCCAGGGCGTTAAGGCGCTTGACCATCCAGTCGGGCGACGGGCCGACCTTCACGTTGCGCACGATGCGGGCGACATAGCGGTCGCACAGGCCCTCGTCGGCAATCTCGACGGAAAGCTCGTCGTCGGTCGCGCGGCCGGTCTCGGCCTTGATGGCGGGCAGCTCAACGTGGAAATCGCGATCGAAGATGGCGCCGGTCTCGCGGGCCATGCCGATCATGGACAGGCAGTCGGGGCGGTTGGGCGTGATCTCGCAGTCGAGCACAGTATCACTCGAGCCCACATACTCGGCAAACGGCATGCCGCAGGGCGTATCCTCGGGCAGGATCATAATGCCAGAGTGGTCGCCGCCCAGGCCGAGCTCGCGTGCGGAGCAGTTCATGCCCATGGACACGACGCCGCGAAGCTTGCTCTTCTTGATCTTGACGTCGCCGGGCAGAACTGCGCCGATCATGGCCGTGACGATGTGATCGCCGGCCTCGAAGTTCTGCGCGCCGCAGACGATCTGCAGCGGAGCGGGATTGCCGTCGGCGTCGAGGTTCTTGTCACCCACGTCGACCGAGCACACATACATATGGTCGCTATCGGGGTGCGGGGTCTTGGTGAGCACCTTGGCGGTCACCACGTGGTCGAAGGATTCTCCCACGGTGTCAATCGCCTCGACCTCGGTGCCGGTACGGATATATTCGTCCGAAAGGGTCTTGGGATCCTCCGGAATATCGATCATGGTCTTGAGCCAGTCGTAAGAAACGCGCATCTAACTGGTCTCCTTTCATAAATGCGGCTTTGAGCCAAAAACTGCAACGGAGACGGGTTTTCCAAGTGCCGCAGATTGCCTTGAAAGAGGAGGGCCGCGTACTTAGGTACGCAACCGACGATTGAAAGGCAAGGTGCGGTGCTTGGGAAAGCCGCCGGGCCTAGAACTGATTTAAGAAGCGCATATCGCCCGTCATGAGCGTTCGCAGGTCCGGCAGGTCGTAGCGCAGGGCCGCGACGCGCTCGGCGCCAATACCAAAGGCGAAGCCGGTGTACTTCTCGGGGTCGATGCCGCAGTTGATCAGGACGTTGGGGTCGACCATGCCGCAGCCCAAGATCTCGATCCAGCCGCTGTGCTTGCAGAAGTTGCAGCCCTTGCCGCCGCACACGTGGCAGCTCACGTCCACCTCGCAGCTGGGCTCGGTGAAGGGGAAGAAGTGCGGGCGGTAACGCGTCTTGCGATCCTCGCCAAACATGCACTTAACAAAGTAGTCGAGCGTGCCCTTCAGGTCGCCAAAGGTGATGCCCTCGTCGACGACCAGGCCCTCGATCTGGTTGAACTGCGGCAGGTGGCAGGCATCGGCCGTGTCGGGACGGTAGACGGTGCCCGGGCAGATCATGTAGATGGGCGGCTTTTGCGACTCCATGGTGTGGATCTGCACGCCCGAAGTCTGGGTGCGCAGCAGCACGTCGGACTCGCCGTGGGCGTGAGCCTCGGGGTGCGCGACGCTGCCGGGGTTGTTGTCGACCACGTAGAAGGTATCGCGAGCCGAGCGGCTCGGGTGATCCATGGGAGCGTTGAGCGCGGTGAAGTTGTAGTAAGAGGTGTCGACCATGGGGCCGGACTCGACGGTGTAGCCGATGCCGCAGAAGATGTCCTCGGCCTCCTCGATGATTTGCTTGATCAGGTGCTGGTGGCCGATCTGCGGACGGATGCCCGGCAGCGTGATGTCGACGGCGTCGTGCTCGAGTGCGCGCTTGAGGGCGGCGGCCTTCATCTCGGTGTTTCGCTCGTCGAGCATGCCCTCGATCAGCTGGCGCATCTCGTTGGCGCGCTTGCCCATCACGGGACGATCCTCGGGGGCGAGCTTGCCCATCATGCGCATCAAGCCGGTGATACGACCCTTGCGACCGAGCAGCTCAACACGCGCAGCCTCGAGCTTGGCGGCGTCATCGGCGCCTGCGACGAGCTCCTTGGCCTCTTCCTCGAGTTTGACCAGATCATCAATCAGACTCATGTCTTCCCTTTCGTCTCTCGCGCATCCACTTGCCGCGGCGGCTGGAGCCACCCGGAGCTGCGGATGTGCGGCCCGGTTCGGTAACAAAAAAACCGCCCTCGGGCATGTGCATTGCCCAAGGACGGTTGAATTCCGCGGTACCACCTTGTTTGACCCGGCGGATGTCTGGCCCGCCGCGCCCACTCTGTGCCCCTTGTCGCGAGGCTCACGGCTTCCCTACTGGGGCTTCGCCGCCGCTGGCCGCGTGCCCGTTGAGGTCGCTGCTCGGGAGTGAACGCTTGGCCCTTGTCACCGCAGGAAGGCTCGCAGCCCATGACCTTCCCTCTCTTGCCGGCGACGCGGCGGGCAAAACCCTCTCCGTCAACGCATTGGGCTATAGGATAACACATTCTGCGTGTGCATCGCCGCGTTCCGTTTTGTTCGCACTGGGTACAAGGCAGGTAGCTGTGCAAACTGGCCGCGCGCCCACCCGAAGCGCTCGGCTCACGAGATCAAGGATATGGTATGGGAAAGAAACTCGATAAGAAGGCCGAGCCTGCAGCGGGCAAGACATCCAAAGGCATGAAGGTCGATAAGGCCGTCAAAAAATTCCGCAAGCTCGAAGGCAAGCTGTGGACTCGTGAGTACCTGCTCAAGATTGCCGAGTTTGACGGCGCGACCATTGCCCCCGCCAACGGCGCAGCAGCGCGTGCCGACGCCATGGGCACGCTTGCCGGCGAGCATCACAAGCTGCTGACCAGCGAGAAGTCCGTTGAGCTCGTACGCTCGTTAGCGCGCGAGACCGTCGCCGGCGGCAAAATCGACGACCCTCAGCTGCTCGACGAGATCCGTGTGCTCGGCCGCGATCAACGTGAGGCCAGTGCCATCCCCACCGAAGAAGCCGAGGCCTGGACCAGGCTCACCTGCGAGGCGGACGCCGTGTGGCGCAAGGCCAAGGCAGCCAACGACTGGGCGAGCTTTGAGACCTATGTGGATAGAATCGTCGCCCAACTTAAGCATCAGGCCGAGCTCATGGACCCCAAGCGCGATCCATACGACGTTTGGCTCGACCAGTACGAGCGCGGCCTTTCCGCCAAGAGCTTCGACGCGTTTTGCGACGAGGTCAAGGCCACGGTCGTGCCGCTCGTGCACGCCATCGGCGAGCGCGGCCAGCAGCCGGCTGCCGACTTTTTGCACGCCCACGTGCCCGAGGCTGCCCAGCGCGCCATGAGCTTCGACCTTATGAAGCTTGTCGGCCTGGACCTGGACGACACCACGCTTGCCTTTACCGAGCATCCGTTTAGCGAGGGCTTTGCCGTGGGTGATGCGCGCATCGCGACGCACATCTACGAGGACGACTGCATCTCCAACGTCTACAGCATCATCCACGAGGCGGGGCACACCATGTACGAGCTGGGCGTCAATCCCGCCTACGCGCGCACCTGCCTGGAGGGCGGCACCTCCATGGGCATCCACGAGAGCCAGAGCCGCTTTTTCGAGAACACCGTGGGTCGCAGCCGCGCCTTTATGGGCCCGCTGCTCGAGGTGCTGCGTCGTCACGCGCCCGAGGTCTACGGCGACGTCGACGAAGACACGCTCTACCGCGCCGTGAACATCGCGCAGCCGTCGTTGATCCGCACCGAGGCCGACGAGCTCACCTATCCGCTGCATATTATGGTGCGCTACCAGATTGAGCGTATGCTGTTTGCCGGCGAGGCTGCGGCCAAGGACATCCCCGCGCTTTGGAACCGCTTTATGGACGAGTACCTGGGCATTCCCGTTCCCGACGACACGCACGGCTGCCTGCAGGATACGCATTGGAGCGGCGGTTCGTTTGGCTACTTCCCCACGTATGCGCTGGGTAGCGCCTACGATGCCATGTTTGTGCCGGCCATGTGCCGCGACGGCGTCGACCTTACCGGTGCCTGCGCGAGCGGCGATCTGGCGCCCGTCCGCGCCTGGCTGGGCGAGCACATTTGGCAGTGGGGCCGCGCCAAAGACGCGCCGGAACTCATCAAGGGCGCCTGCGGCATGGCCTTTGACGCCCGCTACTACTGCAGCTACCTGCAGGACAAGTTCACCACACTGTACGAGCTGTAAGGATTGACCAGCACGCCATCGCCAACGCCAACTATGTTGACGCCAATGTCTTGGCAACGTCAGCGAAAACGACCCTAAGCGAGCAAGGTGACGTGAAATGAAAGGGCGCTGACCTTCTGGTCGCGCCCTTGAAATTGAGCGTCAGATTGCCGCTTGGGGCCGTTTGCAGCGTCGAGCAGCTACGCGGTTTGGTAAAACCGCGTAGCTATAAAGCCTCGAGCGCGTTGGCAATGCGCTTCATGGCGGCATCGGCGGATGCTTGGTCGGGCGCCTCGGCCAGCACGCGGATAACCGACTCGGTTCCACTCTTGCGTACGAGCACGCGGCCCTCGCCTGCCAGCGCAGCCTCGGCCTCGGCGATGGCGTTCTGCACGCCCATGTTCTCGAGCGCGGCGTCCTTGTCCGCCACGCGCACGGCCACCTGCGCCTGCGGCAGCAGCTTGCACGGAGCCGTGAGCTGCGAGAGCGTCTCGCGCTCGGCACGAATCACTTCCATCACGCGCAGCGAGGTCATAATGCCGTCGCCCGTGCGCTCGATATCGCCAAAGATCGTATGGCCCGTCTGCTCGCCGCCTAGGCTGTAACCGCCCTCGCGCATCTTGGCATACACGTGACGGTCGCCCACACCGCTGGTCACGGCACTTAGGCCGGCAAGCTCCAACGACTTGATCAGGCCAAAGTTGCTGGCAATCGTCGGAACCACGGTACCGCCCGAAAGGCGACCGTGCTTGTTCAGGTACACGCCGCACACGTACAGGATTTGGTCGCCATCGACCACGCGCCCGCGCTCGTCCACGGCCAGGCAGCGGTCGGCATCGCCGTCATAGGCAAAGCCCACGTCCAGGCCCTGCTCCACCACGTGGCGCTGCAGACGCTCCATATGCGTGGAGCCGCAGTCGACGTTGATGTTAAAACCATCGGGCGCGGCATTGATCACGCGCACGTCGGCGCCCAGCGCGTCGAACACCGGCTTGGCCACCGAGGACGCCGAGCCGTTGGCGCAGTCGATGCCGATCTTGACGCCCTGCAGCGAAAAGTTCGCGCTGGCGATGAGCGAGGCAATGTAGCGGTTGCGGCCCTGCATGTAGTCCACCGTGGCGCCGATGTGGTTGCCCGTGGCCAGCGGCACCTCGCTCTTGCCATCGACGTAGTCCTCGATGAGCTCCAGTACGTCCTCGTCCATCTTAAAACCGTCGCTATTGACGAGCTTAATGCCGTTATCGCAAAACGGGTTGTGGCTCGCGCTGATCATGATGCCGCAATCGAAGCAGCCTTCCACGGTCTGATGCGCTACGCCCGGCGTGGGGATCACGTGCAGCATATAGGCGTCCGCACCGCTCGCGACCAGGCCACTCACCAGCGCCGCCTCAAACATATAACTCGAGCGACGCGTGTCCTTACCCACGATGACGCGCGCCTTGCGCTCGCGGTTGGCACCGTAATACCAGCCCACAAAACGGCCAATCCTATAAGCGTGCTCTACCGTCAGCCCAACGTTAGCCTCACCGCGAAAGCCGTCGGTGCCAAAGTACTTCATGCGCTCTCCTTACAAAATAGGGGCGAACAGATTGCCTGTCCGCCCCAAAATGGTACTCGATTATCTGCGCTACCAGAAAAACCCTACGCCGACGCGCTGTCGCGAGCCGCCTGGCATGTAGGAGTCTGACGCAGCGTAAGCGGCTTGTCCCCCGCCTCGGCTGACGTGGTCAGCGTATATGCGATCGTCGTCGTCTCGCCAGCATGCAGGTCAACGGTGCCCGAATAGAAGGGGATTCCATGCCACGTAGCGGCACCAAGACCAAACTGGGTGCCCTCGACGGTCAGGTCAGTAATGTTGCCGCCCGTCGGGGCAAACAACGAGACATTCAGACGCTCGTCGTCGCGCGCGGCATCAGGCGCGCTCGCCGCGACGTAGTCGGGCAGCTTGCCGGCCTCCTCCTGCGTCATGATGTTCGTCAGGGTAACGGTGATGCGATACGAGCATGTGCCGTCACCGTTCTTGATGCCCTGGCCAATCTGCGTATCGGCATTCAGGTACCAGTCGAGCTTGGAGAAGCTCAGGTTGTTAAAGTAGACACCAGCAACGGGATCATCACTCGGGTCATCCGGATCGGGCAGCGAGGCGTCGATGTTCATCTCCTTGATAGCGTTCTGCTCGTCATCGTTTTTCATCCACGCGATCAGGCGGCCCTCTTCGGCACCGCGCTCAACGGCGCTGACAAGCTTCGTAACATCGACATCGCCGATACCGCCAAGGATCTTGTCGAAGGCAGCGCTGGCGACGGATGCAAAGATGCCGTCCGACTCCTCGACCGGATAGTTCCAGTACACATCGTGCATGAGGACCTTTGCGGCGTTGGTGCCGTCGACAACCGTTCCGTCGGGCAGCGACACGTTACCGACCAGGCCCAGCAGATACTGCAGGAACACCGGGTCGATACCCACGACGCCGTCAACGTCCTGGCCATATTGAGATTTCCACAGGGCTGCGACACGCTGCGAGTTGCGGGGCCAATCAGGCGAATAGGTATTGCCCGAGTTGTACAGGTTACTGTGGTTGCCGAACAGCGCCTCATCCTCTTCGTCGACGCTCTCGACTGCCTCATCCTCGCTGAGTCCAATGCGGGGGACAAACTCGCCAATCGACGTCTGGCCGTCGGTGACCGAAATCAGGCCCTGCGAACCGCCAAAGCCGCCGCAGGCACGAATCTCGACGTTGTTCATGGCGTACACAAGATAGTTGCGCGTCTGGCCGTTGGCGCCGAGCATCTGGGGAAGGACGGGGGCGACCTTCTCCGCCGCGTCAACCGCGCCGTTGAGGGTGGCAAAGCCGTCCTTGGCCTTATCGACCAGCTCGGTCACCTGGGAAATATGAGTATCGCCAATGCCCTGGATCTTCTCGTTGGCGCTCTTGAACACCTTCGAGCTGCTGGAAAGCGAATCGGCGACCGCCTGCAGCGCGGACACGTTAATCATGCCGTCCTGAAACAGCTTGCCGGGCGTGGCCTGCGAAAGGTTATCGGCCATGGGAACCAGCGCATTGCTCGAGACATCGGACAGGGCGTCGATCATGGTGCGGGCCGCATTGATGTCGCTGCCATACACCGGGATAAACGAAGCCGCCGTCCACAGCGGGCTCGAGGTCTCCGCCTTCATGCTGTCGCAAAGCTCATCAATCTTCTTCGCGTCGTCAGGCAGCGTCGAAAAATCGCCCGACGTGACCTTGTCCTTAAGGCCACCGACAATCTCGACGGCCTCCTTCGCTTCACTCTTTACGGTCTTTGCCGAGTTAAGCAGCATAAAGCCGCTTGCGCCAAGCGCAACGAGAAGCACCGCGACTACAGCGGCAATAATGGCGCCGGTGTGACGCTTTTTGCGTTCGCCCTTGCGATGGCGATGACGGACCAGACCGTCAGAGGTCGAACTCGACGAAGCGTCGCTACCGTAGTTCAAGCCAAAATCGTAATAATCTTCCTTGGAACCCGAGCCCGCAAACTCGGCACCGCTATCATCCAGGCGGGCGAACGTGCCAGTCTCGGAGGCACCGGTGTAAATCGTGCCAAGGTTACCCGTAAGCCCCGCGCCACCGGCAGAGGGAGTATTGTTGGCGGCCTTGCCGGCATTAACGTTGCCGGCGGCATTTGCGGCGTTGGCAGCACCTGCGTTGTTCGCAGGTACCGAAGGAGCCCCGCTCGGCTGCGACGCGGAGGTTGCACCGCCCGCAAAGACATTCCCTCTTGCACGGCCGGTCTTTTTCGCCTTTTGAGACTGCTCGTACAGAGCGGTAAACATCGCCGTCTCGCCCGGGGACACGCGCTTACTGGAACCGCCCTGTCCAGCGCCGCCCGGCGTGCCGGCCTTACCAGCCCCGTTCGGACGCGGCGGAACTGCAGGACGGCCGTTATCGCTGCCCTTAAAGTGATTACCAGCCATAAAGAAATCCTCGCAATTGAGTCGCAATGAAAAAATCCATAACGTTACTAGTTTATGGCATTTTGAGCATCGACAGCTAAACTCCAGACACGGACGTCAATTGGCGAAAATGCGGCACAACACCTTTTCTGTCTTGGCGGCGGCGCCAGCTACACCGTGAGGAACATCATCACGATGATCATGGCAAAGCCGATAAGGTCGGTCGGCAAAAACACCGTGCCCAGCATAACGGCGCTGGTGATGGTCGCCGAAACCGGCTCCACAGTTCCGATGAGGCTCGCACGCACCGAGCCGATGTCCTTAACGCCCTGCATATAGAGCATGTAAGCAAAAAACGAGCCGATAACCACGAATACCGCGAGCGCCTCGACGCCGGCAGCGTCGAGTGCCGGCATATGCGCCCAAGGCTGCACGAAGACGCACGAGACCACGCCCGCCGCGAGCATTGCCGAGCCCGTGACGATGGGGCTGCCGTATTCGGGCAGGATCTTGGCGGGAATCACCGCCATACACGTGGCGCTGACCGCACACATAAGGCCTGCGACCAGGCCAAGCGGCGATATGCTCAGACTGGTAGGGTCGCCGCCGGTAGCGATTAAAAAGGTGCCGCCCAGGGCCAACCCAATGCCAACGGCCTCACGCACGCGAGGCATGCGATGGTCGATCACGCAGGTGTAGCCCATAATGATGACCAGTTGCAGGCATTGGAGCACCGTCGCGGTTCCGGCATTGGTCAGGCGCACGGCCGAAAGATAACAAAACTGGTTGAACAGCAGACCAAAGGCGGTAAAGAGCAGCAGCTGCTTGCGATCGGCGGGTGTGGTCCAGAGCTTAATCAGGCGCTCGCGGTCGCGCGTAACAACCACGGCCATAAAGAGTAGACCGGCGAGAATCTGACGCACGCTCATAAGCCACAAGGTGTCGACGTGGTAGGTATCGAACAGAAAGCTCGCGCTGGTGCCCGAGAAGCCCCAAAACGAACCGCCCACCAGCGTAGCCAAGACGCCCGTGATCATCTTGCGCGTCGAAGCGCTGTTCAGGCGCTCGCGCCAAGCGCGGCGGGTGCTACGGCTGAGCTCATCGGTGCCCTCGGGCACATCAATGTTCGATATATCGGTCATCGGCACCGAAGCCCCTGCGCCTTCGACCTGCTCGACACGCTCTTTGCTCATTCCATTCCCTCGAAGCAGCCTGGAAACAATTCGGCTTACCTTACCACGGCGAAGGCACCAGCCGAAGGCTTGTCCGCTTATCGGTATGACAATTCCGCAGACGTCTTTCCATAGCTCGATACCGCAATGGCCTTGCATTATGCGACAGTCAAATCGCGGCAGCAGGCTCTTTTGAAATGGATATGACAAAGCCCCCGAATTCCACAATGTAAGCGATTTTTAAAAATGTTCTTGCCACCGAGTTCAGGCTCCGTTATATTATCCCTTGCGCGCTTGCGCACCCTTGATCGGGCGTTTAGCTCAGGGGGAGAGCGCTTCCCTGACACGGAAGAGGTCAGAAGTTCAAATCTTCTAACGCCCACCAAATGTTCGCAGCTCAGAGGCTATGTCCTCTGGGCTGTTTTGTTTTTTGTCGCTAAATCCGCTGGCAGTTCCAACCGTCATCGCAACGTAACAACAATTCACCTGACGAATGGCAGCCAAATATATTCAATACCCCAACATCAACAATGGCCAGGCACAAAACTGCGCCGCAAGCTGCTCCAACCGCCCAACTGGTCAAAAGCCGACCATCTACTTGCCAATTTATCTAACGGCGTAACCAAGCAGTCCGCGCCGCAACTTCTCAACAAAACGCCGCGATGTCTGCGCCCTGCGGTATCCTTGAGCCACTCGCACCTGCAGCACCAAGGAGCCGCCATGCGCACCGAGCTCGATGTCCCCTTTTCGCACAAAGAAGAAGCCAAGGCGCTGGGCGCCAAATGGGACCGGACCAAGAAGATCTGGTATGTACCCAGCGGCGTCAACCCCGAGCCCTTTGCCGAGTGGCTGCCCGGTGTTGACCGATCCGACCCCTCAGCGCCGTATATATATCTAGTACTGGGCAAGCGCGAGTGCTGGAAGTGTCACAAAGAGACCTCGGTCGCGGCCTTCGGCATTCCCTATCGAACCGATAACGACGAGAGCATCGCCATCGCGCACGCGCCCAACGAAGCCGGGCACATTGCCATCGACACGGCCAACGCCAACGCACTCGCCATCGTGCCCGCTCTTGGCTGCGTGCCGGGCGAGATCCGCGACTACCTTCATAAGCGCTGCGGCTACAAGCCCGTAGGCGCGCGAGCCTCCAAAGCCCCGTCGCTCGGCAACACGTGCACCATTTGCGACGCGCTGCAAGGCAGCCGCTATCTGTTCGAGGAGCCCTCGTCCCCGTTTGCCCTCACTGCCATCAACAAGCTGCCGGCACTGGAGTTTGTACGCGTCGAAGTTGCCGGCGTCTTTGGCGTCCCGGCCACGCGCACCGACTTTGACCAGGCGCTCTTTACCTGGGCACGCGACCATCACGCCAAGTTCCACAAGCAGCTCGGTGAGGGGATTTATTTATAGGGACAGAGATGCCTTCACAGCCAGCTCCTCCGCATCACCTATCCCTCGTCGCCGGCGTCGTACACGATATCGAGGCCACAAACAGGGCATTTCTCCTGATACACCGGCATATGAACGCCTGTCCGTTTTCTCACTTCGTCGCTAAGTCTGTCGCACGCATCGATGAACCGAATGTCGAGGCACGGTATTTGCGAGCCGCAGCAAGGACAGGCGACGACAAACGACCCGCAATCAACTTCTACGCTCGGAAACATTTTGTTGTCTATAAGGGCGCACGGCAGTTTTCCGTACTTCCCCATCGCAATATCGCCTCGCCAGCTCACGTTCGCTCCCCTCTCGCTATACAAATCAGGAAGAGCATGCACCGGCAGGCGTGTGCGAGATTGCATCGCCACGCGATCCGATCAAACAGCACGATCGTAAAAGACCGCCAAAGCCAAATTTCATCGTCGGTCGCACCCTGTCCGGCAAACTCAATATCGACGGGTATGTGCTTCAGATAACTCATGTCGGGCGCAAAACGAGGGTCCGGTCCGCCTTTATGAACAGGACCGTGCAGAACAAACCATCCGTTTTCGGGCTCGAACCGCTCAACAAACGCAAGGCCGAGCACCTTATAGCCCACCTCGGTTGCAAATATGACTCCGGCTGGGACGTCACATTCCATGCAGTTGAGCATTTTACGGTTGTAATTCTGGTCTCGAAAACCAACGGTACCCGGCGCTTGAACCGAGTACTTAATGACCCACGTACCATCGTCCAAATAGAGCGGAGGCACATTGTTGATGCTCTCGGTTTGCCGCTGGCGCGCTTGTACCCCGCTACCCCACTCCCCTGTATACTGATGTAGCACGTGTTTCATCCGGGCTTGTTGGGCCGGATTGTTCATGGGAGGGTCTTATGGCTGCTTCGAATCCGCCTAAGGGGAGCGTTTCTTCTTCGTCCATCAAGCCGGTTACGCGCAAGGCCGTGCGTTGCCAGCGCGAGGTCGCCTGGCTTGTCACACAGGCGGCGGGCAAACTCGTGGCGAACACGGAAGACGTCAATGCGCCCACACCGAGCTTTGTGCTGGCAGCGGCGCTGGATCGAGTACGCCAGCTGGAACTCGCCGCACAAGAAGACGGCGGCCATCTTGGCTACCAAGACGCTATGGCGCCCGACCTGTTGACCTTTTGTCGCATGACCAAGTTGCCCGCCGCACCCAATGCGCTTTCGGACGCAGGCTACATGTTTACGCTTTCGGGCGCGGACCTTATCCGCGATATCTACGCATACTGCAGCGAGCTCGCCGAGCGCCACGTCTTTGGCACGGCTGAAGTCAAACCGGGAAATGTCATCAAGCTGGTTCTCAGGCTGTTCCTGATGGACGGGTTCGGGGCCATGCCGGCGTAAGCCGAGTCTTTAGCATCACCGTCGACTGGGCAACAACCGCTTTACCTTAGTGGGCGCCAATCGAGGGTCGATTATTGGGTCGCCTCGTCCACTAACGCATTTATTCCACGCGCTCTGACAGTCGATATTTGCGGTTGCGGCTTGTCGACGGCGCCGTGGGCTCAAGCTCGCCTTGAGCAATGAGCGCGTTGACGCGCGACCTAACCTGGGAAATTGTAAGCCCCGTGCGTTTTGCCAGCTCACGCGTCCCCAGCTCGCCGTAGTGTTTGAGTGCCGTCACAATTAAGCCTCCGCCATGATCGACCGGCTCGATCTTTGAACGGTAAAGTACGACCTTGAACCGATCGAACCCCGGGCAGAACAGGGGCTCGGCCAGACCGTGCGCACGCATGGCATCGACCATCATCGGGATGCCCGATCCGTTGCCCTCGGCAGGAGAGCCCGCACCGTCGGGCAATGGGACAAGCGACATGAGCTTCACGAGCGTCGCGTTGCGGCACCGAGAACTACCGTCAAACAGATTCTCGCGAGTTTTTCCGCCATAAAGACCGCCAGGGTTCGTCACCTCGATACGGTCATCAAAGACGTCAACAGCGATCGACTGTCCACAGAACCGATCTCTGTATTCTCGGTGGATTACGGCGTTGGCAATCGCCTCACGCAAGACTTCCTCGGGAATCTCCAGCGAGTCGATACGCGAGACGCCTTGAACGGTCGAGGTGCGACGCAGGTTTTTGGCGACAGCCGCGACAGCATCCGAAATCATCTCGCCCAAGGTGCCCTCGCAGACTGTGCGGTCCATAAACCTTAGCGGTCCCGCAGCGCCCTTTTGAGTTCCCGCATGGACAGCTACATCAATAAAGAGCTTGGGATAGAACTGCTGAGGGTAAACGCCCGCGGCAAGGAGGCCAGCCTTGGTAACATTGCCCTGGGGGTCGAGGAAATTCAGACGCTCCATCTTTGTCTTCCTGTCCGTCGCACCGTGCATCGCTCGGGGCGTCAACGAATAGGCACGCTCTATCGTGCGGTCGACCAGCGACTCGTCGAGATCGCCCACACTCGTGCCGGGAACCGTATCGCGATCGCTAGGACTCGTCCGTTCGTATGACGACAGCGCCAAAACCTCGGTCGACGAAAGCGGCACGTCTTTGTCATCGATGCGCTTGTAGCTGCCGCCCTGGGCGCCCCGTTCTATTACATAGCAAGGCTTGCTCGACGGGTCGAGCTCCTCGATTGTGATGACGAGAACAACGGTACCCCGAAGCTCCACGCGCTCAATGGTGTATTTGGGCGGATTGGCCAGCTTTCCACGACCGCCGGCATCGCCCATGCCCGC
The DNA here is from genome assembly GCA_900546755.1 of uncultured Collinsella sp. Lineage (GTDB taxonomy): Bacteria > Actinomycetota > Coriobacteriia > Coriobacteriales > Coriobacteriaceae > Collinsella. The sequence goes on along the minus strand of UREC01000008.1, from coordinate 2,274 downwards.
CACGAATTGGTTGAGCACTTTCTCGGTCTCAAAGTTTGCAACTGGGACAAAACCCGCACGCTCGCTCACTCCGAGTACGATGATGCCGCCGGCGGTGTTTGCGAAAGCGCTGACCGTTTCCCATACGTCGCGGGAAAGCGTCGTGGCGCTCTCTTTTACTTCGACGTTAAGGTCATCCGAACCCATGCGCTTTAAAGACTCGAGCAAACCGGCCAGCTCGTTTTCGTTCATCTGCACGTCCCTTCGCTCGGTCCTGCGGAGAATGCCGCAGACGGATTTCCCTCGTCTCTCAGTTATCTCTCGTAATTATCTCTCGTCTTTCTGTTATCTCTCGTATTAGATATGAGTGAAAGATGAGAGATAAGATATCTCTACCTGCTTCATTAAATCATGTTTTTGCTGGTAGAACAATCGATATTGAGACAATACCATGGTTGCTTGTCTCTTTGCTGCTGAGCTATCTCTCGTAATTATCTCTCGTCTTTAATCTATCTCTCGTGTTAGTGACGAATGAGAGACGAGAGATGCATGAGCGTGGATTATTGGACGGTCGGAAAATCCCTCAAATAAAAAACGGGGCCGGCCTTACGCCGAGCCCCGTTTTCAAACGGTCAGTTAGTTATCCAACGCGCGAGCATTGCAGTCAACATTACGCCGCCGCGAACACTCCCAAGCCCGTTCCGATGATGCAGATTGCGAAGATGCCCAAGATGATCCAAATGGTCTTGACGCCCTTTTTATAGAGGGCAACGCAAGCGAACGTTGCCAGCAAGGGCAGCAGACCGGGGAAGATCGAATCGAACAGATCCTGCAGGACAATCTCCGAACCACCCACGTCAAAGGTCAAAGCCGTGGACAGCGAGACCTGTGCCGCAATCATGGCGCCGATAACGGTCATTCCGAGAACACCGGCAGCATGCGTCATGCGAGACATAAGGTTGCTCTCTTCGGACTGCTGCAAAAACTTGGTTCCCAAGTCGTAACCCAGATGGGCGGCGACGATACGCGTTGCAAAGTTAATCATGGAGTAGATGAGCGCGTACACGATGGGGCCGAGCGGGTTGCCCGTCGAAGCGATGCCAATACCAATGCCGGCGGCAACCACGCGGAACGTACCCCAGTAGAACGAATCGCCGATGCCGGAAAGCGGTCCCATAAGGCCGACCTTCATGGCGTTAATCGAGGACGTGTCGAAGTTCTTATCGGCAGCCGCCTGCTCTTCCATCGAAACCGTTAGGCCGGCTACAAACGGAAGCACATGAGGCGTGATGTTAAAGAACTCGGTATGGCGATCGAGCGCCGCATAGTAATCGTCGTCGTTGGGATAGATCTTTCGCAGGGGCTTCTGAATGGTGTACATGAAGCCCATTGCCATCATCTTGTCGTACGACTGCGAGCACTGGCTCGTAAACTGGCGAAGGAACATGCTCCGATACATATCGGGAGTCATAATCGCGTCCTTCTTGGCCTCTTTGAGGTCGGTGTTCTGGATAGCCATTAGAAGTCCTCCTCTTCATCTGCAGCAACCGTCTGCGGACCGGACGAGCCCTCGCGGAAGGCCAGGAGCAGCGCGACGCAAATGGCAGCTGCGGCGACGCCGACCACGTCCATCTTGAGGTAGATGACCATAATGAAGCCCAGGAACAGCCAGGGAAGGAGCTTGTTATCGCCCATGGTCCTGATAAGAAGAGCGAAGCCGATGCAGACCATGACGCCGGACGCAACGTTGAGGCCGTCCATCACAAACTGCGGAATCGCGCTGAGCGCATTGTTGATAAGGTCGGCACCAAAGAACAGCGAGCCAAACACCAGCAGTGCAGACGGAATGCCAATCGACAGCGGCACGATGGTCAGATGGTACAGATTCGCCTTGGCAAGATCGCGATTTGCCAGAGCGGTCTCAATCTTCTTGCAGGCAAAGGCACCCGGAACGGCGTAGCAGAAGTTGCGCCACACCTGAAGGAAGACGGAGACGGGAAGGGCGAGCGCGACGGCAGTTGCCGTGCCCGTACCCGTAATGACGGCAAACGCGCAGCCAAGCACGCCGGAGGCATAGACCTCGGGAGGAACCGCCGCGCCGACCATGATGGCGCCCATGAACATGGACTCCAAAGCAGCGCCGACGATAACGCCCTGCTGGACATCGCCAAGGATCAAGCCGACAAACAGGCTCGTAAACAGCGGACGACCAAGCATCGTAATGCCAAATAATTGCTCGTGGTGGCGCGCGCAGACGTGGTGTAAGAGCGTCCCGAGGTCCGTCGCTGCAAGTCC
>UREC01000007.1:0-69724 GCA_900546755.1 uncultured Collinsella sp. | reverse complement strand
GGACTTGCAGCGACGGACCTCGGGACGCTCTTACACCACGTCTGCGCGCGCCACCTTGAAACTTCCTAATCACCGTCAGCTAGCACCAAATTGGAAGTCGATGGTCACTCATTAACGTACAGTTCTTATAACTTTGTTCATTATTTTCCGCACCTAAAATGATACGCCGTTTGTGACAGTACTCACAAACGGCGTTTTTTGACCACTGGCGTGTCTGGCAGGCGGCAAGCACCGCCCGAATCCGCATTTTGAACGCGCCCGAATCGGTTCTGGAGCCGGTTTTCGCGCTCTTACTCGTCTTTGGGCGCGGGGTGCTTGCAGACCACGCTCATGTAGATCATGCCAAGCACGGCTGCGGTGACCGAACCGGCAAGAATGGCGGCCTTTGCGGCCAGGACCTCAAACTGGGCCGTCGGGAAGGCGAGGCCGCTGATGAGAATCGACATGGTAAAGCCGATACCGCCCAGAATGCCCACGCCGGCAATCATGTGCCAGTTGACATTGTGCGGCAGCTCGCAGGCCTTAAGCTTAACCAGGGCAAACGTCATACCAAAGATGCCGATCGGCTTGCCCAGCAGCATGCCAAAGTACACGCCGAGCGTCACCGGGTCGGTGAGCAGCGTGCTCATGTCCACGCCCACTAAGCGAACCTGAGCGTTTACGAACGCAAAGATCGGCAGGATCACAAAGTTGACCGGTGTGGAGATCAGGCGCTCCATGCGGATGAGCGGCGGGGTGACGCGGTGCATGACGCGCTCGACCTTGGTGGTCGAAACGGTAAAGTCGTGCTGGCCCAGGATGTGTGCCTCGTCGTCGTAGCGGTCATCGAGCAGCGGCAGGCACTCCCCCAACCAATCGGTAAGGCTGTCGAGCTTAACACCGCACTTGGCCGGGATGGTAAAGGCCAAGATGACGCCAGCAAGCGTGGCATGTATGCCGCTCTTGAACATGCAGAACCACAACAGCAGGCCCAGTACCGAATACGGGGCAAGGCGGTAATGCTGCGTCTTGTTAAGCCACACGAGCGCGCAGGTCACAAGCGCGGCGGCGCCCAACCAAAACGGATTGGGGCTCTGACCGTAGAAGATGGCGATGGCGGCGATGGAAATCAGATCGTCGGCGATGGCGAGCGTCGAGAAGAACACGCGCACGCCGTTGGGCACGCGGTTGCCCAAAAGCGACAGCACGCCCAACGCAAAGGCAATATCGGTTGCCATGGGGATGGCCCAACCGTTGCGGGCGCCGGCGTGGTTAAAGATCAGGTAGATGCAGGCAGGAACGACGACGCCGCCCACGGCCGCCAGCATGGGAAGCATGGCCTGACGCGGATTCTTGAGCTCGCCGACCGTCATCTCGTACTTAAGCTCAATGCCCACCAACAAAAAGAAAATCGCCATGAGGAAGTCGTTGACGAAAAGCTCAACGGTGAGACCGGCCGTAAGGTTGCCCAGACCCACATACAGCGGGGTCTCCAAAAAGTGATGGATGGCCTCGTAGGCATCGGTATTGGCGCAAATGACGGCGGCGATGGCGGCGATGACCATAACCGCGGCGGAAATCGTGCCGTTCTCGGCGATGCGCTCCCAAATGTCATGACGTTCAAAGCGCTTGCGTTCACGAACGTTGAACAGCTGCTCGGGTGCTGCCATGGGCGGCTCCTTTCACGGGAAAGCTCCCGTCTTAAAAAAGCACGGCCCGCCCAAGTGGCGGCGCCGCGCTCTAACGTATTACGCTTGCATCTAGCCTACCCTGCACGACAAGCACGCAGGCGCGGCCGAAAAGCGGAACCACAGGTTGAACATTATTTGCTCAACGGCACGGGCACACCTGTCCAAGAGACGACGCGGCGCCGTGCACAAAAAACGACCGGAGCGCGGGGCGTCCGCGATCCGGTCGTGGCGTTCGGTCAACTAAACCTAGCAGGCGGCCATGATGGGGGCAGCGACCTGCTTCTTACGGGAGAGGACGCCCGGCATCCAGACGCCGTCGTGCTCGTCGGCAATGCCCAAGCCCTTCTGAGCAGCCTCGGTCTCGCCCTCGAGCAGGACCTGCGAGCCCTCCTCCATGATGTCAGTGATGCACAGGACGATGCCGTCAGCACCCTTCTCGGCGGCGTAGGCGCGCATGGCCTCGCGGATCTCGTCAATCATACCGAGCGCACGGCTCTTGTCGACGGTCTCGTACTGGCCGATGAGCAGCTTCTTGCCGGCAGGCTCGAACATCTTGATGTCGTTGCCGACCATCTCGGCTGCGGTGAAGGAGCCGGACGGACGGGTGAGGAAGACCTCCATGCCAAACTTGACCGGGTCGACGCCCACCTGCTCACCGAGCTTGGCGGCGACGGCGCGGTCGACATCGGTGGTGGTGGGGCTCTTGAGCATGAGCGTGTCGGTCATCATGGCCGAGAGCAGCAGCTTGGCCTGAACGTCGGAAAGCTCAACGCCGAGCACGCCGGCGAGCTTGGTGACGATGGTGCAGCTGGAACCCCAGGGCAGGCAGATGTAGTGCAGCGGGCCGGCGGTCTCAAAGTCGCCGATGCGGTGATGATCGACAACACCAAAGACCGTGGCGTCCTTAAGGCCGGCGACGGACTGGGCGGACTCGTTGTGGTCGGTGAGAACGACGAGCTGACCGGCCTCAACGGACTCGATCACGCGGGGCTCGGCAATGCCGGCGTCGGCAAGCAGCTTGGCGGACTCGGCCGGAAGCTGGCCCAGAGCGCAAGCCTCGTAGGTGTTGCCGGCATACTCAACCTGATTGAGCAGCTGGGACAGGACGACGGCGCTCATGATGGCGTCGTTATCGGGGTTCTGATGACCAAAGACAAGAACGTTTGCCATGGATATCCTCCACTTGATATGTGTACTTGGACGTAGCTATGGTAGCACGCCGATGCCGAGCCTTCGCAGACGGAAGGGCCACGGCATATTTTGTGGCAGGTATGGGGGCCAAGGCTGTCCCTTTTGCACCATGTTGGTGCAAAGTAACCCGACCCCCTTGCACCAGCTATTTACCGGCGGCGCGCAGGGCTACGTATGCGGCACCGATGATGCCGGCGTCGTTTCCGAGCGAAGCGACCTTAATGGGCGTCTCGCGCGAGGCGGAAAGAGCGTACTGCTTAAAGTGCTCGCGAACCTTGTCGAGGTAGACATCGGCCGAGGCGGAGGCGCCGCCGCCGATGAGGAACATCTCGGGATCAACCACGTTGGCAATAAGCGCCAGGGCGCGGCCGAGATAGTCGGCCATGGTATCGGCCGCGGCCAGCGCGAGCTTGTCGCCCTCGCGGCAGGCCTGGAACACGTCCTTGGAATCGGAGGGGCCGGTCAGCTCGATGGGCTCGACGCCCGCCTTCTCGCACTCGGCAAGGTAGTTGCTCACCACGCCGGTGGCGCTGGAATACTGCTCCAGGTGGCCATGGCCGCCACAGCCGCAGGTGCGCTCCTCAGCCGGGTTCAGGCACATGTGGCCAATCTCGCCGCCGGCGCCCACAACGCCCGATACCACGTCGCCGTTAACGATAACGCCGCCGCCCACACCGGTGCCAATGGTGACCATCACCACGTTCTGTACGCCCTTGGCAGAGCCGAGCCAGGCCTCGCCCATGGCAGCGGCGTTGGCATCGTTCTCGTATTTAACAACTGCGTCGGGGCAGTGCTCCTGAATGGCGACTCTTAGCTCGGGCAGGTTAATGGCAATGTTGGCCTTGACCTTGGCATCGCCCGATGCCGGGATAGGGCACGGAACGGCCAGGCCAATACCCGCCACAAAGGCGCGCGGAATCTGGGCCTTGGCGACCACCTGGTCGATAGCCTCGGTCACCGCGGCAAAGCCCGCAGCGTCAACGATGGGCGGCGTGGGCACGCTGGCCTTGGCCAGCAGGTTGCCGTCCTCGTCGAACAGGCCCTCCTTAACCGAAGTGCCGCCGACGTCGATGCCGATGTAATACTGCTTAGGTTCCATGGGAGCCCGCCTTTCTCGTTTAAACATTGCCTGTATGGTACCGCTCCCAAGGCAAAAACCTGCCAAAAAGGGACAGGTTTGTTTTGGCAGGTTTTATCTGTGAAAACGCAAACGACCGCTCAAAAGGTCGCGCAGGGCCTTCGCCAAATATAAGGGCGCCGGGAGGCGGAGACTCCCGGCGCCCGTCAAAGGGACTGTGTTGTCTGTTGGACCGCACGGTCCGTCGCGGCGATAACGCCGACTAGGCCTGAAGTGCCTGCAGCTGCTTGTGAACCTCGATGAGCTCCGTCGCCATGACGCGCATGGTCTCGGTGCCGGCCATCTGGTCCTCGGCATGCAGCAGAATCAACGGGGCCTCGCCGTTACGCTCGCCGTTGGCCTCCTTCTTCAGAAGCCCCATGTGAACATCGTGGCCACCGTTATAGGCCTCGTCGCCCTGCTTGATAAGCTCCTCGGCGGCGTCAAAATCGCCCTCCTTGGCCTTTTGCACGGCATTGATGTACATGCTCTTGGCGGTACCGACGTAGCTGATGATCTCAAAGCAGGTCATCTGCAGTTCGTTCATATCGTCCATGCGGAGCACCTAGCCCATCACGCTGACGCAGTGGTCAATGATGCCGGCAGCGTTCATGCGGCCGTAGTCGACCATGTTGATGACCTCGACCGGGAAGCGGCCGGCGGCCTCCTTCTCAAAATCGCCCTTGGTGTAGCCGATCTGCGGACCAAGCAGCAACATGTCGCACTCGTCCAGGTGATCGTGGGCCTCGTTCATGGGACGAGCCTCGACCTCAATATCCAGACCACGGTTTGCAACCTCGGCCTGCATCTTCTGGACCAGCAGGCTCGTGGACATACCGGCATTGCAGCAGAGCATGATCTTCTTCATGGTTTCCTCCTTATAACTGCGCGGCGCGCAGACGACGACTGGTTTTATTCCTTGCGGCTATTGTGCCCACCCCCCCCTGCATCTTTACACAAGGGAGAGAGCCGCGGGCACCGGCACCGCGTACCGGCGCCCGCAAAGGTGAAAGGGACGAACGTTAGGCGTTCTACTCGGCGAGAGCCTCCTGCTTGGCGATTGCCTTCTCGGAAATCTTCATAAAGGGCAGGTAGACGGCCATGCCAATGACAATCTCGAGAGCCTGCCACACGCCGGCGCGCCAGTCAAAGCCCGTAGCGAGCAGGGCATTGATGACGGGAGGCATAGTCCAGGGCACCTGGGCGATGCAGGGGCTGATGATGCCTGCGCAGGTAAGGCCATAGGTGATGCCGATGAACAGGTCGGGAAGAAGAACGAACGGGATCATGAGCGGCAGGTTGTACACGATGGGGTAACCGTAGATAACCGGCTCGTTGATGTTGAACAGACCAGGCAGGATAGCCATCTTGGAAACGGTCTCGGAAGCCTTGTTCTTGGAGAACAGGAGCGTGTCGAGCAGGAGCATGAGGGTGCAGCCCGAGCCGCCGATGAGGGCGAAGCTGTTAACGATCTGCATGTTCATGTAGTGATCGGGCTGGATGGTGCCACCGGCGGCAAAGGTAGCCATGTTGTCGACGATGAGCATGGTCAGGATCGGCTCGACGGTAGCGCCAGAGATGGTGGACTGGTGAATACCGACGCAGAACAGCAGGTTAGCAAGGGTGTAGATGAAGATAACAGCCCACGGACCGGCGTTCATGATGCTCTTGAGCGGGTTGGAGATGCACGTGGAGATGATGGTGCACAGATCGGTGCCGGCGCACACGGCGAGCAGGGCTGCGGCAAGAGCGAAGATCGCGAGGTTGAGCAGCATCGGGATCATGACGTTGAAGGAGTTGGAGACCGCGGGAGGCACGCCCTCGCCCAGCTTAACCTTGAGCTTCTCGACGCCAGAAATCTTGATGAAGAGCGAGACGGAGAGCAGGGCGATGATAATAGCCGAGAACAGACCGTTGGTGCCGGTGTTGGTAGTCGAAAGGGCGCCCGTGACCTCGGCGGAGGTGATCTTGTCGGTGAGCAGCGGGCTCGTGGCGGCAAGCGTGGCGGTGACCTGCTGCGGCATCATGATGACGAAAGCAGAGATAGCGACGACCACGCAAGCGAGCGGGTTATCGAAACGCTTGTTCTTAGCGAGGCTGTAGCCAATCAATCCGGCCAAGATAATGGCAGAGACGTTGAGGGTGCCCAGCGTAATCGCCGAACCCCACGTCTGAAGGTTGGCAAGACCCGCCGCATCGAGCGGGAACAGGGGGAACACGACGTTGTTAATAAGAACCGCGATACCCGCAAGGATATAGAGCGGCGTGATGGTCGCGAAGGCGTCACGCAGGGAACGCAGGTGAACCTGGTTTCCCACCTTCGCAGAGACCTCGGCAAACTTGTCGAGGAAGCTCTTTCCATTGTCACTGGCCATGATTGCTCCTAACTTTCAAATCCGGCCTTTTCCTATGCGCACGGTGGCCTTTCGCCCTCTGCCACCAGATGTGCCATGTGTTGCGCGCGGCGGCGCGCGGTCTGGGCGTTCGCCCGGTCGCTAATCAACCACGTGGGTCGTGGCGACCTGTTTGAGCCAGGCCGCCGACTTCTTAAGGCGGCGCTTGTAGCCGTCCATAAGGTCAACCTCGACAAAGCCGTAACGGTTCTTAAAGGCATTAGCCCAAGACCAGTTATCGATGACGGCCCAGTAATGGTATCCGCGGCACTTGGCGCCCTCGTCGATGGCCTTGGCCACCCACTCCAGGTGCTGACGTACAAAGTCGACGCGGTAGTCATCCTGGATGGTTCCTTCGGCGTCACGGTTCTTGTATTCGTCCATGATGCCGATACCGTTCTCGGAAACGAACCACTCAAGATCGGGGTAGTTCTTAGCGCAGTCCATGCCAAAGTCGTAGAGGCCCTGCGGGTAGATCTCCCAGCCACGGCTCTCGTTCATAACGGCGTCGGGCCATACGTACTCGTCGGCAAAGTGCGGCAGGCCGTACTGGTCGACCTTGCTCGCCGGCGCCTGGACGCGCGTGGGGTGGTAGTAGTTGCAGCCGAGCCAGTCGACAACACCCTGTTTGAGAATCTCTTGGTCGCCGGCACGGAACGGGAGCTTAACGCCGCCCTCGGCCAAGCTGTCGAGCACGTCGGCAGGAAGCTCGCCCTTGGTAATAAGGTCGAGCCACCAGCGATTGTTGATGCCGCTGGTCATACGCACGGCCTCGAGGTCTGCCTCGCTTGGGTTCTCCTTGGTATAGACCGGGGTAAAGCAGTTGATCATGCCGATCTTGGCATCGGCGCGAATAACGCCCTCGTCACAGGCCTTACGGTAGTTGGCCACGGCCAGAGCGTGCGCCAGCGAAATGTGATACTGCACGGTGCGGGCGCGGCTAAAGTCGTGGAGCTGCGGGAACCACACGCCCTCCTGATAGCGCTGTTCGGGCTCGACGATGGGCTCGTTAAAGGTGAACCAGTACTTAATCTCCTGGCCAAACTCGTGGAAGGCGACGTCAGCGTAATGCGCGTAAGCCTCGACGACCTCGCGGCTCTCCCAGCCGCCACGGTTAAAGAGGTAGGTGGGCATGTCAAAGTGGTACAAGTTAACAAACGGCTCCAGGCCGGCCTCGCGAGAGGCGCGGAACAGCTCGTGATACCACGCAGCTCCCTCCTCATTAAGGTTGCCGTCGGCATCGAGCAGACGGCTCCACTGGATGGAAGTGCGATAGGTATTCAGGCCCAAGTCCTTCAAAATGCGAAAGTCTTCCTGGTACTTGGCCATAAAGTCATTGCCGGCATAAGAGCCAACGCAGTTGTAGAACGAACCCAGATCCTGGATGGACCAGGTGTCCCACAGGTTCTCGAGCTTGCCGCCCTGGTTCCACTGACCCTCAGTCTGTGGGCCGGACATAGCAGCGCCAAAGAAGAAGTCGCTGGGCAGCTGATACTGAGCCATCAAAGTCCTCGCTTTCGTGTCTAGAGCTTTCGGTTGGAGACGGGTTTGCTTTGGCAGGTTATCCGGCGCGGGCGCGCACCAGGTATCTGGATACCCTGCCCGCCAAAACAAATCCGTCCCCAAACAGCACAAGCAAACGCCAATGCATCTCGCTTGTTGTCTGTAACTATAGCGCTCTAATTTATTATGTAAAGCGTCTTTTTTATTTTTCTTTATCGAACTTCTTTGATGAAAGCCATATGGATGCTTTTTAAGTAGGTATACTCTCTTTTATATCAACGCAAATATGAAGGGAGGATTGCATGATTCCCAAATATGAGGCGATAGCTGCAGATATCCGTCGAAGCATCGAGGACGGCTCCCTTAAGCCGGGCGACAAACTGCCCACCGTCGTAGAGTTTTGCGAGCTGTATAGCGTTTCCAAGATCACCGTCAAGCGCGCGATCGAGCAGATCACCGAGGAGGGCCTGGTCACAAGTCGCCGCGGATCGGGCACCTACGTCAAGGACACGGCGGGGCTTCCCAGCCAGGTGTTTTTCCAAGGCAAGAACGACCGAGCCCAAGGCTTTTCGTACGAGCATCGCGGGGAGAAGGTGACCTCGGTGGTCTACGATTTCTCGATCGTCAATCCGCCGGCAGAGGTTGCGACCCAGCTGGGAATGGCCGAAGACGACTTTGCCTATCACATCGTGCGCGTACGCGAAGTCGATGGTCAGCCCATCGTTATCGAGTACACCTATATGCCACTCGAGCTGATTCCGGGTCTTAAGAAAAAAGACCTGTACGCGTCGGTCTACAGCTTCATCCGCGAGCAGTGCGGACTCAAGATCTCGAGTTTCCACCGTACCATTCGCGCCGTCGCGGCAACTGAGGAAGAGGCTAAGCGCCTGGACACCAAACCCGGCTCTCCCCTGCTCGAACTCAACCAGATTGGCTTCTTGGATAGCGGCACCGCGTTTGAATATTCTATCTCACACAACGTAGGCGACCGCTTTGAGCTACACAACGTAACGCTGGCCTAGTTTTGCAATCCGTTGGGTGCTCGTTTTGAGCTGTCTTACGCGGCACCCGCACAACCTTATGGGAGTATGCACATGTCCGATTTGATTAAACTCACGCCGATCTTCCACGAGAAGATCTGGGGCGGCCGCCAGCTGGAGACCGTGTTTGGCTACGACATTCCCGAGGGTCCCATCGGTGAGTGCTGGGCCATCTCGGCACACCCCAACGGCGACTGCCAGATCGCTGAGGGCCCGTACGTCGGTCACACGCTATCATGGCTGTGGGCCGAGCACCGCGAGCTCTTTGGCAACTGCGAGGGCAAGGAGTTCCCGCTGCTCATTAAGATTCTAGACGCCAAGGACGACCTTTCGATCCAGATCCACCCCAACGACGAGTACGCCGCCGAGCACGAGAACGGAAGCCTGGGCAAGACCGAGTGCTGGTATGTACTGGACTGCGAGCCCGGTGCCACGATCATCGTCGGCCAGCGCGCGCACGACCGCACCGAGGCTGCGCAGATGATCGAGGAGGGCCGTTGGGACGAGATGCTCAACGTGTTGCCGATCCACAAGGGCGACTTTTTCCAGATCGACTCCGGCACCGTTCACGCCATCAAGACCGGCACGCTGATTCTGGAGACGCAGCAGTCGAGCGACGTAACGTATCGCCTGTACGACTACGACCGTCCTGGCACCGACGGCAAGCTGCGCCCGCTGCATATTGAGCAGAGCCTCGACTGCATCAACTTTAACGCGCAGGCACCGACCGACGGTACCGTAACCGCGCCCGAGGTCGATGGCGTAACCGAGCTCGAGTCCAACCCCTGCTACACCGTCGATCGCGTGCGCGTCGACGGCAGCAAGATCCTCGAGCAGCGCTGGCCCTTCATGTGCCTGTCGGTCATCGACGGCGAGGGCACCGTCTGCGGCGACCCCGTCCACAAGGGCAGTCACCTGCTGGCACCCAGTACCGTCAGCTCCATTGACCTCGAAGGCAAAATGGAACTGATCATCAGCCACCTCTAGGTCGCACCAACAACCAAAACGAAACAAGGGGCTCCCCCCGTTCTTTAACGGGGGGAGCCCCTTGCCCTGTCTAAGTATTCAGCCCGCCCAGGTCCGCCGGGATTACGACAGCTTGACGATCGGTGCGAAGCCCTTCATAAGCTTTTTGGTCTGGCCGGTCTTTTCGAATTGGACCTCGATCATGTCTCCAGCGACCGAGATCACGGTGCCCGTACCAAAGGTCTTGTGGCTCACGGTATCGCCCGCGGCAAAGTCCTGCGATGCACTGGCGCGATCGACCTTGCGCTCAACCGTCGGCGACACCTTAGATGACGGCTTTTTGGCTCGCGGCGCGCCCGAACCAAAGGTCGAGGCAACACGGCCGGCGTCGGGCGAAACCCCGCGATGGCGCTCGGTGCCATAGGTGCTGCCACCAAAGAAATCGTCGAAGCTCGATCCGCCGCGCGAACCGGAACCGCCGGTCGAGCGCGTATGCGAACCGAACACCTTGCCGCCATACATATCCGAGCCCATGCCCGAGCCAAAGGTGCCGTGACGGTCGCCGCGCTTCTCCCAGCCCGTGCCCTCAAAACCGGCAGAACCGATACCGCTAAACTCGATATCCTCAAACGGAATCTCGTTGAGGAAGCGCGAGCGCGGGTTGGCAGAAGTCGAGCCGTAGGTGCGACGCGTGGCCGCATAGGTCAGGAACAGGCGCTTACGGGCACGCGTGATGGCAACGTAGGCCAGGCGACGTTCCTCCTCGAGCTTGCCCGGATCATCGCTGCCGCCAAAGTCGTGCACGTGCGGGAAGATGCCCTCCTCCATGCCGGCCACGAACACCGCCGGGAACTCCAGGCCCTTGGCGGAGTGGATGGTCATCATGGTAATGGCATGCGTCTCGCCGGCCAGGGAATCCAAGTCGGAGCGCAGGGCCAGCCACTCCATGAGTGCCGGCAGTGCCTTACAGGTGAGCGGACCGTAGGTGCGCTCAATCTCGTCGGCATGCACGGCGCCCGCCGGCATCTCCGTCGGCGCGGCATACGCGTTGCCCGCGATGGCGGCGGCCAGGGCATCCTGCGGAGACAGCGCCGGAGCGGCCAAGCTATCGAGCGGATTAGAGCCCGCGGCGTCACGGGCGCCGACGAGTGCCTCAAACGAGGATGCCGAGGCGGACGGCCCCGGTTCGGGCGCGGGCGCGCTCACCACGACGGGCTCGGGCTCGGCACCGGCAGGCACATCGGCAACACCGGCCGCGCGCAGCTCTTCCAAGCTCTCGAGCGTACCCTCGATATCCTCGTGCGTCTCCTCAAATTCGGCGGCGACGCCCAGGAATTCCTGGATGTTCTCGGCACGGCTCTCGGACTCCATGGTGCCCTCGGCGCGAAACGCCTGCAGCAGGCCCGTCTTATCGACAATCATCTCGACAACGTCCTTGAGCTCGCCGTCCATGCGGCGACCCTCGCGCACCAGCGACACAAAGCTCGACAGGCCATTGCGCACCTTGGCGCTAAACATGCCGGTTTCGGCGCACGCGATCTCGCAAGCCTGGAAGAACGAGCAACGGTTGTCGCGCGCCAGCTGCTCAATCTTTTGAATCGAGGTGGAGCCGATACCGCGGCGCGGCGTGTTGATGACGCGCTTGACGCTCATCTCGTCTGCCGGGTTCACGATCATCTTGAGGTAGGCCATGACGTCGCGGATCTCGGCACGGTCGAAGAATCGCGTGCCGCCCACGATCTTGTAGGGCACGCCCGCGCGCAGGAACATATCTTCGAGGATACGCGACTGGGCGTTGGTGCGGTAGAACACGGCAATATCGTCGTAACTCGTGCCCTTGGAGTGCAGCTTTTCGATCTCGCCGGCAATCCAGCGGCCCTCGTCGCGCTCATCGCTTGCCTGGAAGGCCTGGATCTTCTCGCCGTCGCCCTCGGCCGTAAACAGGCGCTTGTCCTTGCGCTGCGAGTTGTGGCGCACCACGGCATTGGCGGCGCTCAGGATGTGACCCGTGGAACGATAGTTCTGCTCCAGCTTGACGGTCTTGCAGTTTTTAAAGTCCTTCTCAAAGTCCAGGATGTTGGTGATGTCGGCGCCGCGCCAGCTATAAATGGACTGGTCATCGTCGCCTACGACCATGAGGTTTTGGTACTTGGCGGCCAGCAGGTTGGCGATCTCGTACTGGACGTGGTTGGTGTCCTGATACTCGTCAACGCTAATGTAGCGGAAGCGCTCTTGGTACTTGTCGAGTACCTCAGGGCGGGTGCGCAGCAGCTCGAGCGTGCGCACGAGCAGGTCGTCGAAGTCCATTGCGTTGGCGGCGCGCAGGCGGCGCTCCAGCTCCAAGTAGACCTGCGCGGCCTTTTTGTCGTTGGGGCTATCGGCGGACTTGAGCATGTCCTCGGGCCCGATCATGGCGTTTTTGGCCGAGCTGATCTTGCTGCGGATCATGTTGATGGGGAACTGCTTTTGCTCGATGCCAAGTGCCTGCATAATGTCGCGCACCATGCGCTTTGAGTCGTCATCATCGTAGATGGTGAACTGACCGGTGTAGCCCAGCAGGTCGGCGTCCTCGCGCAGCATGCGCACGCACATGGCGTGGAAGGTGCACACCCACATGCCGCGGGTGCCACTGGGGATGAGCGCTGCCAAACGCTCGCGCATCTCGGCCGCGGCCTTGTTGGTAAACGTGATGGCAAGAACCTGCCAAGGCTTAACGCCCAGGTCGCCGAGCATATGTGCGATACGGAAGGTCAAGACGCGGGTCTTACCCGAACCGGCGCCGGCGAGCACCAGCAACGGACCCTCGGTGGTGAGTACCGCCTCGCGCTGGGCGGGATTAAGGCTGTCGATGTCGACGAGCGGCTTGGGTGCCGGCGCGGGAGCGTCGTAGATGTCGAGCGGAACGAGCTCGGGCTCCGGCGCAGCAGGGGCGGCATATGCATCGAGCGGCACGGGTTCCGGCACAGGCGGCACGGGTACCGCGGCGTTCTTTTCCCAGGGCAAGGGCTGGGTCATGGGCGACTCCTCATCTGACGAACGGCGCGCCTGCGGGCAGCGCCATAGTTTGAGCCGTACCAGTATACCGAGTCGCGCGGACACCGACGCAAATCACACCACGACTCCGTGCGCCACCGTCAGGCCCACCCCGGCGAATTTGGTGCAAAGGTGTCAGGTTAGTCTGCACCACGTTGGTGCAAAGAAACCTGACCCCAATGTACCAATCACGGAGCCACCGATGTCATGGCAACGGTAGCGAGCGGCGGCCAGGGCGAACAAATTGGCATGAAAAGAGGACGGCATAGACCTTTTGGTCATGCCGCCCTCTTTGAATGACAAGTTGTCGCCCTGGCCGCCGCGCAGCGTCGACTAAGTTAGAGGCCGAGCATCGGCTCCAGAACGAAGAAGTATGCGAGCACTACGATGCCCAGGATGATGCGGTAAACACCGAAGCACTTAAAGTCGTGACGGCGGACGAAGCCCATGAGCCACTTGATGGCGATGAGCGAAACCACAAAGGCAACAACGCAGCCCACGCCCAAGATGGCGATCTCGTTGGTGCCGAACGTGCCGCCCTTGATGAAGTACTTGACCAGCTTGAGCGCACTCGCGCCAAACATGACAGGGATGGCCAGGAAGAACGTAAACTTGGACGCCACCGAACGCGTGCAGCCCAAAAGCAGGCCACCGATGATGGTAGAACCGGAGCGAGACGTACCGGGCACCAGCGAAAGCACCTGGAAGCAGCCGATACCCAGCGCAGTCTTCCAGCTCAGGTCCTCGAGCGTGGCGATGGAGCCAAAGTCGAGATTCTCGTCATCGTCCTCATCCTCAGCGGTAGCCGTGGCGGGCGCGGCAAAATGCGCACCGGCGGGACGTCCGCCCGCCACCACAGCACGCGAACCAAACGAACCAGCAAGAGCAGCCTGGTCGCGCTTGCTCGCGCGCCAGTTCTCGATCACGATAAACAGCACGCCGTACACAATGAGCGCCAGCGCCACGACGGGAGCGTTGTAGAAATGCTCCTCCATCCAGTCGTTGAGCGGCAGGCCGATCGCCGCCGCAGGAATGCAACCGAGCACAATCTTGCCCCACAGCACCCAGGTGTCGCGACGGCCCTCCTTGCCCTTGCTGGGCGAGAACGGGTTGAGCTCGTGGAAAAACAGCACGCAGACGGCCAGAATGGCGCCGAGCTGAATCACGACCAGGAACATATTCCAGAACGTCTCGCTCACGTTCATCTTGACGAACTCGTCCACCAAGATCATGTGACCCGTCGACGAAACGGGCAGCCATTCGGTGATGCCCTCGACCAGGCCCATGAAGGCAGATTTTAGAAGCTCGATAATATCCAAAGGGACCCCCTCGTTAGACACCCGCCGGTAGATGTTCTGCGGACGATGCAGGCGATGTCCCATTATCAACCGTTGGCGGTGCGACCGCGCCTACCCTTACCAAAAAACTCGCCCGTTCACAGAATTGCGAGCAGTTAAACCGAAATCCTTGGGTATAACTGCAACAAGATAAAGTGTCCGGCGGTCAACGCACCCGCGCCCGCCCGACGCACGAGCCCCGCGCCCGTGCGATAGACCAAGGAGGAAACCATGAACGAGGGCTACACCAAGGTATTTGTTTCACTCGACGGTACTGAGCAGCAGGATTTTGTGCTCGCACGCGCCATCAAGGTCGCCGCGAACAACGGCGCCAAGCTGATTATCGGCCACGTTATCGATTCCACGGCGCTCGAGAGCGCCGGCTCCTATCCGGTCGATTTGGTCAACGGTCTGGAGGAGGCCTTTAAGAACTCCATCGAAAAGCAGCTCGAAGAGGCCAAGGCCAATCCCGATATTCCCGAGGTCGAGGTCATGATACGCGCCGGTCGTATTCGCGAGACGCTCAAAGACGAGATGCTCGACGTGGTCAAGCCCGACCTGGTGCTCTGCGGCGCCCGCGGCCTGTCCTCGATCAAGTATGCGCTTCTGGGTTCGATTTCGACGTTCCTGCTGCGCAATACCGACTGCGACATTTTGGTCGTAAAGTAGCGTTGCTCCCACCGGCCGCGGGGCCTGCGGGGTTTCCACGGGCACGTCCTCGCCGCGTTGCGGCTGCGGGATGTGCCCTTAGGAACCCCCTCCCGGCCCCGCGGCCTTCGCAGCCTTACTTCAGCGAGTTGGCTGATAAAAGATGGCGTGCCGCCCCGTTTGGGGTGGCACGTTTTGTTTGGGCTGCACGTTTTGTTTTGGGAGATCCATTTGAGCCTCATAGTTATGTTCACGTTCGGGAACATAACGCCAGTTGCCTTAGCTAAGTTCACGTTCGGGAACATAGCCGTCCGCAGCGCAAGACGGCCCGGCTACTCAAAGTATTGGAACTTGTTCGTCGAGAAGGCGAACGTTACGACAAAGCCTTCGCCGGAGTCGGATGCCGCCGTGACGTCGATGCCCATCTTGGAGCATAGGCGCGCCACCAGGTAGAGGCCGATGCCCGTTGCGCGCTTGGTGGTGCGGCCGTTGTCGCCGGTAAAGCCCTTCTCGAACACGCGTGGCAGGTCTGCCGCACACACGCCGCAGCCGTTGTCCGCAACGGTGAGCTCGATGCGCTCGCTCGCCAGGCCCTCGTCCAGTAACGCGCCCGAAAACACGATCTTTGCGCCGTCCTCACGCGCATATTTAATGCTGTTCTGAATAAGCTGGCCCAGAATAAACTCGAGCCACTTCTCGTCGGTAAAGACCTCAAAGTCGAGGTTCTCGCACACCGGAGCCACGTGCGCCGCAATGAGCTCGCGCGCGTTGGCTTTAATCGCACCCGTCACCAAGGTCCTGAGATCCCAGCGGCGAATCAGGTAGTCGCGCTCCACGACTTCCGAGCGCGCGTAGTACAGTGCCTGGTCGATATAGCGCTCAACGCGAGCCAGCTCGCGACCCAGGTCATCCACACGCGACAGGTCGTCTTCGCTGCCGTCCAGGTTTTCAAGAATCAGATGGGCTGCCGCCAGGGGCAACTTGGCCTCGTGGACCCAGCTCTCGATATAGTCGCGATAGTCATCGGTCTGGCGCCGGCCTTCGGCAACTTCGTCGCAAGCGGCTTTGCCCACCCGGCGCAAGACCTCGTACTCGAGCTCGCCCTCGGCATAGGTCGGGCATTGCACCATCTCCTGCACCCACGCAGGGCTCTCCAGTTCCTCGGCCGCGCGCTCCAGCTGACGCAAAAAACGACGACGGCGCGCATACTCGATCACGATGCCAAGCATGCCAAAGATAAAGGACACACCAACCGCCACGACCACGATAGATGCCGGGGCCCCGGCGACCGTCAGCACAAAGCAGCTCAGCAGCACGCCGCACGTCCACACGGTGACGGGAAGCAGCGCATCTTTGAAGAATTTGGCAAATGACATAGCCGGCCCCTAGACCGAATAGCCCTGGCCGCGATGCGTGGTCAAATACCCCTTGATGCCGATTTTTTCGAGCGTGGTACGCAGACGATTGATGTTGACAGTAAGCGTGTTGTCGTCCACGAAGGCATCGGAGTCCCACAGGTCCTGCATGATGGCCGAGCGCGAAACGATCTTGCCCGCGCGACTCAGAAGCAGCGAGAGGATACGCAGTTCGTTTTTGGTGAGCTCGGTGCTGTCGCCGGTTTGCGTGTTGGTGACCATAGAACGGGCGAGGTCGAGCTCCAGCCCCTTGTGGACGAGTGTGCTGCGCTCGCCCGCCGCCGCGGTACGACGCAGCAAGGCATTGATGCGCGCCACGAGCACGCGCGCGCTATAGGGCTTGGGAACGAAGTCGTCCGCACCGAGCGTCATGGCCATGACCTCGTCGATCTCGGTCGTGCGCGACGTGAGGACGATGATGGGAACCTCGGATTCGCGGCGGACTTCGTGGCAGATATGCTGGCCGTCTTTGACGGGAAGCGTCAGGTCGAGCAGTACCAAATCGGGTGCAGCGGCCAGGATGTCACGCGAGACATGCTCGAACGATTCGCAGGCCTCGACCTCAAAACCGGCACGAGCAAGGATGTCGGCAAGCTCGCGACGAATGGGCTCGTCGTCCTCAACGATATAGATCAGCGCCATGTGTCCTCCCATTTCGCGCAACTTGCACCTTCCACACCATTATGCCCACGGCGTCGCAGCGATACGACCCCGTGGGCACCTAATATGACAAAAGTGTTCGGTAGCCTTGAGAGAAAATAGGGGCCGACCGGTCCTAAACCGGTCGGCCCCATCGCTTCGATCTCGAGCCTCTACTCGAGCGTACGCATGTACGCGGAGATGGCATCCAGGCCCTTCTGCAGGTCATCGGTGTTGTCGGAGTATGCATAGCCGATGCGCATGCTCTTGGGCTCCTCGAAGCAATCGCCCGGGGTGACGAGCGCGCCGGACTTCTTAATCATGTCGATGCAGAACGTCCTGGAGTCGATGTCGTAGTCGTAATACACGAGCGCGGTGGTACCCGCCTCGGGCTTAACGAACGACAGGTGCGGCTCGCTCTCGACCCACTTCTCCAGAACAGCAAGGTTCTGACGGACGATGCGACGGCTGCGCTCAAGGATCACGGAAGCGTTACCCAGGATCAGCTCCGCCACCGACTCGCTGAATATGCCGGCGGAAATCAGGTTGTAGTCGCGATGCGAGAGCAGCGCGCGACGGAGCTCCGGGCTCTTGGTGACCGCCCAGCCCAGACGCAGGCCGGCGAACGACCAGACCTTGGACATGGATGCGGTGACGATGGCCTTGTCGTACAGGTCGATCACGGACTCGGAGTACTCATCCGTCTGAGTAAGCAGACGGTAGACCTCATCGCAGAGCACCCACGCGTCGTGTTTGCGTGCGACCTCGACAATCGCCTTGAGCGTATCGGTGTCGAGCAGGGCGCCCGTGGGGTTGTCCGGATTATTGATGCAGATGAGCTTGGTATCGTCGGTCACCAAGGCATCGAGTGCGTCGACGTCGACGTGGTAACCGTTCTTGCGATCGAGCTGAAGGATATCGACCTTCGCACCGCACATCTCGGGAATCGAATAAAGCTGCTGGTAGGTGGGCTTGACGGAGACTACATGATCGCCCGGTTCGACGAGCGTGGAAATAACCAGGGAGTTGGCACCGGTCGCGCCGTGCGTGGGCACGATATGCCCGGGCTCGACCGTCTTATAGAGACGCGCGACCCCCTCGAGGAAGCCGGGCTGCCCCTCGATGTCTCCGTAGGTGAATCGGCGCGAGCACAGGCTATCGAGCCACGCCTTCTTGTCGGTGTTCGTAAGCTCGAACAGCTGGTCGAGCGTGAGGGAGTAAACGCACGTCTCCGCAACGTTGTGGGTGCACTTGGTCTCCCACTCGTTCATCCACTGCTCGACGGCGAAATCCTTGATCTGCATTGTCGTTTCCTTTCCTTGACTTTCTTACAGTTCCACCACGGTGCCCAGCCCCGCCTCGACGGCGCGGTCGTAGGCAATTTTCGATGCCGAAAGGTCCTGAACGGCGATGCCCGACGTATCGAACACCGTCACCTGCTCGTCATCCGAACGCCCCGTAGCCGTGCCGGCGATGACTTCGCCGAGCTCCGCTTTGATGTCCTCGGGCGTGATGGCGCCCTCGGCAACCGGAATCTCCAGCTCGCCGGACGCGACCGATTGCTCGCGGTCGTCGACGTAAACAGCGGCACGGGCGACAAGCGCCGAGGCGAGCTCCTGCTTGCCGGGCATGTCGGCACCGACGCAGGAGATATGCGCACCGGGGCGCACCCATGCATCGGGGATGATGGGCTTGGTCGCAGGCGTGATCGTCACGATGATGTCGGCCTCTGCCGCGGCGCCTTGGCCGTCGGCCGTCGCCTCGATGGAATAGGTGGATGCCTCGCGAGCATGCTCGCAAGCGCCCAAGATATGGGCGACCTCGTCTCGCATGCGCTCGACGCGAGCCTCGGGCGCGGCATCGGAAACCGGCTCCCACACCTTGACTTCGCCCACTTTGGGGCAGGCGGCGAGCACGCCCGCCACCATATAGGTGCTCATGTGGCCGGCACCCGCAACAAGCAGTTTGGACGCATCCGCCCGAGCCAGCCACTTGGCACCGAGCGCAGCGGCGGCACCGGTGCGAAGCCCAGTGACGGCGGAGGCATTAAGCAGCGCTAACGGCTCTCCCGTCGCGTTGTCGCACAGCAGCGTGGTGCCAAAGATCTCGGGCAGCCCCTTTTTGGGATTCTGAGAGAACCAAGCAGTGAGTTTGAGACCGAAGAGGCCGCTTCCCGCCAACTCGCCCGAGCGGATATCCATATCGGCCACACCGGGTTCGAACTGCTCATATACCATCGGCCACGCAACACCCTTGCCCGTTGCCTTCTGGCGATACGCCTCCTCCACGGCAGCGATTGCATCCTCAATCGTCAGCACCTTGGAAACTTCCTCGGCCGAAAGCACCACCATCTGCCCCATCATCGCTCCTCTCAGCGAAAGCTTTACGTTGCTTCACTGTACGGTTTAGCTACGATGCCGCCAAGGATCTTTTCTTGTTGGAATCTACAACGATTCTCAATCTGATTTTTCGTTCCATCAGCATATATTTGAACTATTTCTCGCATCAACGGCATACGGATGTGCGATTATCCTATTTATAACTGTACTTATTGTAGTGATTTACAAGGTGATGTTGATGCTATACACCATCTCGGACTTCTCGCGGGAATATGAGGGGTCGGTCCGTCTGATCGCCGGCAGCGATGGCGTCTCGCGTGCAGTCTCCGGCGTCGGGATCCTCGATTATGAACTCATGCCCGGCCTCAAGAACAAGTACCAGCGCGTCAACTTCAGCTCAGACGAAATCGTCCTCAGCACTTTTCTCTATGCAAAGGACGACCCGTACCTCATCACTGAAGCCGTGAAATACCTCGTCGCCAAGGGAACGAGCGGTCTCATCATCAAAAACGTCCTGCACATCCCGATTCCCGACCAAGCTATCCGCTACGCCAACGCGCGGCACTACCCGGTCTTTCTCACGACCGACGACTCACTGTTCTTTGACAGCGTCATCTATGAGGTCAAACGGCATATCGAGCAGCTCGCGTCCATCGACTTCGCACAGCGCGAGATCGATGCCCTGAGGACAGACGTATCGCCCGAGTCCATCTGCCGACGCATCCGAGGCCTCAACCCGTCATTTCTGGACGAAGCGGTCGCCCTGTTCGCATCGTTTGCAGAGTCCCTCGACCCGCGCACGTTTTTGCAAATCGAACGTCTCTGTGCAAAATCGACCCTCGCCGGATGCCACAACATGCTGGCACCCTATGACGGAGGTTTGCTATTCGTAGCGACAAGCGACTCGGAGCAGGCGCTCGATGTGGAGCGAATCGTGCAGGCGCTCACAGAGCTCATCGAGGCTAGCGGCATCGATGGCGGAGCGGAAGGGCTCGGCATCAGCGATATTCTGTTTGGAGACGAGGCGGTGGCGCAGGCGATCTCGCAGGCGATTTATGCACAGCGCCTATCTTGTCAACGAGCCGAGAGGCCCGTCCGCTATGCGCAGCTCGGCATCCTGAGAACCGTGATGCCTTTTGCGGAAACCCCGGAGATGCGATCGTTCTCGGAGGCGATTCTCTCGCCGATACGCGAGCACGACAGTGAGCATGGCAGCGAACTGGAATCCACGCTCGCCGCATTCATCGAGAACGACCGACGTATCGAGCAAACCGCCAAGCAGACTAGCCAGCACCCGAACACGATTCGATATCGCCTCGACAAGGTGACAGCTCTCACCGGGCTGAGCTACAAATGCGCCCCGGAGATGGAGCAGCTGTCGCTCGCCTACGCCATCGAACGCGCTCGCTCGCTTCAGTAAGCCCACCCCGCCTTGAGGTTAGGAGCGGCGGGCACGAAGCTTTTCGTAGCCGTCGGCGAAGAAAGCGACCGTGGCGGCGTCGGCCTCGGCGGCGTCCGTCTCGGCGGCGGGAACCACGCCGTGCTCGTCACTCACCAGGAACAGCGCGCCCTTGAGCTGTGCGGGGATGTCCACGCGCGTGACCGGGATGCCCTTGGTCTGGGCCAGCTGCTCAATGAGCGTCGCCGTGCCGCACAGGCACTCGTCCGCCGGCGCCACAAAGGCAAGCTCGCCGTCGTCGACGGCAGCAAGCAGCTCGGGCGCCACGCCGGTTTCGTCGGCCTCGGAGCGGGCCTCGGCGGAGCGGGCGCGCAGCGCCTTGGCCGACGTGTCGGCCAGCGGCTCGTACTCCCCCACCGTCATGGCGGCGTTGCCGTTGATGTCGATCACCAGCATAAGCA
Organism: uncultured Collinsella sp.; assembly: GCA_900546755.1. Lineage (GTDB taxonomy): Bacteria > Actinomycetota > Coriobacteriia > Coriobacteriales > Coriobacteriaceae > Collinsella. Next base: position 48,573 of record UREC01000007.1, on the reverse strand, counting down.
CGCCGTCGTGCGCGGTGTAATCGCCCTCGGCAAGCGACCACTCAACGTGCTGTTTGGCCCAGCTGAGCATGTTATGGGTAAGCGGTTCGCCCTGCACCAGACGCTCGGACAGCGCACGGATGTGACGGTTGAGCATGGGCACCTTTTTGTTGGACATGCGCCAACGGCAGACAAGCGCGGGCTTGTCGAGCGTGAACTTCTCGACCGCCTCCTGATTGGCGCAAAAGTCCTCGTACGCACGCTGATCCTCGGCATTGCCAAACAGCTCGGCATCATCAATCTGGGGCATGGTCATACCTTTCGTGTTAGTCATTCCGTCCTCTTATACCAAAAAGACGGCCCTCCAAACGGAGCGGCCGTCTTTTGCAGAGATTATTTTGTCCCAGGGCGAAACTTAGTGCCTAAAGTGGCGGGCGCCCGTGAAGACCATAGCAATATTGTGCTCGTTGCAGGCCTGGATGCTCTCGTCGTCGCGCTTGGAGCCGCCGGGCTGAATGATGCAGGTCACGCCGTGCGCGGCAAGCACGTCGACGTTGTCGCGGAACGGGAAGAACGCGTCGCTTGCGCAAGCAAAGCCGCCCTTCTCCACGCCCTCGCGCTCGCAGAAGTCCTCGGCACGCTCGCAGGCCAGCAACGCGGAATCCACGCGGTTGGGCTGGCCGGGGCCCATGCCAATGCCGGCCTTGCCCTTAGAGACCAGGATGGCGTTGGACTTGACGCCCTTGCAGACCTTCCAGGCAAACTCGAGCTCGGCCATCTCGGCGTCGGTGGGCTTGCGGTCGGTGGGGAACGTAAAGGTTGCGGGATCCTCGGTCACGTGGTCGACCTCCTGCACCAGCATGCCGCCGTCGATGGAGCGCAGCTCCACCTGGGCGCCGTGGTCCACGCCGCCGGTCGCCAGCACGCGCAGGTTGGGGCGCTTGGCCATGCGCTCGAGCGCCTCGGCAGTGTAGCTCGGGGCGATGATAACCTCGACGAACTGCTTGTTCTGGTCGGCGAAATGCTCAACCAGCTCATAGGGTACCTCGCGGTTGCAGGCGATGATGCCACCGAAGGCGCTCTTGGGATCGCAGGCGAAGGCGCGGTCGTAGGCAGCCGTGATGTCCTCGGCAACGGCGGAGCCGCAGGGGTTCTGATGCTTGAGGATCACGCAGGCCGGCTCGTCGAACTCTCGGACCAGGTTCCAGGCGGCATCGGCGTCCAGATAGTTGTTGTAGCTGAGCGGCTTGCCCTGGATCTGCTCGGAGCCCACAAGCGGGAACTGAGAGCTCGCGGTGTTCTCGCAGCCCTCGGCAAAGCGATAGACCGTGGCCTTCTGCTGCGGGTTCTCGCCGTAGCGCAGGTCGTCGACCTTCTCCAGCGAGATCTCGAGCTTGGCAGAGGTGTCCGCCACGTCGCTTGCCTGGGCGGCGAGCCAACGGGAGATAGCCGTGTCGTAGGCGGCGGTAGTCTGGTAGACCTTCACCTGCAGGCGACGACGGGTGGAAAGCGTGGTGCAGCCACCGGTCTCGCGCATCTCGGCCAGGACGGCATCATAGTCGGCCGGGTCGGAGATGACGGTAACGCTCGCGGCGTTCTTGGCGGCAGAGCGCAGCATGGAGGGACCACCGATGTCGATGTGCTCGATGGCATCCGCGAAGGTGACCTCGGGGTTAGCGACGGTCTTCTCGAACTCGTACAGGTTGACGACGACCAGGTCGATCAGCTTAATGCCGTGCTGGGCGGCCTCCTGCATGTGCTGCTCGGAATCGCGGCGGGCCAGCAGCGCGCCATGAACCTTGGGGTGCAGGGTCTTAACGCGGCCGTCCATCATCTCGGGATAGCCCGTGAACTCCTCGATGGGGGTTACGGGAACGCCCGCGTCCTCGATGGCACGAGCCGTGCCGCCCGTAGAGATGATCTCGACGCCAAAGTCATCGACCAGCGTCCGTGCGAAATCGACGACGCCCGTCTTATCGGTAACCGAGATCAACGCGCGTGCGATCTTCACATCAGATCCCATGCAGTCCTCCTGTCTGGTACGCCGCCGTGCTCTGTGAGTCGGTGATACGTCGATCTGCAGCGCTCGCGCAGCGGCATTGAAAATACTGATTCAATGTAGCGCATCGAGCGCGTCGATGCACCCCGCAACGGCGGCATGTGCAGAAAAAGCTTGCGAGCGGAGGGCATGGGCGCGGCACCGGGCGCGGTGAGTTCATGGAACACAGGGGCACCATAATTCGATGCCAATGGCGTGGTAGAATTGTGCTCGATATGCATCCGCAAAAGAAAGAGGCACCATGGTCTCGCGGGTTCTCTACCGACCGTTTGACACCGAAGACTTCGACGCCATCGCGCTGATTCTGCAGCAGCTTTGGCATAACAATTCGGATAACGATGAGTACAACCGCCTTGAGGCCGCGTGCGACCTTGCCTACTGCCTTTCGTCATCGACGTTTTCGCAGGTTGCGGTGATTGACGGCGAGGCGCGCGGCATTGCACTCGCGCGTGCGGGGCAAAGCTCCGGCGCCACCGTCAATGAACATTGGATGGATACCGAGCGCGCGCTGCTATCGCAGATGCGTGAGCTGGAGCCCGATGCCTGCGCCGAGTATCTCTCGTTTGTGCGCGCAACCATCCGCACCAACAACCGTCTGCTCGAAAGCAGCCCCCTGCCACACGACAACGAGGTCACGCTGCTTGCCGTGGATCGCGATGTCCATGGCCTGGGCGTAGGCTCGGTTCTGCTCGACGCCGCGGTCTCGCACCTGTCCTCGCGCGGGGCAACGAGAGCGCACCTGTACACCGACTCCAACTGCTCATGGAAGTTCTACGAGCTGCACGGCTTTAAGCGCACTGCCACGCACCGCGCCAACCGCGAAGAGCGCCGCCACGACATGCCGCGCGAAAGCTTCCTCTATGAGCTCGATCTAACAGCCTAGCCCAGGCAGCCACACCTAGTCATTTAAGAACGTCCCCAATGACTGATCCCCAACGACTGGTCATTTAAGTCTGTCCCCAATGAGTGGCCTAGGGGGTTTGTAGATAGCCGTGGTCAAAATACATCAAATATGAGTACTGTTACCTTTTTAGTGGCAGCGATTCAGGGCATTTTTGATGCTTATAGGCATGACGACCAGCTGCACGAGCTGACGTAACTCCCCAAATGTTCAATAAAATGGGCTCCTAACGAGAAGTACTCTCATTAGGAGCCCATTATTATGTGCAAACATATGTGACCAACGCAGCAACAGTACTCATATTTGGCATTTTTTGTCCACTGCCCCTTGCGCGAAGGTCCTCAGCGGAAAGTTTGACCCGTTTCGATGCACAAAAATGGGATGAATCTTCCCTGGCAACCGCCCAGAAAGATCCACCCCAAAGCAAGCGCTCGCTAGAACGTTCCGCCGCCGCCTCCGCCGACGCCGCCACCGCCGCCACCGGAAAAGCCGCCACCGCTGCCGCCGCTCGAGCTATCGGAACTCGAAGCCAGCTCGCGGATGGTCTCGTGGTACACATCGTTGAACGAATCGAGCGGGGACTCGTTGCCGTAGTGATGGTAATACCACCAGTAGCAGGGGTAGTTGTCGTAGAAATCGTCACTGTTGCGCAGGTCCGCAGGCACGGCTTCGGCCAGCTGTCGCAGCACTTCTTTCGAAACGCCCAGGGCAACGCCCATCACCAGCAACTTGTTCCACAAGATCAGGTCGCTGGGGACGGCCTCCTTCAGACGCGTAAAGTCCTCGAGCCAATGCTTGAGCGCCTTGCAGCGAGCCGCCACCTCGGCGCCCTCCGGCGTGTAACGGCGGAAGGTGCAGCTCAGGACAAAGCCCACGATCGTGACGGGGATCGAAATCATAGCGGCACCGACGTTGGCGTCCGCAAAGTCGGTATAGAACAGAGAGCCCAAAATGCCAAAGACAATGATGATGCCGAGAACCAGGCCGGCCACCATCGCGATAGTGCCATCCGATGCGATAAACTCGCACTCCTCCAGCTTGCCCTTAACCGTGCTCTGATAGTCCTCGAGCTTGTCGCCAACAGATTCAGTACGCTCGCTGGCATACTCCTCCAGCTCGCTAAACGTGCGCGAACGGACGCCGTCTTTATCGGGCTTAACGCCAGCGAAGAAGACCTTGAGCACGTCGCGATCGATGCCGTCCTTCTTGGCAGCCTTCCAGGCCTCGTCGGTCACTGTGATGCGATACGTCTGCTCCTCTTTTTCGCGACGGAGCAGACCCTTCTTCTTGGTCTCGGTCGCTTCTTCCAGCTTGATCACGCGGTCGTCGGTCAGCTTCATCAGCGTGGCGATATATGCCTGATCGGGCACGTCGTTCCAGCTCATAAGAGTTGCAAGCACCGCGGGATGATCGGCGGAGGGCACATCGCGGAAGTACTCGTCCTGGAAGAGCGGCTTGGGCTTGGGCCTGCGCAGCTTGAGCATCACGATTACACCGGTATAGGCAACCGCCACGACAACACACGCCACGGCGATCGCACCGGCAACCGCACGCGCGTGCTCACGGCGGGCGTTAGCTTCGTCGGCCCATTCCTTCTCTTCGCTCAGGATCGTTGACATGCGCTCTTCGCCCGAAGCGGCAAGCTGCGGCACCCAGTCGCTAGGGAAGGCGATGCGTGCCTCGGCGAATTCGCCCTGGTGCACGCAGGGAATGGTATAGGTGACCATGGGCTCGTCCTCATCGAGCGACACGTCGCCCGTCAGCGGACCATGGCCCCATGCGCGGAAGTTATCGCCCTTGACGGCAGCCGTCCCGGCAGCGGCATTTGCGAAGTACACTTCCATCTCGACGTCATCGGAATTCGCCGACCAGCCGTCGCCGACGAATTTCCAGTAGAGCTCGGCGGTATCAGCCCAGTTCATAACCGCACCGGTCATGGAATAACTCACGTAGTAGATTGCGCTGTCGCCGCTCTCGTGGGGGCTGAACACCTTAATCTTTACGCCGTCGTCGGACTGTTCCACCGTGTAAACGCCGTCGTCGCCTTTGTTTGCGCTGTCGACCTTGTTAAACGCAGTGTCGTCTTCCTCGACGCTCAGCACATTGACGACCACCGAGCCGCCTTGCTGGTTAGAGCCTGTATTGATATCCCAATACACGCCGTTAATGTCATCGTCGAAATCGAACTGGCGTCCCTCGACAACGGTCAGCGAACCATCGGCCTCAACCGTGGCGCCGATGTAGGTTTGGCTCATGGAGTAGCCGTCGGCGTGCGCGACGGCAGGCAGCAGCAACAACGCAAGCGCGACGAGTGCGCAGACGGAAGCGAACCGCGCAAACAGGCGGCGCTGCCGACAGGGCTGGGCAACGGGGGCGTTCATAGGCACATCCTTTGTCTGTGGTACCAGTAGCGTCATTGTCCCACGTTTGCGGGTTCATGTGACGAACATCTAGGTCAGCGGAGCGTCAAAACGGGACAAAAGTCACGCCCGCGGGCAGTCGTTTTGGGGACGTTCTTAAACGACTAGTCGCTGGGGACACTCTTTGGCCAGGCACCGCCCCGGCAATAGATACCACTTCACAGCTCCGTCACAGGTGTAGCGGCTTTGTGTGGGCACGGCGTGAGCCGATTAAGCCGGCGAGCGAGGGGCATAAAGCAGTTGAGCGAGAACGGTTTGCCCCTTTGCCGTTCGTTTGAGGATCATGTCCCCCTTTTCCGCGGAAACCCCGGCAGTTGCGAAGAGCTGCCGGGGTTTCTGTCGTTTGAGAGGTTGGGCTGGCGGGCGGCGATCGAGCTGTCGAGCCGGTGGTCCGGCACGCGCAACGCGCGGCCTCAGCAACTTGCAGGCCACGGCAGCGTCTCCCCCACCGCGCCCCGCGCTATACTCGTCCGCATGGACATCAACGCACGCAACATAGCAACACCCGCCGCCGACACGCCAACGACGCCGGCCGCTCCCGCGCCCGTCGTGGGGCGCTTCGCCCCGTCGCCCTCGGGCCGTATGCACCTGGGCAACGTGTTCAGCTGCCTGTGCGCATGGCTTTCGGCCCGCAGCCAGGACGGCAGCATCGTGTTACGCATTGAGGACCTGGACGATCGCTGCAAGCGCCCGGAACTTGCCGCCCAATTGATTGACGACCTGGCCTGGCTGGGGCTGGAGTGGGACGAAGGCCCCTACTACCAGCACGACCGCCTGGACCTGTACGAGAGCGCCTTGCGCCGGCTGAAAGACGCCGGCCTCACCTATCCCTGCTTTTGCACGCGCGCCGAGCTCCACGCCGCGAGTGCACCGCACGCGAGCGACGGCACGCCCATCTACCGTGGCGCCTGCCGAAGTCTTTCGGCCGAGGAGGTGGCCCGCCGCAGCGCCCTGCGCGCCCCGGCCACACGTCTGCGCGTGCCCACCGTCGACGACCTCGCAGACGACGTGATCGAATTTGTGGATCGCACGTACGGCGCCCAATGCGAAGCACTCGCCACCGAGTGCGGCGACTTTTTGGTGCGCCGCAGCGACGGCGTGTTTGCCTATCAGCTAGCCGTGGTGGTCGACGACGCTGCCATGGGCGTCACCGAGGTCGTGCGCGGATGCGACCTGCTGGGGTCCACGCCGCGCCAGATCTATCTGCAGCACCTGTTGGGACTGCCCACGCCGCACTACGCACATATTCCGCTGCTCATGGCACCGGACGGCCGCCGCCTTTCCAAACGAGACCGCGATCTGGACCTGGGCGAACTCCGCGCCCGCTTTGGCACGCCCGAAGCGCTGCTGGGCTGGCTCGCCGGGCAAACGGGCATCGCGCCGGGCACCACGCCGCGCTCTGCCGAGCAGCTGGTCGAGCATTTTAGCTGGGATGTTATCCGCAAGCACAGGGAGAACATCACCGTAACGGCTGAGTAATCAGGCACCCCACCCCTACGCAACATCCCAGGGCTGGAGTTCGTCGCCCAGGCGAACGATGCAGTCGTAGAGCACGGTATGGCGCTCGGCCGGGTTGGCATCTCGATGAAAATGCCCGTAATACCAGCGCCTGTAGTCCAAGCGATCTTCCAGCTCATCGAAAAACGCCGTAAGCCGATCAACGGCGGGGCAATTCCAGCCGGGCACCGGATAGAGCGTGGGCGAAAGCATGCGCGTAGAGCAGGTGTGGGTGATCACGTAGTCGACCTTCCAGCCCACGCTGTCGAGCTTTGTCCGTGCCTCCTCAAAGTTGCGCTCGTCCGGCAGTTCCTGCGGCCACCAGCTGGAATACGGAATGCGGTATTCCTTGTCCACGCTCGTGGCGCCGCCCATGGTAAAGACCGTTGAGCCGTCGAGCTCAAAAACCTCGCCGCGCGTCAGGCGTCGTATGGGAGAGGTATCCGACAGGCGCTGCGTCAGCCCACCGTGCCACAACTCCATGGGGCGCTCCGCCCAGTGATCGAAACGCTCGTGGTTGCCGTCGACGAACAGCACGGTATAGGGGCGCGACTCCAGCCAAGCGATGTCGGCACATTCCTCGGCAGAGAAATCCCACGGAAAGCCAAAGTCGCCGGCGATAATCAGATAGTCGTCGCTCGTCAGGCTATCCCCAAGATCCCAATCGCGCAGCTTTTGCATGTCGAGGCCGCCGTGAATATCGCCTGTCACATAGACCGTCATCGGATCACCACTTCCCTGTAAGTCGCTAGCCCGCATTCTGCACGATCGCCAAGCAAACCGTTCCAGCCCTTCCGTTCCTTAGGGCTTACCCCTCGTTCTTCCATCCAAACGGGTCGAGCACCCAAAAAATCAGATCTAGCACACCGCCGGTCATCATGGCACCGGCAAGGGCCATGCAAATGTGCAGAGAGCTGGCACTTCGGAGCACGTCGAACGGCCCCAGAACAGCCAGCAGCGCGACCGCTGCGCCGGCTACGCACAGCGCAAGGCACGGTCCTGCGTCCTTAACGCACTTCTTTGCGAGATGCTTGGTGTTATCACTCATCGATATCGAACTCCTTAGAGGGTCGTTGCTTTGATTCACACCGCCACGACAGAGCAAGGCGGCAGGTTAAGTGTCACATGTCGTGCGGACATGCTTGAGTTACCCTACAATTTAATGGATTTGATAGAATGTAGGGTAACTACTCGGAAAGGAGGCTCCATGTCCGTCTTAGAAGATGTCCTAGAAGAGGAATATGCACGCTCGAGCCGCCTCTTGGGCCTCATGGAGCAGGAAATCAGTCTCCTTCCAAAGGGCAGCATCCGCATGCGAAACATAAAGGGCCACGAATACTGCTATCTCAACTATCGAGTCGGCGACAAGGTCAAAAGTGACTATGTACCCGCTACAAAGGTTGATGAGCTGCAAGCCAAAATCGAACGTCGAAGGGCTCTTGCGGCCGCCATTAGAGAGCAGAAGCGATCTCAAAAGCTAATCATACGTGCGTTGGGAAGGGTGCCGAATGCTGACTGAGCAGCAGAGGTTTTCCTCTAAAACAATTTGAAAACCTTGCCGCATATATGCTGTTCGCATCCGCTGAGTCCGAGCCGCTGCCCAAGTCACCATGTGCCCGACACACAAATAGTTACACGCGGAACTATTCCAAAACCGAAAGAACCACTGCAGTTAGTACCCGATAACCATAATGCCTTTTAACGGAACAGGCATGCGCCCGCTTGCATACAATGTTTTGAAAAAAGTTACGACCCTTTCGTAGTCTCTGCTTGAGTTGTTACCACTCTTGTACACATTACGAACGACTACACAAAGATATGCTGCATCCTGTATCATGCACGCTTCAAAAAAATCCTTCAGAAACTGGTTGTTCGCGACAGCGCGCCCGGCCTCAATCTCCACTATCGTGTTAGTGTCCCTATGGACGGCATCGACCTCAAAAGCTTTATCAATTAAGCCTTTCTCCCCATACAACACTGGCATCGATAGTTTCTCGTTTTTCTTTTTCCCCGCCTCAACATCGAAACCAAATTGTTTCAAATCGAACTCCAAAATTCGGAGTACGTTATCGCTGTGCTCACTGTTCTTATCAGAACGAATCTGCTCAATATTTTTATTTACAGCTTTTACAACGTCCATTAACGACTGCGGCGGACGACCGTTTAATGGGAAGTAAATCCAGTTGCACTCCATTGATAGTCCTTTGTCTATATTCATTCAGCCACTGCAGCTATTTTAAATTAATGTTATAAAACACCGACGACTAACGATGCCATAAACAGTCAATCGGCCAACCTTTTAGCAGTTAGCGAACCATGCAAGCAAACAGAAACCTTAATCAACATGATGGATTGGCCCTTTCGGTCATTAGCAAACAGAATCACTTGCCCATGGAGCCATTTACCCTTGGCCTTTCAATTGGGACTGGCGTCAAATGCCGCATGCCTAAGTAATATTAAGGTCCTTCCATGGCTGCCGTGCAGCGGCCCACGCACCCAATAACATCCATATGTGAAACTCATACTTTTGCAACGCGATTTTGATCCATATGATCCGTTCGCCTTGCTTATCCCATTTCTGCCGCCGGCTTGTCATCGGCACCCCATCTCCCGCTATCGAGGTCTAATACTTTTCCCACTGCCACCCAAAAACTCATCCAACATTAATCTTGGCTCAAGAATCGCTTAATCTATAACCTGCACTATAGAGTTCGACCAAGGGCGGGGTGGCGCCGCGCAACGCAGGCCGCCGAACGCAACGCTCGCGCCCGGGCAGACCGCCCGGCGTCGCGCCCATCGAACGAAAGGACAGGTCATGGACGACCTCGAAAAAGTTGAAACCATCCGCACCAAGTGCAACGTGAGCTACACCGATGCCAAGGCAGCACTCGATGCCGCCGACGGCAACGTCCTGGATGCCATCATTTGGCTCGAGTCGCAGGGCAAGACCCAGACCACGTCGGCGCATGCCGCCACCGAGTCCGCGCCAGTCGATGAGCCCTCTGCCGAGATGGTCGCCGCGCAGGCAGCCTACGAAAAGTCGAGCGAAAAGACCGACTTCTCCAAGAAGATGGACAGCGTGTGGGAGTACCTCAAAAAGCTCTTCCGCCTGAGTCTGGACACCAAGTTTATCGCCACGCGCCGCGATGCGATCATCCTCAACATCCCCATCCTGATCCCCATCGTCGCGCTGTTTGCCTGGGGCGCCACGATATGGCTGATGCTGATTGGCCTGTTCTTTGGCATGCGCTACCGCATCGACAGCGACGGCGACGTGCCCGGCAGCATCAACAACCTTATGGATAGCGCTGCCAACGCCGCAGACGACATCAAGCAAAATCTCAACGACGACAAGTAATCGCAGACGGGGGCACGCATGGCACGGATCTTGATCGTAGAGGACGAGGAGAAAATCGCCCGCTTTGTGACGCTCGAGCTGGAGCACGAGGGCTACCAGGTGGAACACGCCGCCGATGGCCGCACTGCCGTGGACCTGGCGCTGGAGCGCGACTACGATCTGATTCTGCTCGACGTGCTGTTGCCGCAGCTCAACGGCATGGAGGTGCTGCGGCGCGTCCGCAAGCACAAGGATGTGCCGGTAATCATGGTCACCGCGCGCGATGCCGTGATGGACAAGGTGGCCGGGCTCGATGCCGGCGCCGACGATTACCTGACCAAGCCGTTTGCGATTGAGGAGCTGTTCGCACGGATCCGCGTGGCACTGAAGCGCTCGGAAGCCGTGCGAGCGGCTTCGGGCGTTGGCGGCGCCGGTACTGGGGCGGGCACGGCAGGCGGCGCGGGCGCCGGAGCCGCTGCGATGCCCCCGGTCGGCGACTCGACCCAGGCTTCCGCCGCGCCCTCCCCCGCTGCGCTCGCCGTGGGCTCGGTTGCGCTCGACCCCGACCGCCGCGAAGTCACGGTCGGCGGCTCGCCCATCGCGCTCACGGCCCGCGAGTTCGATGTCCTCGCCCTGCTTATGGCGCATGCCGAGACCGTGCTCACGCGCGAGCGCATCGCGCACGAGGCGCTGGGCTACGACTACGTAGGCGACACCAACAACGTCGACGTGCACATCGCGCACCTGCGCGCCAAGATCGAGGACGCCGGCGGCGCCCGCATCATCCAGACCGTGCGCGGGGTGGGCTATGTCTGCCGTGCGTAACGCCGAGGCCAAGCGCGTCACCTCCATCGCCCGCGCCATCAACTGGAGCTACATGTGGCGCCGCCTGATGAGCTACGTCTGGCTCGATCTGTTGCTGCTGGCTGTTGCGGCGGCGATTCTCGTCTATGGCTACAACCAGACACTGCCCGACGGCGCGTTTACTGCAGGTTGGATCCCCAGCGCCACCGTTCACGGCATGTCGTTGACGCCCGTGCGCGGCTGGGACCCGGCCACGCTCACCTACACCGTCGAGCTTGCGCGCACCACCAAGACCTTCCCCCTCGCGCAGGACCTCGTCGCACTGTGGCCTCTCTATCTTGTCGTTGCGAGCTGGCAGGTCGTCGGCGTGCTCAACATGCTCGGCGGCGCCCGCCGCGTGCGCCGCACCATGGCACCGCTCAACGACCTGGCCCTGCGCGTGGACGAGCTCGGCCGCATGCAGCTCTCCGGCGGCAAGATGGAAACACTGGAGCAGGCCATCGAACGCGCGAGCGTCGACTCACCAAGCGTCACCACCGGCGACGCCGACCTGGCAAGCATCGAGGTTGCACTCAACCGCCTACTGCTTCAGATGCAAGAGGCCAAGCTGCAGCAGATGCGCTTTGTCAACGATGCGAGCCACGAACTGCGCACGCCCATCGCGGTGATTCAGGGCTACGTGAATATGCTCGACCGCTGGGGCAAAGACGACCCGGACGTGCTAGCAGAGTCCATTGCCTCGCTCAAGGCCGAAAGCGAGCACATGCAAGAGCTCGTGGAGCAGCTGCTGTTTTTGGCGCGCGGCGATGCCGGGCGCACGGTCCTGCGGCGCGCGAATACTAACCTGGCCGCGCTGGTCGGCGAGGTATGCGAGGAATCGCAGATGATCGATGCCGCGCACACGTATCGGCCGGCCTTTGACGCTGCACTTGCCAGCGACCCGCGCTGCGACGCACCCGTTGACGTGGCGCTCGTGAAGCAGGCTCTGCGCGTGATCGTGCAAAACGCCGCCAAGTACTCGGATGCGGGAACGACCATCACATTTGGCATAACGCCCGATGCGGGCATGGGCACGATCGACATAAGTGTTGAGGACGAGGGTATCGGCATGAACCAAGAATCCGCAGCTCACGCGTTTGAACGGTTCTATCGCGCCGACAACGCGCGCGATGCCGGCGCGCAGGGCTCGGGTCTGGGGCTCGCCATTGCCAAGTGGATCGTCGACAGCCACGGCGGCGTCATCGGTGTGACTTCGGTCGAAGGGGTCGGCAGCCGCTTTACGATTCGCCTGCCGCGGTAGAAAGCCCCTCGGCATAAAAAAGGGATAAGGCCATGCGGCCCTATCCCTTTTTGCTAGCTATAGCAGCCTGTGCGCTACTCGCGGCACAGGTGCACGGCGAAGCCGGCGAACTCGCGCTTAAAGTACACGAGCTTGGTGCCGCCGTCGGGCAGCAGCACGCGCGACTCCTCGTTGACCTCGAGTCCGCGCTCGGCAAACCACTTCTCGGCCGCATCGATGTCGTTGACGGCAAAGCCAATGTGGCCCTTGGTGCCACGACCATTCTGCTTCATGACCTCGATCAGCGAATCGTTAAAGTACGAAACCGGGGTCTCAATAACGGGCAGGCCCATCATCGTCGAGAACAGCTCCGCGATCTCCAAGGCGTCTGCCGGGTCGGCGGCGTTAATGCCCACATGGGCAACGCGCATACCAAAGAGCTCTACCGGATTGGCGTTCTGCTCACTCATGCAGGCAGCGCCTACTGAGCCATGACGTCAAGAACGGCCTTCTCGGCGGCAACGCGGTTCATGCCGGTCATGAAGGGCACGCCGCTCACGTACGGGCAGGTGAGGCCCTCGGGGGCAACGGTGGTGGCGATCAGCAGGTCGGCGCCCTCGTCGCAAGCGTCCTTGGCCTCGGAGATGGCGCACTGCACGATCTCATACTTGTCGGCGTAACCGTTGGCGTCGAGCAGGGTGGCGACCTTCTGGGCAACGAGCGTGGAAGTAGCAGCGCCAGCACCGCAAGCCAAAACGATTTTCTTCATAGGTAATGTCTCCCTTCATGGTTTACTTTAGGTAAGTGTACCGCAGCGAGCGATGGCACTCGGCCTCGATGAGCTTTTATGCCAGTTTGCTTGCGCGCTGCGTATAATACATCCAGTACGTGTTGTCATACCGCTCGCTTTATGAGCGACTAAGGACCCTAATATGCCCGATTCCCGCACACTCTGGACCGCCGTCGTTATCATCTGTATCGCCGTGTCGGTGTTCTTTAGCATCAAAAAACGCACCACGTTTAAGCGCCTGCAGCAGTTGATGGCTGCCAAACAGTGGGACGAGTTCGATCGTTTGCTCGACGGCAAACTCACCAGCATGCTGTACCCGCGCTACAACCGCGACTACCTGCGCCTGAACTCCTATCTGTTGCGCGAGGACCACGAACACGCCAACGAGATGTTCGACCTGCTGCTGGGACTCAACCTGCCCAAGATGCAGCGCGTCGACCTGGTGATCAAAGCCTTTAACTACTACGTTGGCCAGGAGGACCGCAAAAAGTCCAAGGAGTTGCTGCACGAGATCAAGGGCTTTGAGGGCGGTCAGGCCGAGGCAGTCGCACACGAATGCCAGCTGATGTACGACACGATGATCCTCAAGCGCCACAACGACATTCCCGAGCTGGAGCGCATGCTCGAAGAGGCCGGTGACGACAAGGTCAAGAGCTGCCGCCTGGAATACCTGCTGGCCCTGCAGTACAAGAACAAGGGCGACGAGGCCAAGTTTGCCGAGTACTTGGAAAAGTCGGGCCAGCACTCGATGGCTGTCAACGCGTAACGGGCGGCTTGTGCTAGACTTCTAGTCTCACGGGGGCGTGGCGGAATTGGCATACGCAGGAGACTTAAAATCTCTCGCCGCAAGGATTGTGGGTTCGAGTCCCACCGCCCCTACCATTGGCTTTTACGGGCCCGTATCTCCCAGGGATGCGGGCCCGTTTCTTTTGCACGCCGGTGGGGCTCGAACCCGCGAGGGGGCGAGCGTTAAGCAAACGCGGAGCGTTTGTAGCGAGCCGGCGAGGGCGCCGGCAGGCGACCGAGGCCGGTGCGTATTTGCTGCGCAAATTCGCAGACGTCCCACCGCCCCTACCACGCATTGTTTACGAGCCCGTGTCCCCCGGAGACGCGGGCTCGTTTCTTGTGGATGCCGACACGGATGATAAGTTGCGGTGGAATAGTTCCTGTTTTGACTGGTTACCAGCTCATTTAAGAACTTTTTCACCGCAACTCAGATTGGCACTCCCACATTTTTCGATGGAAAAACGTGGTTGTCTCGCACATTTTCCGATGGAAAAACGTGGTTGTCTCGCACATTTTCCGATGGAAACGCCCAAATGGTCTTATACTAGCCGAGAGGGTTGGGAGGCAATATGCAACGACAGCTTATGAGTGAACTTATCGCTTGGAAATCAAGGGCGAATCGCAAACCTCTCTTGCTTAAGGGAGCCCGCCAGACAGGAAAGACTTGGCTTCTTAACGAATTCGCAAGCCAGCAGTATCGAAGCGTCATTCGTTTTGACTTTATGCTCGAGCCGAGCACACGCTCGCTGTTCGATGGGGACCTCGACCCCAAGCGCATCATCTCCCAGATAGAGCTCCTACGTGGCCAAACCGTAACGCCGACAGACACGCTCATCATCTTCGACGAGATCCAAGAGGCGCCACGCGGGATCACCTCGCTCAAGTACTTCAACGAGCTTGCACCCGAATACCACATCGTAGCAGCCGGTTCCTATATGGGCCTCGCGCTCCGACGCGAAAACGAGTCATTTCCCGTCGGCAAAATCGACCAGCTCACCATGCGTCCCATGGGGTTTGCCGAGTTCGTTCGCGCCGTCGACGGCAACCCGCTCGCCGACGCCATCCTTGCCGCAGACATGAACCTTCTAGCAAACGTCACCGAAAAGCTCGTGCACTTGCTCAAGGAATACCTTGTTGTCGGTGGTATGCCCGAAGTTGTCTCCGCTTTCGCCGAGACACGCGACTTCATTGAAGCCCGAAGGCTTCAGCAGCAAATCATCGAGGCTTACGAATCCGATTTTGGCAAACATGCACCCGCCCGCATCGTCGAGCGCATGAGGTTGGTTTGGAAATCCCTTCCCGGCCAGCTTGCCAAGGAGAACAAGAAGTTTGTCTATGGCGCCCTTCGCCCTGGAGCGCGCGCACGCGATTTTGAGGAAAGCCTCCAGTGGCTCACGGACTACGGAATCGTTCATAAGGTGCCACGTGTTTCCGCTCTAAAGGCACCGCTCTCGAGCTACGAAGACCTCTCGGGCTTCAAACTGTTCTGCATCGACACCGGCATCCTCGGAGCGCTCTCCGGTCTCTCTCCGGCCATCGTTCTTAACGGATCCGCTGTTTTTACCGAGTTCAAAGGTTCGCTGACCGAACAATACGTCGCGCAGGAGCTTTTGCTCCAAGACAAAACTCCCGTGTATTGGTCCTCTACCTCTGGCAATGCCGAAACCGACTTTGCCATCGACCATGCGGGAACCGTGCTTCCGCTTGAGGTCAAGGCGGCAGAGAACCTTAAAGCGAAGAGTCTGAAAATAGCCTGCGAAAAATTCAAACTCGAGCGTTGCGTGAGGAGCTCTCTGGCGGCATATAGAGACGAGGACACGCTCGTCAATATTCCGCTTTGGGAAATTGGGCAAATCGACAAACTGGCATAAAGGCTGCGGAGGCGCTCAGCAAGGACTGTCCCCAGGTGCCGGCAGAAAAAACGTCCCTAGGTGCCGGCTGTTGAGTTGCGGTGGAATAGGGACTGGTTGGGGCCCGAAAGGGCGATTTTAGTCCGCATTTCACCGCAACTTATGAGGGGATGGTTAAAGGGCGCTCAGGCTCGGGGTCCAGGCGATGGTGGGAGTCGCGCCGTCGAGAACCTCGTTGATGGCGGCGGCCATGCCGGCGAGGAGGCTGTTCTCGCTTACGGTGAGCGCATCGTAGCCACCGGCGCGCATGAGTTCGCGAATCACCACGGCGCCGGCCAGAATCACGCCCGCGCGCTTGGGCTGCACGCCTGGCAACGCGGCAATGCTCTCCACGTCCAGCGTGGACATGCGCTCGATAGCGGCAGAAATCTGCTCCATCGAAAGCTCGCGCAGGTGCACAAAGCTCGAATCGTACGGTTCCAGCTCGTGGACCAGAGCCACCAGCGTAGTCACCGTGCCGCCCACCGCGACTAAGCGTTCGGCGCGCTCAAAGTCGACAGGCAGGCCCTCAAAATAGGCGGCGAACTGCTCGCCTGCCCACGCGGCAGCGGCAGCAAGCTCGCCATCCGCGGGCGGCAACGCAGAGAAAAAGCGCTCCGTCACGCGACGGCAACCGATGTCCAGCGAGCGCGTTCCCTCCAGCGCAAAGACGCCGCGCTCCGGAGCGTATACGCCCGTCGCGAGTTCCGTGGACCCGCCGCCCGAATCCGCGACGATGATGCGCTCGCCGGCAAAGTCGTGCGCCACGCCAAAAAACGTCAGGCGCGCCTCGACCTCGCCCGGAATCACCTGTGGTTTGAGCCCCAACTCGCGCAGGCCGTCCAGCAGCAGCGCGGCATTGGACGCATCGCGCGCGGCACTCGTGCACGTGGTGCAGACGCACACGGCCCCAAAGGCACGGGCCTCGTCCACAAACATGCGGCACGCAGCGAGCACACGCTCGACAGCCGCCTCGCAGAAGCGCCCCGTCGCGTCCACGCCCTCGCCCAGGTCGGTAATCTCGGTATGCTTGGACGATTCCACAATCGCTCCGCCCTCGACCTGGGCCAACACCAGTCGCGACGACACCGTTCCCAGGTCGATCGCGGCCACCTTATAGCGTTTGCAATTTGTCATTGCGGGCTCCCCTCCGGGCGCTATTTGCCGTTGGACACGACCGTCTGACCCTCGACGCCGTTAAACCCAAACAGCATGTCGAGCGCCTGGATGTACCACGGCGCGTCCTTGCCGACTTCTTCGATTTCCTTGGCCACTTCGCTGGCCTTCTTGGCGTTTGAGGACTTTTTGCTCGACGACGAGTCCGAATCGTCGTCCAAGCCTAGCACGTCAATCTTCTTCTCGCCGGGCATCACCAGGCCCAGGTCCTCGGACGCCGCGTCCTTGATACCCTCCTCCGAGAGCAGCTTGTCGACGCTTTTTTGCAGCTCATCATTGTATTGCTGGCGAATCTCGACCTGCTTGGCCAAGATATCGCTCGAACGCTTTGCCACGTACAGGTCGCGCACGGGGAAATACAGGCTCACGAGCGCCAGAGCCACCACGATACCGATAAACAGCGGACGCAGAGAGCCATGCGTAAAGTCATAGATTGCCTTGACCACCGCATTGTCGTTGGCGTAGCGCATAAAGTCCGAGCCCGAAAGACGGCTCGAAGGCCTGCTCGATTTGTCGTGTGCCTGAGTCGAGGGACGCGATGCATGCGACGAACGTGGCGGGCGCACCGGTCCATCTGCCAAGGTATTTGATTGAGCATTGGGGCGCGAGGTACTTGCCGGGCGCTGCGTGGAGCGGTCGGCGCCGGCATAAGCAGACCCACCGAGCTGCACCGTGCGCGCACGGCGAGGCGACGGCTCGCGCGAACCGGCGGAATAGTACCTGTTGTCGTAAATCTGATCCATGTGCGCCTTGTGCGGTTGAGGTTTGTTTGCGCTAAGTCCTTTAGTTATAGCACGAGCGCCTGCACCGCCTTCGCCAGCCTTTGCTCGACATAAAAAAGGCGCTGAGCCGTATGGCCCAGCGCCCATGGCGCTTTGCAGCATCCAGTCAAGGCGGGACGGAACCGAGTCAGCCTCCCCCTCGCCAAATTCGTCCGTTTAGCGAATGTTGTAGAACGCGGTCTTACCGGCGTAGCGCGCGCTGCCCTCGAGCTCGTCCTCGATGCGGATGAGCTGATTGTACTTGGCGATACGGTCGCTGCGGCACGGGGCGCCCGACTTGATCTGGCCGGCATTGACGCCCACGACCAGGTCGGCGATCGTGGAATCCTCGGTCTCGCCGGAGCGGTGACTCACGATGCAGGCGTAACCGGCCTCCTTGGCGGTCTCGATGGCCTCGAGCGACTCGGTGAGCGTGCCGATCTGATTGACCTTGACCAGGATCGCGTTGGCGGCACCCAGCTCGATGCCCTTCTTGAGGCGCTCGGTGTTGGTGACGAACAGGTCGTCGCCCACCAGCTGCACCTTGTTGCCAATGCGGCGGGTAAGCTCAACCCAACCGTCCCAGTCCTCCTCGGCCATGCCGTCCTCGATGGAGATGATGGGATAGGTGTCGACGAGCTTCTCCCAGTAATCGACCATCTGGGCACTCGTGTACTCAACACCCTCGCCCTTGAGCTCGTACATGCCGGTCTCGGCGTTGTAAAACTCGGTCGAGGCCGGGTCCATGGCGTACATGAAGTCGACGCCGGGCTTAAAGCCAGCCTTCTCGACGGCCTTGGTAATGTACTCGAACGGCTCAGCATTGGTCTTGAGGTTGGGCGCAAAGCCGCCCTCGTCGCCCACGCCGCCGCCCAGGCCGGCCTCGTGCAGCACGCCCTTGAGGGTGTGGTAGACCTCGGCGCACCAACGCAGGCCCTCGGCAAAGCTCGGGGCGCCCACCGGCATGATCATGAACTCCTGGAAGTCGACGTTATTGTCGGCATGCACGCCGCCGTTGAGAATGTTCATCATGGGCGTGGGCAGCAGGTGGGCGTTGACGCCACCCAGGTACTGGTACAGCGAAAGACCCGCCGACTCGGCAGCGGCGCGGGCAACTGCCAGCGACACGCCCAGAATGGCGTTGGCGCCGAGATTGGTCTTGTTGGGGGTACCGTCCGCGGCAATCAGCGCGGCATCGACGGCGCGCTGGTCGAAGGCGTCGAGGCCCACGACGGCGTTAGCGCACTCGTTATTGACGTGCTCGACGGCCTGCGAGACGCCTTTGCCCAGGTAGCGACCCTTGTCGCCATCGCGCAGCTCGCAGGCCTCAAAGGCGCCGGTCGAAGCGCCCGAAGGCACCATCGCGCGGCCGAAGCTGCCGTCCTCGAGCACGACCTCGACCTCGACGGTGGGGTTGCCGCGGCTGTCGAGCACCTCGCGACCGTAGACATCCAAAATATCGCTCATGTTGTCTCCCTCTCACTTGGAAACGGGTTGAATGCTTGGCGACACGGCTTGCACGCTACAGTGGCGCGCAGGTTCATAAGTTAGCCTTATCGCACTTTTTGCATTATGCCCTAAGTTAGCCAAGGGATACAATCTTTTTGAAAAATAATGGGGGCGATGAGAAAGTCCGTCCCGTCGCCCCCGCAGTCTTACTCCTCTGCCTTTGCGGCATCCCAGAGGTCATTGAGGCCGTGGGTCGAAAGCTCGGCCAGATCCACGTGGGCGTCGGCCGCCATCTGCTCCATCGCGGCCCAGCGGCGGCGGAACTTTGCCGTGCTGGCACGCAGGGCGCTCTCGGCGTCGATTCCCTCCTTGCGCGCAACGTTGACCAGAGCAAAGAGCAGGTCGCCAAACTCCATCTCGCGCTCGGGCGAGCCGGGAGTCTCGGCCTCAAACTCGGCGCGCTCCTCGGCGACCTCGTCCCACACGTCCTGGACTGTCTCCCACTCAAAGCCCACGGCAGCCGCCTTGCGCGACACCTTCTGAGCCTGCATCAGCGCCGGCAGATGCGTGGGCACGCCGTCGAGCAGGCCCTCGGGCGCAGCCTCGCCCGCTGCCACGGCCTTGTCCTTTGCAGCCTTCTCGGCAAGCTTAACCTCGTCCCAGATCTTGAGCACCTCATCGGAGCTCTCGGCGTCCGCATCGCCAAACACGTGCGGATGACGACGGATGAGCTTGGCGTCGATATCGCGTGCCACATCGGCAAGTGTAAACTCGCCGGCGTCCGCCGCAATCTGCGCATGCAGTACCACCTGCATGAGCACGTCGCCCAGCTCCTCGCGCAGATGCGCCACGTCGTCCGCCTCGATGCAATCGAGCGCCTCGTAGGCTTCCTCGATCATGTTCTTGCCAATGCTGCGGTGCGTCTGCTCGCGGTCCCACGGGCAGCCATCGGGCTGACGCAGACGCCAGATAGTCTGCACCAAATGCTGCAGCTCGGCCGACACGTCGACCAGCGTGGACAGATCGCGCGAGCCCTCGGCATTTTGCCGAGCCATGTGCTGCGCCATGATTATTTCTCCTCCAGGATCACGTGACGGAACGCGCCGCCCTCGTAGATGCCGTAGCTGTGCGTGCCGTCCTTGGGGATGCTCACGCTGCCGGGGTTGAAGAGCCATAGGCCCGGGCGTGCCTCGCTTGCCTCGTTAACCTTGATATGCGTGTGGCCGTAGACGAGCGCGGAGCCCTCGGGCAGCGCGGGCACGTGGTCGACGCTGTTGTGCATGCCGGCGCCAAAGACGTGGCCGTGCGTCAGGAACAGTTCACGGCCGGCCTCATCGAACAGCGTGGCGTAGTCCGCCATGACGGGAAAGTCGAGCACCATCTGGTCGACCTCGGCGTCGCAGTTGCCGCGGACGGCGATGATGCGGTCGGCCAGGGCGTTGAGCAGCGGAATCACGCGCTTGGGGGCGTAGTCGCGCGGCAGGTCGTTGCGCGGGCCGTGGTAGAGCAGGTCGCCCAGCAGCACGATGCGGTCGGGCTGCTCGGATTCGATTGCGGCGACCAGACGCTCGGTCCAGTATGCCGAGCCGTGAATGTCGGAAGCGATGAGGTATTTCATGGTGGTCCTTTCGGGTGGGGCTGATGTGGCCGGGCGCGAGATGTCGCCGGCCGCGCTATTCAAATCGCAGTGACGAGGCTTGTGCCGTCTGCATCACGCGCTGGAGCGGCACGTTATGCTCGCGGGCAAGACGGGCGCAGTCCTCGTACTCGGGCGCCGCACGCTCACTGCCGTCGGGCAGGGTGGCCACCTTGACGGCCACTTCGCCCCAAGGCGTCGCGACCTGCTCAAAACGACGCGGCAGGCAGACGCGTTCCATCACCTGGCGCCGGATGCCGTTCGTGGTGGTTTCCAAAAAGATAATCGTCTGCAGACGGTCAATGTCCTCGCGGGCGCAGATTACCTGCAGCTGCCAACCGGGGCGGCCTTTTTTGCAGTAGAGAGGCAACCAGTGCACCTCGCGGGCGCCCGCCTCGCGCAGGCGGTCCGCGGCATAGGCGAGCACCTCGGGCGACGCATCGTCGATGTCGCACTCCAGCTTGACGATAGTTTCGGGTGCATCGGTCTCGCGAGACAGCGGAGATGTACTTCCACGTTGCATACGGTCCGGATCCTTTCCGCACGGGCTCGTTTTATTCACCCAAACGCTAGCACATCGGACGTGGCACAGGCGTGACTTTCGTCCGTCGCCGCCCTCGCCCCTATCCAAACATGTACGCCAGCCTCCAAACATGTCATTTTTTGCAGCTTTTGGAGGCTGATGTACATGTTTTGGAGCGGGGCCGCGCACGATCAGAATTGCGCTCGCACTCCGTCCACCACAAAGTTCACTACACTCAACAATTTTGAACTTTCTACGCAGTTCATCGGCCAAAAAATTACCCTCGGCATACTTACAGGCTGCACGATGCTACTCTAGTTGCATTTGGCTAACTAAGCGGCTGCCGAGGACCCCGACCGGCACCGTTACGGCATAGGAGGTTTCATGTTCGAGAAGCGGCTCTTCTCCCTGGTTCCGCAGGCAACGCCCTACATTATGGCAAGCGTCCTGTTTAAGTGGATCGCGCTCATGGCAAACATCACGGTGATGTGGGTGCTTGCGCGCATCTTGGGCGGCATCGTCACGGACGGCCTTTCCGCCGCGCTCGCCGTCGATGCCCTCGCACAGGCGGCCTCGCCGCTCGCCGCCGCCATCATCGCGCGCGCCGCCTCCATCTACCTGGCCCAACGCGCCGGCGACAGGGCCGCGTTCGAGGCCGTCCGCCGCGTGCGCTCGCTCGTCTACGACAAGCTCACCGCACTCGGCCCCTCCTACACCGAGACCGTCCCCACCGCCGAGGCCGTCCAGACCAGCGTCGAGGGCGCCACGCAACTCCAGGTGTACTTTGGCGGCTACCTGCCGCAGCTCTTCTTTGCCGGCTTGGCACCCATCACGCTGTTTGTACTGCTCGTGGGCCAGGCGGGTCTTCCTGCCGCGCTGCTGCTCGCCTGCGTTCCGGTCATCCCCGTCTCCATCATGATGGTCATGCGCAACGCCAAAAAGATCGGTGCCGAGTACTGGGGCAGCTATGTCGATCTGGGCGGCATGTTCCTGGAGGCCGTGCAGGGTCTCACCACCCTTAAGGTCTACCAGGCCGATCGCAGCTGGCACGAGCGCATCAACGCCGAGTCCGAGCGTTTCCGCACAGCGACCATGCGCCTGCTGGTGATGCAGCTGCGCTCCATTTGCGTTATGGACCTGGTCGTCTATATGGGCGCCGCGCTCGGCATTATCGTAGCCGCGCTGCAGCTCGCCACGGGCAAGATTGGCTTTGAGGCGGCCTTCCTCATCGTCTTTCTGTCGCAGGAGTTCTTTTTGCCCATGCGCCGCCTGGGATCGCTGTTCCACACGGCCATGAACGGCATGGCCGCCTCGCGCCGCATGTTTGGCATTTTGGATACGCCCGAGCCCGAGCGCGGCGATGTTGAGCTTGACGGTCGCGGCGATATCGAGCTCGCGGGCGTGAGCTATGCATACGGCAACCGCACGGTGCTGGACAGCGCCAGCGCGACCATTGCGCACGGCTCGCTCGTGGCACTCGTGGGCGAAAGCGGCGGCGGCAAGTCCACGCTCGCGGGGATTATCGCGGGCCGCAAGGGTGCCTACCGTGGCAGCGTTCGCATTGGCGGCGTCGAGCTGCGCGATGCCACGGCCGCCTCACTCATGCGCGCCGTCACGCTGGTGCCCACCAACGGCTACCTGTTTGCCGGCACCCTGCGCGACAACCTGCTGCTCGCCCAGCCCAACGCCACCGACGCCGAGCTTTTGCGCGCGCTCGGCCGCACGCGCGTGGCGGCCTTTGTGCAGGCCAACGGCGGGCTCGACATGGTGATTAACGAGGGCGGCACCAACCTTTCGGGTGGCCAGCGCCAGCGCGTGTGCATGGCACGCGCCCTGCTGCACGACTCGCCGATCTATGTGTTTGACGAGGCGACGAGCAACGTCGATGCCACAAGCGAAGCCGCAATCGGCGAGGTCATTGCATCGCTCGCCGGCGAGCACACCGTAATCGTGGTGGCGCATCGCCTGTCGACAATCGTGGACGCCGATCAGATTCTGGTGCTGGAGCGCGGTCGCATTGCCGAGCGCGGGACTCACGGCGAGCTCTTGGCAACCGCGGGCGCCTATGCGCGCATGTGGAACAGCCAGGAGCAGCTCTCGGCATATGCGTATGCGGAGGGTGATGCCGAGGATGCCGGCGCGGTTGAGGCTGTTGACGGCAGCACCGCCCGTACCGATGGCCTCAACGGTGCCGGCTCGTCTTCCGCTGCCGCGGTGCCTGACTCCGGCCGCGCCCGTCGCTCGGCGCCGTCCATCATGTGGCGCATGATGGGGCTCGTCCGACCGCTTGCCGGCTGGCTTGTGCTAGCCGTCGCGCTGGGCAGCATTGGCATGCTCACCGCCGCGTTCGTGCCGGCCTTTGGCGCCCTTGGCCTTATGGCCGCGCTGGGCCGCAACGCCTTGGGGCTTGGTCTTATCGTCACATGCGCGGCCTGTGCCGCCTGCGGCATCGCGCGCGGGCCGCTCCACTACGGCGAGCAGCTCTGCAACCATTACATCGCATTCCGTCTGCTCGCACACATTCGCGACCTGGTGTTTGGCGCCCTGCGCCAGCTCGCCCCCGCCAAGCTCGAGGGCCGCGGCAAGGGCGAGCTCGTGAGCCTGGTCACCTCGGATATCGAGCTGCTCGAGGTCTTCTACGCGCACACCATCTCGCCCATTGCCATAGCTCTGGTCTGCACCGTTGTGTTTGAGGGCTTTTTGCTGGCTGTGAGCCCCGAGCTCGCGGGCATCGCGCTCGTGGCCTACGCGGTCCTGGGCGTGCTGCTGCCCCTGACCTCGGCCAAGGCATGCAGCACCACCGGCCGCCAGAGCCGCGAGGGCGCCGGTAAGCTGGGCGCCTTTGTACTCGACAGTCTGCGCGGCGCGGGCGAGACCATCCAGTTTGCCGGTGGCACCGATCGCAGCCGTGCCCTGGGCAAGCTGACCGAGCAAGTCGGCGCCGTGGACGCGCGCCTCAAGCGCCGCCAGGCGGTCAGCGAGGCCGTAGCCGATGCGCTTATTCTTGTGGCTAATCTGGTGATGCTCGGGCGTGCGCTGCAGCTGGTGGCTGCGGGAACGATTGACTTTGCCGCAGCGTTTGTCGCCGTCTTTACCTTTGTGTCGTCGTTTGGCTCGGTGATGGCCGTGAGCCGCCTGGGTGCCTCACTGCAGGAGACGCTCGCCTCGGGCGCACGCGTGCTCGATTTGCTCGACGAGCAGCCCCAGTGCGCCGAGGTCGCCGACGGACAGGACGTTGAGTTTGCCGGCGCCGCAGCCGAGCATGTGAGCTTTAGTTATGCGGGCGGCGTGGACGCGGGCGGTGCGGGCGCCACGGAGCAGATCGCGAACGACACCGCTGCGAGTCTCATCCTCGACGACGTGACCTGCACCTTCGCGCCCGGTACCATGACCTGCATCATGGGGCGCTCGGGCTCGGGCAAGTCGACGCTGCTTAAGCTGCTCATGCGTTTTTGGGACCCCGCAGCTGGCACCATCACGGTGAGCGGCGTCGATGCCCGCCACATCAACACGGCGAGCCTACGCAGCCACGAGGCCTATATGACCCAGGACACACATCTGTTCTGCGGCACCGTACGCGAGAATCTGCTGGTTGCGCACGCCAGCGCCACCGATGCCGAGCTGCTCGACGCTTGCCGCTCCGCTTCGCTTACCGCCCTCATCGACCGCCTGCCGCAGGGTCTCGACACGCCCGTTGCCGAGCTGGGCGACTCGCTTTCGGGCGGCGAGCGCCAGCGCATCGGCCTTGCGCGCATCTTCCTCAACGACGCGCCTTTCATCTTGCTCGACGAGCCCACCAGCGCGCTCGACGCCCTCAACGAAGCAGCCGTGATGCAGGCCGTCGACGAGCTCAAGCGCCGCGGCAAGACCATCGTGCTCGTAAGCCACCGAGCCAGCACCTGCGCGTTTGCCGATTGCTCGCTTTCGGTCGAGCACGGGAGGCTGAGCTAATGGCGCGCACCGCCGACACGCCGGAGCTGGCGCGCAAACGTGCACGCGAGGCCCAGATGGTGTCGCAGATGATTGCACTGTGGTGCCGCGGGCATCATGGCGGCGGGCATGCGGTCGAACAGGCTGGCGACGATGAGCCCGTGCGCGTGAAGCTCGGCCTTCGGACCATTACGCTCTGCCCCGAATGCGCCGAGCTGCAGAAATACGCCATCGCGCGCATTGAGCACTGCCCGCACATGGGCACCAAGACATTTTGCTCGGCCTGTCCTTCGCATTGTTACCGGCCTGCCATGCGCGAGAAGATCCGCGAGGTCATGCGCTGGTCGGGACCGCGTATGATCCGCTATCGCCCCATCACCGCCGTGAGACACGCGATGGTAACGGTGCAGGCCAAACGCGTGGCGGCACGAAGCAAATAGTCGCCGGCGTCGACACGCGCCGCCCCGCCCCTCGCCCTCGTCTCAAACGTGTACGTCAGCCTCCAAACATGTCATTTTTTGCAGCTTTTGGAGGCTGACATACACATTTTAGAGCGAGGCCGCACCGCGCGCCGCGCAGCCTTTCCAATCGATTTCGACCCCCGGCGTGCCCGGCGTGTTGAGAGCTGCGCCATTACAATGAAGCGGATTCGCTTGACGCAAAGGAGTCACCATGCCCGCCTGCCCGCTGGTCGATTGCCATACTCATACCTCGTTCTCGGACGGGCACGCCTCGTTCGAGGACAACGTCCGTGCCGCTGCTGCCGCCGGCTGCCGCGTCATGGTCTCGACCGACCACCTTACCCTGCCCGCCAGTATGGATGCTAACTGCGAGGTGCAGGTCGTCGAGGGCGACTTGCCGGCACATCGTTTGGCCTTTGAGGACGCCCGCAAACTCGCCGCGCAGATTGCGCCGGAGCTCACCTTTATCTACGGTTTTGAATGCGATTGGTACGAGGGCTGCGAGCCCTTGGTAGAGCACTGGTCCCAGGGCGCCGTCGTACGTCTGGGCAGCGTGCACTGGATTGGCAACCCGGACGATATTGCGGCAGGCGCCGCGGGCACGGCAGGGACAGAGGACGTCGCGCGCCCCGATACACCCGATTCCCTTTGCGGTTGGATCGACGACGATACCAACTTGCATGTTTGGGAAAACTTAGGCGTGCGCGGCGTGTGGGAGTGCTACGTCGACGACTGGTGCCGTGCTTGCGAAAGCTCACTCAACTTTGACGCGATGGCCCATCCCGACCTGGTCATGCGCTTTTCGAAGGACGGCTTTGCACCCGACTTTGACCCCGCGCCGTTTTGGGAGCAGATGGCCGAATGCGCCCACGATACGGGTCGCCGCGTTGAGGTCTCGACCGCCGCACCGCGCAAGGGGCTCGACGATTACTACCCCGCGACCGGGCTGTTGCGCCGCTTCGCCCATGCCGAGGTGCCCATCACCTTTGGCTCGGACGCGCACCGCGCCTGCGACATCTGCTGGAACATCCGCGAGGCCCAGGCCCACGCCTACGACTGCGGCTACCGGGCCTTCGATATCCCCCACCCCACCGGCGAATGGGAATCCACGCCCCTCGCCTAACTAGTCGTTTAAGAACGTCCCCAATGACTAGTGGCGGCGGGCGTTGAGTTCGCCGGCCAGTTCGTCGAGGGTGATGCCGTAGCGCTCGAGCGTCACGAGCAGGTGGTAGATCAGGTCGCCGGCCTCGTAGCGAATGTGATCGTGGTCGTTATCCTTGCAGGCCATGATCACCTCGCTCGCCTCCTCGGCAAGCTTCTTGAGCAGCTCGTCCTCGACGTCGGTCAGCAGACGGGCGGTGTAGCTCTCCTGTGGCGACGCATCGCGACGACCGTGAATCACCTCGGCCAGACCCGTCAGCGTCTCGCCGATATTTCCCGGCTGCACGTTAGCTGTTCTGACTCCCATGGTTATTTCCTCTCGTTACTGCAGCGTAAAGTAGGTACCGGTCTCATCGAACCGAGGCTTTGCGCCCTTTTTCTCAAAGAACTCGACGATGACGGCATGGGCCTCATCGAGCCTTTCCTTCTCGGCCTCGAGCCAAAGCGACTGCGCCCCGCAGGCATCAGTCAGGTGCACGCGGCATGGCACGCCCGCGCGGAGGAGCTCGGTGTTGCATTCGGCGACCTCGAACGGCGTCACGACTTTCATCGCACTCCCCCTTCCACGCGCTTAAAGAAGCAGGTACGGTTGCCGGTATGGCAGGCCGGGCCCGGTGAGTCCACCTTGACCAGCAGCGTATCGCTATCGCAGTCGGCCCAGAGCTCCTTGACCTCCTGCATGTTGCCACTCGTCGCGCCCTTGTTCCAGAGCTCCTGACGGCTGCGACTCCAAAACCACGTGGTCCCGGTCTTGAGCGTCAGCCCCACCGATTCCTCGTTCATCCAAGCAACCATAAGCACCTCACCGGTGTCATGCTGCTGAACCACGCAAGGAATCAGCCCGCGGGCGTCGTATTTAAGCTCGGTAGCATTTATTACCTCAGTCATCATTTCTCCCAAGTAACAAACGAAATCCCACAGGTCGGCGAGGGTTGTCCAGGTGCCGCAGGTTGCCGCGAAAGAGGAGCGACGCGTACTTTGGTACGCGAGCGACGGTTTGAGCGGCAAGATGCGGTGCCTGGGCAAGCCGCAGCACTAGAAGTCCAGCCTCACAGGGATGCCTTGGCTGGCCATATACTCCTTCACCTGGCGAATGCTGAAAGTTCCAAAGTGAAAGACGCTGGCCGCCAGCACGGCATCGGCCTCGCCCTCGATCACGCCCTCGGCAAAATGCTCGAGCGTGCCCACGCCGCCGCTTGCGATCACCGGGATCGGCACCGCGCGCGCCACGGCGCGGGTGAATGCCAGGTCGAAGCCAGCCTTGGTGCCGTCGCGATCCATGCTGGTGAGCAAGATCTCACCGGCGCCGCGACGAGCCGCTTCCTCGGCCCACGCCACCGCATCGATACCCGTGGCGTTGCGACCGCCCGCCGTAAAGACCTCCCACTTGTCGGCACCGGATGCGCCGGGCAGGCCCACACGCTTGGCATCAATCGCCACAACCACGGCCTGGCTGCCAAGCGCCGCGGCGGCCTGGCTGATCAACGACGGATCGCGCACGGCGGCAGAGTTAAGCGACACCTTGTCGGCGCCGGCGGCAACCATAGTCCGCATGCCCGCCAAGTCGCGGAAACCGCCGCCCACGGTATAGGGAATAGCGAGCTCCTCGGCCGCGTGCGCCGCCATCTCGATGGTCGTCGCGCGGTTGTCGCTCGTCGCGGTAATGTCCAAAAAAACGACCTCGTCCGCACCCTCGCGGTCGTAGGCGCGGGCCAGCTCCACCGGGTCGCCCGCATCGCGCAGGCTCACAAAGTTGACGCCCTTGACCACGCGGCCGCCCTTGACGTCCAAGCAGGGAATCACGCGTTTGGTAAGCATGGGCTACGCCTCCCCTCGGGCGGCGGCCAGCGCCTGGGCCAGCGTAAAATTGCCCTCGTAGAGCGCACGGCCGGTAATGGCGCCCTCGATGGCATCCTCGCCCGCCGCGGCCAGTGCGCGGATATCGTCGAGCGTCGAGATGCCGCCCGAAGCCACGACGGGAAAGCCCGCGACCTGCGCCACATGGCGATATGCTGCGACGTCGATGCCCGTCTGCATGCCGTCGCGCGCGATATCGGTATACACCAGATGCTTAAAGCCCAGCTCGGTGAGCTGCGCCACGGCGTCGTCGAGCGCCACACCCGCGCCGTCGCGCCAACCATTCACCTTGACCTGGCCGTCACGGGCGGCAATGTCTGCCACCAGTAACTCGCCAAAGCCTTGCGCCGCCACCTCGGCAAATCCCGGCTCGGTCACGAGCACCGTGCCTAGCGCGATGCGACGCGCGCCGTAGCCGGCCAGCTCGTCGATGCGCGCGAGCGAACGAACGCCGCCGCCCACGTCCGCGGACAGACCGTCGACGCCGCAGATGGCCTTAATCGCTGCCAAGTTGGCAGCGCACGCGTCCTCGTCCTCGCCAAAGGCAGCGGACAGGTCGACGACGTGCACCCAGCTCGCGCCCTGCTCGGCAAAGGAGCGGGCAACGGCCACGGGGTCGTCAGAATACACCTTACAGCGGCTCCGGTCGCCGCGCTCCAGGCGCACGACCTTGCCGCCGATCAAATCGATTGCGGGAAACAGAATCATCGGCCGGCCCCCTCGACGATGCTCACGAAGTTCTTAAGGATGCGCTGACCCAGCGCAGAGGATTTCTCGGGATGGAACTGGCAGCCCCACACGTTGCCGTGGCGCACGATGCACGGGAAGCTCCGTGTATAGTGCGTGCGCGCCAACACATCGGCGGCATCGACGTCGTCGGCCACCGCGTAGCTGTGAGTGAAATACATGTTGGCGCCCTCGGCAAAACCGGCAAGCAACGGATCGGCCGCACCGGCGGGCGTCATGCGCACCTGGTCCCAGCCCACGTGCGGGACCTTCAGACGGCTCGACTCCAGGTGCGTGCACGAGCCACGCATGATGCCCAGGCCATCGACCCAGGGACCACCGGCCTGCTCGGAGGCATCGTCGTCCGCGTCCGCGTCCTCGTTCGCAGGCACGCCCTCGTTGCCGCGCTCAAAAAACAGCTGAAGGCCCAGGCAGATGCCGAGCAGCGGAGTTCCGGCGGCAACGGCATCGAGCACGGCCACCTCCTCGCCGCTCTGACGCATAAAGGCGATCGCGTCATAGAACGCACCCACGCCCGGGATGACCAGGCCGTCGGCGTTGCGGATCTGCTCCGGATCGTCCGACGTGCAGGCGGCAGCACCGGCGCGCGCAAGCCCGCGCACGACGCTCGACAAGTTGCCCTTGTGGTAGTCGACCACCACGATCTTCGGTTCGCCCACGCGACCCCTCCACTTCTCATCATCCAAAACCACCACAAAGAGGACAGGCATCTTCGTGGTGGTTTTACCCTTGTGACGGTTACAGCGAGCCCTTGGTGCTGGGGATACCCTGCACGCGGGGATCGAGTTCGCAGGCGCGGCGCATCGTGCGGCCCACGGCCTTAAAGGCGGCCTCGATAATGTGATGTGAGTTGCCGCCCGCCAGCTCGCGCACATGCAGCGTGAGCTTGGCGTCGCGCGCAAAGGCGTAGAAGAACTCTACGGTCAGCTCGGTATCGAAACTGCCCACGCGCTCAGTCGGCACGGGCAGCTCGCAGTAGGCCTGCCCGCGACCCGAGATGTCCACGGCGGCCATCACGAGCGTCTCGTCCATGGCGATCGCCGCATCGGCAAAGCGCGTAATGCCCGCCTTGTCGCCCAGCGCCTGGCAAAATGCCTCGCCCAGCACGATGCCCGTGTCCTCGACGGTGTGATGCGCATCGACCTCGACGTCGCCCACTGCGTGCACCGTCAGATCGAACAGGCCATGGCGGCCAAAAGCGTTGAGCATGTGGTCGAAAAACGGCACGCCGGTCGAGATATTACACGTACCGGCTCCATCCAAGTCGAGCTTTACGACAATGTCGGTCTCGCCCGTCTTGCGGGTTACCTCGGCATAACGGCCCATCTACATCTCCTCCTTCACCAGCGCGGCAAACGCAGCCAGCACCTCATCGTTTTCCCGCGGGGTACCCACAGTGATGCGCAGACAGTCCGCGAGCCCCGGCGCATAGCTAAAATCGCGCACCAAAATCGAATACTCATCGCGCAGACGCTCGCGCACGCGCGTGGCGTGCGGTGTGCGCACGAGCACAAAGTTGGCCGCGCTCGGCCACGCCTCCACGGGCAGACCCTCGGCAGCCATCGCGCGCAGGGCGCACAGCTCGCGATCGCGCTCGGATGCAACCTGCGCCACCACGGGCGCGTAGGCATCACGGGCACGCACGCAGGCAAGTGCCGCCGCCTGGCTCAGCACGTTGACCGAGTAGACCTGGCGAATCGCCGCGAACACCTCGATGACTTCCGGCGCCGCGATCACGTAACCCAGACGCGTACCGGCGGCGCCAAACGCCTTGGACAGCGTGTGCAGAATCACCAGGTTGGGATGCTCGGCGATAAGTCCCTGCGCCGTGGTGGCCGCGCCAAACGACTCATCGGCAAACTCAACGTAGGCCTCGTCGACCATGACCATGCCGGGACACGCATCGCACAGGGCCGCGACAAAGTCGAGCGGAGCAACATCACCCGTGGGGTTGTTGGGCGAGGTCACGATGGCCAGGTTGCACTCGGGTGCCGCCGCAAGCACAGCAGCCTGGTCGAGCTCAAAGGTCGCCGGATCGCGCCACACGTCGCGCACCTCGGTCTGACAGAGCGACGCAAAGAACGCGTACTCGCTAAAGCACGGCGGGCAGTTGAGCAGGGTCCGTCCCGCGCCGCCAAACGCCAGTAGGTAGTTATAGAGCAACTCGTCGCCGCCGTTGCCCACGCAGACATTCTCGCGCGCCACACCATGCCAAGCGGCAAGCTCGTCGCGCAGGTCGTTCGACATGGGATCGGGATAGCGGTTGAGGGGTGTGGCAGCCAGGGCCGTATCGACCGCCTCGCGCACGCCGGCCGGCACGGGATAGGTGTTCTCGTTGGCCGAAAGGTTGATGCGCGTGGGCGTAAAGTTGGGATCGTAGGGCTCAATACCGGCCAGGTAAGGCTGGACAAGCTCCTTCATGCGGGGCGTCAGCTCGGCCATATTAGGCCTCCCCGCCGGCCGCACCGGCGCCATCCGCGCCTGCAGCCGCCAGGTCCACGCCCTCGGCAACCGTCGCCACGGCGTCGCCCGGCCAGGCAACCTTGGTCAGGTCGGCCGCAGCCAGCGACTCGGCGCTCACGGCATCCTCGCCCTGCTCCAGCACACGGCGACGCAGGGCGGCGGAAAGCGCGTGCGCCCACAGGCCCTCGGCCTCGGCGAGGCGCTGCGTGGCAGGAGCATCGGAGAGCAGGCCCTCGGGCGTATAGCAAATGACGCTCGAGCGCTTGACGAATTCCTCGACCGAAAGCGGGTTGGAGAACAGAGCCGTGCCGCCGGTCGGCAGCGTGTGGTTGGGGCCGGCGACGTAATCGCCGAGCGGCTCGGAGCTCCAGGCGCCCACAAAGATGGCGCCGGCGTTGCGGATACCACCGAGCAGGCCCATCGCATCCTTGCAGTGCAGTTCCAGGTGCTCGGGCGCCACGGTGTTCACGGCCTCGACGGCGGCAGCCATGTCGGCGGCGACCACGATGGTGCCCTCGTTATCGAGCGAGGCGCGCGTGATCTCGGCGCGCGGGGACTGCGCCACCAGGATGTCGATACCCGCCTCGACCTCGCGCGCAAACTGCTCGTCGCAGGTCACCAGGTAGCAGGCAGCCAGCGGATCGTGCTCGGCCTGCGCCATAAGGTCGGCCGCGACCACCATGGGCTTGGCCGTGGCGTCGGCCAGCACGCAGACCTCGGAGGGACCGGCGACCATATCGATACCCACATCACCCGAGACAATCTGCTTGGCAGCGGCGACAAAGGCGTTACCCGGGCCGGTAATCTTGTCGACACGCGGAATGGTCTCGGTACCGTACGCCAGCGCGGCCACGGCCTGGGCGCCGCCCACCATATAGATTTCGTCCACGCCGCCGAGCTTGGCCGCCGCGAGCGTATAGGGGCTAATCAGACCATCTTTTTGCGGCGGGGTCACCATGACCACGCGCTCAACGCCGGCGACCTTGGCGGGAATGGCGTTCATAAGCACGGTGGAAGGGTACTGCGCGCGACCGCCCGGCACGTAGATGCCGGCCGCAGCAAGCGGGGTCACCTTAACGCCGAGCATCGTGCCGTCCGGGCGCGTGGTAAACCAGCTCTGCTCGACCTCGCGCTGGTGGAACTCGCGAATCTGGCGCGCAGCCTTTTCGAGCGCGGCGACAAAGGCCGGATCGAGGCCTTCGAGCGCGGCATCGATCTGCTCCTGCGGCAGACGGAAGCTCTGCAGCTCAACACCGTCAAAACGCTGGCAGTAATCGCGCACCGCGGCATCGCCGTTGGCACGCACGTTGGCCACGATATCGCGGGCGGCGTCGACGATGTTTTGCGGCAGCACGCCCTTACGGTTGAGCTGGTTGGTAACGAGGCGCTCACCGGGAGCAAGCTTGATGGTCTTCATTTCGGTATCCCCTATCGGTCGAGGTTGTGTTCGAAAAACGAGAGACCGGGCGGCGGCGCCAGTCGGCCCGCCGCCCGGACGTTGGGGCGCCCGTGCGTGCTCGCGCTATTGTGCCGAGCCCGCAACGGGCTCAAAATGCTTGTCCTTCACGGCTGCCGCCAAGCGATCTGCCAGATTGCGTACGCGCGGATCCAGACGTGCGGCACCCGGATTGACAAAGAAGCGGGCCGTGCAGTCCATAATGCGACCAGTAATAACGAGGTCGTTATCGCGCAGCGTGGCGCCCGTGGCGGTAATATCCACGATGCGATCGGTCATGCCGACGATGGGACCCAGCTCAATGTTACCGTGCAGCGAGACGATATCGGCGTTCACACCGCGCTCGGCATACCAGGCGCTCGCGATGCGCGGATACTTGGTGGCCACGCGAAGCGACCCGCGACGGGCATAGTTGCGCTCGGCCTGGCCGGCGCGCCACGCGGGCTCCGCCTCAATGAAAGTGCACAGGCCGTAGCCCAGATCGACCAGCTGCAGCAGGTTGAGGTCTGCCTCGATAAGCGAGTCCCAACCGCAGATGCCGCAGTCGGCACCGCCACAGCCCACAAAGGCGGGCGCATCGCTGGGACGCACAATGACAAACTCGATATCGCCGACCGCGCCCTCGCCGGCACGCGTGTCGCGGCCGCGCACGATCAGGTGACGGCCGGGGTCGCGCAGCTCCGAGACATCCAAGCCCGCGGCCTCGAGCACGTCGAGCGTGTCGGCCTTGAGCGAGCCCTTGGGCACGGCGATGCGAAGCGGACCCTCGACGCCACGACCCACGGCGTGATCGCCATCGGAAGCGGCGTCCTCGGCCGAGGTGCGCGCGGCCTCCAGGCGCTCGAGCGAAAAGGCGAAGCCCGCCGCCGGCACCTCGATGCCGTCGCCAAATGCGCCGGTAAAGATGGAGTCATAGCGTCCGCCCGAGCCGACCGGATCGGGTAGGCCGCCGGCATAGGCCTTAAAGACCAGGCCCGTGTAGTAATCGAAAGAGTTCATGATGGAGAAGTCGAACGACAGCACCTGGGCGTCCTCGGGTGCCAGGCCCTCGACCAGGGCACGCAGCTCGCGCGTCAGCGGCGCGACGATACCGGCGGCCTCTAGCAGCGCGTCCACGCGGTCGAGTACCTCGGCACCGCCGTGCAGACGCGGCAACTCGCTAATGGCGGCCTTGACGGCATCGGACTCGGCGCTTGCCGCCACGCGGGCATCGAGGCCCACAAAGTCGTTGGCGTGCACGCAGCGCAAGGCCTCGGCGGCCAGCTCGCGATCCTCGCACGCCGCGAGCAGCTCCTTAAACGGACGCACGCTACCTGCGATAATGCACGCATCGGGCAGCGCCAGCTCGCGCACGGCCTCGGCCACGAGCGAGACAATCTCGACATCGCCCGCGGTATCGCCCGCACCGATAAGCTCAAAGCCCAGCTGCGTAAACTGACGCGAGCCACCGGCATTGCGCTGGTACTCACGAACCACCGGCGCCTCATAGCGCAGGCGCAGGGGCAGGTCGGCCGCGCGCATGCGGGTCGAGACCAGACGCACGATCGGTAATGTGTTGTCGGGACGGACCACCAGCAGGCGACCGTCGTCATCAAAAAGCTTGAACGGCGTGTCCGCGATGCGGCCGCCTTCCTCGAGCGAACCCTTGTCCTCGAGCAGCGGCGTCTCGACCGGCAGGTAATGATGCTCCCTAAAGCAGCCCTTCACCGTCAGCGCAATCTCCTCGCGCGCCTGAGCCTCCTCGGGCAATATGTCCCGGAATCCCCACGGTGTGGCCGTCATCTGGTGAGCCTCCTCATGCTGTGTTTCATATAGAACAGAAGACCGGCAGAGCTCCGCCGGTCTTCTGGGTACTTTAGCATACTAGAGTGCTTGCGGGGAAAATCCGTCGCAGCCGCTCACACCGTATTCATTTGGAAACATAGGGCAGATCGCCGCAACCCAAACCCGCCTAGGCGCCAATCGCACGACGATACTCTGCCATTACCTGCGCATCGGCAGCTGCGGGGTCGGCGAAATAGCGCCCGTCATAGGTCTCGGCCGAAACAACTCCGCGATAGCCGCGCGCCACCAGCCTATCCAGGTCGGCGCGCATATCGCGGTCGCCGTCACCCCAGGCAAGATGCGTCGTGCCATCTGCCGCAACATCGACAAAATGCACGTGGGCGACATCATCGCCAAGCAGATCGAAATAATCGTCGATGGTATCCCCTGCCACCGCCATAGCGCCCAAATCCAGACACGCCTTAAGTGCCGGATGATCAACTGCCTCGATCATGCGCTTCGTGTCGACCGCCGAGTTCACGATCATCGACTCAACCGGCTGTAGGGCCTCGAGCACCAGTCGCACGCCGCGCTCTCCCGCATGCTCGGCAATCGCACGCAGCATCGAGGCGCTGCGACCCCACGCGTCCTCGATCGGCTCGTTCAAAAATGCCCAGCCGCTCGAGACCATGACCTGCTCGGCTCCAAGTTCCGCCGCGATATCCACAACGTTCTTAAAGTACGCGAGCGTGCGGGCACGCGCCTCATTCCCACGCGCCGCGATATTCCACGGCTTGGGGTTGTTCTGTTCGGGACAAAGCCCCACAATCCGAACCCCATACCGCTGCGACAGCTCCCGCACCTGCTCGAGCGAATCGTATCCATGGCAATCGACATACAGATGCATCGCCCCGGTCCAAAGCTCGCAACACGTGTAGCCCGAGGCCGCTGCCGAAGAAAAGAATTCCTCAAGGTCAAAATAACGATGGCTGATATTCATGACGGCAAGCTGCGGATACTCCATCTTGTCCACCTTTCGGCAAAAGGGCGCCGCAGCACAAATGTGCGCGACGCCCCCTCTTACATTGTTTTAATTATGACGGATGCCCTACTGAACACCAAGCACTCCAAAGAACGCGCCGGCGATACTCACGAGTAGGATCACGAGCATGATGACCAGCGGATTCATCTTCTTCTTGAGCATGAGATAGACGATTCCAAACAGCCCCATCGTGACAAAGCCCGGGAAGATTCCGTTGAGCAGCTCGGCCAGCGTCTGAGCACCATCGCCCGCACCGACCATGAGCGGAATGTCCACGGTGACCATCTCCATGGTCATAGCGCCGATCACCATGGCGCCCATGATAGAGGCCATCTTGACGATCGTGTCCATAATGCCCGATTCCTGGACCTTGCTGATCATGTCCGAGCCAAAGCGATACCCCACAAACGTCAGCAGGTAACGGATGATGTAGTGAGGGACATTGAACACGAGCAGGAACAAAATCGGGCCAAGAATAGAGCCCTGTAGCGCCAGCGACGTGCCGACACCCGTTGCCAAAATTCGCAGCGTGCCCCAGTAGAAGGCATCGCCCACGCCGGACAGCGGCCCCATCAAAGCAAGCTTGACATTTGAGATCGCGCTCGTGTCAAAGCTATCGTCAGTAGCGTTGACCTCTTCCATTGCAGCGGCGATGGACATGGGGAGCGTCGAGATGTACGGCGTGACGTTATAGAGCTCCATATGGCGCTTAAGGGCGGCCTTAAAGTCCGCATCCTGCGGATACAGCTTGCGAAGAATCGGCATAAGGGCCCACATAAAGCCGATATGGCCCATACGCTCGTAGTTCCAGGAATGCTCATAGGGAATCGAGCGCCAGAACAGCTTCTTAAGGTCTGCGCGGGTAATCAACCCGTCGTAAGAAGACTCAAACTTAAAACTCATCGAACCCACTCCCAATCGCAGGATCCTCGGTTGCCACTGCGGGCTGCTCCGCTTTTTTCTTATCACCCAAAACCGTCATCGCGACGACGATGATCGCGGCAAAGATCGCCACGCCCGTCGTGCTAATGCCAAAGTAGGCGACGAGGAAGAAGCCAGCGAAGAAGAACGGAGCCACCGTTTTGTTCATAATCATCTGCGCCAGCATCGCAAAGCCGAGTGCGGGCAAGAAGGCGGCGGCGACATCCATGCCGGTCTGAACGAAATCGGGGATGATGTTGAGCAGGCTGGCAACAGCATCGGCGCCAAAGAAGAATGCCAGGGGAATAATCAGCAGGCCGCACCAGCTCTGCGCGTAACCGGCGATGAGCATGTTGCGCGTGATGGCCTTGGTGTCCCCGTCCTCGACGTTTTTGTCGATACGGTGCACCAGCAGCAGCATCACCGGCTGGCCCAGGGCCGTATCGAGCGCCAGGACGATCGTTGCGATGGGAATGCCCAGGGTCAGGGCCGCCGAAGCGTCCGCGCCGGCCTGCATGGCAAGCGACACACCCAGGATGGTTCCGGAAATCGTATCGGGCGGGTTATACGCACCGACCGAGATGGCGCCGACCATGGCAAGCTCCATCGTGGCGCCCATGATCGTGCCGGTCACCATGTCGCCCATGACAAGGCCAACCAGAGGTCCGAGCACAATCGGGCGCTGGAGGTAGCTCGTACCGGTCAGCCACTCGGAATAGCCCAAAAGGGCAATAAGGAAAATCAGGATTGTCTTGATAACCATGATGGCCCCTAACCGATGACCTTCGCGGCGTCAGTCTTCGCATCTGCCGGAATCATCTGAATGAACAGCTCGTAGCCCTCGCCGAGCAGCTCTTTGACGTATGCCTCGTTTTCGGGCGTAAGGAACACGCTCGTCGAGACCTGGCGGGCATCCTCGCTAAAGGCAACATTGCCGAGGTTGATCTTCTTGACGCCCATCGCCTTGGCGACGGCACCGGCCTGCTGGATCGTCTCGCAAACCACGAAGAGCTTGTACTTATCGGTCACACCGCTCTGGAGCGCCTTGACGGCATCCTCGGTGTTTTTGACGACAACCTTGCAGCCCTCCGGTTTTGCAAGGGACAGGGCCTGCAGACGCAGCTTGTCATTGAGGACCGTGTCGCTTACCAACAGGATGCAGTCGGCACCCAGAGCCGAAGTCCAGCTAACGGCAACCTGGCCGTGCAGCAGTCGATAGTCCACGCGAATCATCTGAATCATGATGTGCTCCCTAGCGATTAAAACTCATCGAGTTCGGCCTGCCCCAGCAGGTCGTTGACGTACTTGACCTTGGTGTCGTCCGCCTCGACGATCTGGCGAATGGCCTCATCGATCGGGGTGGATTCGGACACGAACAGCAGCTGAATAAGGAGCGGCAGGTTCATATTGGTCACCAGGTGCGTGTTGGGACGCGTCTGGACGATCTTGGTGAACTCGTTGTTGACGCTGCCGCCAAAGAGGTCGGTGCAGACAACGACATCATCGTCAGCAGACATGCCTGCCAGCAGTTTTTGGGCCTCCTCGGCCACGTCCATGCGGCCATCGACGAACATCGAAAGATCGTGGACGTTGTCGCGAGCGCCCGAGAGCAGTTCGACGCTCTCCTTGATGCCGGTAGCGAAGTGCGCATGGCTGGCGATGATGTACTGTCTCATTCTGTGTTCCTCTCAATAGCCCGGCACGTTCCCGCACCCGTTTTCTTTAGTAGTCGAACTGGTGATAGTAGCGACGATACTTGAGGTTGTGCTTGGTGACCGTCTCGTAGTAGCGAGCCAGGCGGTCGGTCACAAGCACCGTCAAAATCCACGGGGAGACGATGACGCGGAACTCGTCGTCAAGGCCGGGGATCGCGAACTCGGCGGTGTCGATGATGTTGATGTCGGTGTCGCCGGTCACGCCGCGGGTCAGGAAGGCGCGGACGCGCTCGTCGAGCTTGCGGTTCTCGTCCTCGCCCATGAACAGGAACACGGGGACGTCGGGCTCCACGAGCTCGAGGGTGCCGTGGAAGAAGTCTGCCGAGGTGATGTAGCGGGTGCGCTTCCACTGCATCTCCTCGAGGATGCACATCGAGAACAGGATCGTCTCGCCCCACAGGGCGCCCGAGCCGATGAACATGGTGTAGGGGGCCAGGGCGTACTTCTTGGCGAGCTCCTCGGCGCGCGGCTCGAAGCTCTTGCGAATGTCGAGCATGTCCTTCCAGATGTCCTTGGTCTGCTCGATAAACAGATCAAACTTGGGGAAGCAGCCGCGGCGGTTGAGCAGGCGCAGGCCGAAGCAGTCGGCGAGGTAGTAGCCCTTCTCGCAGCCGCCCGAACCATGGTCAGAAGCCATGGCGACGCAGTTCTCGGCACCCACAGCCTGGCCGATGGGGCCCTCGGGCTTGGTCATGGCGTAGACGCGCACGCCCATGTCCTTCATCTTCTTGACGGCCTCGAGGACCTCGGGGGTGGTGCCGGACTCGGAGGCGGTGAGCACGACGGACTTCTCGGTCATGCGCTTGTGGCCCATGGCGTTCCACTCGGCGGCGTGGATCAGGTAGACCTCGAGGTCGCGGTCGCCGAACTTGTTCATGAGGTACTCGAGCTG
This sequence comes from uncultured Collinsella sp., assembly GCA_900546755.1. Classification (GTDB taxonomy): domain Bacteria; phylum Actinomycetota; class Coriobacteriia; order Coriobacteriales; family Coriobacteriaceae; genus Collinsella. The sequence continues at coordinate 8,878 of UREC01000007.1, read as the reverse complement.
CATGAGCTCGTCCCAGGTGCCGCCGACGCCCATCAGGAACACGGCGTCGTAGCCCTCGTCGGCGACCTTGTCGGCGAGCGCGGTCATCTTCTTGCCGGCCTCGTAGACGTTCTTGCCGTCCTCGACGTAGCCCTCCTGGCTAAAGTGCATGATCTCGATCTTCTCGGTTTCCTTCATGGCTTTTCCTTTCTGTCCTGCACGCGAATCTATACATCGCGTTTCTTTTCGATACCAATTATAGACATACACCCAACGTGTTTTTAATACCACTTTTCAATCTGTTCCAATCCTCGGTGAACGGTCGAAATTCTCTGGTGAGTGGTATTAAATTAGAATTTGATGTATAGCTAACGCCCCCGGCGTCTCCCTTGTGTGACAAAGAACAGCGTTCCTACCAGCGCAATAATGGTCGATGCTCCAAACAGTACCGTCTGGACGCCCAATGCCTCCGCCAAAAACGGAGCCGCCAGCAGCGGCACCACGCCGGCGCTCATCAGGCCAAAGCGCACAAAGCCGGTAATGCGACCCAGGTATTTGATGTCGGCGCGCTCCTGAATCAAGATCATCTGCAGCGGCTCCAGGAACCCCCAGGCCAGACCGTTAATCGCCTGACCGACAATCGCGACCCCCAGCATATCGGTGCCCACGTACACCATGGACCCAATGCCCACGGCCATGAGCGCGCCGAGCAGCAATCGTAGGTTGACATGGCGAGCAGAAAGCTTGGTCAGGATGAACGCGCCCACCGAGGAAGTGAGGCCCACGACCGAGGACAGCCAGCCCAGCCAGACGATATCCACGTTGAGCACATCACGGTAGAACAACGACTCAAGCGAATCAAACGCGCCAAACGCAAAGAATCCCAAAAAGCCCGAGATAAAGATGAGGCGCAGGTCGTGGTCGCGAAACGTAAGTCGCGCACCCTCGGCCATGCCGCCCAGAATACCGCCCTTCGGCTTCTCCCCTTTTGCGGGAACAACACACTCGTGACAACCCAAGGAGAGCACGGCCGCCACACCCATCATGCCCGCCATGAGCAGATAGACCGATTGCGTGGCAAAACAGCTCACGATGGCACCACCGAGCAGCGGGCCAGCGGTATAGGCGATATTGCTGTAGAACACCATGAGACCGTTCACGCGGGTTCGGCCCTCGGTGGTCGACTCCAGGTATCCCGGAAACGCATGCGTGCAGGTGTTGATAAAGCCGCCCGCAAGCCCCAAGACGCACGCGGCAAACACAAGCCCGGGGACAGACAACGGCGCCAACCCCACGCCAAGCGATAGCGCCGCCGTAATCACGCACGTCACAAACGACGTTCGGCGTGGTCCAAAGCGGTCGATGACCGAGCCCGACACCATATTGCCCACCGACGTCGTAAGATTGCGCACGAGCGTAATGGCGGCAACCAAAAAGGCCGTACCAGCCAGATCATATGTGGCCGCACCGATAAGCCCCAAAAAGTAGACCGCGTTGTTGGCGCACCACTGCAGGGACTCAATAAGAATCAGCCTGACCTCTGCCGGCGTCAGGCGCATTGCTTCGCGATCCTTCGCGAACATACGAACTCCTTCTATACAAAAAGGGGATGGAGGGCATAGGCCTGCTCCATCCCCTTTCCAGGTTGCAACGAAAAGCTATGCAACCGGGCCCTTACGCCAGCACGCCGAAGAACGCGCCGATGATGCCCACGACCATGGTGGCCACGATCAGCACCATGGGGTTGATCTTCTTGGACAGCAGCCAGTAGTACAGCCAGAAGGCGATCATGCCGAGCATGCCGGGCATGATGCCGTCCAGGATGTCCTGGAGGGTCTGGGCGTCGTCGCCCGAGCCGATGGCCACCGGGATGCTGGCCCAGAACATGTCCTTGCACATGGCGCCCACGACCATGACGCCCACGATTCCCACGCAGGTCATGATCTTCTGCATGAGGCCGGTCCTCTGGGCCTCGTCCAGGAAGCCCACGCCCAGCTCGTAGCCCTTGACGGCGCCCCAGACGCGCAGCGCGAAGCCGGGGACGTTGTAGATGAGCAGGAAGGCGATGGGGCCGAAGGGGTTGCCGGCCTGGCACAGGCTGATGCCCACCGCGGCGGCGACCACGCGCAGCGTCGACAGGAAGATGGAGTCGCCGATGCCGGACAGCGGGCCCATGAGGGCGGCCTTGACGTCGTTGACGCTCTCGGGCTCGATCTCGCCGCGGGCGACCTTCTCCTCCATGGCCATCGCGATGCCGCCGACGAACGGGGCGAACTGGACGGTGATGTTGAAGAACGCGCAGTGGCGGTGCAGGGCCTCGGCGTAGTCGTCGGGGCGGCCGGCGTAGATCTTCTTGAGCATGTTGGCGACCATCAGGCAGAAGGCGATGTTCATCTGCTTGTAGTAGGTCCAGGAGAACTCCATGCCCAGGGCGCCGACGTTGACGGCGCTCTTGACGAGGTCGGAGCGCGTGATCTTGTTCTCGGGACTAGAAGTCATCGTCCTCATCCCCTTCCGAGGAGAGCTGGGGCTGGGCTCCGCCCAGGCCGAGCAGGTCGAACTTGTCGATGCCGATGATGATGGCGATCAGGGCGACGCCCAGGACGGGCACGTTGGCGTAGGAGCACAGCAGGAAGCCCAGGAAGTAGAAGGGCACGAGCTGCTTGGTGAGCACCAGGCGGCCGAGCATGGCGAAGCCCATGGCCGGCAGGATGTTGGCGGCCACGCCAAAGCCAGCAAGGACAAAGGGCGGGATGAAGTCGAGCATGCCCTGGATGGCGTCAGCACCCAGATAGAACGACAGCGAGCACAGCAGGAACGCCATGATGATACCGGTCAAACCGATCAGGAAGTGCATCGCATAGACACCCTTAAGGTTGCCCTGGCTGGAGAAGACATCAGCGCGGTCAACCAGAATCGGCAGGGCGGCGTTGAGGATGTTCTTGATGGCAAGGCACAGCGTGGCGATGGGCATAGCGAGCGCGATGGCTGCCTCGGTGCTCTGGCCCAGCTGGATAGCGAAGGCGCAGGCGAGCACGCCGCCGATCGTCTCATCAGGCGGCACGTAGGCGCCGATGGAGATCGAGCCCATGAACAGAAGCTCCAAGCTGGCGCCGATCGCGAGGCCGGACTGCAGGTCCCCCAGCACCAGGCCCACGAGCGGGCACAGGACAATGGGGCGGAACGCATAGAGCGTACCGAGCTGGAAGTCGAACTTACCAAATGCGGCGATAAGTCCGATGAGGATTGCTTGGGTAAGCATATATCCCCCTTTCCTAATAGGACACTACGAAGAGCTCAGACTCTTCGAAATTGAACGCCTAGAGCACGCTGGCGCAGTCAACCTTGGGGTCATCGGCCAGGGGTCGAATCTCGACCTCAACGCCACGATCCAGCATCTCGCGCACATCGGCTTCCTCGGCCGCGGTCAGGAAGATCTGACGAGAGACCTGACGAGCATCGGGACGCTTCTCATCCTTGGGCTTGGTGTTGCCCAGGTTGACCGACTTGATCTGCGGGCAGCCCTCAACAAGCTGCTTTGCCTCAGCGATAGTGGCGACACAGATGATCATCTTGTACTTGTCGGTCACGCCCGAGTTGATAGCTTCGATTGCATGCTCCATATCTTTGATGACGAGCTTGCAGCCGGCAGGCTTGCCCATCTTAAGCGTCGTCTTCCACACCGGGTCGTTAGCGACCTTATCGCCCACGCAGAAGATGCAGTTGGAGCCAAGGCCCTGAACCCAGGAAACTGCGACCTGGCCATGAAGCAGGCGATGGTCAACGCGAAGTAGCTGAATCATAATGTGACCCCCCCAAAGGTCTTGTGCCGTCTTACGGCGTGTCAGTAGGTGCTGCGGATTAGAACTCTTCTTCCTCGTCGTCATCGACCAAAAGATCGTTGACAAACTTCACGCGCGTATCGTCCGCAGCGACGATGGCGCGAATCGTCTCCTCAACCGGCGCCGACTCGTCAGAGAACAGCAGCTGGATGAGGAGAGGAAGGTTCATGTTGGTAACGAGGTACGTGCGGGGACGCGTCTGGACGATCTTGGTGAACTCGTTGTTGACGCTGCCGCCAAAGAGGTCGGTGCAGACAACGACATCATCGTCAGCAGACATGCCTGCCAGCAGTTTTTGGGCCTCCTCGGCCACGTCCATGCGGCCATCGACGAACATCGAAAGATCGTGGACGTTGTCGCGAGCGCCCGAGAGCAGTTCGACGCTCTCCTTGATGCCGGTAGCGAAGTGCGCATGGCTGGCGATGATGTACTGTCTCATTCTGTGTTCCTCTCAATAGCCCGGCACGTTCCCGCACCCGTTTTCTTTAGTAGTCGAACTGGTGATAGTAGCGACGATACTTGAGGTTGTGCTTGGTGACCGTCTCGTAGTAGCGAGCCAGGCGGTCGGTCACAAGCACCGTCAAAATCCACGGGGAGACGATGACGCGGAACTCGTCGTCAAGGCCGGGGATCGCGAACTCGGCGGTGTCGATGATGTTGATGTCGGTGTCGCCGGTCACGCCGCGGGTCAGGAAGGCGCGGACGCGCTCGTCGAGCTTGCGGTTCTCGTCCTCGCCCATGAACAGGAACACGGGGACGTCGGGCTCCACGAGCTCGAGGGTGCCGTGGAAGAAGTCTGCCGAGGTGATGTAGCGGGTGCGCTTCCACTGCATCTCCTCGAGGATGCACATCGAGAACAGGATCGTCTCGCCCCACAGGGCGCCCGAGCCGATGAACATGGTGTAGGGGGCCAGGGCGTACTTCTTGGCGAGCTCCTCGGCGCGCGGCTCGAAGCTCTTGCGAATGTCGAGCATGTCCTTCCAGATGTCCTTGGTCTGCTCGATAAACAGATCAAACTTGGGGAAGCAGCCGCGGCGGTTGAGCAGGCGCAGGCCGAAGCAGTCGGCGAGGTAGTAGCCCTTCTCGCAGCCGCCCGAACCATGGTCAGAAGCCATGGCGACGCAGTTCTCGGCACCCACAGCCTGGCCGATGGGGCCCTCGGGCTTGGTCATGGCGTAGACGCGCACGCCCATGTCCTTCATCTTCTTGACGGCCTCGAGGACCTCGGGGGTGGTGCCGGACTCGGAGGCGGTGAGCACGACGGACTTCTCGGTCATGCGCTTGTGGCCCATGGCGTTCCACTCGGCGGCGTGGATCAGGTAGACCTCGAGGTCGCGGTCGCCGAACTTGTTCATGAGGTACTCGAGCTGCATGAGCTCGTCCCAGGTGCCGCCGACGCCCATCAGGAACACGGCGTCGTAGCCCTCGTCGGCGACCTTGTCGGCGAGCGCGGTCATCTTCTTGCCGGTCTCGTAGAGCGCCTTACCGTCCTCGAGATAGCCCTCCTGGTCGAAATGCATGATCTCGATCTTCTCGGTTTCCTTCATTTGTCTCTCCTTTCTGGGGTTGTTTCCACATCCCCCATGCCAACGGGCATCAAAACCCGCTTACATTCCGTAACACTCGGCCGCTTTGGCCTTAAGCGCATTGACTGACTCTTCGTAGCCCTCTGCCTTGACCTCCATTTGCTTGGAGACGGCATCGAGATACGGGTGCACGTCCCATGACTTCAGACGCTCGGCGATCATTGCCGCAATCGTCTGGAAGAACACAAGATTGGGAATTGCGCTGAGCAGCGGAGCCACCTGAGGCACCACAACCTCGTGAGCCTTGCCCTTGGGATGGGCCGTGAGCAGCACCGTTTTTGTCGTAACGTTCGATAGCGCATCGGCGATATTCGCAAGACGCTCCGACCCCTGCGGATCGTCGACAATAAACACCAGATAGCCCGGAACAATCTGCATCTCGGGACCGTGGACGAACTCCTCGCCTTCGTGATGCATGGCAGGAATCTTGATGGTCTCGCTCAGCTTGAGGGCCGCCTCCTCGGCAACACCGTAGTTGGGGCCGTTGCCGACGACCATGGCGGGCATGTGCTCAGAAAGCTCGAGCATGCGGTCTTGGACATATGCCTCGGCGGTCTTGCACATCACGGCATTGGCATGGATAGCCTCGCGCAGGTCGTCAAGACGCTGGGCAATGCCCTTGGCGTCAATCGTTCCGCGCGCCTGACCGCCGAAAATACCAAAGAGCACCAGGTACTCAACGAGAACCTCGACGCCCAGAGTCACAAAATCCACCGACTCGACGCCCACACCGTAGTCAAGAACGATGTCAGTGTGCTCCTTGATGGGCGCCTCGACGTTCGCCGTGAGCGCAACTGCAGCCATATCGTGTGCGCGCATGTAATCGAGCGCCGCAATCGTATTGGTCGAATAGCCGCTCTGCGAGACGGCGATGTTGAGCGCATGCTGCGGATAGGTGTGTTCAAAATCGACGAAGGCCTCGGGCGTCACAACGGACACCTGCATCTGCAGCGCATCTTGCAGGTAATCGCGGGCGCAATCGGCGGCATGACGCGACGAACCCGAAGCAACGATGCGCAGCGCGTCAAAAGAACCGGACTGGAAAATATCAACGAGCTGCGCTACCAGCTCAGACGAACGCTCGAGGTTCTCTCCCATACGCACATGGGCGAGTTGAACGTAATCGAGCATCTTCATCGTCTCACCTCGCAACAAATCATTAGTATTTGATACCAATCACGATTACAGGTTACGGCTTTTTGATACCTCTTTGTCGATTAATTTATTCCCTTCGGCGAACGGTCGATTTTGAGCCCTGTAAGGTTGTATATACAGCTGACCCAACGATCAAAACTGGTTAGTTTCCCAGCCGTTATTCACAAAATACCAGCTAGTACGTATAGGTGTAGCCGCCCGTATCGCCACGATTGAAGGACTTTACATACTCGATAGCCTGACCGCTCGCGTCATAGCTCACGCATTCCAAAAGCAAAACAAGATCGCCCTGTTCCAGTCCAAGGAGGCCGGCATCTCGTGCGCCCAGCGCTTCGATATCGAGCTTTTCCTGTGCCATGACTGGCTTTCGGCCCAGCATCTCATAGGTCTCGTACAAACTGAAGACCGACACGTCAATATCTTCGATGGTTGGGAACAGCAGGCAGGGAATCAGCGCCGTCTCAATCGATACGGGGCTACCGTTTATGCAGTTCAGGCGTCGAACGGAATAGAGCAGGTCGTCCTCGGCGATGCCAAACAGGTCGGCGTAATATGGCCCCGCATAACGCTTGGAACGCGCGAGAATACGGACGGACGGCTCGCCGCCCGAAGCACGGACCGATTCACGGAAACCGACCGTGCGTTCAAAAAAAGCAGGTACTTTCTGCGCCACAAAGGCACCTTTTCCCCGAACACGGCGAATCTGCCCGCGCCGAACCAGCTCATCGACAGCGCTTCGGATGGTCAAGCGTGTCGTACCAAATTCCTCGGCAAGGTCTTTTTCGGACGGAATCATGGAACCCGTGGGATATATACTGCGCTCGATACGTTCCTCGATGCGGCGTCGAATGCGCATATAAACCGGGGTGGCATCTACTGTTTCAGCCATTGTTCACCTGCCACGCTCCTCATACCGTTCTCTTCGCCGTTATCGGCAAAGCGGAACTTTGTGGGCAAAATCACCGATTTGCAATGCTCCACAAAACGCATGTCCTTATCAAATTCGATCGAGCTCTCATAGAACACCGGCGTTCCCTCTTCTTGCTGGAGCAGCTCGGCCTCTTCGGCGTTCAAACGCGAGATGGAGATATGCTCACGTCCATGCTCAACACGCACGCCACCTTCTTTGAGCAAGACATCGTAAAGGCTCTCACACTCAAAATCGTGTTCGGGAAGCGATGGGCACAGGGACAGGTTAACGTGAGCGGTCTCGATTGACGCCGGCTCGCCCTCAATAAGTCGAACGCGCTGCATGCGGAGCAAGGGAGCGCCTACAGCCACCCCAAGCTTGTCGGCAAGCGCCTCATCCGCCTCGATGGTCCCGGTGGAAACCAGACGAGAAGAGGGGTGCAGGCCGGCAGTCCGTACAGCATCGGAAAAGTTATACGTTTCCTGGAAGATGTTCAACGGCTTGGGAGGACACACATACGTACCCGATCCGCGACGGCTCTCGAGCGTTCCACACGAGATGAGCCGCGTGATACCGGCACGCAACGCCGTACGCGAAACGCCAATCTCTTCGCACAGCACGCGCTCGGCCGGCAGGCGATCGCCGCCGGCAAGCTGATGGTGCTGGATATACCAAAGAATTCCCTCAACAGCACGATCTTTGGGGGGAATTGCATAAGATTCGCCTGCCATTGCACAGACTCCTCATTCAGACACGTATGCCGCCAAAATTAGGCCAGCCCTCCCATGGCATCAAATTCGGCCTTGATCTTCTCGGCGACATTCCGATACGACTTATATAGACTTGAATCGCGTTTGACTTCGTCGGTCATAACGGGAATCTCTAATTTGGAAACCTCGTCTTTTCCCGTCTGAACCGCCACAACAACGCCCATACCAAGACACATATTACGCTTGGCAGCGTTCATTTTTGCCGCCTTAGCGGGATTTGCCAGAATACGCTGGGCAAATTCCTGTTTTGAGACCGCTTCCTCGGCCTCCGGATCGCCCGCCTCGGCCACTTCGCACTGAAGCACGTCCGCATAGTCAAAAATCTTCGGCTCGCCGCCGCGCTGATGCACAGCCCACTTGCGACGCGTGGCATCCTGGTAGATAGCCGGCAAAAACGTAAACCGCGGCGGGTCCAAAATCGTATCCGTGATGGTAAACACATCGGGATCAAAGGCATCCTGCGGGTTTTTCTTCTTGAATAGCCCCATATCAGCCTCCCGTACTAGCATTAAACAACTCAAGCTGAATATAGCACCAATTTCAAGCCGCCGCCTTACCCTATCGGTACGCGGCGTCTATGGCTCGCCCAGCGGGGTAATACGGGCGAGGGCCGGGGTGCCTGCCTTGTTTTGAGAA